>CAYOQR010000019.1:0-78986 GCA_964406155.1 uncultured Rhodospirillaceae bacterium | reverse complement strand
GTCTTCACCTGGACGGCGCTGTGCACCAACGTGCTGATCGTCGCCGCCTTCCCGGTGCTCACGGCCGTGCTCGTTCTGTTGGCGCTCGACCGCTATGTCGGCACCAATTTCTTCACGAATGAGCTCGGCGGCAATCCGATGATGTATGTGAACCTCATCTGGATCTGGGGCCATCCCGAGGTTTACATTCTCATCCTGCCGGCTTTCGGCATTTTCTCGGAAGTGACCTCGACCTTCTGCGGCAAGCGCCTGTTCGGCTATACCTCGATGGTCTATGCCACGGTGGTGATCACCATCCTGTCCTATCTCGTCTGGCTGCATCACTTCTTCACCATGGGATCCGGCGCCAGCGTGAATTCCTTCTTCGGCATCACCACCATGGTGATCTCGATTCCCACAGGTGCCAAGATCTTCAACTGGCTGTTCACCATGTATCGCGGCCGCATCCGTTTCGAACTGCCGATGATGTGGACGGTCGCCTTCATGCTCACCTTCGTGATCGGCGGCATGACGGGCGTGATGCTGGCGGTGCCGCCGGCCGATTTCGTGCTGCATAATTCCCTGTTCCTGGTCGCGCATTTCCACAATGTGATCATCGGCGGCGTTCTGTTCGGCATGTTCGCCGGCGTCAATTACTGGTTCCCCAAGGTCTTCGGCTTCAGGCTCGACCGCTTCTGGGGATTCGCGTCGTTCTGGTTCTGGGTCGTCGGTTTCTGGGCCGCTTTCGCGCCGCTCTATGTACTGGGCCTGATGGGCATCACGCGCCGCCTGCGTCACTTCGACGATCCCTCGCTGCAGATCTGGTTCGTGATCGCCGCCATCGGCGCCGTGCTGATCCTCTGCGGCATCCTCTCCATGCTGATGCAATTCTATGTCAGCTTCCGGAAGCGCGACGTGCTCAAGGATGTAACGGGCGATATCTGGAACGGACGGACGCTGGAATGGTCCACCTCCTCGCCGCCGCCAGCCTATAACTTTGCCTTCACCCCGGTGGTACATGATCTCGACGCTTGGGACGACATGAAGCGACGCGGCTATCAACGTCCGCTCGACGGCTTCCGCCCGATCCACATGCCCAAGAATACCGGCGCAGGCATTATTCTCGCCGGTCTCTGCACGGTCCTGGGCATCGCCCTGATCTGGTATGTCTGGTGGCTCGCCGCCGTCAGTTTCGCCGGGGCGCTGACCGTGGCCATCGGGCACAGTTTCAACTACAACCGCAACTTCCATATCCCGGCCGAGGACGTGGTCGCCTCGGAGAATGCACGGACACGCCTGCTGGCGGCGGGAGAAAGCTGATGCCGCAGACCATCCTGATGCCACAGGCGGAGATTGCCGACGGCAAGCCCCCGGTCTTCTATCTCGCCGACGAGCACGATCATCCCGACGGGATGAGCACGATGCTCGGCTTCTGGCTCTACCTGATGAGCGACTGCCTCATCTTCGCGATCCTGTTCGCGACCTACGGCGTGCTCGGCGGCAATTACGCCGCCGGCCCCGGCCCACGGGATCTGTTCGAGCTCGATCTGGTGGCCTTGAACACCACGATGCTGCTGCTCTCCTCCATCACCATCGGCTTCGCCATGCTGGAGATGCAACGGGGCAGGACCGGCGCGACGCAATTCTGGCTTCTGGTGACGGCTTTGTTCGGCGCCGCTTTCGTCGGCTTCGAGCTGCACGAATTCTGGAAAATGTTCGAGGCCGGGGCGACGCCGCAACGCAGCGGTTTTCTTTCCGCCTTCTATACGCTGGTCAGCACCCACGGGCTGCATGTCACATCCGGCCTGGTCTGGATGCTCACCATGATGGCCCAAGTCGCCCGCCACGGCTTGACCGCCGCGAACCGCCGGCGCCTGATGTGCCTCAGCCTGTTCTGGCACTTCCTCGACATCGTCTGGATCGGGGTCTTTACCTTCGTCTATCTCCTGGGGGTCCTGCGATGAGTGCCGATACCCATCACGATTCACACGCCCCGTCGCATGGCACGCTCTCAAGCTATCTGATCGGTTTCGGCCTCTCGGTCGGGTTAACCGTCGTTCCCTTCGCGCTGGTGATGACGGGGGCGATCGCGTCCAAGCTCACGACCACCCTCATCGTGGTGGGACTGGCGATCGTGCAGATCGTCGTCCATATGGTCTATTTCCTGCACATGGATGCGAAATCCGAGGGTGGCTGGAATCTGATGGCGCTGATTTTCACGCTGGTGCTGGTGGTGATCGTGCTCAGCGGCTCGCTCTGGGTCATGTATCACATGGTCAACAACATGATGCCGGTCTCGGTGCACGACATGAGCCAGATGCCGTGACAGATACCATGACATTGGCCTGATCCACATGCCGGCGGATCGAGCGGCCGGGCTCCCCCGGTCGCGGCGTCGTTTCGCCGTCATGGCCGCCGGGCTGGTCTTGGCTTTCGCTGTTTTCTCGGCACTCGGCGTCTGGCAGGTCTACCGTCTCGGCTGGAAGCTGGACCTGATCGCCCGGATCGATGCGCGCATTCATGCCGCGCCCGTGCCGCCGCCGGGCTCCGAAGCTTGGCCGGCCGTCGCTGCGGACAAGGACGCCTATCGCCGCGTCATCCTCGATGGAACCTTTCTCGACAAGCCCCCCGCCTTCGTTCAGGCCGTTACCAGGCTTGGCGGCGGATATTGGACTTTGTCGCCCTTCCGGACGCGGCAAGGCTTCGTGGTCCTGGTCAATCGCGGCTTCGTCCTGCCGGAACAGCGGGCGCAGGTCGGCGCGGATGCCGGGCCGGCGACGGTGACCGGCCTCCTGCGCATGAGCGAGCCCGGCGGCGCCTTCCTCCACCGCAACGATCCGCCGGCCGACCGCTGGTATTCGCGTGACGTGGCGGCGATCGGCCAGGCGCGTGGTCTCACCGGGATCGCGCCTTATTTCGTCGATGCCGAGAAGGATGCCGGCGACAGGATTCCAGTCGCCGGCCTGACGGTCGTCGATCTCCCGAACAACCACCTCGCTTATCTGCTGACCTGGTTCGCGCTCGACGCCATGGCGCTGGGCGCCCTGGTGATCCTCGTCCGGGACGATCGCAAGGCACGGCGACAGCGGGAATCGAGGTTTTAAAAACCGGCAGAAACCGCGTCGATGGCATAGCCGTTGACGGTGCCGGTGATCCGGGGCGGGATCTGCGCCTGCTGCTCGTTCCAGGTTAGTTTCAACCGGCCCCGATCCCCGCCGAGGCTGCGGAACGTGACCCGCCCCCTGACCTTGCCACTGCGCCGGTCCCAGCGCAGACGACCGGAAACGGCGACATCTTCCGTCCAGCGCACCTGATCCAGTTCGAACACCACGACATTGTCGCCGGCCTCCCGATAGCGATAGCTACCGCCGCGCAGGCCGGCACCCTTTTTGTCATAATTGGTCCACCAGCGCGCCACGATATCGGCCGCCGTCAGGCTCACCGTATCCGCCAGGCGCAATTCGCGGTCATGACCCTCGTTATCCTCGCCCGGCCGTGCCGGCATCACCGTAGCGCTGGTGAGCGAAAACCGCTGCATCACCCGGAGCGGCGGAATCCGCTCGGCGCAACTGGCATCGCCGACCTGCAAGGTGTCGATGAAATGCCGGACGAGATTTGCCCCGCACTCATTCGTCTCGTCGATCGCCGTCACATGAAGACTGTTCTTCAGGAGAATCCAGTTCGCATGGGGAAACATCGCAGCCGTCTGCCGGCCTTCGATCGGCGTAGTGCCGATATCAAGCTCGCCCGAGAGCACCAGGACCGGCAGATCGGGCGCCGGCAGAGGCGCACCGCCATCGTCCAACAGGGGATTGCCGGTCACGACTGCCGCCGGCGCGGGACGCCAGTTGACGCAGAGATCGACCGAATTCTCCTGCAACGGCGATTGCCGGAATTCGGCGATGGTGAAGGGTGCAAAGGTATCCGGGTCCTGCCGCGTCGCCGCCGCTGTGAGATCCCCCGCGCGCGCCACCACGGGTTTATGCATGTCATAGGCCTGCGGATAGTCGCTGCAACTGACGGCAACGAAGAGGCCGGCACTGAACTTCTTCGGCCCGGCTTCGAGACCGGCCGGATCGCCGGCCATATCCGATTCCGCCATCAGGCGGCGCAGCGGCACGGCATCGCCGTCATCGAGGTAAGCGCGCATCGCGGCATTGGCTTCACGAAAGAAGACCGGTCCCAGGGCGCCGGACAGCATCAGATTGACGAGGCGCGGCACATCGATGGCGGCAGCCGGCCGATCATTGTCGCCCGCTACCGGCTCGCCCGGGATGGGATGCTGGCGCACCGCCCGGACCAGCTCCGCAAGACGGGTCGCCGGCTTGACCGGATCGGCGCCGCAGCCTGGCGATCTGGCACAGGCCGCCTCCAGCGACGCCGCCAGCGTCACGGCGCCCAGATGCCACCAGGGGGAGACATCGCCGGCGGGATAGGCACTGTCCAGGATCAACGAGCGCAGCTCATGGGGATGATGGAAGGCGAAGACCTGGGCAAAGAAGGTGCCATAGGAATCGCCATAGAGATCGACCGGCCCGGCGCCGATCGCCAGCAGGATCGCCGACAGATCATCCGCCGCCAGAGCCGAGCGATAGGCATAGGCCGCCTTGTCCAGGGAGTTGGCGCAGGCGGCGACGGCATCCGGCGTCAAGACCTCCGCCTGTTGCAAGTCGGGGCAGTTGACGGCACCTGACCGGCCGGTTCCCCGGTTATCGACGATCAGCAAATCGCGGTCGCGCCGCAGCGGGTCAAAAAGCCTGAGATAGTCCTTGCTGGAGGCGGTGGAGGCATAGCCCGGGCCGCCATCCACCGCGACGATGGTGCCGGTCGCCGAGATTGTCCGATCGGTATGCGGGAACCAGACGAAACTGACGGCGATCTGGTCGGTCAGCCCGGCAGCCGGATCGAGCGGACGCAGGATCTTGCCGCAATAGGCCTGGGCGTCCCGGCAGGATGTCAGCTCCATCTGCCCCAGCATGACGCTGGCTGGACGGCCGTCCTCATCCATCGGCCTGCCCTTGTCCATCGGCCTGTCCTTGTCCGTCGGATTATCCTTGTCACGGGCAAAAAGCCCACCCGCCGAGCAGGCCGCGATGATGACGGCCAGCAACGAGGCGGCGGTAATCCCGATGATTTTCCTGGCTGATTTTCCTGAACGCATGACGATATCGGCGGTTGATGACGAGCCTATTGGCATGGCGGCGCGGCGCCAACTTCCCATGCCCGCCCGTTCCTGTCACCTGGGAACGAGAACACCTGAGAATGAGAACACCTGGAAACGCTTGCGCGGGGGACCCGCCATCTGGACGCCGATCCAGCCCGGTATGTTACCGGTCGGCGACAGGAAGATCGCGGCCGCATCGACTCGTGCGGGCGGTCACGTCGCCGTGCGTGAGCGACACTTCCCCTTGCCCGGGAGGTCCTTTGATGCAAGTTTGCAGCCGGGGACTTTCCTGAGATGCCGTCACCTGCCGATCCGGTCATGCTGATGGCGACAGCAATACCGTGAAGGAACAAGCATGCCTGATGTTGCGATTATCGGAGCGGGACCGTCGGGTGCGGTGGCAGCCGCCTTGCTGGTCAAGGCCGGCTGGTCGGTCGAAATCTTCGAGCGCACCCATTTTCCCCGGTTCTCGATCGGTGAAAGCCTGCTGCCCCAGTCGATGGAATGGCTGGAGGAGGCCGGGCTGCTGCGCGATGTCGTGGAGGCCGGTTTCCAGCACAAGAACGGCGCCATGTTCCAGTGGGGCGAGCGGCAGGAAGCCTTCGACTTCCGGGAAAAATTCACCCCCGGCTGGGGCACGACCTATCAGGTAAGGCGCGATAAATTCGACGATGTGCTGGCCCGCGGTGCCGCCCGGATGGGCGCCAAGCTGCATTTCGGCCAGACGGTCACCGCCATGCGGCCGGATCCCGTCGCCCCCAGCCTGACCCTGCGCGACGAAAGCGGCGAGATCCGCGAGGTCAAGGCGCGCTTCGTGCTCGATGCCAGCGGCTTCGGCCGTGTCCTCGCACGGCTGCTGGATCTCGAAATCCCCGTCGCCGTGCCGCCGCGCATGGCCATGTTCCGCCATGTCCGCGACCACATCCCCCCGGAAGCCTATGACCGTAACAAGATCCTGATCAGCATCAATCCGAACGCGCCCTCGGTCTGGTACTGGATGATCCCGCTGGCGGAAGGGCTGTGCTCGATCGGCGTCGTCGGCGAAACCGACCTGCTGCAGCAGGAGAAGGGAATGGCAGGCGGCAGCCAGGGATTGACGCCCGATGCCCTGCGCAATCATCGCCTCTCCGCCTGGATCGCCGAAAGCGGTCTGATGCATCAGCTCCTGGCAAAAGCGGAGCCGGCCAATGACGGCGGCGAGATCATCGGCTATGCCTGCCGCGTGAAGAGCCTGGTGGGGCCGGGCTATGCGCTGCTCGGCAATGCCGGCGAATTTCTCGATCCGGTCTTTTCCTCGGGCGTGACGATCGCCCTGAAATCAGCCTCTCTTGCCGCCAAGGTGGTGGACCGCCAGTTGCGCAACGAGGTGCCGGATTGGCAGGGCGACTTCGCCCAGCCGCTGATCAAGGGCGTGAATACCTTCCGTGCTTATGTCAACGGCTGGTACGAAGGTGCGCTGCAGAAGGTGATCTTCAATCATCCGCAGAAATCCGAACGCATCCATTCCATGGTGACCTCGATCCTGGCTGGCTATGCCTGGGACGAGGAAAATCCCTTCGTGCGGCGTCCCCAGGAAACCCTGGAGATGGTGGCCTCGCTCTGCGAGTGACGAGGCGGCCCCGCCGGCGGCGTATCGCCGCCGGTATGTCGTTCTTTTTTTGAATTATTTTAATTATCGCCACAGTCCGATCCCGCAGCCGGATCCAGAGTAATTTTTCTTCACATCCTTGCGATCCTCCCCTCCACAACCGCTCATGCCGCGCCTATCTATCCTGGAACGGAAAGAGAGGCACCGGCCATGGCCGTTCTGCTTCTGCGGCGTGGACATGACAAGGATGGTACAGGTCCGGCGTTACCGGCACGTCATGGGTTTTTCGTTTCGATCCTGCGGGGAACGGCCCTGCGGCGCACGACGTGGTGGGCGCTCTGCCTGATCTGCCTGGCTCTGGCGGGCTCCGCCGTCGTCCTGGAAGCGCAGACCTCTTTCCTGCAATCCATCCTGTTCTCCCGGCTGGCACGGGAGATGACCTTCAAGATCGGCACCGGCCCCAGCCCGGATATCAGGTTCCCGCAGGGGGGACCCTATGACGAACGGCTGGGTTACACCGCTTTGCCGTCTTTCAGCCAACAACTGACACAGCATCATTTCCGCCTGGACAGCCAGGCGGTGCAGTCGCCCGAGCTCGAAGAATTTGCCGATGCCGGCGGCTATGCGGTCTATTCCCAGAAGGCGCAGGCCGGCTTCACCCTGCTCGACCGCCACGGTCAGTTGCTCTACACCGTCCGCAATCCGGGATGGGTCTATGAGGGCTTCCGCAACATCCCGCCGCTAATGGCCGAGACCCTCCTTTTCATCGAGGACCGCTCGTTGCTCGATGACGATTACCCCCGCCGCAATCCGGCCGTCGAGTGGAACCGTTTCCTGCTGGCCAGTTTCGGCAGGCTCGCCGGCTGGATCAACCCGCATTTCCGGCGCGGCGGCGCCAGCACCCTGGCGACGCAGATCGAGAAATTCCAGCATTCCCCGGAGGGGCGGACCGATACGATCGGCGACAAGCTGCGCCAGATGGCGACGGCGGCCTTGCGCGCCTATCGGCAGGGCGTGGACACCTTGCCGGCGCGGCAGGAAATCCTGGCCACCTATCTCAATGCGACCCCGCTCAGTTCGCGGCCCGGCTATGGCGAAGTCATCGGGATCGGCGATGGCCTCTGGGTGTGGTACGGCACGGATTTCACCGAGGCCAATCAGGCGTTGACGGTGCCCGTCACGACACCTGCCACGCTCGAGCATCAGGCCAGGATCTATAAGCAGGTCCTGAGCCTGCTGCTCGCCCAGCGGCGGCCCTCCTACTATCTCGTCACCGATCATGCCGCCCTGGAAGCCCTGACCGACCGCTATCTGAAGGCACTGGCGGCGGCCGGTGTCATCGATAGCAAGCTGCACGATGCCGCGCTCAAGACCCCCCTGCGGTTCCGCGCCGAGCCCCCAGCACCGCCATCGGCCTCCTTCGTCGACCGCAAGGCGATCGATGCCGTGCGCACGGAACTACTGAGCGATCTCCGCCTGCCAACCCTCTATGGCCTGGACCGGATCGACGTCACCGCCCAAAGCACGATCGATGCCACCGCCCAGAAGCGTGTCACCGAGGTTCTCTCGCAACTCGGCCAGCGCGATTATGTCGCGTCCCTCGGCATGATTGGCAAAGACCTATTGGGGCCGGCGGACCCGTCGCGGGTGACCTATAGCGTGGTGCTCTACGAACGCGGCAAGGACCGGAACTATCTCCGCGTTCACGCCGACAGCCTGGACGAGCCCTTCGACATCAATTCCGGTGCGAAGCTGATCCTGGGATCGACCGCCAAGCTGCGCACCCTCATCACCTATCTCAACATCATCACCGCGCTGCATGACCGCTATGCCGGCCTCCCATCGGCCACGCTCGCCCGGCAGGAAGCCAAGGCACCGGATGCGCTCAGCCGCTGGTCTATCGCCTATCTGGCCGGTGCCAAGGATCGCAGCCTGCAGAAGATGCTGGATGCCGCCGTCCAGCGGCGATATTCGGCAAGCCCCGCCGAAGCTTTCTTCACCGGCAGCGGCCGGCACGTCTTCCACAATTTCGAAAAATGGGAAGACTATGAGACCCCGACGGTCGCTGCCGCCTTCGATCATTCCATCAATCTCGCCTTTATCCGGTTGATGCGGGATATCCTGCATTATTATCTGGCCGAGAACATCGAGCGTCAGGCAGCGCTGGCAGCCGATGGGCCAGCCGGCGTCCGCGAGGCCTATTTGCATCGCTTCGCCGACCAGGAAGGGCGGCAGTATCTCAACCGATTCTGGGACGACTATCATGGCCTGACGGACCAGGAGGCCCTGAGCCTGCTCGCCAGCCGGACGCGCCCCGTCGATTATCGCCTGGCGGTGGCTTTCCGGTCGGCAAGACCGCAGGCCAGCATTGCCGAGATGCGCGACTTCCTGAAAGCGCGCGCGCCTGGGCTGCATCTCGACGATATCGCCATCGCGACTCTTTACGAGAAATACGGGCCCGACAAATTCTCGCTCTCCGATCGCGGCTATCTCGCCGGTGTCCATCCGCTGGAACTCTGGCTCGCCGATTATCTGCACAGCCACCCGAAAGCCTCGCGCGGCGAAATGCTGCAGGCCAGCACGGCCGAACGCCAGGCGGTCTATCGCTGGCTGTTCAAGACCCATAATCCACGCCGCCAGGATATGCGCATCCGTATCCTGCTGGAGGAAGACGCCTTCAATCAGATCCTTCAGGACTGGCGGCGCCTCGGCTATCCCTTCGCCCAACTGGTGCCGTCGCTGGCAACCGCCATCGGCAGCTCCGGCGACCGCCCCGATGCGCTGGCCGCGCTCATGGGAATCATCCTCAATGACGGCGTGAAACAGTCGACCGTCGATCTCGACAAACTGCATTTCGCCGATGGGACACCCTTCGACACCGCCTTTTCGGCGGCACCGACGGCACCGCAGCAGGTGATCGCGCCGGAAATCGCCCGGACCGTCCGGCGGATGTTGATGGGTGTCGTCGCCGAGGGTACGGCGACGCGGCTGCGCAACGCCTATCAGATCGACGACGGCAAGCTGCTGGAGGTCGGCGGTAAGACCGGAACCGGCGACAATCGGTTCGAGACCTTCGCCGCCGGCGGAACGGAGACATCGTCACGCGTCGTCGACCGAACGGCAACCTTCGTCTTCTTCCTCGGCAACCGCTTCTATGGCACGGTCACAGCCTATGTGCCCGGTTCGGCGGCGGCCAATTATCATTTCACCAGCGCCCTCGCCGTCCAGCTGCTCGCCGCCATGGCGCCGCAACTGCATCCTTTCCTGACCAGCACGGACTGATCATCGGGCGGACCGATCGCTGAGCCACAAGACGGCGGCGCCTTTCGCGCCAATGGCCCTCTCACAGAGATTGAAATGGACCTTACACAGGCCGCCGGCCCGATCTAGCACTGATGCCATGGCATTGCCGGGGACGCGGACCATCCTGCCGCGCCAACGGACAATCCGGATGCGGAAAATCCGGGAGCGAAATAACCGGGCGATGCCGATAAAAACGGGAGGATAAAATGATCAGGCCAAATATGTGCAGAGTTCCCAATTGGCTGATGACGGCCGTCACGGGTGCCGCAATTGCCGTCGGCTCCGTCAGCCTCAGTACCGCCGCCCTGACATCGCCGGCCAGGGCCGACGATATCACTATCGGCGTCGCCGGGCCGATGACCGGCGAGCTGGCGGCCTTCGGCGAACAATTGCGGCGCGGCTCGGAACTGGCGGTCAAGGATATCAATGCGGCCGGCGGTGTGCTCGGCAAGCAATTGAAACTGGTGATCGGCGACGATCAATGCGACCCGAAACAGGCGGTTCAGGTTGCCAATGACCTGGTGAAGAAGGGCGTCGCCTTCGTCGCCGGCCATTATTGCTCCGGCTCCTCGATCCCGGCTTCGGCGGTCTATTCGGAAGAAGACATCATCGAGATGTCGCCGGCCTCGACCAATCCGGATTTCACCGACGCCCCGGCGGCAAAAGGGATCAAGACCATCTTCCGCACCTGCGGGCGCGACGACAAGCAAGGCGTCTTCGCCGGTCCCTGGCTGGCCAAGACCTATGCCGGCAAAAATGTCGCCATCCTCGACGACAAATCGGCCTATGGCCATGGCCTCGCCGAGGAGACCCAGAAATTCATGGAGTCGAGCGGGCTGAAGACGACCGTGCGGGACACCTATACCGCCAACAACCAGGATTTCTCGGCGCTGATTTCGAAACTCAAGCAAGCGAAGATCGACGCGGTCTATATCGGCGGCTATCACAATGACGTCGCCATGATCATGCGCCAGAGCGCCGAACAGGGCTTCAAGGCCGATTTCATCTCCGCCGATGCGATGAACACGGCGGAATTCTGGTCGATCTCCGGCCCGGCCGGCGAAGGCCTGCGCTTCTCCGACGCCGCCTCGGCGATCCATCTCGATTCCGCCAAGAAGGTGGTCGCCGAATTCGCCGCCGAGAACTACACCCCCGAAGGCTATACGTTGAGTACCTATGCTGCGGTGCAGGCCTGGGCGGCGGCGGCGAACAAGGCCGGTACGACCGACAGCGAGAAAGTAGCCGCCGCCTTGCGCAGCGGAACCTATCCGACGGTGATGGGCGATCTGAGCTGGGACGACAAGGGCGACCTGAAGAAGGTCAATTACGCCTGGTATATCTGGCATGATGGCAAGTATGCGCAGGAACCTCTGAACTGATCTCCCTCACCAGAGGCCCTGTCGCAACACCCGGATCCCTGCGCCCTCACGTCAGGATCCGGGTGTTACTTGCCGGCTAGTACTTATCCGCCGGCCGGATTGGCCCCCTCATCCCCCTCAAAATGGCCCTGCGCGCCCTGGCGCATTCTTGTCATACTTGGCTAGACTGTTGCGCAGGAGATGGTTTGTGGGGTGTCCATGCGCCTGACCAAGGGATTGCAACTGGGACTTGTCGGCGACGAGCACGACGACCAGCCGATCTATCGCCGCCTCTATCTGCGTATCCGTGAGGCGATCGAGGACGGTGTCCTGGTCCCCGGCACCCGGCTGCCCTCGACCCGGACCCTGGCGTCGGATCTCAAGGTGTCACGCAACACCATCGCCGCCGCTTTCGACCAGCTTCATGCCGATGGTTATCTGCGGCAGCGGGTCGGCGACGGCACCTATGTCGCGCCGCGTCCACCCGGGCGCCGCGTTCATGTCCTGCCCCCGACACTCGCCCGTGCGGCCGGACAAACTGCCGGACAGGCCGTCGCGGAGAATGGCGGCACCGCGACCGTGGCCACCCTGCCTGCCTTGTCGCAGCGCGGTACCGCTTTCGACCCCTCGGCCATCGTCGCCGCGGCGGTGGAGCCGGTCTGCATGCTGGCCCGGCCCGGCATCGATCTCTTCCCACGCGGCCAATGGCGCCAGGTCATGAACGAGGTCATCGGCAACCAACGTGCCGATGCCTTCGATGTCTGCGATCCGGCCGGACACCCGATCCTGCGCAAGGTCGTGGCACGGCATCTGACGGTCAGCCGGGGCCTCGTCTGCGATGCCAGCCAGGTCATCATTACCAGCAGCGGGTTGCAGGCGGTCGATCTCGCCGTGCGGGTGGTCACCGATCCCGGCGACCAGGCCTGGATCGAGGATCCCGGCTGCAACGAGACGCGCGGCACCATGGCCGCCGCCGGCCTCGAGATCGTCCCGGTCCCGGTCGACGATGCCGGCCTCGACATCGACTACGGCTGCACCGCCGGTCCCCGGGCGAAACTCATCTATGTCACGCCGGGGCATCAGTTCCCGACCGGCGGCGTCATGAGCCTCGCGCGGCGCCAGGCGCTGAGCGCCTGGGCCGACCGGAACGACACCTGGATCATCGAGGACGATTATGACGGCGACCTGCAGAATCTGGGGCGGTCCCTGCCGACGATCCAAAGCCTTCGGCGCGGTCGCCGCACGCTCTATGTCGGACATTTCGGCCTGAGCCTGTTTCCCTCCGTCGGCGTCGGCTATCTGGTGGTGCCGCCGGGATCGGCGCGGCGCTTCGCCCAGGCCAAGCGCATGATCGACGGGCCGGCGACGGCATTGAATCAGTTGGCGGTAGCGCGGTTCATCGAAGACGGCTTTTTCGATGCCCATCTCCGGCAGATGCGCCGCTGCTATGCCGATCGCCGCCGCGCCATCCTCGAGGCGCTCCAACGCGAGGCGCCGTTTCTCAAGCCGGTCAACGATATCGATGCCGGGTTGCATCTGACCCTGGCATTGCCAGCCGGAGATCTGCCGGAGCAGGACGACCGGGCTTTGATGGCGGCAGCGGCATCGGTCGGACATCAAATACCGGCGGTCTCCGCCTATACGGTGAAATATCGCCGCCTGCAGGGCCTGGTCCTCGGCTATGCCGGCATCCCCGCCAGCCATGCCGACCGGGTCGCGACCGCACTCGGCTCGGCCTTCCACGCCCTCTCGACATCCGAGCGGATCGCCTAAAGCGCTGGCCAATCGCAGATCAATCTATGTCGTCTGCGCCCCGATACTGGGATGAAGGACCGGGAGATACCCGGCCTTCAATGCCTCCAAGGTCGAGGGTGGCGTCAGCAGCCGATCGACGCGCGGCGGATGAGGGGCTGGGCGGTAGCCCTCCATCGACCAGAGAAACGTCACGCCGCCTTTGACCAGGAAGGCCATCTCGCCGGCCGCCACCATCGCCCCGTCCGGCAGCGAGGTGAGCGGTATGCGCAAGGCGTGGTGCCGCAAGCGCTCGGCATGCAGGACCCCATCGATCTCCGGCACCCTGGGCTGTACCCCGGACAGCATGCCGCCATTGCCCGTCATCCAGGCGTCGCGGAACCGCAGGGCCGCAGCGCGGCGACACAGGAAACATGGCCTGTGGCCGGCGGCCAAGGCGGTTGCCTCGTCGAGGAAGAAGAGTTCCGTCCAGCTCCGCCCGCCCATCACCGTCCGGCGGATACCCCGATAGTCGCAGGTGCAGATGAGCCAGGCCTTGGTCGTCCAGCGCCGCCGCAGGAGAGTCTTCGTTGCCGGATCGTGGATGATGCCGCGATTGCCGGTGAAGAGCCCACGCTGCGGCAGGGCGACGATCTCGCCGAAGGGCGTGACGCGGTTCTGCAGCGGCATCCGATATGCGCCCTGGCTAGAGGCGTTCCATGATCGCCATGGCCGCCGCCGGGTTGCGGATCTTGAAGCCGCTGATGACATAGAGGAAGACGTCCCGGGCTTTCTTATCCGCCTTCGGCGCGGCCACGTAATCCAGCCCCGCCGGCGTAGCGCCCGTCGCCCAGAGCTTCGCCCGCTCGGCCCAGAGATCGAGCTGGGCCTTGGCATAACCCTGTTTTTCCTTTTCCGCCGTGCCCATGGCGCGCACATAGACGAAGGGCCCGGTGATGTCGGCGATCTGCGGATAATCGGAATCGGCCGCCACGACCACGGCGACGCCATAGCCACGGACAAGGGCGATGAAGTCCGGCGACTTGAAGCTGTCATGGCGCACTTCGACCACATGCCGGATCGAGCGGCCCTCGATGCTTTGCGGCAACAGCTTGAGGAAGCCTTCGAAATCCGCCGGATCGAATTTCTTGGTCGGCATGAACTGCCAGTTGATCGGACCGAGCTTCTCCTTCAACTCGAGGACGCCGCTGGTGAAGAAGCGTTCGATCGATTCGCCTGCTTCCGAGAGCACGCGCCGGTTCGTGGTGAAACGCGGCCCCTTCAGCGAAAAAACGAAATCCTCCGGCGTCTCCTCGCGCCATTTGATGAAGCTCTCCGGCTTCTGCGAGCCGTAATAGGTGCCGTTCACCTCGATCGAGGTCAGCATGCTGCTGGCATATTCGAGCTCCCGCTTTTGTGCGAGGCCGTCCGGATAGAAGGGCCCGCGCCATGGCTCATAGGTCCATCCGCCGATACCGACCCGGATCTGCGACTTCGGCTGCTTCGACACGGCTAGGTCCTTTCTCGTGACACAACAAACGTCATGCGGCCGCCCGCCGGACCGGCAAGCGTGGAAAGTCATCGATACAGATGATCGACACGAAAGTTCCGTATTTGTTCCAAAACACTGCACCCGCAGGCCCGACTGAGTCAAGCTGGCCGTATCAAGTTGAGACAGCGCATGAGGGCCCTGATGGCGGCCAGCGGCACCTTCCCGCAAAAGGCAGCGGCATGACCGGCCATCGACGAACGGCTCGACAGCAGGTTGAGCAATCATCTCTCCAGGTCACGCGCCGAGGCCGCACCCGGATCAGAAAATCGCCGCCTTCACGACAGGCCGTTTAGAGAAACACTCTCGCATTGCCTGGCGAGAAAGTCAGGTAGAGGGACGAACCCGGAGCAAGCACCGCCCGATCGCAATCGACTGGCAACCTGATCGACACCGCCTGCCCGTTGATCTCCGCAACAGCCTGGACATTATTGCCAAGGAATGTCGCCGTCGTGATGCGGCACGATACGCTGACCCGATCGGAGCTGGCATTCGCCGCCACGGAAACCCGTTCCGGCCTCAACATCAACGCCGCATCCTCGCCGCCGCGCTCGCCATGATGCGCCGGCAGATTTTCAATGACGGTTCCGTCGTCAATCGAGACAGTTGCTCGCCCGTCACGATAGCTGAGCACCTCGCAAGAGATGAAGTTGCTATCGCCAATGAAACCAGCGACGAAACGCGTGGCAGGATTTTCATGCAAGTCGAACCCGGTACCGACCTGCTCAACCATGCCCCGCGAAAAGACCGCGATCCGGTCGGAGAGGCGCAAGGCTTCCTCCTGATCGTGGGTAACGTAGAGAATAGTCACTTCCGTCTGGGTATGTATGCGCTTGATTTCGAACTGGATTTCCTCGCGCAGCTTCTTGTCGAGTGCCGACAATGGTTCGTCCATCAACAAAATCGCCGGGTCATATGCCAAGGCGCGCGCAAGGGCGACACGTTGCTGCTGACCGCCGGACAACTCCCCCGGCTTACGATCCTCGAAACCCTGAAGACGCACCAGCCGCAGCATCTCGCGAACCTTGTCCCCGATTTCGGCTTGTGAGCGTTGACGGACCCTCAAAGGAAAAGCGATGTTCTCGCCGACGGTCAGATGCGGAAACAAGGTATATCGCTGGAACACCATGCCGATATTCCGTTTATTCGACGGAACATGGGCGATGCTTTTCCCACGTAACAACATGTCGCCACGGCTGGGTTGCTCAAAGCCAGCCAACATGTAGAGTGTCGTGCTTTTGCCAGAGCCAGACGGCCCGAGGAATGTCATGAACTCCCCTTGCTCTATCGCAAGGCTGACATCCTCGACGGCGGTAATAGGCCCATAAGTCTTTCCAATGCGATCAAACTTGAGAAACGGTGAGATCATTTCTTTATTCCATGCCGCGCCACTGCAACGATCAGCATCAAGACAACCGTCATCAAGGTAAGCAAAGTTGATGCAGCGGCAACGACCGGCGTCAAATCCTGCCGCAGCGTCGTCCATATTTTCACGGGAAGCGTCTGCAGGCGCGGCGTGGCCATGAAGATCGCCAGGACGACGTCATCCCAGGACGTTAGGAACGAAAAGACGGCCGCGGCAAAAAGGCCGCCACGAATCGACGGTATCGTGATGCGAATTTTCGCCTGCAGCGGAGAAGCACCACAGATGACGGCAGCGTCCTCGATTGACCGATCAAAACGCTCCAATGCGTCATTGCAGCACGCGATCGCGAATGGCAGCGCAATAACCAGATGGGCAAAGACAAATCCGACAAAGGTCCCGGAAAGCCCGATCCGCAGGAAAAAACTGTAGACCGCGACGCCAAGGACAACGACGGGCAGGATCATTGGCATCATGAAGATGCTGCGCGCGGCATTTCTCCAACGAAATTTCCCCCGGGTCAGACCAAATGCCGCCAGTAATCCTATCGCCACGGAAAGCACGGTGACGCAGCAGGCGACGCGAAAACTTTCGAAAATCGCGTCGATCCACCTCGGATCGGCGAAAAAGTCGCGATACCACTTCAACGTCCAACCTGGCGGCGGAAACATCATCCATTGGGAGGAGCCGAAGGACAGGCCCGCAATAAAGGCAATCGGCAGCAAGAGGAAGATTGCCACAAGAACTGACGTTCCAAGCAATACCCACTTCCACCATCCCAGCCGATCATATGTCAGGAGCATATCAACGCCATTGCTCTCTTCGGGATTTCAGAAGCTTGAGTTGCGCCAGGTAAAGCGCGGTGGTGATCAGCAAAAGCACGAACGCAGCCGTCCCTCCCATGCCCCAATCCACCAGCGATTGAATGAGTTGGGCGATCAATTCCCCCAGCATCATATGCGAGGTGCTGCCCAACAGCGCCGGCGTAATGAAATAGCCGAGCGACATCACGAAAATCAGGATCGCTCCCGAGAGAATGCTTGTCGACAGCAACGGTAGGAATATCCGGATGAAGACCTGGCTGCGCGACGCGCCGCACAAGGCCGCTGCCTGCATGATGCGAGGATCCAACTCGCGCATGACCGCAGCAATCGGAATGATAAAAACCGGCAGCATGATATAGGTCATGCCAATGGTGACACCGGTCAAGTTGTTCACAAGAGGGAGCGGTTGTTCGATAAGACCTAAAGCCATCAGCGTCTTGTTGACCAAGCCGGTCCTTTGGAGGAGCACCATCCAAGCATATGTCCGGGCAAGAAGGTTGGTCCACATCGACAGGATGATGATCGCGAAGATGACCGAAGAGATCTTCCTCGGCATGATCGCCAAGGCCCATGCAACGGGAAATCCAATGACTACGGTGAAAGCCGTCACGATCGATGCGACCATGAAGGTGTTGAGAAGGATGTTGAGATAGGTCGGATCCGTCAGGAATCGAATATAATTCTCAACTCCGGGAACAGGCTCCATGAAACTCCGCAGGAGCAGGCCTGAGACCGGGACCAGGAAGAACAGGAACAAAATGGAAAGAGCCGGCAACAAAAGCACCGTCTGTCGGCTCGAGCTCGAGAGCATATTCAAAGCGCAGTCTCGCTTGAAAGCTGGATCATGAGGCTAGCCGCTATGCGTCTTTCCTCCGATTGACGCATAGCGGCCGCGACGCTACTTCGCCTGCCACGCATACCAGCGTGCAGCGATTTCATCCCGATGCGCCGCCCAATAGTCGAGACTTGCGTCGATCTGCGTGGCCGTTTGCTGATCGGGCAAGGTCTTGGCGATGGCCGGGTCCATGAGCTTGGAGGAATCCAGATTCGTCGGCGCATACCCCGTGCCCTTGGCCATCGCCGCCTGGCTTTCGGCAGATGTCGCGAAAGCAATGAACTTCATGGCGAGGTCCCGGTTCTTGGTCCCCTTGGGAACGACGAGCAGATCGGCCGCAATGATGTTCTGGTCCCACGATGTCTCGATATTCACCCCGGACTGGATGACCGCGGCAAGACGGCCATTCCAGAACGCGCCATACGGCGCCTCACCGGAGGCCACTAGCTGCTGAGACTGGGCGCCGGTAGCCCACCAGTCGATGTCGCTCTTGATTGTATCCAGCTTCTTGAAGGCTCGATCCAGGTCCAACGGGTACAGCTTGTCCGGCGAGACACCATCCGCGAGAAGCGCCGCTTCGAGAACGCCGGGCGTTGGCCACTTATAGAAACTGCGTTTGCCGGGAAACTTCTTCGTGTCGAAGAGTTCCGCCCAGCTTTTCGGGCAGGCGGCGACAGCGCCACGATTGCAGCCGATGATCGTGGAATAGTAAAATCCGCCGACGGCATAATCCGTCACGAATCGCGGATCGAGCCGCGACTTGTCGATAATGCTGAAATCGAGCTTCTCCAGCAGCCCATTGAGACCAGCCTGAACGCCATAATCGGCTTCGACATCGACGACATCCCAGCTGACATTGCCGGCATCGATCATCGCCTTCATCTTGCCATAGTCCGTGGGGCCGTCCTGCAGGACCGTGATGCTCTCTTTAGCCGCGAATTTGTCGGCCCATTCCGCCTTTTCAACATCCTGAGTCGTACCGCCCCAGCCGGTAAACACCATGTCGGCCGCCTGTGACGCGACAGGCGATAAGGTCATGGCGACGACAATTGTAAGAAGCGCTTTCATGGCTTTCCTCTTTCCCCTGGTTGAGGTTTCTTATTTTCGCTAGACGGCGCGGCGGCCTTCCAAGCCGGCCTGTGCGGCCGCATCGGAACCGGGTACACGCATTTCAAATGTCTCGTTGATGACGGCGTAGTCGAAATAGCCGAGGCGGGCGATCGGCCGGACTTTGGCGATGTCGATCTTGCCTTCCGTCGTGATGACCGCATCGTCGATATGGATCGTCTCTACGGTGGCGAACACGATGTCGATGCTGCCGACGGGCGAGTTCCCCTTCAGCCGATGCGTGCTGAGATACTTGCATTCGAATTTGACCGGGCTCTCCTTCACCATCGGTATCGGGGCGTTGTCCGCGTACTGTCTGGTGACATCCAAGCGATCGAATTCGCTTTCATGCGGTGGCAGCGCCATGGCGCTCAGATTCACCGCATCACGTAGGTCATAGGTCGCCATGTTCCAGACGAACCAGCCGGTTTCCTCGGCATTGAGCACCGTGTCCTTGCGCCGCCCGTCCGGATATTGATTGGCGGAAAACATGACCATCGGCGGGTCAAAGGTCAGGTTCTGCCACTGACTGTAAGGGGCGATGTTCTCGACCCCCGAGCGGCTGACGCTCGACAGCCAGCCGATGGGGCGCGGTACCGTGCAGCTTTTAAATGGGGAAAACGGAAGCGGATTTGGCTCTCGGCCCGGTGCGTATTTCATGTCCAACCTGTGCGCTGCGATGGATGATATACTACCGATATATCGATGGTATGCAACACGAAAATTGGCTATAGGACGGCATCCGGCGACCGCAACCACGAGGGGAAGGATTTGATGACTCAGTCTGAGGTGGCGCTGGCCACGCTTCAGCGGTTAATCGAAGAAGGGCAGCTCGAAGCCGGCTCGATGATTTCCGAGCGAGCCTTGATGGCGCTGACGGGCCTTGGCCGAACCCCGGTGCGCGAGGCCATCCAGCGCCTGGAACGCAACTACATGCTGCGGGTTCATCCGAGCAAGGGTATCGAAATCCCGCGAAATTCGGTCGAGGATCAACTGAGCAGGTTGGAGCTTCGCCGGGCGATGGAAGTGCTTGCCGTGGGGCTCGCCTGCAAACGGGCGACGTCTGAGGATCTCGAGCACATCAAGGCAATGGCGTCACTGCTGAACAGCGAATTTTCTTTCAGCGAATATGCCGAGACCGTGCGCCAGACACATAAGCTCATCATCGACGCGGCGCATAATCCCTATATGGAAGATTTGATGTCGCCTCTGCAGGCGCTTTCGCGGCGTTTCTGGATAACCCATGTTCGCGACAAGAATGTCGAAATCACCAGAGGCAAGGAGCTACATCGCGAAATTCTTCTGGCGATCTTGGAGCGCGACGCGAGTCGTGCCGAGACAGCCTCGCTTGCCCTCAATCAGTACTTGGTCGATTTCGCCCTGAAAATTATCTACGAGAATGCCCGCGTGTAAGCCCGGTACGAAACTGGGCCGCGCAAAACCCGGTGGCGCGGAAACATCCCCCCTTTCGTTGCAATCGACTTCATCGATTTCCCCCGGCGCTACACTGCCATCACCCCTGACGAGGATTTGCGCGGCCCAAAGGACCGTCGTCCGGCCAGATTCTCGGAAAGGCTGGGATATTTGCGGGGTTGCAGAGGAACAGTAAAGAAGCCTGCGGGCTGAACAGCTCGATCAGATTCCGCTGATTTTCCAGCAGCTTGGTATGCTTGAAAGAGGGTTTCGTTGGTAGCAGCGGAGGGATTTGAACCCCCGACCAAGGGATTATGATTCCCCTGCTCTACCACTGAGCTACGCTGCCACCGTCGACCAGGAAACCGGCCGGATGCCCGCGTGGTGCAACGGGCGGGATGCGTATACTCGCCCCCCGCCGGCCTGTCAACCGAGCTGTCACGTTTTGATTAACGGCTTGATCCGGCTGCTCAATCAGCGAACATCGAGGTCAGCTTCAGGGCCACCCCCATGCTGCCTTCGACCTTCAGCTTGCCGGTCATATAGGCGAGTGTCGGATCGAGGCCGCCGCTCATCAGCTTTTCCAGGTTTTCCGCGGAAATCGTGATGGTGGTATCGGCGGCGCCGGCATCGTCATTGCCGATCTGGGCTGTCTGATCCGTGCCGTCCCAGAAGATGAGCCCGTCATCCAGCAGGAATTTGACCTTATAACCGAGCTTCACATTCTGGCCAGCCCGGCGGCGCAGTTCCTCGGTCAATCCTGCCAGATCCATCTGTGATTCCCCTTGCCGTTGCTTGCGCCGCCTGCCTAGCTCTCGCGGCAGATCCAACCGCCACCCAACAGCCGTTCGCCTTGGTAAAAGACGCAGGCTTGGCCAGGCGCGATGCCGTATTGCGGCGCCTCCAGCATCACCGTTGCACCGGCATTGGTCAAGCTGACCCGGGCCGGGGCCGGCTGACTCATAGAGCGCAGCTTGACGGTGACGGGCACATCGACTGTCGGCTCGCCGGCGCGGCCCAGCCAGTTGACCTCGCGCAGGGTGACGCTATGGCGGGCCAACGCCTCTTTCGGGCCGACATAGACGCGGCGCGTTTCCGGCTCGACCTTCACCACATAAAGCGGCTGATTGCTGCTGCCGGTATCATGCACGCCGATGCCACGCCGCTGCCCGATGGTGAAATTGATGACGCCGTCATGACGGCCGAGCACGCGGCCGTCGAGATGCAGGATCTCGCCGGGCTCGATCGCGCCGGGCCGCAGGCGCTCGACCACCTTGGCATAGCCGCCTTCCGGCACGAAACAGATGTCCTGACTGTCCGGCTTGGCGGCGACGGCAAGGCCGAGCTTGCCGGCGATCGCCCGCGTCTCGGTCTTCGGCAAATCGCCCAGCGGAAAGCGCAGGAAGTCGAGCTGCTGCTGCGTGGTGGCGAACAGGAAATAGCTCTGGTCGCGACTGGGATCGGTGCCGCGATGCATCTCCGCGCCGGCAGATGTCGGCAGGCGGCGGACATAGTGCCCGGTTGCCATCGCCTCGGCGCCGAGATCGCGCGCCTGGTCCAGCAGGTCGCGGAATTTGACGCGCTGGTTACAGCGCACGCAGGGGATCGGCGTCTCGCCGGCGAGATAGGAATCGGCGAATTCCTGCATCACGGCATCGGAGAACTTGTTCTCGTAATCGAGCACGTAATGGGGAATGCCGAGCTTGTCGGCGACCTGCCGGGCATCATAGATGTCCTGACCGGCGCAGCAGGCGCCCTTCTTGCCCACCGTCAGGCCATGATCGTAGAGCTGCAGGGTGACGCCGATGACGTCATAGCCTTCCCGCGCCAGCAGGGCGGCCGTCACGGAACTGTCGACGCCGCCGGACATGGCGACGACGACCCGCGTGTCCTGCGGTGCCTTATCGAAACCGAGCGAATTCATCTCTTTAATCTATCCTAGCCGTATCAGCCGGCCAATATCGGCACGGTTCATGCCGGGAGCCTGGCGGCCATCCTGGCCAACAAGCCCGCATCGGCCGTGCCGAGCGGACTGTCATCCACCAGGTGCTGGAACCAGTCCGGCACCAGGCGCGGCGCCCTGCCGTCCACATTGGGCGCGGCAAAGCCCGCCGTCACGTGGCGCAGACTAACCGTTCGGCTTTCCGTGCTGAAGCGGGTCATCTCCCGGTCGGTCGCAATGCTGCCATGCAGATGCTGGCCGGAAAAGGCCAGCATGTCGCCCGGCTGCAGGACCAGCGGCATCGCCGCAGCATCCGGCAGGTTTTCGGTCAGAACGGGGAGGACCGGATAGCTGTCGGCCTTGCCCTCCAGCATCAGTCGCTTCAGCACCTCGAAATCCCACTCGGCGCTGCTGTTGGCCACCTCTTCGGCCCAGTAGCCGGGATAGAACAGAATGGTGCGCCCGGCCGTGGTCGGCAGCAGCGGCGTCCACCAATTGATCTGCTGGGCGATGTTCGAGCCCCAGTTATCGCGATGGGCCGGCAGCGGCATGATGCGCCGCGCCTGATGGCTGTCACGGGACGGCACGACGCGCAATTGCAGCGGGTCCCAATAGCTGTCGTCGGCCTCAAGGCCGGTTTCGATCAACGCCTGCTTGAAGGCGGCAACGATGCCGGCATCCTGCTTGAAGCGGGCGCGCAGGGCCCGGACGCGCTTGAGGAAGACATCGCCCTCGATGCGGGTCTCCGCCGTCTGCGGGTCGTCATCCTGCAGCCCGTCCCGCAGCATCGTTTCCGCCAGGGCGCAGAGATCCAGCAATGCCGGCAAGCGGCGCCAGACGACGAGATCGCCGCTCAGCGTCAGCCGGCCGATCTCATCCGCCGGCAGGGCCCGATCCAGAAAATGCACGGCCACCATGGGTCAGCCTTTCAGGATATGGATCAACCGCTGATAGGGGGCCGGGTCCACCGCCAGGCCGAAAGCCGCCGAAAAATGTCCCTGGTCGCGGCTGAAGATATTGGCAGCCGGCAGCTGCCAATTACGTGCCAGACGCACGCCGCCGGCGTAAGGGGTCACGTTGTCGCGCCGGCCGATCAACAGCACGATGCGCGCCGGATCGACTGGCGGTGTGGTCGGCGCATCGGTGATCGGCGACAGGGCCTTGATATGCTCCTCTCGCCAACCCGCGGCCAGTACCGCGCGGTCGACATCCGCCACCTGGCCCAGGGCCGATTCCGTGGTCAGGCCGCTGACCTGATCCGTGGTGGTCAGCAGCAACAGCGAATCCGGACGGCAATCGGCCGGCCAGCTCGACATGTTGCAGGCCGCGACCTGGGCGGAGAGCGCGCCCAGCGAAATGCCGCCGAGCCCGACCCGCTGGCTGCCGCGCCCGCGGCACCATTGGACCAGGGTGGCGAATTCGCGGGCGGTCTGGATGAAATGATAGAGGCCGGAAATCGGCGCCGCCCGCAGGAAGGCCTCGCCGCCATAGAGCCCGAGACGCGTCCGGCGGTTATGGCCGGGCGCATCCGGCATCAGGACCCGGATACCGGCCCGCGCCAGGGTCAGGAAATCCAGCGGCCCCTTGGCCATCATCTCCAGTTCCATGGCGAGGCCATGGGCCCAGATCAGGCTGGGTGTCTCCGCACCGGCATTCAGCGGCTCATAGACATGGACCCAGGCCGTGTCGCCGCCGCCATGGGCGATGCTGGGCGCGACCGGGCTGTGGAATTTCAGCCAGTATTCGGCGACACCGTCGACGACGGTGCGGCGGCTCATCTCGACATGCGGCAGATGGTCCGGCAGCGCGAACAGCCGGGCGGTGGCCGAGGGATCGTTGCGCAAGGCGGCCAAGGCTTCGTCCGGCTGCGGGATCACATAATCGACCGCCGGCAGGCGATGCTTGCGGGCGAACATCAGATAGGCGAGGCGATGGCCGAGATGATCCTGGGCCGTCTGGCGCCGCGTCACCTCGATCTGCGCCAGGCTTTCCGCCGGCACGGTCGACGCCGGGTTGAAGGCCGCATCGCGCCAGACCGAGAAAGCCTGGTCGGCCTTCTTGCGCAAGGCGGTTGTGCGGTTCAGCCGGCCCTGCAAATTGCCGGGCGGCGATTTCAGCTGCAACAAATCGGCAAAGCGCGCGACATCGCCCTCGGCGAGATTGGCCGCCGCCCAGGCATGCGAGGCCGGCAGGATGCGCTTGAAGCCCCAGAGGCAGATGGCATCGACGAAAGGCTTGGCGAGGATGCGGGCGCTGATCGGCACCGGCGTGACGATCGCCGAGCGGCCAGACGGGATCGGGCCGCGCAGGCCATCCTCGCCGCGCGGCTTCCGATCGCCCGGAGTTGCCTCAGCTACGCTCATCCAGCCACGCCATCTGGATGGCCTCGAGAATCTTCTCGTTGGATTTCTGCGGATCGTCGGCGAAGTCCGGCAAAGCCTGTACCCATTTCCAGAGATCGGTGAAACGCAGATTCACGACATCGACATCGGGATGGTGCTCTTCCAGCTCAATGGCGATATCGTTGACATCGACCCAGCGCAGTTTCTTGCCCATCCCGTTTCCTCGTCCGCTGCCTGTTACGGTCCGGTTACTTATCGACCATCATGTTCCGGGTGGCACCCGGCAGGCTGACCGTCAGGCCGTCCAGTTCCTCGGTCATCTTGATCTGGCAGCCAAGGCGCGAGGTATGGGTCAGGCCGAAGGCCAGATCCAGCATGTCCTCTTCGTCCTCGCTGGCGGCTTCCAACACGTCATACCATTCCGGATCGACAACCACGTGACAGGTCGAGCAGGCGAGCGAGCCCTCGCAGGCGCCCTCGAGATCGACATTGTTGCGATGGGCGATTTCCATCACCGACAACCCGACCGGAGCGTCGACGTCGACGCGGCTACCATCCGGGTTGATAAAGGTCATCTTCGGCATTGCAATTTCTCCATATGGATCAGCGGCTTCCCGCCAGACCCCTTACTTACGGCCGACGCTCGGGACCGGGTCCGTCGCGGCGTGATCACTCGGCGTGACTACTCGGGGCGTCAGTTGCCATACTCTTTTCGACCTCGTCAAGGCTGTGACCGGTCAAGGCCTGGGCGACCGCCCTGTCCATCCGCTTCTGAGCGAAGCCGTGAGTCGCCTGTTCCAGGATCTCAACCGTGGCATTGATCCGGTCCCGGTCCTCCGACGACATGGCCTGACGGAGCTGGGCCATGGCATTGTCGATCGCCGCCCGTTCCGCCGCATCCAGCAGGCTGCCATCGGCCATCAGGGCGGCCTTCAGCGCCAGCAGGACGCGTTCGGCCTCCACACGGGCCTCGATCAGCAGGCGGCGCTCCATATCCTCGCGGGCATGGGTCAGGCTGTCCCGCAACATGCCGGCCATTTCCTCCTCGGTCAGGCCATAGCTCGGCTTGACGGCGATTTCCGCCTTGGCGCCGGTCAGGCGCTCCTCGGCGCTGACCGTCACCAGCCCATCCGCATCGACCGCGAATTTCACCAGGATGCGGGCGGCACCTGCCACCATCGGCGGAATACCGGTCAGCTCGAAGCGGGCCAGCGAGCGGCAGGCATCGACCGTTTCGCGCTCGCCCTGCACCACATGGATCAGGATACCGTTTTGGCCGTCCTGATAGGTGGTGAATTCCTGTGCCTTGGTCACCGGGATCGGCGTGTTGCGCTCGATCACCTTCTCGACAATCCCGCCCATGGTCTCGATGCCGAGCGAGAGCGGCGTCACATCGAGCAGCAGCGTATCGCTGCCCTGGGTCAGCGCCTTCGCCTGTTGCGCTGCGCCGATCGCCACCACCTCGTCAGGATCGATATCGGCCAAAGGCTCGCTGCCGAAGAAGCCGCCGACACGCGCCCGCACCGCCGGCACTCGGGTCGAGCCGCCGACCAGCACCACGCCCTTGACGTCGCCCGCTTCCAGTTTCGCATCGATCAGCACCTGCCGGCAGGCGCGCAAGGTGCGCACCACCAGCGGATCGATCAACTGGTCGAACAGCTCACGCGAAATCTTCACATGCACGAGGCGGCCATCGACATCGCAATCGAACCAGGTTTCGTCGGCGCGCGACAATGCTTCCTTGGCATGGCGCGACGCGATCAGCAGTGCGCGGGCGCCAACCGGCGAGACGATGCCGAGCCTCTGATCCGCAATGACCCATTCCGCCAAAGCGTGGTCGAAATCATCGCCGCCCAAGGCTGCATCGCCGCCGGTCGCGAGCACACGGAAGACGCCCTTTTCCAGACGCAGCAGCGAAATATCGAAGGTGCCGCCGCCCAGATCGTAGATCGCATAGAGGCCCTCGGCGGCGGTATCGAGACCGTATGCCAGAGCGGCCGCCGTCGGTTCATTGACCAGACGCAGGACCTCCAGCCCGGCCAAGGCGGCGGCATCCTTGGTGGCGTTGCGGGCCGCATCGTCGAAATAAGCGGGAACCGTGATCACCGCGCGGTCGACCGGCTGGTCGAGCTTCGCTTCGGCACGCTGCTTCAAGGCTCGCAGGATATCGGCGGAAACCTCCACCGGCGACACCGCTCGGTCGCCGATCTGCAGCCGCACCATGCCGCCGGCACTGTCCCCGGCAACTTCATACGGCAAGGTGCCGCCCAGCTTCTTCACATCGGCGAGGCCGCGCCCCATCAGGCGTTTCACCGAACTGACCACCCGGCCGTGATGCTCGATCTGCATCTCCACGGCGGCGCGGCCGACCACGGGTTCGTCGCCAATATAGGCGACGATCGAGGGGATCAGGCCGTCGCCACATTGATCGCGCAGGACCTCCGCCCGGTCGTCATGGATATGCACCACCGCCACCACGGAATTGGTGGTGCCGAGATCGATACCGACCGCGAGGCCGCGATCCAAAGCATGCGGCTCCGGCGTTTCGCCAGGTTCGTGAATCTGCAAAAGCACGTCAGAAACTCAACACGTTAGAAACTCTCCAGGGCGACGCGTCGGGTGCGGGTTTCCTCGAGGAACTTGCGCAGGTATTTCAGCCGCGTCGTCAAACGATTGGCCGCCACGAGATCATCCGCGGCAAAAGCCTTGGAAATCTCCGAGAGCAGATTGATGGCATCGGCGCCGGCCTTGATGGCCAGCTTCTCGACCGCTTCGACGCTTTCGGCTTCCAGGAGCGCCTCGCGTGCCTCCATCGCCTCCATCAGCAAAGCCGGGTCGTCGACCGTCTGATCCTTGGCGACGGACGCCGTCTCGCCCTTCAATTGCAGCAGATAGGCCGCCCGCCGCAGGGGATCGCTCAGGATCTCGAAGGCTTCATTGAGGCTGACCGATTGCTGCTCCGCCATGGTGCGCTCGCGCGCCGGCTTGTTGGCGAAACGGTCCGGATGGACGCTGCGCTGGAAACCGAGATAGCGCTTTTCCAGCAGGTCGATATCGAGATCGAATCCCGGCTCGAAGCCGAGCCGGCTGAAATGATCGATCTGGCGCGGCGGCTGCGCCGCCCCGCAAGTGTGGCAGAACATCGCCTTGATCGAAACCGGACCCTTGCAGGACCAGCATTCAGCCAAAGCCGCGCGGGGAATGGCTCTATGTTCGCCACCGATCGTCATTCTCTTCCCGTTCCGATCCCTGCAGTTCCAATCCCTGGTCGCGGGACCGCTCAGACGTGGAAGGATTCGCCGCAGCCGCAGCGACCCTTTTCGTTGGGGTTACGGAACTGGAAGCCGGATTGCAGCTTCTCTTCGACGTAATCCATTTCCGTGCCGAAGATGAACATGGCAGCTTTCGGATCGATCAGGACCGTGACGCCGTCCTGCTCCACCGCCTCGTCCATGGGTCCGCGCTCATCGGCAAATTCCAGCGTATAGCTGAGGCCGGAACAGCCCTTGGTGCGGACACCGATGCGGATACCGGCCGAGGGCTTGCCGCGCTTGTCGAGCAGCGCCTTGACCCGTTCCACGGCCCCCGGCGTCAGCGTCATCGCCTGGGGACGCGGCCGCGCCGCACGCTTCGGCGCTGGTGCTGCCGTTCCGGCAGCCGGACTCACGGCCGAACCCGCAGTTGAACCCACATCCGAGTTAGTGTTCGTCGTTGCCTGTTCGGACACGATCGCCAATCCTTACTCGGCCGCCTTGTCGCCGGACGCCTGATGCTTGTCGCGATAATCCTTGATCGCCGCCTTGATGGCGTCCTCGGCCAGGATCGAGCAATGGATCTTCACCGGCGGCAGCGAGAGGTGCTGTGCGATCTCGGTGTTCTTGATCTGCTCGGCTTCCGCCAGAGTCTTGCCCTTCACCCATTCGGTCGCCAGCGAACTCGACGCGATCGCCGAGCCGCAGCCGAAGGTCTTGAACTTGGCGTCTTCGATGCGGCCGTCGGTACCGACCTTGATTTGCAGCTTCATGACGTCGCCGCAGGCCGGCGCGCCGACCAGGCCAGTCCCGACATTGTCCTCGCCCTTGTCGAGCGTGCCGACATTGCGGGGGTTCTCATAGTGATCCAGCAGTTCACGGCTATAGGCCATGGTTATTCTCCCTTACTCGAATTCGGTGCGACCGCGCCCGATCAGCGCCGGTCCATCGTCAGTTGAACCTCAATGTTCCGCCCACTGGATCGATTTGATGTCGATCCCTTCCTGCGCCATATCCCAGAGCGGGCTCATGGCGCGCAGACGGTTGACCGATTGCACGATATGCTCGACGGCATAGTCGATGTCCTGCTCGGTGGTGAAACGGCCGATGCCGAGGCGCAGCGAGGTATGCGCGAGCTCTTCCTCGACGCCCAGGGCGCGCAGCACGTAAGAGGGCTCCAGCGAGGCCGAGGTGCAGGCCGAACCCGACGACACCGCCAGATCCTTGATCCCCATCATCAGGCCTTCGCCTTCGACATAGGCGAAGGAGATGTTGAGATTGCCGGGGATGCGCTGTTCCAGATCGCCGTTCAGATAAACCTCGGACAGTTGCGACTTGATGCCGTCATACATACGGTCACGCAGATATTTCAGACGCTCGCTTTCAGCGCCCATCTCTTTTTCGGCGATGGCGCAGGCCTCGCCCAGCCCAACCACGAGTGGTGTCGGCAAGGTGCCAGAGCGCATGCCGCGTTCCTGGCCGCCGCCATGGATCAGCGCTTCCAGACGGACACGCGGCTTGCGACGGACATAAAGCGCGCCAACACCCTTCGGCCCGTAGATCTTGTGGCCCGAGATCGACATCAGATCGATATTCATCGCATTGACGTCGAGCGGGATCTTGCCGACCGCCTGGGCCGCATCGGTGTGGAAATAGACCTTGCGTTCACGGCAGATCTTGCCGATTTCAGCCAGCGGCTGGATGACCCCGATCTCGTTATTGACCGCCATCACCGAGACGATGACCGTCTTGTCGGTGATCGCCGCCTTCAACTGCTCGAGATCGATCAGGCCGTTCTGCTGCACCGGCAGATAGGTGACCTCGAAGCCTTCCAGCTCCAGGTGGCGGCAGGAATCGAGGATGCACTTATGCTCGGTCACCGTGGTGATGATGTGGTTCTTCTTGTCCTTCTGGAAATGAGCCACACCCTTCAGCGCCAGATTGTTGGATTCCGTCGCACCCGAGGTGAAGATTACTTCCTTTTCGTCGGCACCGATGATCGAGGCGACCTGCCGGCGGGCAGTCTCAACCGCCTCTTCCGCTTCCCAGCCGAAGTGATGGTTGCGCGAATGCGGATTGCCGAACTTCTCGGTGAAATACGGCAGCATCGCCTGGACGACACGGGGATCGCAGGGCGTCGTCGCCTGATAATCGAGATAGATCGGCAGATGCGGCTGGTTCTTGCCATCCGTCGTCATGCCCTTGACCTGAACGGGCTCGGAAGCCGGCTGCTGGCCGTTCGTCGAAGTTCCGTTGATGCTCATGCCACTCTTTCTCCTTAACTTGCTCAAGTTCTCCTTAACTTGCTCAAGCCGCCGACGAAACGCCGGAAGCCTGCCCTGCGCCAGACGTTCCCGCCCCACGCGCCTGAATGGATGACCAGGCGGCGACAAACCGCTCAATGTCTCCCAGGCTTGATTGCCAACCCAAACTGACGCGGATCGCCGTTCCGGCGGTCGCCGCATCGAAACCCATCGCGGTGATCACGTGGCTCGGCCGCACCTTGCCCGAGGAGCAGGCCGATCCGGCGCTGACCGCGATACCGGCCAGATCCAGCGCCATCACCAATGTCTCGCTGTTCTTGGTCCCCGACGCGAAGCAACTGGTATTCGGCAACCGCACCTGCCCCTGACCGAGCGCCATGCCCTGGCTGCGGCCGAAGAAGGTGACCGGCTGGCCGAGCGCCAGCAGACGCTCTTCCAGAACATCGCGCAGATAGGCGATCTCCGCCATTTCCGCCGCGGTATCGACCATCGCCGCCGCGCCGAAGCCGGCGATCGCCGCGATGTTCTCCGTGCCCGCCCGCCGGCCGCGTTCCTGGCCGCCGCCGAGCAGCATGGCCGACATCTCGCGGTCCTGGCTCAAGACAAGGGCACCTATACCCTGCGGGCCGCCCATCTTATGCGCCGAGAGCGTCAGCAGATCGACCTCCAGCGCAACCATGTCGACCGAGATCCGGCCGGCCGCCTGGGCGGCGTCGCAATGCACCAGCGCGCCGTAGCGATGAGCGATGGCACTGACCGCCTGGACCGGCTGGATGACACCGGTTTCGTTATTGGCCAGCATCACCGACACCAGAGCCGGGCGCGGGTCCCGCCGCAGCATGAAATCGAGCTGTTCGAGATCGACCTCGCCCGAACGCTGCACCGGGATGAAATCGGCGCCGGCGGCACGGGCCGGCTTCAGCACCGAATCATGCTCGATGGCTGAAATCAGCAGGCGGCGATTGCGGTGATTGAACAAGGCCAGGTTATTGGCCTCGGTGCCGCTGGCAGTAAAGATCACGTTTTCCGGCCGCCCCCGGACCAGGGCCGCCACCTGCTCGCGCGCGTCATCGACGCGACGGCGGGCCGCCCGGCCAAAGAGATGCACCGAGGAGGGATTGCCGGTCTCCGTCAACGCAGTCGCCATCACCGACAGCGCCTCGGGGCGCATCGGGGCGGTCGCGTTGTAATCGAGATATGTCACCGGCTTGTTCATGCCACTCGTCCCAAGTCCCTGTGTATCCGCGTCGTATCGTATCCGCGTCCAGTCTATTCCGCCGCCACAGGCGCGCCGTCGGCCGGCACCGGCCGGGTCGCAGCCTTGACGTCCATCTCTTCGGTGATTTCCGCGGCAGCGGCGCCGTCCACGCGGCCCATCGGCAGGGCCTTGCCCAACACCCGGCGATTGCAGACATCAGCCAGCGATACCGAGCTGAGGAACAACTGGATCTGATGCGACAGCTCCTCCCACAGATCGTGGGTCAGGCAGCGGCTCTTGTCGCTGTGACAGCCGGTGCCGGAATTGGGCTTGCAGCGTGTCGCCCGGATCGGCTCGTCGACCGCCAGGATGGCATCGGAGATACGGGTGTCTTCGGCGCTGCGGGCCAGCAGATAGCCGCCCCCCGGCCCACGCACGCTCTTCACCAGGCCGCTGCGGCGCAGCTTGGCGAACAGTTGCTCCAGATAGGACAGCGAGATTTCCTGGCGGGTCGAAATATCCGCCAAGGCCACCGGCCGGCCGTTGCTGTTGCTGGCGAGATCCACCAGCGCCATGACCGCATATCGCCCTTTGGTGCTCAGTCTCATCGACTTGCCTCCTTCAACCAAGGCGTCCCCGGTTCAGCGACGACGCCGTGGCTTTCCGGCAGCGTCACCATCTCCGCGACCACGCCATTCACGACGGTCACGGATTGGGTTTTGACGTCCTCGAGTTCTCCTTCCAAAACCTTCAACCGGGCCTGCAGGCTGGACACCTGGTCCAGCAGCCCTTCAATCGCCCGCGCCGTCGGATCCGGCAGGTCGCGGGTGGGAATGCCATAGGCATCGAATTCCTTCTTGCAGCTACCCTTCGGCATCACGACCCGGCCGGGATTACCGACCACGGCCGCGCCCGGGGGCACATCCTTCAGCACCACCGAGGCGGCACCCACCCGGGCGCCTACGCCGACCACGATATTGCCGAGCACCTGGGCACCGGCGCCGACGATGGTGCGGTCCTCCAGGGTCGGATGGCGCTTCACCCCGACCTGGGCCGAGGAATTGACCGAAGGCAGGATGCCGCCCAGGGTCACGCCCTGATAGAGGGTCACGTCGTCGCCGACCACCGCCATTTCGCCGATCACCGTGCCCATGCCGTGATCGATGAACAGACGCTGGCCGATCCGGGCACCGGGATGGATTTCGATGCCGGTCAGCCAGCGGGCCGTCTGGGACACCAGCCGGCCGGGAGTCTTCAACCCGCTACGCCACAACCAGTTGGCGAGCCGATGAGCCATCACGGCATGGAAGCCGGGATAGGTCAGTGCCACCTCAAAACGGGACCGCGCCGCGGGGTCGCGCGCGATAATCCCGTCCAATTCCTCTGCAAGGCGCTTGAAAATCATACCGGCCATCGTGTTTACTACCTCGCCGCCCAGCGCCAAGACCAATGAAAATTGTCGGATATTGACGCAGGCTCATGCGGGAACGCTATCTATGCCGGTGATATAGTATGCCCTACTACCACAGTCAAGTTTTGTCGCCGGCAAGCGAACAGAGCCTGGTATTTTAAATCCCCTGCATGAAATCAACTATTTACCGTTTTCGCCGAAACGCCGTGACAGATCGAACCGCTGCCAGCCGACGCGATCGATCAGGCGGCCCGGTCGGACATTAAGGAATCGAGCTAGCTAGGCATGCCTGAAGTCATCATGAATGGGCCGGAAGGCCGTCTGGAAGGCCGTTACCAGCAGGGTAGCGGCCCCAACGCCCCGATCGCGCTGATGCTGCATCCGCATCCGCAGCACGGCGGCACCATGAACAACAAGGTGATTTACGCCTTGTTCCAATGTTATCAAAAGCTTGGCTTTTCCGTTCTGCGCTTCAATTTCCGCGGAGTCGGTCGCAGCCAGGGTAAATTCGACCGCGGTGAGGGCGAACTCAGCGATGCCGCGGCAGCCTTGGACTGGCTGCAGACCTGGAATCCCAATGCCAGCCAATGCTGGATCGCCGGCTTCTCCTTCGGCGCCTGGATCGGTATGCAACTGCTGATGCGCCGACCGGAGATCAGCGGCTTCATCTCGGTGGCGCCGCCGGCGAATATTTACGATTTCAGCTTCCTGGCACCCTGCCCGTCCTCCGGCCTGATGATCCAGGGTGACCAGGACACGATCGTGCCGCAGGAAGCCGTGACCAAGCTGGTCAACAAGCTGAGCCATCAGCGCGGCATCAAGATCGATTACAAGATGATTCCGGGCGCCAGCCATTTCTTCACCGAGCATCTGGACCAACTGACCCAGACGGTGGACGAATATCTGGCAACCCAGGTGCCGGAAGTGGCCGCCAAGATCCGCGCTTCACGCTGATCGACCTCACTCGTCACCATCGCCGGACAAAAAAAGCGGCGCCCGTCACTCGGACGGGCGCCGTTTTCGCGATCATCAGCCGCCTTGCCGATGGAGCTTTCCCCCACTCAGGGGCCGCGGGGCCCCCGTCGTACCGGGGAAGCTGATCGGCAGACCGGCTAGGGATCTTACGGCCATGAAGGCGAAAGCCTGTGCTTCCAGGGCATCGCCGTCCCATCCGACCGCTTCGACCGGATCGACGGTACCGGACAACCGGTCGCGCAATCCGGCCATCAGGACAGGATTATGACGGCCGCCGCCGGTGACCAGCCAGCGCGCCGGCTCCCGGGGAAACCAGCGCCGCGCCAGGGCCACGGTGGCGGCGGTGAAAGCGGTCAAGGTAGCGGCGCCATCGGCCGCCGACAGCCCGCTCGGCGTCAGCGCCCGGAAGGCATCGCGATCCAGCGATTTCGGCGCCGGCTCGTCGAAATAGGGATGCGTGAGCCACCGCGCCAGCAAAGCCTCATCCACGCGGCCCGTCTTAGCCAGCATTCCGTCGCGATCGACCGGCCGGCCGGTATGCAGGAGCGCCCAGTCGTCGATCATCGCATTGCCGGGACCGGTATCGAAGGCCAGCAGGGTTTCGGCGGAACCGGTCTCGTCGCCCGCGTTGTTCCCAGCATCACCCTCCCCCCTTTCATCTTCCGCCGCACCGATCCAGGTGACATTGCCGACACCGCCGAGATTGAGCACGGCCAGCGGTCCCGTCAGCCCGATCGCCAGGGCCCGGTGATAGACCGGCGCCAGTGGCGCACCCTGCCCCCCCGACGCCATGTCGTTGCTGCGGAAATCGTTGACGACCGTGATCCCGGTCGCCTGTGCCAGCAGCGCCCCATCGCCGATCTGCCAGGTCCGGCCCTTCTCCGGCTCATGCAGCACGGTCTGGCCGTGAAAGCCGATGAGGCTGATCTCGGCGGCCGACCGGCCCGCCAAATCGAGCAGGTCGCGGACCGCCGCGACATGCCGTTCCGTCAGTTCCCGTTCGACCGAAGCGATGGGCCCGCCGCCGCCGAGGCAGCTTCGCAAATCGGCCCGGAAGGCGTCGTCATAGGGCACGGTCACGGTCGGCCCGAACTCCGTCACCCGGTGGCCGTCGGTGCGCAGCAGCGCCGCATCGACCCCGTCGCAGGAGGTGCCGCTCATCAGCCCGATGGCCCAGATTTCCGCCGCCTCAGACATTCGTCCCTTCCTTCCCAACTTCCTGTCCATCCGACGGGGCCAGCATATCCGAACCGCTCCACCGTTCCGGCCGGTTTTTCGGGGCCGGCCCCTTGATTGCTGGCCTGCACCTTATGTGTTACATCACCGGCCATTCGCCCAATTTTAGCAAAGTTTCAGACCAAACAAACGAGCCGACGATGTTTAAGCCGAAATCCGACTTCCTGCGCGTGATCATCGAGCGCGGTTACCTGCACCAGTGCACGGCACTGGAGGAACTGGACGCCCTCGCCGCCAAGGGTCCGATCGCCGGTTATATCGGCTTCGACGCGACCGCCGACAGCCTGCATGTCGGCCATATGGTGCAGATCATGCTGCTGCGCCGCCTGCAGCAGACCGGCCACCGCGCCATCGCGCTGATGGGCGGCGGCACGACCAAGGTCGGCGATCCGTCCGGCAAGGACGAGGCGCGCCGGCTGCTGAGCGTCGAGGACATCAACGCCAATCTCGACAGCATCAAGAAGTCGTTCAGCGGCTACCTGACCTTCGGCAGCGGCAAGGCCGATGCGATCATGGTCAACAATGCCGACTGGCTCGATCATCTCAACTACATCGAATTCCTGCGCGATTTCGGCCGCCATTTCTCGGTCAACCGGATGCTGAGCTTCGATTCCGTGAAGCTGCGCCTCGACCGCGAGCAGCCGCTGAGCTTCCTCGAATTCAACTACATGATCCTGCAGGCCTACGACTTCCTCGAATTGTCGCGGCGCCATGGCTGCAGCCTGCAGATGGGCGGCTCCGATCAATGGGGCAATATCGTCAACGGCGTCGAGCTCGGCCGGCGCGTCGACAACAAGGACCTGTTCGGCCTGACCGCGCCGCTGATCACCACCGCCTCCGGCGCCAAGATGGGCAAGACGGCGGCCGGCGCCATCTGGCTCAACCCGACACGCCTCTCGCCCTATGATTTCTGGCAGTACTGGCGCAATACCGAGGATGCCGATGTCGGCCGCTTCCTGAAGCTCTTCACCGATCTGCCGCTGGATGAAATCGACCGGCTGGAAAAGCTCCAGGGCGCCGAGATCAACGAGGCGAAGATCATCCTTGCGAACGAGGCCACCGCCTTGTGCCATAGCGCCGAAGCGGCGGCGGCGGCGGCGGAAACCGCGCGGCGCACTTTCGTCGAAGGCGGGCTCGGCGAGGAACTGCCGAGCATCGACATTCCCCAAAGCGAGCTGGCCGTCGGTATCGTCGCCTATGAGCTGCTGCGCCGCAGCGGCCTGGTTGCCAGCAACGGCGAAGCCCGTCGCCTGATCAAGGGCGGCGGCGCGCGCCTCAACGATACGGCGATCGAGGATGAGAACCGCAAGATCGGCACCGGCGATATCAATGCCGACGGCGTGATCAAGCTCTCCTCCGGCAAGAAGCGCCACGCCGTCATCCGCGCCGTCTGATCTCGACAGCAACTGACGCCGGCCCGGCGACCGGCGTCAGTTGTTCACCTTGCCGCTGTTCAACACCGGATTGGCAGAGGGTGCCGGTTTCGACGGCGCCGATTTATCGTCAGGCGCCGAATTGTCATGCCCGGTGCCGTCATCGGTGAAGAGGTTGCGCAGGAAGCCCGGCGCCAGGGCCGACCAGGCATTGACGTCGATCTTCGGTTCCACCAGGCCGCCGGTGATCGCATAGGTTGCCGCGAACAGGCCCTCGCCCGCGCCACCCTGCAGAATATTGCCGATCACCGGAATGTTGCTGAGGATGCTGTTGAAGGCATAAGCCGGCACCAGGGTTCCCTTGATATCGATCTGGCTCTGATCGAGATTTATCTTGCCGGATGCAGTCAACCCGATGGAAGGGCCGGCGCTGCGGAAGTTCTTCACATCGATGACACCGCGCGTCTTGGTGAATTTCGCGCTGACGCCATCGAAGAAGAACCCTTCGCCCGTCAGGATATCAGCCAGCCCGGTCAGTGATGCGACCGTCAGGAATCGCACGAAGAAGGGCGTCCCCACCAGACGGTAGGACTTCATATCAAGCTTGCCGCGCAGGGGCCGGTGCGGCTCGCTATCGGTGACGGTGCCGGTGATCGAGAGTTCGCCACCCTTGATCGAGTCATAGAGGTTGAGCGCCTTCAAGGCGCCGCCGCCATCCTTGGTCTGCGCCGTCAATTGATGCGTCCCGTTGCCGGCGGGGCGATAGACCAGGCTCAAAGGTGCGCCACTGGGCAAGGTGGCGTGCACGTCGATGATGTCCCACCACATCGGATCGTGGCTGAGTTCGACAGCGACATCCTTGAGTTCACGCCCCTCGGCGACGCGCGCCATCGCGAGATGTGCGGCCTTCACGGTGAAGGGGCGCTGCGGCGTCTGCTCTTCCTTGTCGAGCGTCGCCTGGTCCTTCGGTGCCGTACTTGTCGTCGCCGTGTAATAGGGCTCGATATCGAAGACGCCCCCGCCGATCACCACATCGATCCTGTTGTCGACGAAGGCGACATCGACATTGTCGATATTGGTGTGGCCGTAGATCGCCTTGGTGAACTTGATCTTGTCGATGCCGCCATCCGGTTTGAAGGTGAGATTGCCGGTCGCGGAAAGATCGTTGGCGGCAAGATCGAAAGATGGAATGGCGATGGCCTTGTCGCCTTGCAGATCGAGCCGCATCCGGGCCGTGCCGGCCGCGCCCGGCGCCTTGGTCCATTTCAGGAAATCGACATTGACGGTGGCGTCCTTGAGATCGAAGACACCGTCCAACTGGCCGCGCTTATCGGGGAAGCGGGTGAAAGTCAGATCGGCCTTGACGGGACCATCCACCATCGGCCGGTAATCGTATCCCAGCAAGGCGCGCTGTTCCGCCGTCGCCATCCCCACCGCATGGATCTGCTGATCGAAGGGGCCGCTATCGGTAAAATTCTCGATCCAGGTCAGATCCAGAGGAGCACCCGCCAGTTTCGCCGGCCCCTTGATGGTCATGCCGTTCTGATTGAGATCGAGCGTCAGATTGCCCTCGGTCACGTCTTGCCCGAACATGGCCTTCTTCAACCCGATATTGTCGAGGGTCGCCTTGACCGCGAGTTTGACCTTGGCGAAGGTCAGGTTCTTCGCTGCCGGGAAATCGAACTGGATATGCGCCTTCGCGTCGCCGCTGCTATCCGCCGGCTTGAGACCGAGTTTGCTCGGATAGCCGAGCCGGGGGTTGTCGAGCAATGTCAACGCATCGGTAAGGGGCGCCACGAGATCGCCACCGACGCTGATATCCTGGTCCTCCACGTCGAGACCCGTGATCAGCAACTTGCCGCCGGTGATTTTGATCTTGCCGACCCCACCGGATTTGATATCGGCGGCGAACTGCTTTTCCGTGAAGGTTGCCGTTGCGGCACCGTCCATGATCGGCGGCAACGGCCGGAGATAATGCACCGTCAGACCACTGGCCTGCATCGTGCCATTGACCTGAACCTCCGGCTTCTGGCCCGGCGCCGCTGGCAGGCGCAGCAGCATATCCGCCTGGAGATCGTCCACCATGCCGGCGGGGATATTGGGGACAAGCCAGGCGCGGGTATCCTCCGCCATGCCGATGGGCCAATAGCCGTCCATCAAGGCCGCGTCGACCTTGCTGGCCGATAATTGGAGATGCAGCCTCAGCGGGCCGCCATCGGCGGCCTTGCCGGTCAGCAGCCCCTCGATAGAGCCGGTTAGGCGCAGGACCGGGCCGGAAATATCCGCCGTCAAGTCGTAGATCTTGATGACGTCGTTCGTGCTGTCGATCTTGCCCGCCAGGGTCAGCGACTGCAGCGGGATCGGCTGCTTGGTGTGCCCCGGCAGCGAGATCATGCCGGCCCCGCCGGTCAGTTCGAAATGCGCCGGGCCGATCTTGCCGTCGAGATCGAATTCGCTTTTAAGCCTGCCGCTCAGCTTGACATCGGCATTGGACAGCACGCCGAGACCAGGCTGGACAAGCCCCAGTTTCGAGGCCTGCAGATTGGTCACCTGGGTATCGACCTCGATCTTGCGGCTGTCGTTGTGCAGGGTGAAGTGGCCGGTGAGCGTTGCCGGCAGGCCGAGATCGGGCGACAGCAAGCTGAGCGTGCCGTCCAGCCCCTCCGCATCCCTCGTCACGTCGATCTGTACCTGCTCGGCCCGCCAGAACGCGCCGGTCACACGGTCCGCCAAGGTGACCTGGCCGCCGATGATGGCAAGCTCCCGCAGATAGCCGGTCTGTTTGCGCGGATCCGGCGGTTGCAGCATTTCGCCGAGCACCCGCGCCAGGATCTCAGACTGACGGTCGCTGTCCTGCTCACCGGTCACCGCGTCATTGCCGCCGAGCTCGCGCGGCCCGAACATCAGCCGGTTGTCCGGGCTGCGCCAGAGCCGCAGGGACGCGCCGAAGACCTCGATCCGGCTGGGCGCGATCATGCCCCGCATCAGGGCCCGCGCACTGAGGGAAATGGCGGCTTCGGGAATGGTCGCGAGATCGCGCCCGCGTTGATCCCTGATATGCAGATTGACGCCGCGGATATCCAGGGCCCGCTGCCAGCCGGCCCAGGTCAGGATGGTGTCGTCGATGGCGACCTTGAGATCCTGATCCGGCCCGTTGACCGCCTCTTCCATATAGGGAACCAGGAAGCGGAGATGGATCGGCCCTTCATGGGTCAGGCGCCAGGCCAGAAATCCCACCAGCAAGGCGAGGCCGGCCAGAATGGCCCCCAATGCCTCCAGCAGAATACGGGTCGTCCGCCGGATCACCGCCACCCCGCCGGCAGCCGGATCGATATGGTCTGGCTGATACCGGGACAGCCTGGGACGGCGCCAGGAATCGTTTCGGCGTCAGCAGCCTTGACCATATCCGTATCCTTCAGCAGTCTCGACCGCAGCCATACCCACTGCCGGACCATGATGACGCCTGCCATCGACACGACCCAGCCCGCTTCCCCGGCGACAGATCTCCCGGTGACCGAACTCCGGGCCCGCGATCTCGACCCGGCCCGGCTGCCGCGGCCGAGCGACACCCGCCAGGCCACCTTGGGCCGGGAGCATCTGGCGGAGCTGATCGGCAGCGAGCATACGGCGCTGCAGTCCCCGGGTCCGGCGGCCCTGCTCGATGCGATTTTCGGCAATAGTCCTTTCCTCGGGCAATGCCTGCTGGCCGAGTCGGCACTGTTCCTAGAAGTTTTAGCCAACGGCCCGGACTCTGTCTGTAGCAAAGTGCTCCAGGCGCTGCATGAAGCGACCGCAGTCACAGCCGATGAACAAGAATTGATGCATCTGCTGCGGCGTGCCAAACGGCAGGCCGCGCTGCTGATCGCCGTCGCCGATATCGCCGGCTGGTGGTCGCTGGAACAGGTTACCGGTGCCTTGAGCGATCTCGCCGAGACTGCCTTGCAGGCCGCCGTTGGCTTCCAGTTGCGGCAATTGCATGCCAGCGGTGACATCGTGCTGCCCGATCCCACGCATCCGCTGCGGAATTGCGGCCTGATCGTGCTGGCCTTGGGCAAGCTAGGCGCCAGGGAACTCAATTACAGCTCGGATATCGACCTGATGATCCTGTTCGAGCCGGACAAGATCACCTATCGGGGCCGCAAGAGCGTACAGGAATGCTTCGTGCGCCTCGCCCGCAACCTGATCCGGCTGCTCCAGGACGTCACCGGCGACGGCTATGTGTTCCGCACCGATCTCCGGCTGCGGCCCGATCCGGGGTCGACCCCCCTCGCCCTCTCCACCCTGGCCGCCGAAACCTATTACGAGGGCATGGGGCAGAACTGGGAGCGGGCCGCGATGATCAAAGCGCGGCTGGTCGCCGGCGACGCAACGGTCGGTGCCCAGTTCCTGCGCAACCTGCGCCCCTTCATCTGGCGCAAACATCTGGATTTCGCGGCGATCCAGGACATCCATTCGATCAAGCGCCAGATCCATGCGGTCAAGGGCCATCGCGAGGTGGCTGTGGCGGGCCATAACATCAAGGTCGGCCGGGGCGGCATCCGCGAAATCGAATTCTTCGCCCAGACCCAGCAATTGATCTGGGGCGGCCGCCTGCCGGAACTGCGGATCGCGCCCACCTGCGCCGCCATCGAGATGCTGGTCAAGCTCGACAAGACGAAACCCGAAGTCGCCGCCGATCTGCTGAGCGCCTATCGCTATCTACGCCATGTCGAGCACCGGCTGCAGATGATCGACGATCAGCAGACCCAGACATTGCCCGAGTCCGGTCCCGCACTGGACCGCCTCGCTTTGTTCTGCGGCCATGCCGATACGGCGGCATTCTCCGCGACCCTGCTCCATCATCTGGGCCAGGTGGAGGATCACTACGCCGAACTGTTCGAGGAATCGCCCTCGCTCGGCGGCACCGGGCCGACGGGCGAAGGCAATCTGGTCTTCACCGGCACCGAGGACGATCCGGCGACGGTGCGGACCCTGCAGCAGATGGGCTTCGGTGATGGCGCCGCCGTCTCGGCCCAGGTGCGCGCCTGGCATCACGGCCGATACCGCGCGACACGCAGCGCCCGGGCCCGCGAACTGCTGACGGAGCTGATGCCACAGCTCTTGGATCATCTCGCCAAGACCGCCGATCCCGATACCGCCTTCCGCCGCTTTGATGCCTTCCTGCGCGGCCTGCCGGCCGGCGTGCAGCTCTTCTCGCTGCTCCATGCCAATCGCAGCCTGCTCGGGCTGATCGCCGAGGTGATGGGCTCGGCTCCGCTGCTGGCCGATATGGTGAGCCGTTCGCCGGCCCTGCTCGATGGCGTCCTCAGCGCCGGCTTCTTCGAGGCGGTGCCGGATCGCGACCATCTGCGGCGCGATCTCGCGCAGCAGATGGCGATGGGCAACGATTTCCAGGACCGGCTCGATATCGTGCGGCGCTGGACCAAGGATCTGCAGTTCCAGATCGGCGTTCGCCTGCTGCACAGCACCGCCTATGTCGATGCCGTCGCCAGCGATCTCAGCGACGTCGCCGAAACGGCCATCGCCGCGTTGCTGCCGCTGGTCACCGATGAATTCACCCGCCAGCACGGCAGCTTGCCCGGCGACGGTCTGGCGGTCATCGCCCTCGGCAGGCTCGGCAGCCGGGAAATGACCATCACGTCCGATCTCGACCTGATCTTCATCTATGACATTCCCGAGGCGATCGCCGATTGGGAGACCTATCTGTCGGACGGCGCGAAACCGCTGCCGCCGATCCAGTACTATGCCCGCCTCGCCCAGCGCTTCATCAATGCCGTCACCGCCATGACCGGCGAAGGAAAGCTGTTCGAGGTCGATATGCGGCTGCGGCCCTCGGGCAATTCGGGGCCGATCGCCAGCGGCCTCGCTCCCTTCGAGCGATATCAGGCCGAGGAAGCCTGGACCTGGGAACATATGGCCCTGACCCGCGCCCGCGTCATCGCCGGCCATCCGGCGCTGCAAACACGGCTGCAGGCGGCGCTCACCCGCATCCTCGCCCGGCCGCGCGATCCGGAGAAGCTGCGGACCGATATCCTCGATATGCGCCAGCGCATCCTGCAGCAATATCGCGGTGACAATCCCTGGGATCTCAAATATTACCGGGGCGGCCAGGTGGATATCGATTTCGCCGCGCAATATCTCCAACTGCGCGACGGCCATGATCACCCGGAGATCCTGCTGCGCAATCCGGGCACGGCCCTCGCCACCGCACGCGATAGCGGGTTGATCGATGCCGGCGCGGCTGACGACCTGATTGCCGCCGCCCAATTATGGACCCGCCTGCAACAGATGATCCGCCTGCTGGCCGGCGGCCATATCGACGAGGCGAAACTGCCGCCACCCAGCCAGCGTCATTTGGCGGATGTTGCCGGTTGCGCGGATTTCGCCGCGCTGAAGGCCGCGATCCAGGAACGTGCCGCATCCGCCTTGCGGCAAGTCACCAGTTTGTTATCCGGCTGACAAACCAAACCGGCCTATTCTAGGGTAGAGTCGGATGCTCACAAGTGGAATCGCCGCTGCGATTCCACTTGTGAGCTGAATCCGCCTCTCTTCAATAGATGAGAGGGCGATTCAGCTTTCAGATTGAAGCAAACATGCTTCAATCTGAAACCATCGCGCTCTAGTATGCTCGAACAACTTTTCAGGCCAGTTTTCCAGGCCGGCTCCTCCCGGCAAGTCGCACAAGATCACCAAACAGATGAATGAGGGAAATGAAATGACGTTGAGTGTTGGCGATAAGGCTCCCGCTTTCACCATGAAGACAGATGGCGGCGGCAAGGTTTCCCTGGCGAGCCTCAAGGGCAAGAACGTCATTCTCTATTTCTATCCCAAGGACGATACCAGCGGCTGCACCGCCGAAGCCTGCGGCTTCCGTGACGAGTTTCCGGCCTTCGACAAGATCGACGCCACCGTGATCGGCGTCTCGCGCGACAGCGTCGAAAGCCATGACAAGTTCAAGAAGAAATACGACCTCAACTTCCAGCTCGGCAGTGACGACACCGGCAAGGTGACCGAGGATTACGGCGTCTGGGTCGAAAAGAGCATGTATGGCAAGAAGTATATGGGCATCGAGCGCGCGACCTATCTGATCGACGGCAAGGGCGTCATCCGCGGTATCTGGCGGAAGGTCAAGGTGCCGGGCCATGTCGCCGATGTCCTCAAGACCGTCAAAGCCCTCTGATCTGTACAGTTCTCTACCTCGGATCGCTGTCTCCGGATTCCACCCCACTGGATTCCTGGGCGGGTGCCACTATGATGCGGCGCCATGTTGGACCTCCGCAGCAGCGCAATCGATATCCTGAATACCGCCGACCCGGCTCTCAAGGTGAGCCGGTCGCGGGATTTGGCCGCTGCCTGGCGCCGGGACCGGGCGGCGGGCCAAAGGACCGATCAGGTCCCCGAACGCGTCATCGGCGAGTTCACCATCGGCACTGAGCCTCCCGCCCGCCCCGCGCGGCCGGATCGGCCTGAGCTGCGCCGGCCCGGCGACATGCCCCGGCGCAAGGCCGGCGGCAGCGCCGGGAAGCGCATCGCCCTGCTGCATGCCCTCGCCCATATCGAACTCAACGCCATCGATCTTGCCTGGGACATGCTGGCGCGTTTCGCCAGTCCAGACTTGCCTCTCGAGTTCTGCGACGATTGGGTCCGGGTCGGCGATGAGGAGGCCTTGCATTTCGATCTCCTGAGCCGCCGCCTGCAGGCGCTGGGCGCGGCCTATGGCGATCTGCCGGCCCATGACGGTTTGTGGTCGGCGGCGACCGAGACGGCCCATGATCTTCTGGCGCGCCTCGCGGTGGTGCCGCTGGTCCTGGAGGCACGCGGCCTCGATGTGACACCATCCATGATCACCGATCTGCGGCGCATCGACGACACGGAAAGTGCTGCGATCCTGCAGCACATCTATGACGACGAGATCGGCCATGTGGCGATCGGCAGCCGCTGGTTCCATGCCGTGGCGGCACAGCGGGGCCTCGATCCGACCGAGACATGGCAGCTTCTGGTGAAGCAGCATTTCCGTGGCCAGCTCAAGCGCCCCTTCAATCGCGCCGGGCGGGATCAGGCCCGGCTGCCAGTCGATTTCTACGAGCCGATCGCCGGCTGACAGTCGCAGGTCAGCCGGCGTTCCAGCCTGCCACGCCTGATTTTACTGTACCGTCTCGCCATGCAGGCCGAGATCGAGCCCGTCCCGCTCGACATCTTCCGAGACCCGCAGGCCGACGATCAGGTCGATGGCTTTCAAGATGACGAAAGTGCCGAGGCCGGAATAGGCCAGGGTCAGCAGAATACCTTCCGTCTGGGTCAGGAGCTGGGCCGCATTGCCGTCGATCAGGCCGACCGCCGCTTCGCCGCCCTTGATCGCCTTGGTGGCGAAGACGCCGGTCAGGAGCGCCCCGACGATGCCGCCGATGCCGTGCACACCAAAGGCATCCAAGGCGTCGTCATAGCCGAGCCAGTTCTTCACCGTGGTCGCGGCGAAGAAGCAGATGACGCCGGCCGCAAGGCCGATGATCAGGGCCCCCATCGGATCGACGAAGCCCGAAGCCGGCGTGATCGCCACCAGGCCAGCGACCGCGCCGGAGATGATGCCGAGCACGGACGCATGCTTGCGCATCACCCATTCGATCAGCATCCAGGCGAGGCCGGCCGCCGCCGTGGCGATCTGCGTGACGGTCATCGCCATGCCGGCCGTGCCGCCGGCGGCCAGGGCCGAACCGGCATTGAAACCGAACCAGCCGACCCAGAGCAGGCCGGCGCCGGTCACGCTGAGGACCAGATTATGCGGTGCAAAAGGTGTTCTGCCGTAACCGGTGCGCTTGCCGATCACCAAAGCCGTCACCAGACCGGCGATGCCGGCATTGATATGCACCACCGTGCCGCCGGCGAAATCCAGGATACCCCGGGTGAACATCCAGCCGGTCGGCGCCCAGACCATATGGGCGATGGGTGCATAGATCAGCAGCGACCACAGCGTGATGAAGAGCATCATGGCGCCGAATTTCATGCGGTCGGCGAAGGCGCCGGTGATCAAAGCCGGCGTGATGATCGCGAAGGTCATCTGGAAGCACATGAAGACGGATTCCGGGATCGTGCCCGACAAGGCGTTGACATCCAGCCCCTTCAGAAAGGCGCGGGAAAGATCGCCGATGAAGAGATTGCCGCCGCCGAAGGCCAAGCTGTAGCCGGCGATCATCCAGAGCACCGTCACCAGGCAGGTGATGGCGAAAGACTGCATGATCATGGCGAGCACGTTCATCTTGCGCACCATGCCGCCATAGAACAGCGCCAGACCCGGAATGGTCATCATCAGCACCAGGGCCGTCGAGGTCAGCATCCAGGCGGTATCGCCGCTATCCAGTTTCGCCGCCGTCTGCGCCGCTGCCGGCCCGGGTGCGAATCCGGTCGCGAACCCGGCCGCCGCTGCCGCCATCCCCGCGGCACTGGCCCGCCGGGCAATCCGGCCAGCCACCTCATGCCATCCAGAAAAATGTCTCCCGGTCGCCATATCCATCTCCGCCTCCCGGATATTTTTCTTGCGCTGCAACAGGACAGAGCAAGCGATATGCCAGCCGGAGACGGCGGGATTTGCGGTGATTCTGCCAAGGGGAATGAATGGGTTGCCTTATTTTTAGGCAATCAATGAGACAAGGCGCCATAATGGCGCATTTTTATGCAACCAGCCGGCACCGCCTGATGGCGGTACCGGCATCGCGTGACTGGATCGCTGGTAGCTGGGTTACTGCTGGTCGCCGCCGTGGATCTTGGCCGCAAGCGAGGCGGACAGGAAGCGGTCGATGTCGCCGTCCAGCACGCCCTGGGAGTCGCTGGTTTCGACGTCGGTGCGCAGGTCCTTCACCATCTGATAGGGCTGCAGGACATAGGAGCGGATCTGATGGCCCCAGCCGATATCGCTCTTCGACGCTTCGACCGCCTGGGCCGCCTCTTCCCGCTTGCGCAACTCCAGCTCGTACAAGCGCGCCTTCAGCATATCCATGGCCATGGCGCGGTTGCGGTGCTGCGAGCGGTCGACCTGGCAGCTCACCACCACGCCGGTCGGCAGGTGGGTGATGCGGATGGCGCTGTCGGTCTTATTGATGTGCTGACCGCCGGCACCTGAGGCGCGGAAGGTATCGACCTTCAGATCCTTGTCGAGGATCTCGACCTCGATATTCTCATCGACCACCGGATAGACCCAGACGGATGAGAAGCTGGTGTGGCGCCGGGCATTGGAATCGTAAGGCGAAATCCGCACCAGGCGATGCACGCCGGATTCCGATTTCAGCCAACCGAAAGCATTATGGCCCTTGATCTCGATGGTCGCCGATTTCAGCCCGGCTTCTTCGCCAGGGCTTTCTTCCAGCCACTCGACCTTATAGCCATGCTGCTCCGCCCAGCGCGTATACATGCGCATCAGCATCAGGGCCCAGTCCTGGGCTTCGGTGCCGCCGGCGCCAGCATGGACTTCGAGATAACAGTCGTTCTGGTCGGCTTCGCCGGAGAGCAGCGATTCCAGCTCGCGCTTGGCGACCTCGGCCTTCAGCGCCATGAGCTGAGCCTGGCCTTCGTCGATGCTGCCTTCGTCGCCTTCCATCTCGCCGAGCTCAGCCAGGGTCAGGGCATCGTCGAGCTGGCGCTCCATGGCGCGATAGGCGGCGATCGCATCGCTGAGATGCGTCCGCTCGCGCATGACTTTTTGGGCTTTCTCGGGCTTGTCCCAGATCTGGGGGTCTTCGGAGAGGGCATTCAGTTCGTCGAGACGACGCAGGGCGTTATCCCAGTCAAAGATGCCTCCTCAGCAGGGCCAAGGAAGAACGTATCTCCCCCGCCGCCGCCTCGATCTCAGCGCGCATGGCGAAACCTCGGTCATAAATCGTTGAATATGCGGGGATACATGCGCGAACTGGGCCGATCCGTCAAGTCATCCACTTGTCAGGGAAAACAGGGACTTACACGATAGCAGCACGGCTTGTGGCCGAGCTGTCCGACCGATAGAGTTGCCCTCATGGCCAAATCCACCACCCAACGCCTGCGCGATATCTGCCTCGCCTTGCCCGAAGCCGCCGAAAAGGAGGCCTGGGGCGATCCGACCTGGCGGGTGCGCGACAAGATCTTCGCCATGGAGAAAAGCGGTGACGGCCGCCCGGCCGTCTGGGTTAAGGCGCCGCCCGGCAGCCAGGCCGTCCTGATCGGCGCCGATCCCGACCGTTTCTTCGCTCCGCCTTATGTGGGACCGAAAGGCTGGGTCGGGATGTATGTCGACCGCAAGCCGGATTGGGACGAGGTCGCGACGATCATCCGCCGCAGCTACAGCCTGATCGCGCCGAAGCGGCTGGCCGCCGCACTGGCCTGATGATACTGGCGTGACGACGCGAATTACTTCCCGTCCGTGACGACCGGGCCGCCCGCCTCACGCCAGGCGGTGAAGCCGCCGCCGAGATGCGCAACATTGCCAAGCCCCATATCCTGCGCCGTTTTCGCCGCCAAGGCGGAGCGCCAGCCGCTGGCGCAATGGAAGATGAAGCGCTTCGGCTCGCCGAAAACCGGCTTGAAGTAAGGGCTCTCGGGATCGATCCAGAATTCCAGCATGCCGCGCGGGCAATGAAAGGCGCCGGGGATGCGGCCTTCCCGCTCCAATTCGCGGGGATCCCTGAGATCGACGAACTGGACATCGGGCCGGTCGAGCAGCGCCAGGGCCTCCGCCGCCGGCACGGTCACGATTTCCGCATTCGCTTCCCGGAGAAGCTGCTGATAACCCTTCTTCATGGCCGACCTCGCTGCTGATCGTGCCGGGGAGCGTTCGGGACGCCAAGCCGGCACGGCACTGCTCACACCCTCAATACAGGCCGCCGCTGCTGTCGCTGCCGGACGGCGCCGGTTGCTGAACCGGCGGTTGCTGGGCCGGCGCACCCTGCTGTTGGCTCATTCCGGTTGCCGGCACCGCCGGCTGATCACCCGGTGGCGGGCTTCCAGGCTGCGGCGCACCGGACTGATCCGTCCCCGGCTGCGGCTGCGTCGATCCCTGTCCCTGGGAGATGATCGAGCTGCCGTTGGAATCGATGGCCGTCGTGTCGCTGTCGGTCGGAGCCGCATTGCCGCCCAGCGGAATGATGCTGCCATAACCGGCATCCTGACCGAAATTGCTGTTGCCTTCGATCACCGCCATCTGGCCATTCGGCTCGGTACCCGGCTTGAAGGCCTCGAGAATGATCGGCCCGGCATCGCCCGGTTCCGGTCGTTCGCCGGTCTTGTAATCGACCCGCACCAGGCGGACGCCAGGCGGCACGCGGAACGGCGTCGCCGGCTTGTCCTTCAGGGCATCGATCATGAAATCGCGGAAGATCGGCGCCGATAGCAGACCGCCGGTCGCCTTCTTGCCGAGCGAGCGCGGCTGGTCGAAACCGAGATAGACGCCGGCGGCCAAATCGGGCGAGAAGCCGATAAACCAGACGTCACGTCCGTCATTGGTGGTACCGGTCTTGCCGGCCAGCGGCTTGCCCACCGCCTTGACCGCCGTGCCGGTACCGCGCTGCACCACGCCTTCCATCATCGAAACCATCTGATAGGCATTGACGGGATCGAGCACCTGCTGGCGGGTATCGGGGATCTCCGGCGGCGGCTGGTTGTCGTAATGCGCGAGCTGGCAACCGTCGCAGCGCCGGTCGTCATGACGATAGATCGTCCAGCCCTGGTTATCCTGCACCCGGTCGATGAAGGACGGCGTCACCTTCTTGCCGCCGTTGACGATCATCGAATAGGCATTGATCATTCGCAGCAGGGTGGTTTCACCGGCGCCGATCGACATCGCCAGGGTCTGCTGCATATTGTCCATGACACCCAGCCGGCCCGCCATCTCGGCGACCCGCTTCATGCCGATGGTCTGCGCCATGCGGATGGTCATCAGGTTGCGGGAATGCTCCAGGCCTTCGCGCATCGTCGCCGGGCCCATGAAGTTCTTCTCGTAATTCTCCGGCTTCCAGAGCGGCAGGCCCGGCCCCTGATCGATCACGATCGGGGCGTCGAGAATCATGGTGGACGGCGTATAGCCCGCTTCCAGGGCCGAGAGATAAACAATCGGCTTGAAGGACGAACCCGGCTGACGCATCGCCTGGGTCGCGCGGTTGAACTCGCTCTGCTGATAGGACCAGCCGCCGGTTAAGGCGAGGACGCGGCCGGTATGCGGATCCATGGCGATGAAGGCGCCGCTGATCTCCGGCACCTGGCGCAGGGCATAGGTGCCCTTGACCACAGGCTGCGCGGCGGCTTTCGCATCGCCGGTGCCCTGGTCGTCGTCTTCCTTGTCGTCCTTGACGGCATCGGCGGTCGGTTCGACGGCGACGATATCGCCGACCTGGAAGACGTCCGCCGCGGTTTTGACCGCCGGCCCGATATGGCTCTGGCCATCCTTGTCGGTGGTGCGGCGCCGCGCCCAGGTCAGGCCGCTGGTCGGGATCTTGCCCTCCGTGCCGCCGTCGAAGCCGATCTCCGCCCCGTCCTTGTCGGTCGAGAGCACGATGGCCGGCTTCCAGTCATAGAGCCATGGCATGGGCGCGAGATGCGCCATGGTTTCCTGCCAGTTCTCGGTGGTCTCGATATGGCGCAGCGGGCCGCGATAGCCCTGGGTCCGGTCGTAATTCGCCAAATGCCGGCGCAGCACCCGGTCGGCGATCTCCTGCAGCTTCGGATCGAGCGAGGTGCGCACGGCGAGGCCGCGCTTGTAAAGACCGTCCTCGCCGTATTTGGCGAGCAGCTCGCGCCGCACTTCCTCGGAATAGTAATCCGCCGTCGCCCGTTCGGTGGCGCCACGTTCACGCTGTTCCAGCTTCTCCTGCTTGGCGGCGGTCGCTTCGGCCGGCGTGATCTTGCCGTCCTCGGCCATGCGGTCGATCACCCAGTCGCGGCGCGCCTTGGCGGCCTCGGGATTGCGCTTGATGTTGTAATTGTTCGGCGCCTTCGGCAGCGATGCGAGATAGGCCGCCTCGGCGATCGTCAATTCATCGAGCGACTTGTTGAAGTAATTGAGCGCCGCCGCCGCCACGCCGTAATTGCCGGAGCCGAGATAGATCTGATTGAGATAGAGCTCGAGAATGCGGTTCTTGGTGAAGGCCTTCTCGATGCGCAACGCAAGAATCGCTTCCTTGACCTTGCGGCCATAGGAGAGCTCGTTCGACAGCAGGAAGTTCTTCGTCACCTGCTGGGTGATCGTGGAAGCGCCGATCGGGCGCCGGTCGCGGCCGTAATTCAGCAGATTGATCCAGGCGGCCTTGATGACGCTCGGCACGTCGATGCCCGGATGAGTGTAGAAGGATTTGTCCTCGGCGGACAGGAAGGCATTGATGACGCGTTTCGGGATGACGCTGATCGGCACGAAGACGCGGTTCTCCACCGCATATTCCTGCATCAGCCGGCCGTCACCGGCATAGACGCGGGTCACCACCGGGGGATCGTAGCTGGCGAGCTGGTAGTAATCCGGCAGCCCCTCGGAGAAATGCTCATAGACGAACCAGACCGCGATCACGCCGCAGACGGCGACAATCATCACCAGGCCGATAAGAAAAGAGAGAAGACGCGTGAGACGCATGACGGATTCTGTTCGCCGATTCGGTTGCAGCAGGTCCTTGGATTGGGCGGCCCGAGGATTTTAGCGGTCCGGATCGTCCAATCATTTTGCTGCTTGGCGCGGTCATACCCGCTGCTGGACGCCGACGGGTCGACCGCCCCCGGCAGCCTAATTAGGATCGATCTTGGCCTTATCCAAGCCATGTCGCAAGATCAAGGCAATTTTATGTCGCCGCTCTGTTCCGAGCGGGAAAGCACCGCGATCCGCCGGACCTGCCCGTCAGCTATCCGATTGTTCCGTCATGCTTCAGGCAGCATGCTGACCGGCGGCATGCCTGAAAGGCGCTGTTACAGCCGGCAACTGGCGGAACATCCGGAGGGGGCAAATCCGGCGGCCTCAGGGCCGCTTGTTATTAACCAGCTCGTGCCAGTCGAAAAAATCGTCGACCGCCCGGCGGATCGCCTTGGCCAGCTTGGCCTGGTGCTGCTTGTTCAGGAGCAGCGCCTGATCCTTGCTGCTGGAGATATAGCCCATTTCGATCAGAACGGAGGGCACATCCGGCGCCTTCAGGACCGCGAAACCGGCCGAACGATGGCTGTGCTCCAGCATCAGCGTGTCCGATTTCAGTTCGGTGACCAGTTGGCCGGCAAAACGCGACGACAGGTTGATCGTGTCGCGCTGCGCCAGATCGATCAGGATATCCGTCACCATGCCGTTCTGCTTCGAGAGATCGACGCCGGCGATGATATCCGATTTGTTTTCCTGGGCGGCCAGCGCCGCCGCCTCGGCATCCGAGGCATTGTCGGAAAGCGTGTAGACCGAGGCCCCCCGCAGCAACGGGTTGTTGTGGGAATCGGCATGGAGCGAGATGAAGAGATCCGCGCCGTTGTCCCGGGCGATCTTGAAGCGGTCCCGCAGCGGAATATAGATGTCCTTGTCGCGCGTCAGCATGACCCGGTAGTGGCCGCTGGACTGCAGCTCCTTCTTCAAGGCCTGGGCGACCGCTAGGGTGATGTTCTTTTCCATCGTGCCGTCCGTGCCCAGCGCGCCGGGATCGACGCCGCCATGGCCGGGATCGATCACGATCATCGGCTTCACCTTGCTCTTCTTGGTGTTCGACGCGCTCTTGGTCGTCGCCCCGTCTCCCTTGCCGACCGGATCGCTGGCCGCCGGCTGATCGCCGATCGGCGACAGGACATCCTCGGGATCGGCCGGCTTGACACCCTTCGTCTTATTGGTGGCCTGATTGGTTTTCGCCACCTTGTCAGTCTTGGTCTGTTCGGACTTGAGCTGGCTGGTCTTGGCCTGGTCGGCCTGGTTTGAGGATGCCTGGTTCTGAGACGGCTGATCCTGAGATGGCTGATTCTGGGAAGGCTGAGACGTGGCATCCGCCGTCTGCACCGGGCCGGCCGGCGCCTTGCCCTGCACCGCCAAGCGGAAATCGGCATCGTTCCATGCCGTCAATTCGATGGCGAGGACGCTGCCCCCGTCCGCCCCCTCAATCCGAGCCTGCCCGATCCGGGCAGGCTGGCTGAGATCGAGGACGACCCGGGAGGTTCCCGGCTTGAACAGGCCATAGCGCATGGTGGTGACCAGGCCACCGCCCTGCAGCTTGTGCCCGCCCGGCACCTGCCAGGCGACCTCGTCCATGTCGATCACCAGGCGATACGGATCGGCGAGGTAAAAAGTATGATATTTTAAAGGATTACTTGTGGAAGATCCGGGCATCCGCAATTCGATCCGGGTGATGTCCGCATCCTGACCGACGCGCGCCTCCGTGACCACCGGCTTGGCCATGGCCGTCACAGGCAAAAGCAGCAAGAGGATGGTCAAAAGGCGCCGCAACACCGGCATTTAGGGTCCTCTCCGGAAAGATTGGCTAAATCTAATACGCTAACCCTATGTGAATCAACAGAATTGTTCGAATCCCTGCAGCAGCCGGTTGTAGCAAACCGTTAACCATTCCGCATTACCCATTGTCATCGCCCCCCCGCCTCTCTATTCTCCGGCTGTGGTCGCGTGCCCGGCTTTTTGGGTCGAGTCAGGAAACTTCCCCTGCTTTCCTCAACCGGTTTCGGGACCATTCGGCCCCCTCATCCGAGGCAGTAGCGCCGTCGACTGTCGTCGCGGCGCACCGGTATGGCGGGGCTTATCGGCAGGAGATCGACCTGACCCGATGCCGTCACGATGGGCTGTCCGCTAGATACGGATCACCCGAACGGATCGACAGGGCCGGTGGATCGACCGCCAACCGTCACAGGTAAGAATGACTTACGTCTGGAATTCACTAACCCATATCGCGCCGCCGTCCGCATGCTTTGCGGATGATGTTTGGCGCGCCGAGGAGCCTTTGTCGCATGGCCAAAACAATGCTGATCGACGCCACCCACCCGGAAGAGACTCGCGTCGCCGTGGTGGACGGGCGGAAGCTGGAAGAATTTGATGTCGAAGTCGCCAACCGGCGGCCGCTTAAAGGAAATATCTATCTCGCGAAAGTAACCCGGGTCGAGCCCTCGCTGCAGGCCGCGTTCGTCGAATATGGCGGCAACCGGCATGGTTTCCTGGCTTTCAGCGAAATCCATCCCGATTACTATCGGATTCCGGTCGCCGACCGCGAAGCCTTGCTGCGCGAGGCTGCGGAATCGCTGGATGACGACGATGAAATCGACGTCGTCGCCGACAGCGTCACCATCGGCGACGCGGCCCATGATCACGACGATCATCTGCATGATGATCATGGCCATGACGACCATCATGATCACGGGCATCACGACCATGCCGGTCATGATCAGCATGGTCACGACGGCACCCATGAGGATGCCCATCCGGGCGATGTGATCGTCAGCGAGAGCGGCGAGTTCGTCGCCGCTCCGGTCGACGAGAGCGTTGCGCCGGCTGAGGCCGCCCATGACGCCGCCGAATCCGGTGCCACGAGCTGGGCCGCCGAACCAACCGTCATGGCGCTCGACGTCCGCCGCGAGGTCCTGCAGAGCGAGATCGTTGACGGTGCTGCCGAGGCCGTCACCGCAGAGACCAATGCGGAGACGTCCGGCACGCAGAATGACACGGACCTGCCGGCCGCCGTCCAGGGCGAGATCGTCGAAATGCCGGCTCGCGACGACGCCGTCGATACGCTCGGCGGCGGTAGCGAGGCGCCGATCCAGGACGATCCCGAGGCCGATGAAGAGCGGGCGCGCCGTCGCCGCCAGCGCAATCTGCGCCGCTACAAGATCCAGGAAGTCATCAAGCGCCGCCAGATCCTGCTGGTGCAGGTGACCAAGGAAGAGCGCGGCAACAAGGGCGCCGCCCTGACCACCTATCTATCGCTGGCCGGCCGCTATTGCGTGCTGATGCCCAACACCGATCGTGGTGGCGGCATCTCGCGCCGCATCACCAATGCCACCGACCGCAAGCGCCTGAAGTCGATCATCGACGATCTCGACGCGCCGGAAGGCATGGCGGTCATCGTGCGTACCGCCGGCAGCGAACGCAGCAAGGCGGAAGTGAAGCGCGATTTCGAATATCTCCTGCGCCTGTGGGACGAGATCCGCGACGTCACCCTGCGCTCCACGGCGCCGGCGCTGATCTATGAGGAAGCGAGCCTCATCAAGCGGTCGATCCGCGATCTCTATACCCGCGATATCGGCGATATCATGGTCGCAGGCGACGAAGCCTATCGCGCCGCCAAGAGCTTCATGCGCACGCTGACGCCGAGCCATGCGAAGCGCGTGCAGTTCTACCGCGACAATTCCATCCCGCTGTTCCAGCGCTACCAGATCGAAAGCCAGCTCGCGGCGATCCACCAGCCGGTGGTGCAGCTGAAATCGGGCGGCTACATCGTCATCAACCAGACCGAAGCCCTGGTGGCGATCGACGTCAATTCGGGGCGCTCCACGAAGGAGCGCAATATCGAGGAAACCGCCCTCCGCACCAACCAGGAGGCGGCCGAGGAGGTCGCCCGGCAGTTGCGCCTGCGCGATCTCGCCGGCCTGATCGTCATCGACTTCATCGATATGGAGGAGAACCGCAACAACGCGGCGGTCGAGCGGCGGCTGAAGGAAAGCCTGAAGAACGACCGCGCCCGCATCCAGATCGGCCGCATCAGCTCCTTCGGCCTCCTGGAAATGTCGCGCCAGCGCCTGCATCCGAGCCTGGCGGAAGCCAGCACGGAAATCTGCGCCCATTGCGCCGGCACCGGCCGTGTCCGTTCGGTAGATTCCACCGCCCTCCATGTCCTGCGCATGGTGGAAGAGGAAATCACCCGCAGCTATTCGCCGGGCGTCAGCGTCTTCGTGCCGACCAGCGTCGCGCTCTACATCCTCAACCAGAAGCGCCTGTCGCTCTCCGAACTGGAGATGCGCCGTGGCGTGCGCATCTACCTGCAGGCCGATGACGGCCTGATCCCGCCGGATTACCGCCTGGAGCGGATCAAGCAACTGGCGCCGGGCGAGGAAGTCCAGCAGCGGCAATTGCCGCCGGCCAAGGTGATCGAGGAAGAGCCCGATCTCGACGAGGAGATCGACGAGATCGAGACCGAGGAAGAGGACAGCGACGCCGAGGAAACCGCGGAAGCGGCGGCGGAAGGCGGCGAGGGCCGGTCCGGTCGCCGGCGCCGGCGCCGGCGCCGTGGCGGTCGCGGCGAGAAGTTCCGCGCCGATGAATTCACCGAAGCCGGCGAAGCGGCCGATGCCGCTGCCGGGGAAGAGCGTCCGCAGCCGGCAGCTCGGCCGAGCGAAGCCGGTGACGAGGAAGGTGCCGGCGATCTCGACGATCAGGATGACGCCGACGATGAGGAAGGTGCCGAGGGTGCCGACGCCGCCAGCGATGGCGACCAGCAGCGCCGCCGTCGCCGTCGGGGCCGCCGTGGTGGTCGTCGCCGGTCGCGCCGTCCCCATGATGGGCAGCACGAAGAAGGACAACACGAGGGACAGAGCGAGGATAACCCAGAAGGTCATCCGAGCATGGCTGCGTCGCATGCGGAGGGTGAACAGCCCGTGCAGCCAGCCGGTATCGCCGCCGACGCCCGTGTCTCGGATCACGGCCAGCCGATCGCCGGTTCCGGCGAGCAGCCCAGCCTGCCGGAGACACCGGCGCATTGGCAGCAGACCAGTTTCGTCCCGGCTGCGCAGCCTGACCTGGCCCGGACTGCCGCCGAAGATGCTCCGCAGGAGATCGAACGCCCGGTCGACACGCCGAGCCAGGATTCCGCGGCCGCTGAGCCGGCTGTAGCGGAGACCGGCGACACGGCAACGCCGCGCCGGCGCACCCGGCGTGACGACGGCGAACGCGCACCACGCACGCGCAAGCCGCGCCGCAGCCGCGAGGAAACCGCGGCCGAAGCACCGGCGCCAGTTGCTGCGGAAAGCGTCTCTGAGACCACACCGGAACCCGTGGCCACGCCAGAGCCCGTGAAGATGCCGGCCGCTGCCGAGCAGCCGCTGCCTGCACCGGCCGTCTCTCACGAGAGCGCTTTCGCACCGTTGGCGGCAGCCGAAACGACATCGGCATCGATCACCGTGATCGAGATTCCCAGTTCCGGCGATCCCGCCGTGACTGTTCTCGACAAGCCGAGCGATCATGACGGCGAACCGAAGCGTCGCGGCTGGTGGCGCCGCCTGATGGAATAGACGGCGCCGTCGCATCCAGATAATCGAAAAGCCCGGCCATTGGCCGGGCTTTTTGCTGTCGCATCATCCGGTCAGCCGGCGCCTGTTCAGTCGGCTGCTCCATCCAGCAGATCGGCCAGGTGTGCAACCTCCGCCGTCGTTGCCGGCCGGCTCAGCCCGGCGAGAACAAGGCCCGGCCAATGCTGTTTCAGGGTAATCGCCGTTTCTGCCAGTGGGACAGGATTCTCCGGTGATTCGTTGAGAACGACCGCCGCGACAGATAGCTGGCGCGCGGCCAATGTCGTCAGCGCGGTCAGCGTGTGGCTGAGCGTTCCGAGATAGCTGCCGGTCACGAGAATGATCGGCAAGGCCAACGCCTCCATCCAATCGAGAACCGTTGCACTCGGCGACAGCGGTACCATCACGCCGCCAACCCCTTCGATCAGGATCGTCTCATGATCGCCCGCCACGCCGGCGCGGCAGAAATCCGTCACCGCCGAAAGATCAATCCGCTTCCCTTCCCGCGCCGCCGCCATATCGGGTGATAGGGGGGCCGCGAAACGCCAAGGCGCCACCCGGTCGAGATGCGCGCTATCCACAGGCTGCCCCAAGGCCTGCAACAGCGCGCCCGCATCGCTCGCCTGCGCCGATGCCTGATCGAAGCCGCTGAGGACAGGCTTCAGGGCCGCGACATGCCGGCCGGCAGCACGCCAATGACGCAACAAAGCGGCGCTGACATAGGTCTTGCCGATATCAGTCCCTGTCGCTGTGACGAAAAAAGCACGGTTGCGACCTTGGCTCATAGGAAGGTCCTCCAATCTGAACAAGGACTTGCGGGGCGCTCGCTTGACAGGCAGGGGCGCCGCCGATAGCGTCCGGCTTCCTTTACCGGGCTGCAGCCGCGCCGGCAAGTCGCGGCCTTCCCTGCAGTCGGCGCCGAGGGGGCGCCAGGTGACATTTTCGAGGAGCGGGCGATGAGCCTTGTCGCAACGAGCGAAACCGGAACCGAGATCCGTCACGACTGGGCCGTCGCCGAAGTGGAAGCGTTGTTCGACCTGCCGTTCAACGATCTGATCTTCCGCGCGCAGACGATTCACCGGCGGCATTTCCCGGCCAATGAAGTGCAGCTCGCGACCCTGCTCTCGATCAAGACCGGCGGCTGCGCCGAGGACTGCGCCTATTGCTCGCAGGCCGCCCGCTATTCGACCGGCGTCGACGCGGAAAAGCTGATGTCGGTCGACGCGGTGCTGGCGGAAGCCCGCAAGGCCAAGGCCAACGGCGCCTCGCGCTATTGCATGGGTGCCGCCTGGCGCGAATTGAAGGACCGGGATGTCGAGCAGATCTCCGACATGATCCGCGGTGTCCGTGCCCTCGGCATGGAAAGCTGCGTCACCCTCGGCATGCTGACATCCGATCAGGCGCAGCGCCTCAAGGAAGCGGGCCTCGATTACTATAACCACAATATCGACACCTCGCCGGAATATTACGGCGAGATCATCACCACGCGGCACATGGACGACCGGCTCGAAACCCTGGGCCATGTGCGCGATGCCGGCATCAAGGTCTGCTGCGGCGGCATCGTCGGGATTGGTGAGGAACGCCGCGACCGCGCCAGCATGCTGGTGACCCTTGCCAATCTGCCGATCCACCCTGAATCCGTGCCGATCAACATGCTGATGCAGGTTCCCGGCACGCCGCTCTACGGGCGCGAGAAGCTGGATCCGCTGGAATTCATCCGCACCATCGCCATCGCCCGCATCATGATGCCGCAATCCATGGTCCGCCTTTCGGCCGGCCGCGAAACCATGAGCGACGAAACCCAGGCCCTCGCCTTCCTCGCCGGTGCGAATTCGATCTTCGTCGGCGCCAAGCTACTGACCACCGCCAATCCGGAACGCAACCGCGATGCGACCCTGTTCGCGAAACTGGGCCTGAAGCCGATGGACCTGCCGGTGACCGAAGCCGAGACGGAAGCCATGGCAGTCGCGGCCGAACATGTCTGCGGCAAAGCCTGCCATGCCTGAGGCCGCCGCACCGATGCCTCCCCCGATGCCACGGCCGGATTGGCTACAAGGCGGACTGCCGCATCTCTGGCTGCCCTATACGCAGATGCGCAATCTGCCGACGCCGCTGCCGATCGTCTCGGCCGACGGTGTGCGATTGCATCTCGCCGACGGGTGCAATCTGATCGACGGCATCTCCTCCTGGTGGACCGCCTGTCACGGCTACAACCATCCGCATATCCGTGCGAGCGTCGTCGAGCAGATCCAGCATCTGCCCCATGTCATGCTGGGCGGGCTGGTGCATGAGCCCGTGCTGCTCCTGGCGCAGCGCCTCGCCGCTTTGCTGCCCGGCGATCTCGATCACGTCTTCTTCTCCGAATCCGGCTCGGTCTCCGTCGAGGTCGCGCTGAAAATGGCGGTGCAGTACTGGATCAATCGCGGCATCACGGGCCGCTACCGCTTCGTCTCCTTCCGCTTCGGCTATCACGGCGACACCATGGCCTGCATGTCGATCTGCGATCCGGACGAAGGCATGCATGCCCTCTTCGCCGGCTATCTGCCGCAGCAGATCGTCGTCGACGTGCCACGCACAGCCGAGCAACGCAGCGCTTTCCGCGCGGTGCTGGCATCGCGGCGCGACGAGATCGCCGGCGTCATCATCGAGCCGCTGGTCCAGGGTGCCGGCGGCCTCAAGATGCATGACGCCGAAACCCTCGCCTTCATCCGCCAGGCCTGCGACGAACAGGACCATCTCCTGATCCTGGACGAGATCATGACGGGCTTCGGCCGTACAGGTACCCTGTTCGCCTGCGAGCAGGCCGGGATCGTGCCGGATATCATCACGCTCTCGAAGGCCTTGACCGGCGGCACGCTGCCCTTGGCCGCGACCGTCGCCACGCGGCGCGTCTATGAGGCCTTCCTCTCCGACAGCGCGGCCACCGCGTTGATGCACGGCCCCACCTATATGGGCAATCCCCTGGCCTGCGCCGCCGCCAATGCCTCGCTCGATCTCTTCGAACGCGAACCGCGCCTGACCCAGGTTGCCGCCATCGAAGCGCAATTGCGCGATCGCCTCGCCGCCTGCCGCGACCTCAAGGGCGTGGTCGATGTCCGGGTCAAGGGCGCCATCGGCGTCGTGCAGCTGGACCGCGCGGGCGAAGCCAATTGGCTGAAACCGCGTCTCATCGAACAAGGCGTCTGGGTGCGTCCGTTTGGTGACATCGTCTATCTGATGCCGCCCTTCGTAATCGCCCCCGCGGATCTCGCCAGTCTGACCGATGCCGTGGTCAAAGTGGTGACGGCCTGGTCGCGCGAGCGCGCCTGAGCGCGCTTGAAAACATGGCCGTGCCGGATCTAGATCGCCTGCTGCGGGAGCGCCTGGAGACCCTGGAGCAGCAACGGCAGCGGCGGCGGCTACGCGGTATCGAGCGTCACGGTACCATCGCGACCTATGCGGACGGGCGCCGCCTGATCGATTTCTCCTCCAACGACTATCTCGGCCTGTCGCAGCATCCGCGCCTGATCGAGGGCGCCATCGCCTGGACGCGGCGCCATGGTGCCGGATCGGCCTCGGCGCGCCTGATCACCGGCACCGCCACGGCCTATCTCGAGATCGAGCAACGCCTGGCAGCCTTCAAGGGAACCGAGGCTGCGCTGATTTTCGCCAGCGGGTTCCAGGCGAATGCGACGATCCTGCCGGCCCTGATCGAGCTGTTGCGCGGCGAAGGCGAACCGCTTGTCTTCACCGACCGCCTGATCCATGCCAGCCTGCATCACGGCCTGGCAGCCGCATCGATCCGGCAGATCCGCTTCCGGCATAACGATCTCGATCATCTGGATCACCTGCTGGCGCGCGAAGCAGCCAAAGCCGGGCCGCGTCTGATCGTCACGGAATCGGTCTTCAGCATGGATGGCGATTGTTGCGATCTGGCTGCGCTGACGGAACTCGCGGCCCATCATGGCGCCCTGATCTATGTCGATGAAGCGCATGCGACCGGCGTGCTGGGGCCGCAAGGTCGCGGCCTCGCGGCGGCGGTGCCGGGGCGCGTCGATATCGTCATGGGGACGCTCGGCAAGGCGCTCGGCGGTTTCGGCGCCTATGTCGCCGGGTCGCGTGCTTTGATCGACTATCTCACCACGCGCTGCGCCGGCTTCGTCTATTCGACCGCCTTGCCGCCATCGGTGTTCGGTAGTTTGGAAGCAGCGCTGGAGATCGTCCCCACCCTGGAGGCCGAACGGGCAGCCTTGCATCGGGAGGCCGATCGATTGCGGCAGGCCGTGCAGGCGGCGGGCTTCGATTGCGGCCCGTCGCGCAGTCAGATCGTACCAGTATTGCTTGGCGAAGAGGAAGCCGCGCTGGCGATGCAGCGGCATCTGGAGACCGCCGGCCTGCTGGGTGTCGCCATCCGCCCGCCGACGGTTCCCGCCGGTGGCAGCCGGCTGCGCCTCTCCCTCAGTGCCGCTCATACCGGCAACGATATCGACCGGTTGATCGACGCGATAACGGCCTTCGGATAAGCATCATGATCGTGCTGGTTCACGGCTGGGGCTATGATCATCGGATCTGGGATAAGGTCGCGGCGGCGCTCGGCGATCTGCCGGTGATGCGGCTCGATCTCGGTTTCTTCGGTTCACCGCGCGTATCGCTGCCGAGGGAACCTTATCTCGGCGTCGGCCATTCCCTCGGCTTCCTCCGGCTGCTGCGCGACGCGAGTGCCGCCTGCACCGGTCTGGTGGCGGTCAACGGTTTTCCCCGCTTCACGGAAGCCCCGGATTTCCAGCCGGCCATCGCTCCCCGTTTACTGACCCGCATGCGGCAACAATTCAGCCGACAGCCCGATGCCGTGCTCGCCGATTTCTGGCAGCGCTGCGGTGCGGCCGGGCCGAGCGGCACACCACAGATGGAACGCCTGCAAGCGGGACTGACCTGGCTCGAAGACTGGGACGGCCGAAGCCAATTGGCCGGCTGGCAGAAACCGCTGACCGTGCTCGCCAGCCGCGCGGACAAGATCGTTCCTGCGGCGATGACCGCACATGCCTTCGCCGGCCATGCCGTGCATTGGCATGAGACAGCGGATCACGCGCTGCCGGTGCAGGAACCGGATTGGGTCGCAGCCCGCCTGCGCCAGGCCTGGCTGGAGGCCGGCCATGGCTGAAGCAAGGCAACGCAACATCGCGCAGCGTTTCGCCGATGCCGCCGAGCAGTATGACGAGGCCGCTGATATCCAACGGCAATCGGCGGATTTCCTGGCGGCCGAAATCGCCGCCTTGCCATTGCCGCCCCAGCCCCGGCTGCTGGAGCTCGGCTGCGGGCCCGGCACGTTCACGCGCCGGCTCTGCGAGGCCCTGCCCGATATGCAGGCGGTGATCAGTGACATCGCCCCCGCCATGGTCACCACCTGCCGCAGCCGCCTGACGGGCCGTCCCGGCCTGCGATTTGTCGCGATGAATGCCGAACAGGCGGCACTCGCCGCGCCCGGTATCACTATGCCGGGCTTCGATCTGATCTGCGCCAATTTCGCCATGCAATGGTTTCTCGATCTGCACGGCAGCCTGGCGCGGCTCAGCGATCTCCTGCGGCCGAACGGCTTCATCGCCTTCACCACGCTCGGCCGCGAGACGTTCCAGGAATGGCGCGCCGTCCATGCCGATCTTGGCCTGCTGCCCGGCACACCCGATTATCCCGATACCGCGACCCTGACGGCTGCCGTACCGCCGCAGACGCGGCTGATCCTGCAACGCAGGTGCCTGCTTACCAGCCACCACGATACCGCGCGGGATTTCCTGCTGGATCTGCGCCGGATCGGTGCCGACCTGCCCGCCGCCGGCGCCCGTCCGCTTTCGGCCGGGTCCTTGCGTCAGGTCCTGCGGCGACTGGATGCGCGGGGTCCTGTTACCGCCACCTATGACGTGGTAACGATCATCCTGCAACGCATTTAACTGGCTTTTGCCGAACAGCTCCGATCAGCGGCGCCAGGCCTTCAGGCGACGCGTCGCCTCGATCATGTCCTCGGTCGAACCCGCAAAGGAGAAGCGCAGGAAACGGTGTCCGCGCTCCGGATCGAAATCGAGACCCGGCGTCACAGCAATGCCGGTCTCGGCGAGAATGCGGCGCGCGAAGGCGACGCTGTCATCGGTCATCGTGCCGACATCGGCATAGACATAGAAGGCGCCATCCGTGGTGATCAGATGGTCGAAGCCGGCCTGCGGCAGACCGTTCAGCAGAACCTCGCGATTGGCCGCATAGCGCCGCAGATTCGCCTGCAGCTCCTCATGCGCGGAGAAGGCGGCGATGCCCGCATGCTGCGACAAGGTCGGCGGCGAAATGAAAAAGTTCTGCGCCAGGCGCTCGACCGGCTGGATCAGCTCCTCCGGCAAAACCAGCCAACCAAGACGCCAGCCGGTCATCGAGAAATATTTCGAGAAACTGTTGACGACCACGGCCCGATCATCGATCGCCGCCACGGTGGCGGCCGGCGCACCATAGGTGATGCCGTGATAGATCTCATCGGAGATCAGGCGCGTCCCGGCCTCATGGCAATGCCGCGCAAGACCGGCGAGGCTGTCGCCGGGAATGACGGCGCCCACGGGATTGGAGGGGCTGGCGACGATCAGGCCGTCGAGGGACAGATCGTCGAGATCACGCAAGGCCTCGACCGTCGGCTGGAACTTGCTGTCCGCCGTCATCGGCAACATCACCGGCTCGATCCCCAGGGTCTGCAGGATGTTGCGATAGCAGGGATAACCGGGACTGGCCAAGGCAACACGGTCGCCGGGATCGAAGGCGGCGAGGAAAGCCAGCAGGAACCCGGCGGAGGAGCCGGTCGTCACCACGATCCGTTCGGCCGGTACCGCAGCCCCGTAGAAGTTGCGATAGTGCTGGGAGATGGCCTGGCGCAAAGCCGGCAGGCCGAGTGCGTCGGTATAGCCGATCAGCTCGGCCTCGAGCGCCCGCCTGGCCGCCTCCCGGACGACACGTGGCGCCGGGGTCGAGGGCTGGCCGACCTCGAGATGGAGGATGCCCTCACCCGACGCGGCACGTTGATTGGCCTCCCGCATCACTTCCATGACGATGAAGGGATCGACCGTGCCGCGTTGGGCGATTTTCAGCATGATCTGTGCCCAGCCTCAATGCGTCGTGTAGAAGCTGGCCAGACCGTTCCCGCGATAGTCGTTGCGCATGACGCAGCTATCCGGATTGGTCGGCGCGCCGCCGGGACAGAAGATCGCGTCGATCTTGCCGAGGCCGTTGCGCTGTTCCACCTGATAGCCGGCCGCGGTCAGCGCCGAGACATCGGCGCCGTCTTCATAGAAGACCTTGTCCGGTTCGCCGTTGTCGAACACACGCGACGCCAGCAGCGCCTTGTCCAGCGTGACCTTGTTCTCCAGCGTATCGTGCAGGACTACCGCCTGGTTCAAGGCTCCCGGCATGCCACCGCTGGCAGCCGAGGCGTAATAGAATTCGCCGTTATGCGAGTTCGCAACCATCATCGGCGCCAAGGCGCTGAAGCCGGCCCCCTGATCGTTCGGCGCCGGCGCCAGGATGATGCCGGTATCGCCAGCCATACGGGCGGCCCCGAACAGCGCATTCATGGTGAAGGTGCAGGTAATCGCCGTACCGTTCAGATCGACGGCGATGGCGCTCGACGACCAGGGGTTCTCCGGCAGCGATTTCGCCGGCGGCGTCAGGGCACTGGCCGGCGTGGCGCGGCCCGGCTGATAGCCCGCCATCAACTGGCCGGTCCGGTTGCTGGACACCAGATCGGCGACATCGCCGCTCGCGTCGCCGCCGGGCTTCATCCAATTGCTGCGATCCGCCATGACCCGCATGCTCGCCGCGGCCAGCAGATCCGTCCGGTTGCCCGTCGCGCCTGCCGTTGTTTGCAGGATCGACAGCATCTGCGCCGTGCTGACGCCGCCCGAGGCGGGCGGCTGCGGCAGATAGACCGTCTGGTCGCCCAGGGGGACCTGCAGCGGATTATAGATATTGGCCTTGAAGTTGCGCAGGTCCTCGACCGTCAGCGGCGCGCCCGCCGTCTGGGCCGCATCGGCGATGCGCTGCCCCAGGTTGCCGCCATAGAATTCGCTCGCACCCCGGGCACGGATCTGGCCGAGGATGGCACCCAATTTCGTCTGCCGCAGATTATCGGCCTCGCCCGACAATTGCCCGTCGGAGCGGACGAACACAGCCGACATCTGCGGATCGTCGCGCAGGACCTGACCACCGGCGGCGATGTCGTTGGCCAGCGCCCGGCTGACCGGCGTACCGTTGCTCGCCAGGGTTTCGCTGGGCGCGACCAACTGTGCCCAGGGCAGCTTGCCGAAAGTCGCCCAGATCGCCGCCATGCCACGCACATTGCCCGGCACTGCCACCTGGCCGCCAGCGGCCGATCGCGGCAGGAAATCGATCACGCTGGTGGTGATCTTGTCCTTCTTGCCGATGTTATGGGCGATGCAGACGCCGCCGCCGCCAAGCCCTGCCGTCGAGGGCATGGTCACCGCCATGGTGAAATACATCGCCACCATGGCATCGCTGGCATTGCCGCCGGCCGCCAGGATATCGCGCCCGACGAGGGCCGCGCGCGGCTCATCGGAAATGACCGCGCCGCTGAAGCCCGCGACCGAATAGAGGTCGCCGGCATAGTGGGCCGGGCCGGAACTGCAGGCCGCCAGATTGAGGGTCGCCAGGGACATCAGCGCCAGACCGCCTCGGCGCAGCATCCGGCCGGCCTTGCGATCCCGCCCGGCCTTGCCCACCTTAACCGGATTGCCGGTTTTGCCGCACACGGTCTTGCCGTCCATGGTCTTGCCGGACGGGCCAAGCCCATTATGATAACGCCTTGACATCAGATACTCCGCTAGTGACGCCCCCATCGGCTTGGCGGAGCATAATGAAGGACTCGCGATGTGATCAACCGGTCGCTCCTAAGCCCGCGCATATTCCTGTCAGGCTGGCCCAGCCGGGCAAAATCGGCGCCGAGTCGGCAGCCCCGCCTTGCGCGGCATATTGCCGCTGGCGCCCTGGTTCTGGGCTGGCTGCTGGGCCCGGCCGGGGTGCGTCCGGCCCAGGCCCAGGATGGCGGCCTGATTCGCGATGCCGAGATCGAATCGACCATCCGGGCCTATGCCGACCCGCTGTTCACCGCCGCCGGACTGAACGCGCCCTTCGTCCAGGTGCATCTGATCAATGACGACCGCATCAATGCCTTCGTCGCCGGCGGACAGCAGCTCTTCATCAATACCGGCCTGCTGATGAAATCGACATCGGCCAATCAGGTGATCGGCGTCATCGCCCATGAAACCGGCCACCTGGCCGGGGGCCATCTGGCCCGTATTCAGGACGAATTGCGCAATCGCACCATCGAATCGATCATCGGCCTCGTCGCCGGCATCGGCGCCGGCGTGGCGACCGGCAATGCCAGCGTCGGGGCCGGCGCCGTGATGCTCGGACAGGACGCGACGCGACGCGGCTTCCTGCAATACAGCCGAACCCAGGAAGCCTCCGCCGACCAGGCCGCGCTGAAATTCCTCGATGCGACCAAGCAATCCTCGCGGGGGCTGCTGGAATTCTTCAAGATCCTCGAAGGCGAGATGGCCCTGTTCGGCGGGAACCAGGACCCCTATCTGCAGACCCATCCGCTGGTTCCCGAACGCATCACCGCCGTGCAGGCCCATGTCGATCAGTCGCCCTATAGCGATGCCAAGGAACCGGCCGTCTTCGACGAAATGCATGACCGCATGGTGGCCAAGCTGGTTGGCTTCCTGATGCCGTTGAACCGCGTGCTGCAATCCTATCCGCCGAGCGATCATTCGGTGCCGGCCCGCTATGCCCGGGCGATCGCGCTGTTCCGGGTGTCGCGCATGCAGGAATCGCTCGCGATCATGGACAGCCTGCTGCAGGAAGCCCCGAACGATCCCTTCTTCCTGGAGCAGAAGGGCCAGATCCTGTTCCAGAACGGCCGCCTCAAGGAGGCCCTGCCCTATTATCAGAGGGCGCTGGATCTGAAGCCGACGGAACCTCTGCTGCGCCAGGAAGTGGCGCAGGTGATGCTGGAAACCGAGGACCCCAGCTACCTGAAGAGCGCCATCGCCAATCTCAGCGAAGCGACCCGGCTGGAGCCGAATGAGAGCACCTCCTGGCATTACATGGCCGTGGCCCAGGGCCGCTCGGGCAATCTGCCGGAGGCCGCCCTCGCCCAGGCCGAGGAAGCGCTGGCCAATGGCAAGGCGAAACAGGCGAAGTTCTTCGCCAACAAGGCGATGAACGGTCTGCCCATGGGCTCGCCGAGCTGGCAGCGCGCCCAGGACATCCTCGGCGTCTCAGAAAGCAACGACAACTGATCCGAGCCGGGCGGCGACAGGTTGATGGCCGCCGATGACAGGTCAGCCGCACACGTAATCGTGATCGCCGAGCGGATCGGACTGGCGATCAGGTCTGCCGGACGTTATCTAGAAACTCTACTATGCCCGCTCAGTCCGTAACCATTGATGAGATGACGATATTATGCGCACCCCGTTCCTGATCGTCGGCCTGGCCGTCGCCGTCGCAGCCGTTTACGGCGCGACCCGGTATTGGCCGGCCGAGCCCGTTATCGCACCGGCCGCGGCGCAAAGTGCCGGCGACACCTCATCCGGTTCCGCGTCGGGCCAGTCCAGCCCGTCGATCACCATCACCAATGGCCAGAAGCTCGACGCGACGACGCTCGGCCCGGTGATCGAGCAGTATCTGATGGATCATCCGGAAGTCATCGCCAAGGCGGTCGCCAAGCTGCAGCAGCGGCAAGCCGATGCCGAGGAAGCCGGTTTCCAGCAGACCGTCGGCACCGTGCAGGACCAGTTGCTCAATGCCCGGCTTTCGCCGGTCCTCGGCAATCCCAAGGGCGATGTCACGGTGGTCGAGTTCTTCGATTACAAATGCCCCTATTGCAAGCGCGTCGCCGACGACGTCCTGAAGCTGATCGCCGACGATCCCAATGTGCGGGTGGTCTTCAAGGAATTCCCGATCCTCGGCCCGGATTCGCAGCTCGCCGCTCTCGCCGCCTTGGCCGCCGACCGCCAGGGCAAATATTCTGCCTTCCACAAGGCGGCCATGGAGCATCGCGGTCCCTTCACCAAGGATGCCATCCTGGCGATCGCCAAGGATGTCGGCCTGGATGCCGATAAGCTGCAGGCCGATATGGCCGACAAGGCGCTGACGGGCGAGATCGCCGCCAATCAGGCGCTCGCGGAAAAACTCGGCATCAACGGCACGCCGGCCTTCATCGTCGGCAAGCAGAAGGCGCCCGGTGCCATCACCCTCGACGACATGAAGAAGCTGGTCAGCGACGCGCGCCAGCAGAAGAGCTAAGCATCCATATGAGCCACCTGAACCGCCCTCTCTATTGAAGAGAGCCGGTTCAGGTGGTTTCCGCTTCTTCCTGCTCCAGCACCACGCCTTCGCCCGGCTCATAGCTGAGGATGTCGCCGGGCTGGCAATCGAGATAGGCGCAGATCGCCGCGAGGGTGGAAAACCGCAGCCCCTTCACCTTGCCGGATTTCAGCAGGGAGAGATTGGCCTCGGTGATCCCGACATAAGTCGCCAGATCCTTCGATCTGACTTTCCGCCGCGCCAGCATGATATCGAGCGTAACGATGATCGGCATTGCAATCGCCGCCGATCAGACGATCAGCTTCGCTTCCTCATCCAGCCGCCGTCCCTCCGCCAGCACCTTCGCCAGCGAAATCAGAATCGTGCCGATCACCACGAAGATCAGGCCGGCATTGAATGGAAAGTCCGGATCGAATTTCGGGCCGCCCGGTTCGTACATGGTCAGCATGACCGGTCCAAAAGTGCTGATCGCATAATCCACGCACCAGAACACGATCAGCGTCCAGCCGATCGAGCGGATCATCCGCTCCACCGCCAGGGCGAAATAGTCGCTGGAATCGAGCTGCCCCAGCAAGCGATGCAGTTTCCAGAAACAGGAAAACAGCGGCGTGACCCAGACCAGCAACAGCACCCCGGCAAAAACGATCTGCCAAGTGTGCAACGGCTGCGTCAGCGAGACATCGGTGTATTTGTTGAAGTCCGCGAGATCAACCTTCATCGCCGAGCTGAGGATTTTCGCCAGCGTCACCACGGTCCACACGATCGACAAGGCCATGCTGATTCTCAACGCGACCGCAACGGCTTTTGCCCGACCGAAGCCCTTCATCCCTCTTCTCCCGCCACGATGTGAGTTCCCTGCCGGACCGGACCTCAAGAGGCTCTCTCCGGGAATCTCAACCTAGCAGAAGGGTTGTTTTTTCTCTATATCGAAAAATAATTATTGTTTTACATGAAATATATGTTCAAGTTGAATTCTTTCCCATATTTTTTGCGCCCCGTCTAACGGCATGACCGGGCCTTGAGAAACAATATGGCATCGGATGTCACAGAGCCGTCGCCGGTCGCCACCCAGTCATAGATCGGCTGATCGACGGCCAAGGCATCCACCGTCCTGTCGAGCAGACAGTTATGGGCGCGATTTTGACCGGTATAGGGGAGAGTGAGATTGGCCGGCTGCGACTTGCGGCTCTTGCCGGGTCCAGCTCGTCTTGCTCCGGGCAAGGCGACTATGACGATAGTCATAAACCGGTATATTCACTGCAGGAAGAAAACTTAACAACAGGTAATGGCTCGATTTGTTGCGACTTGAGGTATCCGTCGCTATAAGGACAGACTTGAGCGATTAGGAGTTGCCGCATTGGCCCAATCACCTCGCGTCCTGGTTTTGAACGGGCCGAATCTCAATATGTTGGGGATTCGGGAGCCGTCGATCTATGGCCGCGACACCCTGGACGATATCGAGCAGGCCTGCCGGGCGCGGGCGCGGGATCTGGGTCTCGACCTGGATTTCCGCCAGTCGAATCTCGAGGGCGAGCTGGTGAGCTGGGTCCAGGATGCGCGCAAATCGGCCGCCGGCATCGTGATCAATCCGGCTGCCTATGGCCATACCTCCATCGCCCTGCTGGATGCCCTGCTGATTGCCGAATTGCCGGTCATCGAGGTGCATCTCAGCAACATCTTCCGGCGCGAAGCCTATCGCCATCATACCTATGTCAGCCAGGCCGCCAGCGGCGTCATCTGCGGGCTGGGCGCCCAGGGATACCTGCTGGCGCTCGATGCTCTGGCGACCATCCTTAAATCCAAGAAAGACCGTTCATGAGCAAATTCGACGTCGACGACACCTTGGTGCGTAAGCTTGCCAAGCTGTTGCAGGAAACCGGGCTGACCGAGATCGAATACGAGAATAACGGGCAGCGCATCCGGGTGAACAGCAGCATTACCGCCGTCGCCGCATCGGCCTCGCCGGTTGCCGTGGCCGCTGCCGCTGCGCCGGCCGCGCCTGCCGCCAAGAACGACCAGCCGGCCGCCGGCACCCTCACCTCGCCCATGGTCGGCACCGCCTATCTGGCGCCCGAGCCGGGTGCGGCTCCCTTCGTCAAGATCGGCGACCGCGTCTCCAAGGGCCAGACCGTGCTGATCATCGAGGCGATGAAGGTGATGAACCCGATCCAGGCGCCCAATGCCGGCACCATCACCCAAGTTCATATCCAGGACGGTCAGCCGGTCGAATTCGCCGAGCCGCTCCTGGTCATTCAGTAAATTTCGCCCTCAGCAACCGGACGACAGCGCACGATGTTCGAAAAAGTCCTGATTGCCAATCGCGGCGAAATCGCGCTTCGCATTCACCGCGCCTGCCGCGAGATGGGCATCCGCACCGTGGCGGTGCATTCCACCGCCGATGCCGATGCCATGCATGTGCGGCTGGCGGATGAAAGCGTCTGCATCGGCCCGGCGCCGTCGCGCGATTCTTATCTCAACATGATGGCGATCATCTCCGCCGCCACCATCACCGGCGCCGATGCCATCCATCCCGGCATTGGCTTCTTGTCGGAGAATGCCAAATTCGCCGCCATGGTGGAGGAGCACGGCTTCACCTTCATCGGCCCCTCGCCGGAACATCTGTCGCTGATGGGCGACAAGGTCCAGGCCAAGGACGCGGCCATCAAATTCGGCATCCCCGTGGTGCCGGGCTCCGACGGCGAGATCCGCAGCGAAGCCGAGGCCCGCGAGGTTGCCGAGAAAACCGGCTATCCCGTCCTGATCAAGGCCGCGGCCGGTGGCGGCGGCAAGGGCATGAAGGTCGCCAACAGCGCCGATGAACTGGGCACCGCCTTCTCCATGGCGCGTGCCGAGGCCAAGGCCTCGTTCGGCAATGACGCGGTCTATATGGAGAAGTATCTCTCGCATCCGCGCCATATCGAGATTCAGATCCTCGCCGACAATCACGGCAATGTCGTGCATCTCGGTGAGCGCGACTGCTCGCTGCAGCGCCGTCACCAGAAGCTCCTGGAAGAGGCGCCGTCGCCGGCCTTGAATGCCGAGCAGCGGGCCATGATCGGCAAGGTCGCCACCGATGCCATGAAGAAGATGGGCTATCGCAGCGTCGGCACCATCGAGTTCCTGTTCCAGGACGGCGAATTCTATTTCATCGAAATGAACACCCGCCTGCAGGTCGAGCATCCGGTGACCGAGATGATCACCGGCATCGATCTGGTACGCGAGCAGATTCGCGTCGCCTCGGGGGCGCCGCTTGGCTTTACCCAACAGGATGTGCAGATCAGCGGCCATGCCATCGAATGCCGCATCAATGCGGAAAATCCCGATACCTTCATGCCCTCGCCGGGCCGTATCACGGATTTCCATTCGCCGGGCGGCCTCGGTGTGCGCTTCGATTCCGCACTCTACGCCGGCTACCGCGTGCCGCCGCATTACGACAGCCTGATCGCCAAGCTGATCGTTCACGGCCGCAGCCGCAATGAATGCCTGATGCGCCTGCGCCGGGCGCTGGAAGAGACCGTAATCATGGGCGTCCAGACCTCGATCCCGGTGCATCAGCGCCTGATCCAGGCGCCGGACTTCATCAACGGCGATTATGACATCCGCTGGCTGGAGAAATTCGTCGGCCAATCATAGGCGGCCCCGCCGTTGGTGGCGGAACGACGATATCGGAAAATAAAAAGAGCGGGTCTCAGGACCCGCTCTTTTCATTGAATGCGACCGCAGGGGATGGGGCTCACGCGGTCGCACCGGGGGTATGGTCGCATCGTGCGTATGATCAGGGGCGTGATCAGAACGTGTAGGAAAGGCCGACGCCCGTCATGAACTGATTGGCTGAGCCCTTATCCTTGACGATGGGGCTGTCCGCCGCATCGCCGAGCAGACGTGAATAGCTGGCGATCATGTTCAGGTTCCAATGCTCGCTGAAGTTATAGGTCCCGAGCAGCGAGAAATTGATGTTCTTGAAGCCGGCATCGGCGTTGAATTTCGACAGGCCGCTGCGCGCAGATTGACGCGAGGAGATGCCGAAGAAGCTCTCCATATAGCTCTTGCTGGCCCAGGTCAGCGAACTGCCGGCGGTCAGCGTGAAGCGATCGCCGAGCGGCAAGGCATAGGCAAGGCTGAGCTCGCCGACCGCGCCGCCATGCCCGTTGGCGACGTCCTGGGTGAGTTTGGCGCCGAGGCGCCACTGATCCAGCGTCAGGTCGATGAAGCCGCCGATCTCGACGCTGTCGCCGACATTGCCCAGCTTCCGCAGCGCGTGATTGTCCTTCCTGTCCCGGCCGAAGGCATAGGTGACCATCGGGCCCGCCTTCAGATAGGAAGTCGAGATCACCGCCAGGCTCAGCGAGGTATTGGAGAGAAAGAGGCGATCCTTCCAGGAGGCCTCGATCATCGGGATCGGCACGAAGCGGTAATCGTTGGAGCCTTCGTAATCCGGGGCCACGCCGGCGCCGAGGCCGAGCGTCAAGGTGAAGTCCTTCGGCTCCTTCTGCGCCGGCTGGGCGCCACTGCCATTGGTCGCCTGTGTGCCGGTGCCTGGTTCCGTCTTGCCCATCTGCCCGCCGATATCGGTGCCGCCGGAGACGGTACCGTTCGCATCGGCGGCGGCCGTTATCGGCAAGCCGACATAGGCTGTGATGCCTAGCATCAAGGCAAGTGAAGTCGTGGCGCAAAAAGAGCGCATGATCGTCCCCTCATGAAATCGGATGGCTAAGAAATCGGATGGGTGGTGTCGGTGACCGGCCTCACTTGCCGTCCGGTCACCGATGGAATCGTGTCGTCGCTATGGTCGCGTCATCGGCGGTCGCGTCATCGGCAGTCGCTCCATAGGCAGTCGTCCCGCCGGCCGCCCTATCGTCAGCGCTTGCATCGTCACCTCGGCTCAAACCGTCAACTTGGCTTCATCGGAGATTGTGGTCGCCTCGACCATGATCTGTGCCAACAACGCAAAAACCGCACCGAGCAGCATATGAAAGATATCGATATTCAGCTCGAAGGACCGCGTCGTCAGCGGATTGACGAGATAACTGATCCCGTCATTCCCAAGCTGTTTCGCCGTATCGACGAAGGGAATGGCGAACAGCAGAAGGCCGAATTTCCGAAGATGCACGGCGCTCTCATGGGTGAAGATCGATCCCTGGGCATAGAGCGCCAGCATCTTCGCCAATTGATCGATGGCATAGGCGACGATCACCAGGACGGCGCTGCTGAGGGCGAAGGCCAGGACCCGCGCGCTGAGCGGCGCATCGTTCAGACCGGCCGGCCGGCCGGTCAGATCGTCGATCTGGATCCAGGAGGTCGTGAAGCACAGCACACCCAAGATCGCCCAGCCCAAGATCAGCAGCCAGAACAGCCCCTTGGTCACCAGATACAAGCGCGCGCTGAATCGCATAATCCGTTTCATATGAAGTCCCCAGAGCAATGCGGCAGCACGAAGGCGACTAGCGGCAAGGTGCTGCTCGATTGCTGCGATCATTGAGGGTCAACTCTCGTTTGTCAATTTATAATTATCGAATTTCGATAATTATAACATGATATTCATGAATATATTGGATCTGCAATCCAAGTCGCAATCGCGCGATCTGGCCCGCAAGGCGCGTCTGTGCCGGCCCGCATTTCATGGGATGCGGTTGGAAGAACGAGCTCGAAAGGAGATCTTGGCGTCCGATGCAGCCCAAGCGGCCAGACCGTCGCAGCGCCTTCGCCGGCCGTTACGCGCCGCTATCGTCGTCGAGGGCCGGATCGGTTCCCGGCGCCCGGTTGCTCGGTGCGTATTGCAGCAGGTCACCGGGCTGACAGTCGAGATGATGGCACAGTGCATCCAGGGTCGAGAAGCGGATCGCCTTCGCCTTGCCGGTCTTGAGGATCGATAGATTCTGCACGGTGATGCCGACCGCCTCGGCCAGATCCATCAGGCGCACCTTCCGTTTCGCCAGCATGACATCGAGATTGACGACAATGGCCATCAGCGGGGTCCTAAACTGTCCAATTGAATTCGTCCGAAATATGCGTCGCCTCTACCATGACCTGTGCCACCACCGTAAAGACGAGGCCGAAGATCGCTGGTGCCATATCGAAGTAGACTTGCATATTAGATGTCTCGCCGCGGCTCACCAGAAAAATCACACCATTGATGCCAAGCTGCATGGCGCAATCGATAAACGGCGCCGCCAAGAGCACCAGGCCGAATTTCCGCAAGCGCAGCGCACTCTCCTGGGCGAAGACAAGACCTTGCGCATAGAGACCGAGCAGCTCCGCCAGTTGATGCATCGCGTAGATGTAGCAGGTGATGACGGCGCTGGCGAAGAGCCCCACCATCATCCGGGCACCGAAGGAGGTCTTGTTCAGCCCTGTATGCCAATCGAGCATGTCATCGACCCGGACCCATGGTGTCGCGAAGAACAGCACGATCAGCAACGACCAGCCGATGATCGACACCCAGAACAGGTTGCGGACAACCACCTGCAGCCGGCCGCATAGACGCGAGATACGATCCATTCTTTCTGTCCCTCGACTCGGGCGACGATCGGGACCCACCGATCGTCGCAATCGGGCAACCATCGCGCATTCCTGTCATGAGGTCAACGGAATTTATTGAATAACGATAAATATACATCGAAATTCAATATTAATGGGAATAACCTTCCCGTCCATTGAGAGGCCCCGTAGATCTGCGAGTCATCCTCTAGCCGCCTCGCCGAGGGCTCGATAAACTGGCGTCACATCTTTGTCCGCTCAGGACGACGGATTGGAGCGAGCCGTATGTCGAACAGGCGAACGACACCGCAGATCACGCCCGGCATGCTGCTCCGTGCCTACGCCATCGGCATCTTCCCCATGGCGGAGAGCCGCGACGACCCCGACCTTTACTGGATCGATCCTGAACAGCGCGGCATCCTGCCCCTGGAGAGCTTCCATGTGCCGGGCAGTCTCTGGAAAACCCTGCGGCGCGGACGTTTCGAAGTGACCTGCGACCGGGCCTTCACGGCGGTGGTCGAGCAATGCGCGGCCCCGGCACCGGGCCGGCGTCAGACCTGGATCAATGACACGATCTTCGATCTCTGCCGGCAGCTCTTCGTGCTCGGCCATGCGCATAGCGTCGAGACCTGGCTGGATGGCCGGCTGGTCGGCGGCCTCTACGGCATTTCCCTGGGCGGCGCCTTTTTCGGCGAGAGCATGTTCAGCCGGGAGACCGATGCCAGCAAGGTCGCGCTGGTGCATCTGGTGGCGCGGCTGAAGGCCGGCGGCTATGGCTTGCTCGATACCCAGTTCGTGACCCAGCACCTGTCACGCTTCGGCGCCCTCGAGATCGGCCGCGATGAGTACCGGCAGCAATTGAACGCGGCGATGACCTTGCCGGCGCGATTCTACTGCGAATTGCCCGAAGGCGCGCTCGAGGCATTGACGCAGTCGAGCACCCAGAGATCATAGACCGGATGCTCCATGGCCGAGAGGGCCGGGCTGGACGCGAACATCCAGCCGGAGAACCGGGTCACCGGCGCCTCGCCCGGCTTCACCTCGACGACCTGCAGGAAGGCGGCGCTTTCGGGCGTCTCTTCCGGCGGATGCTTGTCGCAGGCCTTGGCGGTAATCTGCAACGAGCCGAAATTGACCGTGCCGCCGACCGGCACAGTGATCCGCGACACCCGGGCCGTGATCTTGTCGAGCGCCTGCAGCACCACTTCGTTCATCGCGGTCGCCCCGGCCGGCGTACCGCCGATGGCAAGGGCTGGCAGCGCCAGCAAAGCTGCAACGGATAACCGGCACAGCAAGCGACGCCCCATTGGCCGCCATGGCGACCGGGCAGGCAATCCGGACATAGTCACGACTTTCGGTAAGGGTTCTTGAGGTCAGCGATCATCTTGTCGAGGACCGCGCGTATCTGGCTTTCATCGCAGCCCATGAGAACGGCATCTTCCACGAGGTCCTGAGCCATCTGCTGCAGCTCGCCGAGATTCTGGTTCAGCACCTTGATCTTCTCGACGCAGGAAACCGGGCTGCCATCGGGCTGGCGCCAGAGCGGTGGGTGGAAGGCGTCTTTCGGCTGGTGACCAGCCATCGCTGATCCATTCCTTCAGTTCTGCTTGCTGCCCGTCCCGCCGACCACGAATTTGTTGATCAGATCGGCGAGATTGAGAGCGCCTTGGACATGGGTGATCTGGCTGTTGGGCTTCAGCATTTCCTCGTCGCCGCCGATTTCCAGCAGGACATAATTATCGCCCAGGAGGCCGTCGCTGGTGATCACCGCATTGGTGTCTTTCGGCAGCTTCAGATCGCTGTCGACACTGATCGTGATCACCGCCTGATAATTGACCGGATCGAAGCTCTTCGCAACCACGGTCCCGACCTTCGCGCCGGCGATCCGCACATCCGTGCCCGGATTGACCGAGCCTCCACGATCGAAGCGCATCACCAGATTATAGCCGTCGCTGGTATGGACGCCGACAGTGATCGAGGCGAGATACAGGAAACCGATCGCCGCGATCAACACGACGGCGCCCATAACGGTTTCCAGAACGTTACGCTGCATACCTTCCCCCAATCACCTGAAGACGGTCGCCTGGATTGCCGGCGCCCGATCTTTCAGGGGCGGCACAATGCCAGAGGCAACCGAATATCTCGCTGACAGATCCGTCATCCGCGGATCAGTTCGGCATCCAGGGCTCGTAATCCCCGGTCGCCTTGGCGCGCTGTCCACCTTTCAGGACATGGCCCTCGGGCAGATAGGCCTGCACCGTTCCCGTGTGGTTCGGCTGATGCGGCTGCTGCCAGGTCTTGCGCGCCGATGCGGTCGCCGGCGCGGCAACGATGGTCCGGTGCAGCCAGGCATGCCACTCGGCCGGCACCCGGCTGGCCTCGACCGAGCCGTTATACATCACCCAGCGGCGTTCGCGCTTTTGGCCCTTGGTGCGGCGATCGACGTAATATCTGTTGCCGAATTCGTCGCGGCCGACCAATTCGCCATAGAACATTGTGAAAAGACGGGTGCCGACAGACATTACGCACCATACCCCGGTTAAATGACCTGATTGCGATACTGATAGCGATTCTGGGGCGCACTATACCGGTGGCCAGAGCCGGTGACAAGCGACGGGTCGGCGAAGTTATTCCTTGTGGAACAAATGCTTGAGGGAAGCCACCAAGACCGGGCGGCAGCTCTGTTCCCGCTTCCTCGCCGGCTTCCTGGCATCCACCCCGCCGCTCGGCTATGGTAGCGCCCTTATCTGCGGGGGAGGCAGATCCTGACGACCGAACCGATCTCGGCATCGCACCGGCACTACTGGGCCGGGCTCTGCCTGATTCTGCTGGCTTGTGCCCTGCTCAGCATCATCTCCACCTTCGCCCGGCTGGCCTATGAAAGCGGCGCCACCCCGACCACCCTGCTCTGGCTGCGCTTTCTCGGCTTCATCGTGGTGATCGGCGCCTATCACCTGCTGCGCCGCCGGCCGCTGCGCCTCGCCCCCCATTATCTCTGGGGTACCGGGATCATGGCGCTCGGCATGCTGATGAATTCCATCGGCTATCTGGGCTCGGTCGCCTATATCAAGGTCGGCCTCTCCGTCGTGCTTTTCTATACCTTCCCGATCATCACCCTGATCCTCTCGGTGGCGATTGGCGCGGAACGGCCGACGCCGGTCAAGGTCATCTGCCTGTTGGCGGCCTTCGGCGGCGTGATGCTGGCCTCCTACCGCAATATCGGCGATGCCTTCGATTGGCGCGGGGTGGGGCTGATCGCGATCGGCGCCATCGGTTTCGCCATCGCCATCGTCTTCGGCAACCGCGCCATGCGCGGCGGATCGCCCCTCACCATGAATCTCTGGATGAATGTCTGGATGGCACTGGTCATGACCGTCCTGGTCGCCCTGCCGCCCGTCCGCGAGGTCCTGGGCGCCTTCGCCTGGCCGGTCGGGGGCAGCGCCTGGTTCGGCGCACTTGCGGCGACCGGCTGCTATATCCTGGGTTTCTCCTGCTTCTTCGCCGCCGTCCAACTGCTGCCGCCCTCGCAGACCGGCATCATGATGAATCTCGAACCGTTGATCGCCACCGCCGCCGCCATGCTGGTCCTGGGCGAGCCGGTCTACCGGGAGCAGTGGCTGGGCATGCTGATCATCATCGTCGCCCTCGCCCTCTCCTCTCTGCTGGGCGCCCGGCGGGTCCGTCCTTAACCCCGCCCCTGAAGTCGCCGGAGCAAGGCTATGCCTAGGGATAGTAGCCCGGAACGCCCCGGCCTACAGCCGGTAAGGGGGCGGTTCTCGCCGCCCCGATTCTGACCGCATCGTTTCCGCATCACGGTAACCGCTTGAAAAACATCCCATTTTCAAACTGTGCGGAGCAGCGCCGGAAGCGCGATGTCGATTTTTCAGGCCCCCGTTGCCCCGACGCGGCGGTTTCCTTGGGGGAGCACAAGATACAGTGGCGTCAACCGAAAAGAATGACTAGTTCTTGAATTTCATACTTGCGCCACTGTCATCGTTTCGCCCAATATCTGGTCGTGGGCGCTGACGATCTGTCTAGATATAGCGCCATCTCAACAACCCCTTAGCCAAATCAGCTGAAGTGTCACACAAACATTCAGCTTGGACAGGGGGGATTCTGTCATGACTGGCCTATGAACCGGGGGGTTTCATGCGTATCGAACGCCGCTTCACCAAGTCCGATCAGTCGCCTTACGCGGGTATCGATTTCTGCAAAACGGTGAGCGAGATCCGCAATCCGGACGGCTCCATCGTTTTCCAACTGAAGGATATCGAGGTTCCCGCCGACTGGTCGCAGGTGGCGAGCGACGTGCTCGCGCAGAAGTATTTCCGCAAGGCCGGGATTCCCGCCAAATTGCGCCCGGTGGTCGAGGCCGACCTGCCGGAATGGCTGTGGCGCAAGGAAGCCGATCTCGAAGCCCTGATGCAGCTCCCCGCCGAGCAGCGCTATACCAGCGAGACCAGCGCCACCCAGGTCTTCGATCGTCTGGCCGGCACCTGGACCTATTGGGGCTGGAAGGGCGGCTATTTCGACGGCGAGGCCGATGCCAAGGCCTTCTACGACGAAATGCGCGTCATGCTGTGCCAGCAGATGGGCGCCCCCAACAGCCCGCAATGGTTCAATACCGGCCTGCATTGGGCCTATGGCATCGACGGTCCGGCCCAGGGCCATTTCTATGTCGATTTCCAAAGCGGCGAGCTGGTGGCCTCGGCCTCGGCCTATGAGCATCCCCAGCCCCATGCCTGCTTCATCCAGTCGGTTGCCGACGATCTC
>CAYOQR010000018.1:0-81200 GCA_964406155.1 uncultured Rhodospirillaceae bacterium | reverse complement strand
TTGAATCATATCCCCGCTTCGAGGGGAATCATCTTTATGAGTACAGAACCTAGATCGGCGGCCGCCAACTGGCCGGCGCGGAGAAGATTTCCATGACCTTGTCCGGCTCGATCCGCAGATAGACGCCCTTGTGATGGGCGCCGTCGATATTGGTGAAAAGCTGCGTGCCGTTGTCATCGACGGCGAAAGCCGGCTCGAGATAGAGCTCGAATGGCTTGTCCTGTTCGATGGTGACGCTGCTGGTCTGCATCCGCCCGAAGATCGTCATATGCTCCAGATGGATCCGCAACCACGGCACCGGGCGTTGATCCGGTATCAGCTTTTTCGCGTCCTTGGAGGTGCGGAAGAGTTCCTCGAAGGTCGGATTGAAAACGTCGTCATCCGGCATGACCGGAGTCAGGCGCAGCAGGAAGAGGAGGTTGCGCGGCCGCCAGCGCCAGAGACAGGCCGAGAGTAGACCCCAGGCGACGGCGAAGCCGTAGAGGATCGCGACATACCAGATCGCCGTCCCGACATCGTAATCCTTGAAGGCGTCGATCATCTTCTGGATCGGCCGATGAATGTCGAACACCCAGCCTTGAAACACGAGCCCGCTGACGACGACGGCATTGAAGACCAGGCTGGCAACGACGCTGGTCACGACCCAGTCGCCGACCGATTCCGTGGCGCCGGGACGCGCCATGTTGCGGATCGCGGCGCTGATGAAACCCGGCAGGATGAAGAACAGCGCAATGGCGATGTTTTCGAGGCTCAGATCCATATTCACCCCGATCTCATGACTGCGTGTCTCATGAATGAGCGCCTCATGACTGTGTCAGGGCCACTTCTGCGCGCCGCCGCCACGGAAGGTCTGCAATCCGACCTCGAGGGTGGCGATTTCCTGCGCCATCACGCTCAGCAGTTCAGGCAAGGCGCGCGGATCGGCTCTCTGCAATCTGGCTTCAATGGGCGCCAGCCGGTCCATGAGACGGCGGGCCGCATCCGGATCGAAGTGCTGCAAGTCCTGCAGCGATAGAGCCTGAAGGGTGTCCACGGCGCGCGTCAAGTCATGGATGTGCGCGACAGCCGGCCGGCCGGGGCCCGGCAGGAAGGGCACGGCGGAACGTTGCAGATGCCCCTTCATGGCCTGAAGGAGATCGATCAGATCATTGGGTGTCGCCATATCATCCCCCGCGACCAACAGGCAGATCGGTTCATGAGCCGCATGAAAGGCAGCGGCTGATTATGGTCAGATCGACTGGTTGCCCATATCGACCTCCGGCAGTCCCTTGCCATAGCAGCTATCGGTCGCCCGCGGCTGGTTCTCCGGATCGCTGATGCGGATGATCAGGCTGCGGGCGAAATCATCGACGCGCTGCGTGGTCGTGCTGTTGCGCCGCATGGCATAGGCGGCCGTGACGAGGCGGACCACTTTGACGGTCTGGACGACCTGATCCTGCTTGCGGGCGAGGCAAGGATCGTTCCCGACATTGATTGTCGACAATTCCTGCTTCAAGCCATCCAGGCGATCCATGACCGCCTGATCGGCGCCATTGGCCTCGACATGTTGCAGATTCGTGACGGCGGCGAGATAGATCCGGCTGAGATGCGCATTGGCATCACCCGCATCTTCCGGCGCGGCGGTACAGCCGGCGACAAGCAGCGCGGCCGTCGCGGCGGCAATCGCCCGGCGAGAGCCAGGCCGTTTCATCGGTGTCGGACAAAGCGCAATCGGATATGACGATCCCATCTCCGGCTCCCTTCGTCGTCGCGACCTGCGATGGGCCGCCACATATTTTGTGCCGATATGCTCCCCTGCCGGCCGCCGACGTCCTTCGCCAAATGTCCTTTGTTACCGGCCGGTCAGTTGCGGGAAACCCTTACCATAGCAGAAATTGTCCGGCCCCGGTTGATTACCGGGCGCGCCGAGCGCCAGCAGATGCTGCAGCGCCTCCTGCTGCAACCGTTGCTTTTCCGCCTCGTCCCGCAGGCTGTCGATCACCGCCAGCGAGTAAAGGATGGGGGAGAGGCGCGCCTTCTTCAGCGCGAGGCAGGGATCGCCGGAGAGATCGGCGGCCGAGAGGGCATCGACCTCGCCGGCCAATTCGCTGAAATCCACGGGACGCGAGGAGGCCGGTCGGCCGAGCAAGGTGACGGTGTCGCGATAGACCCGATCGATATGGGCGCCGGTTGGCGCTGGCGTGGTGGACGCGCAGGCCGTGGCCAGCGACGCCAGCGCAGCGATACGTCCGGCGATCAGGAGATGCCGGATGTAGCGCCGGCAACATGCCGGCCTCGAATCCTTTGTCTTGAACATCCCCCGATCCATGAGAGGGGCGGTCTCCCGACTATCCAGGTCATGATCCAGGCTGTCAGGTATAACCTACCGTGAGGGGATGGGGTAGGGGCGATGGCCGCGCCTCCAATCTTGATCTGCATATGAGCCGATCAAACCGAGGAGGGCTGCAGGGACGGGCCCGGCATGCTGCACTGGCGCGAGACACGCAGAAGCAGGACGGATATCACGGCCGACAGGAATGTCACCCCGGCGAGGACATACAGCATCACGCGAAAGGCATTGCCATAAGCCTGTAATAAGGGCGGCCGTCCGGCTTCCGGCAACAGGGCCGCCGCCGCATCGAGATTGCCGCCGGCGAGGTCATTGGCCAGGGCCGGAATGAGTGCCGGGAGATGGGCCTGGTTTGCCGCATCGACGGCCGTCAGCGTATTGTGCAGATCGGCCTGGGTCGCCGCGACCAGCACGGCTCCGGCAATGGCAATCGCGATGGCTTCGCCGGCAACCCGCATGGTGCTGAAGATGCCGGTCGCCATGCCGGCGCGTTCCTTCGGCACCACGCTGACGGAAAGATCGTCCATCAGCCCCCAGGGCAGGCCGGCACCGATGCCGATGGTCGCCAGCGGCCAGACGAGCCGTGCCGCATCGGCGCCCGGCGCGACACCGGAGAACCATAGAATGCCGGCGGCGGCGATCGTCAGTCCGATGCCCGACAGCGCCGCCGCCGAGATCCAGCGCGTCAGCAGGGCGGCGAGAAACGGAACGATGACCATCGGCAGACAGAAGGGCAGCATCAGCAGCCCGGCCGTCACCTCGCCATATCCCTCGATGCCGATGAGGCGGATCGGCAGGAAGATCAGCAGCACGACGAAGCCATAGGCTGTGGCGATGGGCAGGAATTGCGCGCCGACGAAGCGGCGATAGCGGAACAGGCTGAGATCGAGCATCGGCCGCCTGACCCGCGTTTCGACGGTGATAAAGAGAGCGAGGAGCAAAGCTGAGCCGATCAGCAACGCAAGGACTGGGGGGCTCGCCCAGCCGCTTTGCGGCCCCTGCACGATGCCGAAGGTCAGCGTGACAAGCGTCGCGGTGAAGCTCAGCGTGCCCCACCAGTCGATGCCCGTGGCGCCGGGATCGCGGGTTTCGCGCAAGCGGGACAGGCCGAAGATGAGCACGATAAGGCCGATGACCGCGCCGCTGAGGAAGATCGCCCGCCAGCCGAAAGTATCGATCAGATAGCCGCACCAGATCGGCCCGAAGGCGAGGCCGATGCCGAAAGTGGTGCCGAGCAGGCTGAAGGCCCGGGTGCGGGCCGGGCCGTCGAATTCCTGGGCGAGCGCGGCGGTGCCGCCTGCCAGGGCCGTTGCCGCGAAAATCCCCTGAACGGCGCGCAAGAGATCGAGAACGATCACATTGGGCGAGAAGCCCAGCAGGACCGACAGTATTGCGAAACCGGCAACCCCGATGCCGAACAGGCGCTTGCGGCCGAACTGGTCGGCAAGAGCCCCGGCCGCCATGATGGCACTGCCGAAACTGAGGACGAACGCATTGACCACCCAACCGAGGGCGACGGGGCTGCCGCCGAGATCGCGGGCGATGGCCGGCATCGCCACGGCGGGCCCGGTGAAGCTGAGCGGCATCATCAGGCCGGCAAGGCAGACGGCACCGAGGACGATGAATGGATGATGCGACGCGGCATGCTGGCTCATCTCGATATTCCCGGGATTGGAGGAAGAGGACGGCGGCGAAAGAGCGCCGCCGTAAATGCCGATAGGCTCGGGCTAGGCGGTGAAGCCGCCGTCGATGGCGATGCCGGCACCGGTGATGAAGCGGCTTTCAGCGCTGGCGAGATAGGCGACGAGGCTGGCGATATCTTCCGGCGTGCCGTATTGGCCCAGCGCCAGAAGTGCCCGTTGCGCATCGGCCTGAGGTCCGTCGGCCGGATTCATATCCGTGTCGGTGGAGCCCGGATGCACCACATTGACCGTGATGCCGCGCGGGCCAAGTTCACGGGCAAGGCCCTTGGTCAGCCCGATCAGCGCTGATTTGCTGAGTGCATAGAGGCTGGTCTGGGGCCTGGGCACACGCTCGGCAAGGCTGCTGCCGAGCGAGATGATCCGGCCGCCGCTGCGCATGTGGCGCGAGGCCGCCTGGGCGGCGAGGAAGACGGCGCGGATATTGACCGAGAGCGTCCGGTCGATCTCCGCCAGGGTGAAATCCTCCAGCGGCCGGGCGATGAAGATGCCGGCATTGTTGACCAGGATGTCGAGCCGTCCCAATTCGGCGGCGGTGCGATCGACCGCCTGGATGACGGCCGCCGCGTCCGCGCTGTCGGCAGCGATCGCAAGGCTACGCCTGCCATCGGCTTCGATCGCGGCCGAGACGGCCAGCGCCTTGTCGGCATTCGCGGCATAGGTGAGGGCGACATCGGCACCCTCTGCGGCGAGACGCCGGGCGATGGCGGCGCCGATGCCACGGCTGCCGCCGGTGACCAGGGCCACCTGGCCAGCAAGTTTGGAGGTGGGGAGCTTGGGGGAGATGAAGTCCGGATTAGTCGATAAGGGGGAGGTGGAGAGCAGTGTCATGCCGTGCTTCCTATTTATATATCGATTGATACATAAATAGCTCGCAGGTTTGTCTGGCATCGTCAAGATAATTATGTAATGATCGATACTGAAAGGATGAAGCATGGCTGAACGCGGACGTCCCCGCAGCTTCGATCGCGCTGCCGCCTTGCGCCGGGCGATGAAGGTTTTCTGGGAACATGGATATGCGGGTGCCTCCCTGGCCGATCTGACCAAGGCGATGGAGATCAATGCCCCCAGCCTCTATGCCGCCTTCGGCTGCAAGGAAGCGCTGTTCCGCGAGGCGGTCGAGCTTTATGTCGCGACGGAGGGCAGCGAAACGGCACGCGCGCTGACCGAACAGCCGACGGCGCGCGCGGCCATCGAGGCCATGCTGCGGCGTAACTCCGTCGCCTTTGCCCGTCCGGACAGTCCGGGCGGGTGCCTTGTCGTGCTCAGCGACCGCAACTGCGCGGCCGAGCACGAAACCATCCGTGATTATTTGACGGGGTTACGGCACGACAATCTCACCGCCATCGAGCGGCGTCTGGCGCGCGGCATCGCCGAGGGCGATCTGCAGGCATCGGCGGATGTCAAGGCGATGGCAGGTTTCTACATCACCGTGCTGCAGGGCCTCTCCTTGCAGGCAAGGGACAATGCCTCCGTCGCCGCCATGGGACGCACGGTCGATTGCGCCATGGCGGTCTGGGACCTGCTGGCCAGCGGATCACCTGTCGCTGGGGATAAGCCGGCGAAACGGCCGGCCCGGGCGAAGGGGGCTACAATCCGAAAGACAGGTTGAAGCCCGCATACTTGAAATCCTTCTCCTGGTCGTTGAATTCCTTGCTGCGATAGGTGACGTTCATGTCGAGCTTCGCAGCATTGGACCAGAAGAGCGAAAGGCCGCCGGAGAGATCGCCGACGAAAACCTTTTTGTCGACATTGGCGCTGTCCTGGAAGCTGTTGCCGTCCAGGAAGATGTTGCGGGCGACGGCGCGGCCCTGGGCGCCGAGATAGAAATAGAAACCGAAGGGACCGTCGAGATAATCGGCGTTGAAATAACTGGTGCCGGAGAGCGACGGGCGTATGCGCTGCGGCCCGTAATCGGCTTCCAGATTGCGGCCGAAGCGCATCATCGCGCTGATCTCGCCATAGGTCATGACATTGCCCACGGTGCCGCCGACCTCGGGGATGAAGTCGACCGCATAGCCGCTGCCGAGCGGCTGCAGCAGGCGCCATTTATGCTCATAGGAAATCATCACGCCGGGTTCGTTGTGAAGCTGCGCATCCCAGCCCGCGGCTTGCTGCACGCCGATGAACTGGTGCCAGTCGTTCTGTGCCTGGCGCCCGAGTGCTGCCGGACCGACGACGCCGATCAGCAATTCCAGGTGATCGAGCTCCCGCCGGTTAGTGTCCTGGATCATGCCGACGCCGGTATAGAGCCAACCGGCATAGGGACGGTCATCTGAATCGGGCGGATTGATGTGGATATTGTCCGGCGTATAGATCTGCTGCCCGAACAGAATTTCATAGCGCCGCGATTTCGTCGCCGCATCGCTGGGAAAGAGCGAAAGATTGTTGGACATGAAGTTGAACGGCGCGTTCCAGTCGCTGCCGGGATGCAGATCGCTGCCGAGATAAGAGAACTGCAGACCCTGGGTGTAATAGCGGTCGCTGTCGAACAGAATGGAATCGTTCTCTTCGATCGCCGTGATGCGGCTGGAATCATCGGCCATCGCTTGTGCCGGGAGAAACGGCACAAGCGACAATCCGATGGCAAGACTGGAAGAGAAGGTGAGAAACGCCCGATCGGCGCTTTTGATCTTTCGACTGATCTCTTTCAAGATCCTCTTATCCCTCGTATCGGAAACCCACGCGCAGGGTCACTTGGAAATGGCCGACTTTGCCATCCGCCAGATGACCACGAATATTGCTGACCTCAAACCAGTCCAAATGCCGCAGGCTCTTCGCGGCGGTGGCGATGCCGCTCTTGATGGCGTCATCGAGACTCTTCTCGGACGTCCCGACGATTTCGCTGATCGCATAAGTATGGCTCATTTCATCCTCCAAGCGGTTCGAGGGATGCCCAGCCATGATTGCGTCGACACCATACGTCACCAGATAAACGTACGCCGTCAGGCGCGGTTCCCTGCGTTCGGCTGGGCCGGTCTCATCAGGCTTTCACGCTTAGGTGAAATCGGCAAGGCGGATGCGGGGAGGTGGCGGTGATTCCCCCGGCCGGCTCCAAGGCGTTGCCTTGGAAGACGGTCAAGCAATCGACCGGAGGCTCATCATTGAACCGATGGCATTCCAGCGGGTGCTTGATTCCAGGCATCAGCTATTTCTGGCCATGTTCGCCCCCAGGCAATCAACCCTGGCGTGCATGAACTGGGGAACGAAAGTAAGACGTATTGTTGAACGTTCAACTGAAAGTGTTCACATTTGCCCCCTCTTTGTTCCCACAGAAAGATATCTAATCTATTGATTTAATTATTATTTATATATTAGGATACAATTGCCATATGTTGCTGAAATAATCCGCATTTCAATGTGAAATAAGAACAATGTTCTGAGAATGAATCCGGTGCAGTGTCGGATGAGCAGGGCGGCAATCGGCTGGGGAGTATGGGAATTGGCTGCGGCTGCAAAGGTGGCGACAGATACTATTGCGCGGTTCGAGCGCGGCGAAGAATTGAAGGAGCGGACCGTCGAGGCCATGCAGCAAACCCTGGAAGCCGCTGGCGTGGTTTTCGTGGCCGATGGCAAGACGGTGGCCGGCGGGCCTGGGGTGAGGCTTAAAACGGGGGAATAAAATGGATTGGATGCCTTGGATAGCCGCGGCCTTAATGTCGTCGTTGGTGGGCTTAATTGTTCGTATATGGCTTCCTGCTCGAATTCAGAAAAGCATTCAGTATGAGTATGATCGAAAATTGGAAGAGCTGAGAGGTGAGCTCCGGCGCGACGAGGAACGGTTGAAGGCCGACCTGAAGAAAAGTGACGACCAGATTGCGGCATTGAGAAATAATGCACTTTCAACAATGGCTAGCCGTTATATGGCACTCGATAGACGGAAGTTAGAAGCTGTCGAAAAGCTTTGGGAATCCATCGTTAACCAGGGTCAGCTCAAGATGCTCGCGCGCATGAGTGGCAGCATCAACATGGATGTGGCGATCGAACTTGCTGCTCAACAAAATAGCGAAGGCCGATCAGTACGAGAATTCGCTGAAGGTCTGTGGCACAGTACCGGGATTGACATCAAGGATTTGCCAAAGGCTCCAGACAAAGAGCGGCCTTTCTTGTCTCCAATAGTTTGGGCAATCTACTCTGCCTTTCGAAATATTCTCAGTCTTACTGCAGCACAATTCATTGTCCTACGGACTGGCACTGGCCCTAAAATACTGGCTGATACAAAAGCCATACTCGATCTTGTTAAGTCAGCTCTCCCACACCGATCGGATTACATTGACCAATGGGGAACGTCGTGTCTTCCGTACCTGCTGGAAGAATTAGAAGAAAAATTACTCGCAGAACTTATGGTTGGGCTCGATGGCGCTAATACGGATGAGGAAAGTGTTAAGAAGGCTGCGGGTATCATAAGGGCTGCTAATAAGGCTGTTACAGTGGAAGAGTTAAATGTGGATATCCCCAATATCAAAGGTCTTCGGCGTCAGGACGAGCAGCCGAAGAATTGAGAGTGTCTCGAAACGGCGGCAATTTTGCAGCCGGTAGGCGTGAGGCAATAAAGAACAATATACAGGCGATCCTAAAGACCCTGGAAACTTCTGGAGTGGTTTCCCTTGCAGATGGCGAGAACGCCGATGGTGGGCCGGGCGTGAAGCTCAGAGCATTCAAGGTCGGTAAGATGAAGACATAAGCGACATCGGCTGTCAGGGGTGATGGACAGCCTGGGCAGCATTCATTAGCGCTGTGGCAAGACGTGCTCGGAGTTAACGGATGCGTCCTTGACGATCCGAGATCGAAAAGCAGAGGATTCCCCTTGCGCCACTGGGAGGCGCCAACTTGTTGGGGGAATCGATGAAAATGCGACAGCTGCTGCTGTGGATGATCTCCGCAGCTAGCGCCATTGCCCTGTCGGCATGTGGCGCGAACTTCAATTCCATCTATCGGACGACGGACAGCCCTACAACGCTAAAATTGCGGAGCCAAGTGATATTCACCGATGCGAAGCAATCAGCAACAGTCGTGAAGGCCGAAGGGAATGTCCTGCAAGTCTGCGCCGGCAGGAGCCCCGACGTATTCTCAGCCCTAGCAACTGCCATCGAAGGCAAGGCCGAAGGGAACTTCGCTCAGAAGGTTGCAGCTTCCATCGGCGGATCTGAGACGAATTCGGAAACGGCATCAGCGTTCGGTCTAAGGACGCAGCTCACTCAAACTCAAATCGAGCTGCTCTACCAACTCTGCTTGAACGCGCTAAACGGCAACCTATCGCGCGACCAACTGGCAACGGAGCTGCATCGATACCAAAATACGATGGTAACGATGCTGGCCATTGAGCAGTTGTCCGGCTATGCAAGATCCTACTTGATCACTGCCGGTACCAACAGCTCAGTAGGCTCAGCTGCTTCGATTGCCACATTGGCGAAGCTCGCCGATGATGCAAAGAACGAGGCCGACGCATTGGAAGAAATAGCGGCCGGTGCCAAGAGTGACTATGAAACAAAGAAATCAGCGGCAACGACCGCGGCGAAAGCGTTGGCAGATGCAAAGACCGCCGGAAAGACTGGAGACGACCTAAAGGTACTCCAAGATGCATCCGACAAGGCTCAGGCCGCCGAAAAGGCGGCAGAAGTGGACCAAGCCAAGGCAGTTGCCTCGCTTACCGATCAACAGGCTAGGCAAAAGCTATATGAACAGAAGCTAGCTCAAGTGAAATCTGGCTCGGCATCAGGCACACAGTCGGTGTCCGTGAATGCTCCAATCGCAGTGGAATCTCCAAGCGCAGATGCCGCTAAATTAATCGTCGAATTAGTCAAGACACAACTCTATCAGACATTCACCACCGATGAATGCCTGCAGTATCTATTTCACGACGGAGGAGAATCCGATTTCGCCAAACGAGCTGGCGCTTTTTCACCACTCGGCAAGTTCTGCGCGGACCATCTCAAGGCGGTCTCTGAGTACAAGCTCACACAATTGTACTTGGACAGGAAGTGCGACAAGGATGGCGGCAATTGCAGCAAGGTCGACACGAGCAATAAATTGCCAGGCGCACCAGATTGGCCTTGGCCTTCTACTAACAACCCGAACTACGTGCAACCTGCTGCTCAATAGCGCAGCCCAGAAAAGTAAATGCGCTCGACGAGGTTTCCCTCCGGGCGCACCAATTCCAGCGCGTGTCAAGATATAGCCAAGGGCCTCTCTTTCGTCAGGATGTGGGGTCCGAGGCATCGCAACGGACCCCTACAGCCATACTAGGCGTTGCCTTCCATCCACTTGATGAAGTCTTCCCAGCTTACCTTTTTCCCGTTTTTGCGGTTCGCCTTACCCTTGCACCAGATCAATCCAGATTGGGTAACGATGCAGTCTCCCAGACGCTTGCCGCCATTTGGCTTGCTCACGTCGAATTCGATCCCCTTGATCTTCACTTCCATATCAACGTCAAAGGATTTGATCTTAACCTTCATAGTATTTCCCCCAAGAACGCCCCAGAATCAGAGCATTTCGAGCTTAATCCAGCTTCGGCTGGGGGTGTCAAGATAGGCGGAGGTGTCTAGCGTCAGTGCTTTGCTGCCACATGCAACTGCATATAGCGCATCCGGGTTTTCACGCGAAACCGACCATGTGGCTGAATAGGTCTTGGTCGGGACGCGGCTCCCGGTGGACGATGACGAGGGGGAATATTTCGGTCTGAACGTAGTGGGCAGCTGTATCCCTGTGTCGAGAATCGCTTCCTAGCTGTCAGGCGAGGAGCCTGGGTGATGGGTTAAACAGGGCGGCTACGTTACTCTCGTCGTTACCCCAAAATTGAATCTGGAGAGATGGCAAGCCCTGACATTCATCCAAGTCATTGATTTAATTGGTGAGCCGGGCGGGGTTCGAACCCGCGACCTACTGATTAAAAGTCAGTTGCTCTACCACTGAGCTACCGGCCCAAAGGCGGCATCGCCAGCGGGAAAAGCTGGGGCCGCAGAAACCCCGCCGGGTATCTACCGGCGGGCGCCCTGACTTCCCAAAATCCGGTGCAAAAAGCAAGTCAAAACTATTGCTTATCGGATATTTGGTGGATGGCCGTCCTCACGATTGCGGCGGCGGCAGGATCTGTTCCATGAAGAGGTCCGGATGCCGGTTATAGACATCGGGGCAGTCGCCTTGCGCCGTCTTCTTGATTCGGTCCTGCACATCCGGGCGCGACGTGTCCACTTGGGCGAAGGCATCCTTGTATTCAGGATCGGTGCGCATGCGCGACGGGTCCTGGACACTGCGCTTGAGAACCATGAACGTATGGGGCGACATCAGGTCTTCCAGCATATCGGCACTGCACTGGCCGAAGGCCTGGCTGTCGCTATAAGGCACCTTCTTCGCCAGCGCCCTATGGGTGCCGACGTAATAGTAATAGTCCCTCAAGGATTCCCTGGCTTCCGCCGGTACGTTATCCGTCTGTTGCGCTGCCGCCATCTGTTGCGGCTGGTTCGTATCGGCACAACCATTCATCAAAAGGACCGACACGCCTAAGCCGAGTCCCACGATTATTCTTTTGATCATCTCATCCTGCCATTCATTGCACTGACGGAAACGCACCCCCTGAAGTCTCATCTTATACACGGCCGCATGGCAGCCGACGAGGCGTGACATACATACGGTGCCTTCGTCATCTGAGTGGCAGGAAGCCGTGAGAAAGTCGCCCATCCGAAAGTCGGCCATAGAGGAGCTTGAGCATGACTGCCGCGTCAGGGTTGTTCCACCGCCTTCAGGACGAAGAAATCGTGCTGCTGCATCGGTTACGGGATGTCAGGCGGAAAAAGCGAGTCGTCGCAGCTCACAATGGACTGAGTATGGGCGCCCGGATCGCCGATATGGTTGCGGCCACCATGGGCTCCTGGCCTTTCATCATCGGCCAGAGCGTAGTGCTCGCAGTCTGGATCGTCCTCAATATCACGGCCTATGTGAGGAACTGGGATCCCTATCCGTTCATCCTCCTCAATCTGGCCCTGTCCTTCCAGGCCGCTTATGCGGCACCGTTCATCATGATGAGCCAGAACCGCCAGGCGGCCATCGACCGGATGGCAGCGAAGCACGATTACGACATCAACACCAAGGCCGAACTGGAAATCGAGCTGCTGCATCAGAAGGTCGATCTGCTGCGGGAAGCAGAGGTATCGGAGCTGATCACGCTGATTCGCCGGCTGGAGGCGCGGCTGCCGGGCGGGAATGGCGAACCGGCGAGATAGTGGGGTGAACCGGTGTCTCGACTTCACCGGGCGTTTTGCTACCATTCAACAGCCGCGACGGCCGCCGGTTCCAGGGCGGGTGCGGCGGCATCTTCAGCCGCAAGGAGACTGCGATGCGTCGTTGCCTGCCTCTTTATGCCATGCTGACCGTCACATTCATCGCCGGCTGCGCGACGCCGCCGGAGCCGGACATCACCGCGTCGAAGGCAGCCGGAACTTCCGCCGCCACGGCGATCCCCGTCCGCGCCGTCAATGCGGTCGACGCGCTCAACCAGGAAGACCGGCTGATCAAGGCGCGCTATCCGCAGGTGGAGCGCCGGTACAGCTCACTCGCCGTCATCGACCGCAAGGTCTATGACCTCGTCGATATCAGCGGCAATGGTGCGGCAACCCAGCGTATCTATTTCGATGTCGATCGGATTTACGGCATTCACGAATACTGATGCCGACACGGTGAGCCTTCGCCTTGAAGCGCGGCCTCACTCCTTGCTCTGGGAGCGCCATTGCAGGGGGTGATTGCTCTCGGCGATCTCGCTGTAGTCTTCGATGACGAGGAGCTGGGTGATGACGCCATCCACGTTCAACGGGAAGACGCCGAGGCTGACATTGGTGGCTTCACCGACCTTGTTCGGCCATTTCAGGGCGCCGATGAAGGGTTCGCCGCGCGCCCGGCACCCGGCATAGAGATCGTGCAGTTGCTGCATCGTGCCGGCGCCATGATCCATGGTTAATTCGTCCAGATAGCAGCCGGTGATATTCATTCCGGTCACATCGTCGACCCGCGTGCCGGTCAGGCGGAACCGCACACGAAAGGGATGATCCTCAATATCCAGGATCATGATATTGGGCAGCAGATCCTTGATCTTTTGGGGATCGACCGCCGTACGGTCCGGCACGACACCGTCAGCTAAACTCAGCCAGTAGTCGTGCAGACGCTTGATTTTCGAGGGTACGCTATTCTGCATCAGCTCCCCATGACGGTTTTCCGCCCTTCGCGGCCGGTACGGGCATCTAATGGCGAAACCGACCCCGTATCCCTGAAACTTGCCCGATGATAGTTGAAAGAGTCTTTCTAGGCATCATGTCCGTGGCCTGCTCCGCATTTCGTGTTCGGAAGCAGGATCGATGGCGGCCACAACACCGGGATGGGATGCTGCAGCGACGATCTTTCGTATGGCGATCTTGGAAATCTGCCCCAGCGCCGTAAACCGGGCGCCCTAAACCGATCTTCCTAAACCGGACGCCCTAAACAAGATCCTGCATGGCCCGCAGGCGGTTGAGGAATCCGGCAAGAAGCGGCGAGGGCAGTGCGCGCCGGGTCGCCGCGACGAGACCCAGATGGGCGCCCTCATCCAGCAACGGCAGATATCGCACGCCGTCGATCTTGATGCATTCGAAGGGCGAGGGCAGTACGGCGATGCCGAAACCGGCGGCGACAAGGCCGATCTGTGTCGTGGTTTCGCGTGCCTCCTGGGCGACGCGCGGTTCGAATCCCGCCGCCAGGCAAAGCTGCCGCAGCAACAGGGTCAGGCCGGTACCGGTGCCACGCGGATAGGTGATGAAGCCCTCGTCGCGGAGATCCGCGAGACGCAGGCCCCGTGCGCTTTTCCGGGATTTCGCCAGCGGATGATGGACGTTGATCACCACGCGCAGCGAGTCCTGGCGGATTTCATGAAAGACCAGATCGGCGGGCTGTTCCAGGCCGCTATAGCGCACAAGGCCGATATCCAGGCGATCCTCCCGCAGGGCCTCGAACTGATCGACGGCGAACATCTCTCGCAGGCTCAGCGTCACCTGCGGATAATCCTGGCGGTAATCGTGCAGCAGGCTCGGCAGGATGCTGGTGAAGGGCAGGGAGGAGGACAGGCCGATGCGCAATTCCCCCAGCTCGCCGCGTGCCGCCCGGCGGGCTTCTTCACCGGCCTGTTCGGCATCCGCCAGGATGCGGCGGGCGCTGGCCAGGAACCTCTTGCCGGCCTCGGTCAGCGCCACATGCCGTTTGCTGCGCTGGAACAGGGCGACACCCAGGTCGCGTTCCAGGGCCTGGATCTGCTGGCTGAGCGGCGGCTGGCCGATATGCAGGCGCTCTGCCGCCCGGGTGAAATGCAGTTCCTCGGCGACCACGACGAAATAGCGGAGATGGCGCAGTTCCATATTTATATTTTTTAGATATTAAAACTGACGTTAATATATATTGGACTGGCAGTCGTTCCAAGGGCCACATGGAGGAAAGCAGCTCCCGGTGCGGGAGCATATGAGACGCAGGCCCTTCCATGGCGGCAGATACAGCCCTTACCCAAGATATCGAGTTGACGGTGATGCGAAACGCCGGCCCAGGCGAACAGGCTCTTTCCGGCGACGCGGCCGCCAGCTATTCGACCGCCAACCATTCCACCGACCGTCCTTTGATTTCCGATAACCTGCCGCCGATCGACGTCGTCCAGGCGGCACCGGCCGCAGCCGCGACGCGGCTCCAGGCCGGCACGCCGGCCTTCCGGCGCACGGCCCGGGCCATGTTCGTCGGCGGCTTCGCGACCTTCGCACTGCTCTACGGCCTACAGCCGCTGATGCCGATGTTCTCCACCGAATTCCATCTGATCCCGGCGGCGGCCAGTGGTGTCGTCTCCGGTGCGACCGGCGCGATGGCGTTGGCACTGATCCCGGCCAGCCTGCTGGCCGACCGTTTCGGCCGCAAGCCGATCATGAATGCCGCATTGGGCCTCGCCGCCGTGCTGACCCTGGCCGCGGCCTTTGCCGGCAATTTCCAGCAGCTCGTCATCCTGCGCGCGCTGATGGGCCTGGCCTTAGCCGGATTGCCGGCGGTCGCCATGGCCTATCTCAGCGAGGAGATCGATCCCCACTCACTCGGCCGCTCGATGGGCCTCTATATCGCCGGCAATGGCCTCGGCGGAATGAGCGGGCGGTTCCTCATGTCGATCATGACCGAATGGGTCTCCTGGCGATATGCCGTGGCGACGCTGGGCATCATCGGCATTCTCGCCGCCATCGAATTCCGCCGCAGCCTGCCGCCGTCACGGCATTTCCGGCCGACCGGCCTGACGCCGAAGGACCTTTTGGCGGATGCCCGGTCGCATTTTGGCGATGCCGGTCTGCCTTGGCTGTTCGCCGCCGGCTTCCTGCTGATGGGCTGTTTCGTCAGCGTTTATAACTATCTCGGCTATCACCTGGCCGAGGCGCCCTTCAGCCTGCGTCCCAGCGAGATCGGCCTGGTCTTCTCGCTTTATCTCGTCGGCATGCTGGGCTCCGCCTGGGCCGGCAAACTGGCGGACCGTTTCGGCCGGCGCAGCGTGCTCTGGATCATGGTCGCCGTCATGGCCGGCGGTCTGGCGCTGACCCTCGCCAACAATCTGTGGCTGGTGGTGCTGGGTGTGGCCGGGCTGACCTTCGGTTTCTTCGGCGGCCATTCCGTCGCCAGCAGTTGGATCGGCCGCCGCGCGATCCGGGCGCGGGCACTCGCTTCGGCGATCTATCTCTGCAGCTACTATCTCGGCTCGAGCGGTCTCGGCTCGGCATCCGGCCTGATGTGGGGTGTCGATGGATGGCGCGGCGTGGTGGCGATGCTGGGCATCGGCATGCTGCTGCTGGTCGGCGTTGCCCTGCGGCTGCGCAAGCTGGCACCGCTGCCGGCCAATATCGGGAAGCCCTGAACTGTGAAGCCTTGAGGGCTTTCAGCTTATCCCGTGTCTCAGGTGACCTTGTCGCAATTATGGACGGCGCGTTCGACACGATGCCAGTTGTCTCGGGCGAGATCGGGATAGACGCCGCTGACCTCATGGTTCGGCCAGTAGAGGTCGCCGTTGTAGAACTTCACCACCGACCCGCGATAGATGTCGGGCTCGACCGTCACGAAGGCGAGCACGCCGCCGCGCGGCGCATTCAACGTGATCTCCGCCATCTGGCGGTCGAAATCGAGGGTGGGATGCGGATCGCGGAATTCGATGCCGAGGCCGGTTGAAATGCACTTCGCCGCCGGCTGATAATTCCCACCGACCTTCATGGTCAGCGTCGGCTCGGCAACCCGCGATGCCGGCATGCAGCCCGCCGCCAAGGCCGCGCCGGCGGCCCAGATCAACAGTTTCGGCAACACGCGCCAGCCCGGATTGGCGTCGGTGGAAACATGGCGGGGCGGGCAAACAGGCCGAGTCATGACAATAACTCCTTCAGCTCCGGCAAACTCATGCACATGTCGTGCCGAATTAAGCATATCTAGGCGAAGCTTCTTGCCGGTTGGTTAACCGCTTGTACGATTCATATCCATTGAGTTATTGATAGATTCATAACTACATGGATATTGTTCAAATGAACACATCCCCCGACCTTGTTTTTACGGCTCTCGCCGATCCCACGCGCCGCGCCATTTTCCAGCGGCTCTCCCAGGACGGCGAACAGACGGTGCATGTCATGACCGGCCAAGCCGGCATCTCGCAGCCGGCCGTGTCGAAACATCTGGCCGTGCTCAAACGGGCCGGGCTGGTGGATGACCGGCGCGCGGGGCGGGAAACCCATTACCGCGTCCGGCCCGAGGGGCTCACGCCCCTGATCGACTGGATGGGCCTCTATGGCGGCTTCTGGCGCGACCGGTTCGATGCCCTCGAAGATCTCCTGAGCAGGATGGACAAATGACCGACGACATAGAGGAAACCCGCTCGCTGGAAACCCGCTCGCTCGTTTTCGAGCGACTGATGCCGCATCCGCCGGAGAAAATCTGGCGGGCGCTCACGGAGCCCCGGCTGATCGAAGAGTGGCTCATGAAGAACGATTTTGCCGCCGAGGTCGGACACCGTTTCACGTTCCGCGCCGTGCCGCTGCCCGGCTGGTCGGGTGTCGTGAATTGCGAGGTCGTCGCGGTCGAGGCGCCGCATCTGATCGCGTATCGCTGGGGCGACGGCTCTGAATCGGTCAGCGGGCTTCAGACGACCGTCACCTGGACCCTCGCTGCGCGAGACGGCGGCACGCTGGTACGCCTGGAGCAGTCGGGTTTCCGGCATGCCGACATGCATGCCTTCAAGCGTATGGGCGGCGGCTGGCCGGGCATTCTCAACCGGCTGGAACAGGCCGCCGGCAGTGTCGACTGACACCGTTGCAATAAGCGCCGCAACGGATGCTGCGGCGGGCGCGGATCTTTGCCGCTCTGCGCCGATCGTCAATGTCGAAAAGGAAAAGGGGCCTCGACATCGCTGTCGAAGCCCCTTTTAAACTGGCTCCGGAGGAGGGATTCGAACCCCCGGCCAAGCGGTTAACAGCCGCTTGCTCTACCACTGAGCTACTCCGGATCAGGGCTTCGCACCGCATCCGAGCAAACCCCGCTGCGAAGCGAGAAGCTCGGCGGGGCGCCGCCTGACGGACGCGCTTATAGCAAACAGTTTCGCGCGCTGCAAACAACTTTAACACTTAAATTGCAAAGCAGCGACGGATTGGGTCGTTTTTCCCTAACGGGTTGACAGAGAAGCGTTTATTCACGATCTTCCCGCCCAATTACTCACCAATGACTTATTTCGGTGTCCCCATGAAAGCCATCATTTTGAGTGCAGGGCAGGGTTCCCGCCTGCTGCCGCTGACCGAGGGGCGGCCTAAATGTCTGCTGCCGCTGGGGACCAAGACGCTGATCGAGTGGCAGATCTGGGCGCTGACCCAGGGCGGCGTGGACGATATCGCCGTCGTGGTCGGCTATCACGCGCCCGATGTGCAGGCTTTGCTGAAGAAGCTGGAAGGGCCGAAGCTGAAGATCCGCACGGTCTTCAATCCCTTCTACAAACTGGCCGATAATCTCGCGAGCTGCTGGCTGGCGCGGCACGAAATGGACCGCGACTTCGTCATCCTGAACGGCGACACAGTCATCGAGCCGGCGATCTTCCAGCGCCTTCTGGCGAGTCCCGCCGCGCCGATCACCGTCACGATCGACAAGAAGGGCAGCTACGATTCGGACGACATGAAGGTGCAGCTCAAGGGCACGCGCCTGCTCGATATCGGCAAGACGCTGCCGCCGGAACGCACCAACGGCGAATCGATCGGCATGCTGTTGTTCCGGGACACCGGCCCCAAGCTCTTCACCGACACGCTCGAGCGCATCATGCATACGCCGGAAGGGCTGAAGTGGTGGTATCTGCGCGCGATCGGCCAGATCGCCGAGCATCACCAGGTGGAAACCTGCTCGATCGAAGGCTTGAACTGGGGCGAAGTCGATTTCCCAGCCGATCTCGAGAGCGTCAACGATATGGTCTCGGAGTGGGAGGGCTGACGCTCTCCCGCGCTCGGGCGAGCACGCTATCAAGCGATACTTATAATCAAGCGATGCTGGTAATCAGGCGTCACTGGCCCGCTTCTCGAGAATCTGCGTGACCAACTGATAATCGGCCGCCTTGTCGACATCGATCGCCGCTTCGGCGAAGGGCATGTCGACGGCGCGGATCTCGGCGCCGGTGCGCCGCGAGAGATGCCGCAAGGCCGCCGCGAGATCCAGCCGCCCCAGAACGAAGCGCAGCAGGGCGAACGGCCCCACTTCCAAAACCAGGCGCCAGGGCCGCTTGCGGAACTTCTCCATGCGCCGCCAGAAGCTGGCGATCTTCGCCGCCGCCGGGTGACGCGCCAGGAAGAGATTGCAGCCGCTATACCGCTGCGCGCCCAACCGGTAGCCGGTGCGGACCGATTGCGGATAGGCCTCGGTGACGACCTCCAGCCGGGCGAGGGCCACGGCCAGATCGCCGTCCGCCGGCGCCTGGGCGAGGAAATAGCTCACCATCTCCGGTGTCAGCAGCGGGTGATCGGCGGTGGTGATCAGCAGCGGCTGATCGAGGCCGATCTGCTGCAGGGCCGCCGCGACACTGGCGGCCGGACTCGCCGCCGGCGGAATAATCTTCAGCAGGCCGCCATGATAGGCCGCCGCCAAGGCCGGCACCTCTTCCAGCAAGGCGGCATCGTCGATGCAGACATAGACTTGCTGGATGGCCGGGCAGGCGGTGAGGCTTTGCAATACGCGCTGCAGCATAGGAATGCCGGCGATGGGCGCCAGCGCCTTGTGGCTGACGCCGGTCAGGGCGGCGATCGCATCCGCGCCGCCGCGATTGCCGGCGAGGATCAGCGCATTCACCTGCATTTCCTGTGGGGTACCAGCCGCGACGCCTGCGCTCACACAAGCGCCTTTTCATAGAGGCGGTAGGTCTTGTAGGCCTTGGCGCCGATCCCTTCGCAGACACGGCGCATCGGCATGTTGTCTTCGAGAATCCAGGACAGCTCGACCCGCTCCAGGCCACGGCTGAGGAAGTGATTCTTGATAGCGCCAAACATCAGCGGCAGCAGGGTCGCGCCGAGCAAGCTACCGTGATGCTTCTTGCGGATACCCATGAGCGGCACGCGCGCGGTCTTCAGGCGGCCGAATTTCAGGCGCCAGATGAGCTTCAGCCAGCCGAAGGGCAGCAGTGCGCCATTGAGGTCGCGCACCGCTTCCAGCAGGTTCGGCACACAGACCAGCATCCCGGCGGCCTCGCCATCCACTTCGGCGATGGCGACCAGCTTGGGATCGATCAGCGGCTTGAGGCCGGCGGCGGCGGCTTCGATCTCCGCCTGGGTGAAAGGGATCATGCCCCAATTCTCCGACCAGGCATCGTTGAAGATATCCAAAGCGAGGGCGAGATCGCGGCGGTAATTCTTCATGTCGAGCGGGCGCACCCGCACGCGGCCCTCGGTCATCAGCTTCTCGATCAGGCGGTTGGAACCGACGGCCTTGTAGCTCTCCTTGTCGACGTCATAGGCGATCACGTCCTTGGCCTTCACATAGGCGCAATCCTCCAGCCGGTAGCCGGCATAGGGGGCATGATAGGGCATCATGAGCATCGGCAGGCTGTTGAAGCCGTCCACCAGCAGCCCGGTTTCCTCATTGGTCGAGAAGCTGAGCGGCCCCAGGATCCGCACCATGCCGCGCTCGCGCAGCCAGGCTTCGGCGGCGTCGGTCAGGGCGGTGAAGACCTCCGGATCGTCGATGGCGTCGATGAAACCGAAATGTCCGGTCTGATTGCCGTAGCGTTCCTGATAGAGGCGGCAGATCTGGGCCGAGATGCGTCCCACCGGCTTGTCACCGCGCCAGGCCAGGAACAACTGCACTTCGGCATGGCCGAAATAAGGATTCTTCGCCGGGTCCAAAGTTTCCGCGCGCTCGATATCGAGCGGCGGCACATAACCCGACTGCGCGCCGTAGAGTTGCTTGGGCAGCTCGATGAAGCGCTTGAGATCGGCCCGGCCGCTGACTGGGCTGACGACGACCGACTGGCTCATGACGGCGCCGCCGTCGCTACTCGCCACTGGTCACATCCGATGCCTGACGGAAGCGCCGCGGATTGCCGTCGCCCCGCGTTCCATTCGAGAGATTGGCCACCCAAGGATAGCGCAACGCCATTTCTTCCGTGTAGCCGATATTGAAGACGGTGGCGCTTTTCGGCCGCAGTTTCGACTTGGCGTAGAAGGTGCCGAACAGCCTATCCCACAAGTAATTGGTGATGCCGAAATTGCCCTGCTCATTGTGGAAATGATGGGCGAGATGCAGTTGCTTGATCTCTTTCAGGAAGCGGCTCTTCGGCGCCGTGTTGAGATGCTGAATGCAGTGGCAGAATTCATAGAAGATGGTGGTCAGCAGGCCGGTGCCGAAAGCCGCCGCGGCACCCGCCACGCCGCCGATCAGATAGCCGATCGGCCAGGTGACGATGGCGATGGTGGGCAGGGTGGTATAGAGCGCACCGAACAGCACCACGAGATTGTGCGGGTCCTGGTGGTGATCGAAATGGATCCGCTTCCACACCGCTGCCGTCGATTTGAAACGGTAGAGGAACTGCGAATGCAGCACCCAGCGATGCAGCACATACCAGACGAAGGGATAAACGACGATGGTCAGGACCGACGCGATCGCCAGCGGCAGCAGAGCCTCGTACCAATGGATGATCACTGCCAGCGAAACGAGGCTGAGTGCCAGATAGCCATGCACCGAGGGATAGGTGGCGAAAGCCACGATCAGGTCCCGCAGATTCATGCGCGCGAGATTATGGGTGCGGTTTTTCCAGAAGCCGAATTGTAGCATTTGCATCAGCCCGAAGGTCGGTCTTGTCGAGCGGCAATCTAGTCCACTCAACATATTACAGCAAGATATGTGGATATTACGGCAGGCGGTATCAGGTCCTGTGTCACTTTGCGGCATCGGAAGCCGGCCTGGCCTTCTCGATACCGAGAATCCAGGCCGTCCGGATACCGTGATAGATACATGTCAAAGCTTGCCAGACGACGATCACGTAAATCGTCTGCACGCCAAGGCCAAGGGCATAACCGACTGTAAACAAGGGTAAATTTATGTTTCGCCGGGAGATGAAGGTGCGCACGAAAGCATCCATCGGCGCGTGGGTATGGAGGCCCCGGCGGAAGACCGTCGGATATATCTTCAGGATCAGGCGATCCAGGATGTAGAGACCCAGCATCCACAGCGAGGCGATGAAGACGGGCGACTGCCAGTCGCCGCCGGCCAGGCCCCAGGCCCAGGCGCAATACCAGAAGGGCGGATGGACCAGATCGAGTCCGTGATCGAGGATATTGCCGATCGATGAATCCGTGAAGGTGACGCGCGCCAGCTTGCCATCGACGGAATCGAGCACGCTCATCGCATAGGCGCAGAGCAGGCCCCAGAAGAAATGGCCGGTGGCGCAAAGCGGCACCACGGCGATGGTCAGCAGGATGCTGATGATGGTGACGACATTGGGATGAACGCGGGCTCGCGCAAGCGGCGGCACCATCAGCCAGACCAAGGGCGGATAGACGTATTTCGTGAAGAAATCCGTCGAGCCCTTGTAATTCGACCAGAACAGGAAGCGTTCGATCTTGCGCCGGTGATCCGGTGTCGTCACCGAGAAGAGGTAATAAGGCGTATTGCGCCGCAGCTTCGGCACGAAGGAGGGGAACTCGGCCTGGGTCAACCAGCGGATCCGGCCGCCGACGGCGCGAAGCAAATCGGTCGCTCCGGCTTCCAGCCGGTCGGCTGAGCCAAGACGCACCAGAATGGCGCCATCATCGGCGACGGCGAGGTCGTCCGATTGCTGCGCCAGAAAGCCATACAGACGGGCATCGATCAGGCTGGTTCCCGTGGTCGCCAGCACCGCTTCGCCGCCGGCACTGCGGGCGATCCGGGTGACGATATCGCCGCCGCCCGACACCACGCGGACCGGACAGGCGAGACCGCAATCCTGCGGCACAGCAACGCTGGAGGCCGGTTGATCGCCGGTATCGATCACCACTTCGGAAAACTGCACCTTCTGGTGCCGCACTGCTTTCAGATGCCGTTCGATCAGCGACATGCCGAAGACCCGCTCCGGCGACAGACTGGCGGCATCAATCCAAAATTTCATCTGACTCAATGACCTTCGAGACGTATCAACATCACGCCGCCGATGCTGGCGAAGAGAAGCGGTGGCAACCAGGCGGCGAAAAATGGGGGGACGGCACCGCTTTCACCCAGCGACATGACCAGCCCGTCGGTAATGAAATAGAGGAAACCCAGCAGGAAGCCAATGGCGATGCCGGCGGCAAGGCTGCGGTCCCGGCGCTGCAGGCTTTGCGCGACCGGGGCCGCCAGCAGAATCATCAGCACCGATCCAACCGGCAAGGCGATGCGCTTCTGCAGCCAGGTTTCATAGAAATAGGTCGGACGGACACCGAATTGATCGGCATTGATCAGGCGCCAGATCTTCCGCAGCGACATCCCCTGCGGCTGTTCCACCAGATTGGAGAATTCCGCCGGTGTCAGGCGCGATTTCCAGACCTCGGTATCGATATGCGTGGTTTGCGCCGCCTGATCGGGATTTACTTCGGTCCGCCAGATATCGGCGAGAATCCAGGCCTTCTGTTTGCGATTGAAGGTTGCCGTCGCCGCCTGGGAGAGGATATGCAGGTTGCCGTCGTCCCGGCGATCATACAGCACGACGTCATGCAGCACGCTGCCGCGATCGGTGACCGAGGTCGCTTCGACGATGGTATTGCCATCCTGCACCCAGATATCGTTCAGGACGCCGTCGGTCGATTTGCTTTTCTTATCCGGATAGAGATTGGCGGAGATCAGCTTCTCGACGGTGATGGGCACGATCTGATCCGCCAGGATAAAGTGCACCGCGCCGACCAGGCCGACGGCCGGCAGGAACGACAGGAGGATCAGGTAATAAGGCGCGCCCGCCGCCTTGAAGGCGAGGATCTCGTTGCCGCGCTCAAGCTTGCCGAGACTTAGCAGGGTGCCGAGCAGGACGGAGAAGGGGATGAGGAAGGCGGCGAGCTCCGGTACGCGCAGGGCCGCATATTCCATCAATTGCACGATGCCGCCATTGGACTGGGCAAGCACGTCGTCGCCATTATTCAGGAGATCGAAAAGCTGCAGCAAGGCGGTGAAGCTCATCCACAGCAGAAAGAAATGCCAGAAGAAGGTCTTGACTGCGTATTTGGAGAACGTCGTGATCACGCGTTCCTCCTCGCCGGCAGGCCGATCAGGCGGCGGCAACGTCGGACGAAACCGCGCCAGACATCACCGAGACCCTCGAAGAACTGGGCAAGAGGATCCTGCCCGACCCGCGTATTGGCGACATGGAACAGCCAGACGCTGGGGATTGCGAACAGCAGGAACGGCAGCCAGAGCGCGAGGAAGGACGGCAGCTTGCCGTGCTCGGCCAGATTGCTGCCAAATTGCAGCACCTGATAATAAGTGATCAGGAAGATGATGCCGGCGACCAGCCGGATATTGCGCGGCGACCGGCGCGACGACAATCCCAGCGGCAAAGCCAGGAAAGGCAGGAAGAAGACCGACAGGGCGCGGACGACGCGGTAATTGATCTCCGAGGCCAGATGGCGGCGATCGAGATCCGGATTGTGCGACCAATAGTTCTTCAGCAACTCGATAAAAGTCATTTCGGATTCTTTGTCGCCGCGCTGCCGGAAGGGCTTGGGTGCGATGGCATCCATGGGCAAGCCTGAATCATGGAATTTGATCGCGCGCGCGGTGGCACCGCCATTGCTGACCTCGACACGATAGCCGTCATTCATATTCAGGATGACCGAGAAATCGTGCGGATCGTTGGTCAGATCGCCAGTGGCCGCCGTGATGATGGTATGGGTCGGCGCCTTGACCTTTGCCGGCGTTCCGGCCTGGCTATTCGTCGGCGTCACGGTCTGGTCATTCACCACGGTCTGGTCTGAATTGTCCGGGCCGTTGTCGTCACTCTGATCGCTTTGGTTCGCTTCCTTGATGAAGATCTGCGTCAGTTTATGGCCACCGGCGGCGATATCGCCGATCAGGATGGTCTTGCCGCCGAAGCCGGTGAAGAACGCGCCGCGCTCGATCGCGGAGTTCCACGAGGTTTCGGTGATAAGATAGACCATGGCCCGATAAGCATAGCGGGTATAGGGCTGCAGGAAGCCCATGATGATCACGCAGACCACGGTGAGGACGCAGGCAAGGGCGGTGATCGGCACCAGGATGCGGCCGAGCGACAGGCCGGTCGCGCGCAGGGCGTCCAATTCGCTGTCGCTCGAAAGACGCAGGCTGGCATAGAGAATGCCGACGAAGAAGGCTGCCGGAATCGCCACCGCCAGATAATGCGGCACGAGATAAACCAGCATCTTCATGATCAGCGTGAACGGACCGCCGCGATTGGCGAAAAGATCCAGCAGCCGGATCAGGCGCTCCATCAAGAGACCGGACAACGCGATCATCATGGAGGCGATCAACGGCCAAGCGACTCGCTTGAGAATGTAGATGTCGATCAGACGCATTTCGTTGGCCTTTACGCGGATCGCTGCGGCCAGACGCGCTGCAATGCCCGGGCGATCTCCGCGACGACCCGCGAATCGTTCAGGGCCGGCTGGGTGAGATCCACGGGCTTCGGCCAGAAGTCATCGATGAAATCCCGGCCACCGAACCGGCGCGGCTGCTCGTAGCGGGGCAGGACATGGAAGTGCACATCCGGGTCCACCATCATCAGCATCAGATAGTTCAGCTTGTCCGGTTGGAACGCCGCGCGCAGCGCCGTCTCGAGATCATGCGTGACCTGACCAAGCTCGGCGAAAGCCGCCGGCGAAATCTGCGAGAAGGAGCCCGCGGGATCGCTGCACACCAGCACCATGGAGCCCAGGGTCGGCTGCTGCGGGCGCGCGAGAACCAGCCAGCGCTGGTACGTCGCGACCGATGTCGCCGGAAATCCAAATTTTGCCGCCGTGGGATTGGGCGCTGCTGTGGTCATGCACTCTGCTCTTTGGCCGTGCGAGCGGTCTCGCGGGCCTGTTGTCTATCACATTGTCGGTCGAGAAACGATCATTTCGGACCGCTTCAGGGAATGGTTAACAGCATCTCGCCAGCCGGGACGATGCCGCCTGTCTCCTCAGATAGGGCGCGAATCTCGACCCGCAACCGCCAGGCACCATCCTGACGCCCGATCCGGTAGAGATGATAGGCTGCCGCATCCTTGTGGCGCCAGGCGAGGGCGGAAGCCGAAGGGACACCGAAAACCGGAGCCTCGCCTTTGGGCGTCGCCACCCGGCCCAAGCCTTCGACATGCGTATGGCCATGCAGGACGAGTTCAACACCCTTTTCCCGTAGAACCTCCCGGAGCGCGACATGATCACGCAACGATTTGCGGCGGCCATGGCCATCGGTAAACGGCGGGTGGTGAATCAGCACGACCCGGAACAATCCGGCCTCGCCGAGTTTTTCGAGGATACCGGCGAGACGCTCCAACTGCCCGGTACCCAGCTCCCCGGCGGCAATGAAGGGCAGGGTCGGGACTGCCGTCGATGTGCCGATGATGGCGATCGGGCCGCGCTGCCGCACATAGGGAAAATCGTCGGCATCGGCGACGGGGATCTCCGCCGCGCCAAGAACCGGGCTCTCGCCCGGCATCAGGCCGGTCATGTTGTCCTGCCAGAGGCCCAGCGATTGCGACCAGGGCATGGATACATAGGCGTCGTGATTGCCGGGAATCGCGGAAACCGACTCCGCCGGGCCCAGTCGCCGCAGCCAGGCCGCTGCGTTGGCGAATTCCTGCGGCAGCGAGATATTCGTGAGATCGCCCGTCACGGCAATATGGTCCGGCTTGGCGGCGATCATGTCGCCGACAATCTGGTCAAGGACTTCCGTCCTGTGAACCTTGACCCGTTTCAGGCGCCAGGACAGGTAGCCGGTGATCCGCTTGCCAACCAGCGTCAGCGGGTCCGTCACCGACCAGCCGGCCAGATGCGGGTCAGAAATATGAGCTAAAGTGAACATTTGCCGAACCTTGGTTCCAGGCTGTGTTTCTGTCGTTAAATACTGAGGACGTCAAGCCTTGCCGACCAGACAATGTGCGGTTGCAAACCCGCCGCAAGAATACCGGCCAAACAAGGCGGGGCCAAACGGGAAGGGGCGGGAATGCCGGCGAGATTCGCCCGCATCTGAAACTGGAACCGAATTCTCATAGACGGCTCCGCGCCCGACGGTTATTTCTGCCCTGCCGCAAGCTTAACGACAGAAGATTCCGGACCGTGACCACTGACGAACAGCCATCTTACCTCCTGATCGATGCCAGTCCCGTGGCACTTTGGGGCATCGACAGTCAGGAACGGTTGCGGCGGGCGCTGCGGCGGACCGGGATCACCCGGGAAGCCGGTTCGGCCCCGGCGGGAGAGCCGATCCAGGAAGCTTGCCTGCTGATCCGGGCCGATCACGTCTATGAGGAAAGCGTCATCCGCGCCCTGGTGCGCAATCCCGGTTTCGTCCTGGTCTCCGAAGCCGGTAAGCCGGTCGCGGCCTATATCACCCGTGGGGGCGATCTCGCGGCCGCCACGGCGCTGCTGCGGCGCAGCTCGATATCGATCGGGGTCTTGCCGGTGGGGCTGATCGGGGTGGCCGACCCGGCCGAACTGGCCAGCACCTATAATCATGCCCTGCGCAAGCGCGCCCGGCCCTATGTGCTGGAACTGACCGAGGCTGCCGTCCCGGCGATCGAGCACCGCATGTTCCACGGCGCCTATAAGGGCGTCACCGATCTCGTCACCAAATATGTCTGGCCGGTGCCGGCGATGGCCGTGACCCGCTGGTGCGCCAAGCGGGGTATCAGCCCGAACACGGTGACGTCGGTCAGCTTTCTCTGTGTGATCCTGGCGATGTGGCTGTTCTGGCATGGCCAGTTCGTCGCCGGTCTCGCCGCCGCCTGGATGATGTGCTTCCTCGATACGGTGGACGGCAAGCTCGCCCGGGTGACGCTGACCTCGACGAAATTCGGCGATGTCTTCGATCACGGCATCGACCTCATCCATCCGCCCTTCTGGTACTACGCCTGGTATATCGGCCAGGGCGGCGAGATGGGCGGCTCGGCGATGGGCGCGATGCAGACGTTGGCGCTGTGGATCATCCTCGCCGGCTATGTGCTGGGACGTGCCCAGGAGGGCCTGTTCATCTGGCTCTACCGTATCGAGATCCATACCTGGCGGCCGATCGATTCCTGGTTCCGCCTGATCACCGCGCGGCGCAATCCGAATCTGCTGATCCTCACTGTTGCCGCACTGGCCGGCAAACCGGCCGAGGGCTTCCTTGCCGTCGCCGCCTGGACGATCCTCTCCTTCGTGTTCCATTGCTGGCGGATCGTGCTCGCGGGCTGGCAGCGCCTGATGGGGCAACGGCCTTATTCCTGGCTCACCGAACCGATCGAAGCAGGCACTCCCAGCGGATCGCGTGTGCGATGACCCGGATCGGTATTCTCAGTAATGCCAGAAGCACCAGAAACAAGACCTCGATGCAAGGCATCAACGAGGTCCTGGCGCGGCACGCCGACGTAAAGCATCTGCTGTTCCACGAGATCGGCGAGCTGTCTACGGCGCTGCAGAAGATGGCGGCGGAGAATATCACCCATCTGGTCATCAGCGGGGGCGACGGCACGGTTCAGGCGGCGATCAATTGTCTGGTGAAGGAGCGACCCTTCGCCACCATGCCGGCGCTCAGCCTGATCCCCAGCGGCATGACCAATGTCATCGCCATGGATGTCGGCGTACGCGGCAAACCGGCGCAGGCACTGCAGCGGGTGATCGAGCGGATCAAGGCGGGCGATCCCGGCACCTCCCTGGACCGGTCCCTGATCGGTGTCAGCTTCGACGGCGGCAAGAGCAAGACCTACGGCTTCCTCGCCGGTGCGGTAGCCTTCTATCAGGGCACCATGCTCAGCCGGCAAAAGGTGCACAAGGTCGGGATGCGCCAGGCCCTGGCAGCGAATATAACCATCCTGCTGTCTTTCCTGCGCCTGCTGCGGCACGGCCCGGGACCGCGTTCCGGCTTCACCGGCGAGCGGCTGAAGGTCGGTAGGACCGAAAGCACCGCCCAGGAACGCGAGATCTTCCTGGTGCTGCTGACGACACTGCATCGCCTGCTGCCCGGCGTGATGCCGTTCTGGGGCGATTGCAGCAAGCCGGTCAGATACACCCTGGTCGATCATCCGCCCGCGCGCCTGTGCCGGGCGATCCTGCCCGTGGTCTTCGGCCGGCCGCGTCCCTGGATGGATACCATGGGATATCAGAGCGGTTCGCTGGACGATCTCTATCTGACCCTGCGCACGCCCTTCGTGATGGACGGCGAGCTGTTCATGCCGGACCCGGTTGAGGGCGTACGGATTTCCGCCGGACCGGTGATCCGCTTCCATCGCTTCTGAGTCGGCGCTATGTCTGGGGAAGGCGCCACCGACAGGGGTACCGGCACAGGGATGCGGGATCCGCGCGGACAGTTGGTCGATTTCATCGCCAGGGAGCTGGCCCAGCCGGTCGCCGAAGCGGCGCAGGCGATGGCGGAGGCTGCCCGCCACCAGCATGGATCGGCGGCGGTGGCTGTGCTGTTCTACGGTTCCTGCCTGCGCCAGCCGGAAACGCAGCTCGCGGATTCGCTGCTCGATTTCTATGTCCTGGTGGACGACTACCGCGCCGCCTATGACAAAACCTGGATGGCTTGCGCGAACCGGCTCCTGCCGCCCAATGTCTTCTATCTGGAGCTGCCGTTTCGCGGCAGCGTGCTGCGCACGAAATACGCCGTCATCAGCCTCGCCCAGTTCCGCCAGGGCACCAGCGCCGCTACCGCCAATGTCTCGCTCTGGGCGCGGTTCTGCCAGCCCGCGCGCCTGATCTGGCAACGCGATGCCGCGGCCGGCCAGGCGGCCGCCGAGGCTTGCGCAGAAGCGGTCCTGACCATGCTGGGCGCCATCCGCCCGCAGATGCCGGAGACGTCCGATCCCATGGCGCTGTGGATTGCCGCCTTCCGTGCCACCTATCAGGCCGAATTACGGCCGGAGAGTACGGACCGCGCCCAGCATATCTACGACAACGACCGGGCACGCTACGAGGCGGTGACGCCGCTGGCGTTGGCGGCGCTTAAATCCACCGCCGCACCGGGTTACTCCTGGGCGCATCGCCGCCGGGTCGGCAAGTTCCTCAATGTGGCGCGGCTGTTCAAGGCTGCCTTCACCTTCTCCGGCGGGCTCGATTACGTGCTGTGGAAGATCAGGCGTCACAGCGGTGTCAGTATCGATGTTACGGACTGGCAGCGCCGTCATCCGCTGCTGGCGGCGCCCCAATTGGTCTGGCGCCTGTACCGTCTCGGCGCCTTCCGCTAACCTGCCGCCCGGGAGCGTTCGAGGTTTCGGAGCGCTCGAGGTTTCGGGCGTGGAAGAGAAGAGGGGGAGGCGAGGGCATGACCGATCCGGCCGTCTATTTCCATGCCATGGCGCGGAACAATGCCTGGGCGAATTACCGTCTGCTGAGCGCCTGCGCCGGGCTCACCGACGCGGAATTCACCGCCACCCGCACCAGTTTCTTCCCGAGCCTTGCGGCCACGCTCAATCATATCCTGGTCGTCGACTGGTACTATGTCGATGCCATGGAAGGCGGCACCTTGGGGCCGGCGGCCTGGGCCGATCCGATCCCCTGCCAGACGATGGCGGCGCTCATGCCGGCGCAACAGGCCGTGGATCAGCGCCTGATCTCCTTTTGCGACGGGCTGGACGGCGCCGGCCTCGCGCGCGAAAGCCGCATGATCCGTGCCGATCATGTCCAGGTGGAACGGAACGACCGCCTGCTGCTGCATCTCTTCGAGCATCAGGTGCATCATCGCGGCCAGGCCCATGCCATGCTCGCCGGAACGCACATCCGGCCACCGCAACTGGATGAGTTTTTTCCGGCCGATGACGCGCATTTCCGCCAGGCCGATTTCGCCGCTTTGGGCTGGCGGGAAGAGGAGATCTGGCGCGGCCTCTGAAACGGGATGCACGAAACAGAAAAGCCGGCCCCTGGGGCCGGCTTTTCGTTTTCGCTTCTTCCGTCGCCTTATTCGGCGGCGGCAACCCGCAGGGCCGGTTGCGGCAGCAGGCCAAACTCTTCGCCCACTTCCGTCAGAGCGGCAACGACGCGCTGGAGCTGTTCCGTGCTATGCGCGGCGCAGACCGAGCAGCGCAGCAGGGCGGTTCCGCTGGGCGTTGCCGGTGGCAGCGCCAGATTGACATAGACGCCACGCTGCAGCAGGGCATGCCAAGCGACACCGGCGCGGACCGGGTCGGTCAGATGCACCGCCACCACCGGGCCCTTTTGCGAGCCCAGCTTGAAGCCGGCAGCCTGCAGGCCGTCATACAGCGTGTCGACGTTCTGCCACAGCTTCTTCATCAGCTCCGGCTTCGCCCGCAGGGCCGCGAGCGACTGGCGGACCGAGGCGATGATGGAGGGCGGCAGCGAGGCCGTGAACATATACGGACGGCAGGCGACGCGCAGGATGTCGAATTCCGGATGGTCCGAAATCAGGAAGCCGCCGATCGCGCCCATGCTCTTGGAAAAAGTGCCGGTGACGAAATCGACATCGTCATCCACGCCCTCATGCTCCAGCAGGCCGCGGCCGGTCGCGCCCATGACGCCCATCGAATGGGCCTCGTCGACCAGCAGATAGGCGCCGTGCTTCTTCTTGACCTCGACGAATTCCTTGAGCGGGGCATGGTCGCCCAGCATCGAATAGATGCCTTCGACGACGATGATCTTGTTGCCGGGCTCCTTGGCGATGCGGGTCAGGCGCTTGTCCAGATCGGCCGGGTCGTTGTGCTTGAAGCGGATCACCGTCGCGCTGCCCAGGCGGCAGGCGTCGTAGATACTGGCATGGCTGTCGGCATCGATGATCAGGAAATCGTTGGGGCCGGCGAGGGTGGAGATGGCGCCCAGATTGGCCTGATAGCCGGTGGTGAACACCATGCAGTGCTTCTTGCCGTAGAAGTCGGCGAGATCCTGCTCCAGCGCCTGATGGCCGCTATAGGAGCCGTTGGCGATCCGGGAGCCGGTCGTGCCGGTACCGAAATCGGCAATCGCCTGCTGCGCCGCAGCAACGCTGCCGGCATCGAAGGTCAGGCCGAGATAGTTGTTGGTACCGCACAGGATCGTGTGCCGGCCCTCAATCAGGGCTTCGGTGGTCGAGAGCACACGCTCCATCTTGACGCCGAACGGGTCGCCGCCACAGGCCTTCAAGGCGCCGTGTGCTTCCCGCACCGACTTGAAGCGATCGAACAATCCCATGATCAAGCCCCCTTCTTGCTATCATGGATGGTCTGCGCAAGCTGGCCGACCGTGACGATTTCCGGAACCATGTTGAGCGGGATCGAGACGTCGAACTTGTCTTCCAGCTCCATCATCAAATCCATGACGGCCAGTGAATCCATATTCAGGTCCTGAGCGATATCGGTATCCATGGTGATCGGCGCGCCATCCTTACGGAAGCGATCCATCAACTGAGCAACCTCGCCGAACACGCTCTGCAGCGACAATTGCTGAGTAGCCTCTACCATTTCCATTTCACCCGATGCACCCAAGGCAGATTTTTGTCTTTAGCCAATATGTTAATCACGAGTCGACGACAGTCGAATCAGCTAGGGAGTTGTACGTAAATTTCGACCTGGGGGGTAAATGACAATTTGTTTCGGAATGTAACATATGTGATGTTTCAATGCGTTAATTGGTAAATTTCACCTGACAAGAGAAAGATGCCGGTACCATGACAGTGTGTCGCTGAAGCCGCTTTTCAGGTCGAATTGAGGCGCCCAGCCCAGAACCGCCGGCAAACGTGGCCCCGTCGCCACCCAATCAGCATGATAAAGTTCTGCAACTTTATGGGGCATCAGCACCTCGGCGCGCCCGGTCAGTCGCGCCTTCAAGGCATTGCCGAGGGCAACGCCCGCCATCAGCCAGCGCGGCAGTCTGACGGCCCGGACCCGGCGCCCGGTCGCGGCGGAGAGGGCGGCCAGCATCTGTGTCCAGTCGTGCCCATTGGGATAACCGTCATCGATCTGGAAGCAGATACCGGAGACCAGCGGCGCCGTCGCCCGGTCAGCCAGCGCCAGGGTCAGGCAGCGAATGGCCGCCGCCAGGTCGGCGACATGTATCAGGGAGACCCGGGTACCAGCCGCCGCCGGGTAGGGCACAAATCCTAAGGATGCCGCCTGGAACAAGGGGAGGGTCGCCGGATCGCCGGGACCGTAGACGGCGGGGGGACGCAGGATCGCCCAGGGACGTTCCCCGGCCAGAGCCCTGACCCGCTCTTCGCCGGCCCGTTTGCTGGCGGCATAAGGGGAGAGCTGAGGCTCGCGGGCCGCTAGGGAGGAGATCTGCAGGAAAGCCGCCGTCGGATTGACGGCCGCAGCCGCCTTCAGCAGGCGCTCGGTGCCGCCGGCATTGGCTTCGGTGAAGGCGGCGGCATCCGGCGCCTTGATGGCGCCGGCCAGATGGATGACGGCATCGGCCCCAGCCAGGAACCGCCGCAGGCTCGCTTCATCCGAGAGATCGCCGAGGGTTATCTCGACCGGCAACCGGCTGGGCAGGGCGCCCTGCGGGTAACGCCGCACCAGAAGCCGGGGTCGTATGCCGGCAGCGGCCAGGGATTGGATGACAACCTGGCCGATGAAACCGGTCGCCCCGGTGACGGCGACGACCCGTTGTTCCGCCATCAGGCTTTGGCCGGATGGTCGGCGGCATAGACGCCGCTGAGATAATTGGCCTTGGCCCGGGCCCGGCTCAGTTTGCCGGACGAGGTTTGCGGCAGGCCATGCGGCGGGATCAAGACGACATGGGCCTCGACCCCGGCCGATTTCTGCAATTTCGCGGCGATATCCTTGGCGAGCTTCGCCCGGGCCTCGGCATCGGTCTGGCGACATTGGACCAGCAATACGACGGACTCGCTTTCCCCGTTCTCGATGGAGAAGGCGCCGACATCGCCACGCCGCAATTCCGGCAGTTCCTCGGCCGCCCATTCCAGATCCTGCGGCCAGATATTGCGGCCGGCGATGATGATCAGGTCCTTGGCCCGGCCGGTGATGACGATCTGGCCGTTCAGCAAATAGCCGAGATCGCCGGTATCAAGCCAGCCATCGGGCGTCAGCGCCTCGCTGGTCAGCTCGGGTTGGCGGAAATAGCCCGTCATGACGCTGGGGCCACGGAAGAAGATGCGTCCGACCTGACGCTCGGCGCAGGGCTGGCCGGCGGCATCGCGAACGGCGAATTCATGCTCGACCAGGGCTCGGCCGCAAGCAACGAAACCACGGGCCTTCGGGCCCGGCTCGGCCGGCATGGCGCGGTTCTCGTGGGCGAGGGCGTCGCGATCGACGTAGTCCACCAGATAACGCTCGTCCAGCGGCGCGAAACTCATCGCCAAGGTGGTTTCCGCCATGCCGTAGCTGGGGACGAAAGCGACGTCGCGGAAACCATGTGGCGCGAACGTTTCGGCGAAGCGCCGCAGCGTTTCGTGCTGGACCATGTCGCCGCCGATACCGGCGGCCCGCCAGGAACGGAGATCGAAGGTCGTGGTCGTATCGTCGCGCATCCGCCGCACGCAGAGATCGTAGCCGAAGCTCGGCGAATAGGAGAGCGAGCCGCCATAGGTCGAAATCAACTTCAGCCAGGTCAGCGACCGGCGGGCGAAATCGCGGGTCGGGATATAGTCGACCGACATCTGCGTGGTCAGGGGGCAGAGCATGAAGCCGACCAGGCCCATGTCATGATAGAGCGGCAGCCAGGACGTGCTGCGATCGCCCACGACCACACGCAGGCCGTCCGAGGCGATCGCCCGCGCATTTGCCATGAAGACGCGCTGGGTAATTTCGATGCCCTTGGGGAAACGCGTGCTGCCGGATGAATACTGCAGGTAGCTGAGGCCCTCAGGGCCGGCCGGCCGCAGATCCGCGCCTTGCGTCGGGATGTCCCAGAAGTCCTTCGACGTTCCTACCAGTTTCAGCGACAGGCCGGCGGCGGCCTGCTGCAGGTAGCCGATCAGGCTTTCCGGCGCCAGGGCGGCCGAGGCCGTGCAGCCCTCGATCTGATGGCGGAGCTGGGCGATATAGGCTTCTTTGCCGCCGAGGCTGGTCGGGATCGCCACCGGTACGGGCAGCACGCCGGCATATTGGCAGCCCATGAAGGCAACCATGAAATCCGGATCGGTATCGGCGATCAGGATGATACGGTCGCCCTGGCTGAGGCCCAAGGCCACCAGCCGCTGGGCGAAATCCCGCGCCTTTTCCCGCAGGTCGCGATAGGGCAGGGTCTCCTGCAAATCACCTTTGGCATTGAAAAAATTATAGCCGGCTTCGCCCTTGGCGGCGTAATCAAGTGCCTGCCAGAGGGTGTCAAAATCGCCACAGCGGAACGGCAGCCCTGGGCTCGTGGTCGGGGTAACGCGTTGTGTCATGGGACCCTGGGTCGCATAAAAGATTGATTGCGAAGGGCAATGCCTGCCCCTAGGATTTGCCCGGTCCATTAGCAAAAACCTGACGAATCAGCAAGTTTCGACAGCAGTTTGAAAAGAACTGCACTTTTTCGTAGATAAATTGAGTCATGGGAATATGAAGACGTCGGATGTCGAAGTGAGCGGTGCGGGAAAGGCCGGCGGGCGTAAACTGGCTTCCCTCATCAACTTCGATTGGCTCGTCGGCAAAAAGAAGCAACCGAAATTCAAGGGTGGACCGGCGGGCGGCGGCGCCAGCGATACGACCCGGGCCGGCCAGACGATCACGGACGTTCTGCGACTGCTTCAGCACGACGGCGCGCGTAAAATCGCCGTCTATGGCAATCAGGCTTTCTTCCAGTCCATCTCGAGCCAGGCAACGGGCATCGACTGCCTCTGGCTGTCCAACGATTTCCTCACCGATCAGCCGAACGGCGCGCGGCCGATCAGCGCCGAGGCGCTGGCGGACCGGGATGCCGTGGTGGTCGGTGGCGGCGATGTCGCCACCAATTACCGCCTGATGCTTCGGGAAATGCATCACCTGGCGCCGCGCAAGCCGGTGCATTGGGTTGCGGAAAACTGGGAATTCTGCGGCGGCACGCTGGCAGTCCCGGCGGAGATCGACGAGGTCGACGCACTGATCTTCAATCACTTCGAGGAATTTTTCGGCATCAAGGACCCGTTGCAGTTCCGCTTCGAGGTGATTGCCGAAGGCGAGGTGAAGCGCAGCTATCTCATCCTCGGCCCCAGCGAATCGATCAATCTGCGGCTGAGCGAGATGATCGGCCCGCGCAAGGGCGCCGTCTGCTTGAAGGTCTGGATCACGCATCCCTATCTGACGCGCGGCCGCCATTATCGTTTCCGGCCCTGCGCCGATGTGTTCTGGAAGGATTCCTTCACCATCGTCCACGGCTCGCACCAATTCTTCAAAAGCCCCAACAGGCCGCAGCAATTCCGCTTGATCGATGGCGTGATCCGTCGCGGCCATGTGGTCATGACGGTGCCGAATTACGATCTCGACATGGGCAGCGACGACGATGTCGTCATCGGCAGCGGCGCCGGCAAGACGGTGCAAAAACGCCAACGGGCGCGGCCGGTGGAGGAAGTGCATTTTCCCCATCTCGACCGCGCCAGCACCGATCGCGAGTATTACGCCGCCTCCTATCGCGGCTATGGCACCTCGTTCTGGTATGCCATGGAGGAGGGCTTCTCCGACAAGCCCGGCAAGCTCGCCAGCCTCTCCGGCAATCATCTCTGCAAGGTGAGCGTCGACAACAGGGCCGATGTCGTCTTCCGCCCGGATGAACGGGTCTTCATCGAAAAAACCATCAAGGCCGGCTTCATGATCCAGGCCTGCAGCCTGCCGATCCTGCGCGGCGACCGGCAATTGAGCTTCGGCTTCAATTTCGACGCCTCGAACCCACCCTTCGAGGATTACCAGTTGCGGTTCTACGACCGGGCCGGGAATTTCGTCGGCGAGCTCGGATATCATAAGGACTTCATCGGCCCGGTCTTCATCGACGATCTCCTGAAGATGGCACCGGAAGCGGCGCGCCGGTCGGCGACCATGGCGATGGTCGCACCGGACTATCTGAAAACCGATCTCGCGCCGCAGCGTCTGGTGACGACGGCCGATCTCGTTGTCCGCCATCTGGAGACCGGCGATCAGGACGCCACCGAATTCCAATCTTCCTGGCGCAATCTCGGCATCCAGATCCCGACCTTGACCCATTGGCTGCATCCGGCGCTCGGCGTGATCGGGCGCAGCAATCTGATGGGTCGGGTACGTTGCGTCGGTGGTTATCGCACGGGCGTTTTCATTGCCAATGCCAGCGGCAATCTGAACTACACCATGGAAGCGCGCTGCGAGATCAGCGCCATCAATCACGCGGGACGCCGGCTCAGCCATCTGGCGACCTTGCCGGCCTTCGGCGCCCGGCTCATCTGGCTCGACGACGTGCTGCCCGGCTTGCCGGCCCATCTCGGTGAAAGCGGCATCGGCACCCTGCAGGTCAAATCGGCGGATGCGGATGTGACGGCCCATGTTGTCGGGCTTTCGCCGCAAGGTGCCGTCGGCCTGCAGCATCTCTGGGGTTATTGATCCACCGTGCCCAATCGGAACCTGCCGCGCGATAACGCGACATCATCCATCCTGCCGGAGCGGCAGCCCCTGTGCCATCGGCGCGAGGCAGCGGCCCGGCCTGTTCGTTTTCTTCGTTAAGTCATATGTTCAATCTTTTCCGCATCTTCTTTCACACCGGCTATCGCCGGCAGATCATCGTTCTGGTCGCGCTCCTGCTGGGCAGCCTGGCCGAGACGATCGGCATCGCCACTCTCTGGCCGATCATTTCGCTCGCCTCCAAATCGGAGGGGCATTCGGGCAAGCTGGTGGAACGGATCGTTACCGATATCCTCGCTTCTGTCGGCCTGCCGCCAACCCTGGGCGTCCTGCTTGGCTTCCTCGTCATGATGATGTTCGTGAAGCTGATCCTGACGATCACCGGCATGGTCTTCGTCGGGCGGGAGGTGGCCAATCTCGCGACCCAGCTTCGCCTGCGGCTGATCGATGCGATCATGCGGGCGCGCTGGGGATTCTTCACCTCGCAGCCGACCGGCCGCTTCACCTCGGCGATCAGCACCGAGGCCGACCGGGCCAGCTCCGCCTTCAAGCTGAGCGGCACGGTGCTGTCGAAGATGGCGGAAACCCTGGCCTATTTCGTCGGAGCGCTGTTCATCTCCTGGCAGTTTTCGGTCGCGGCGATCTTCGTCTCCGTCATTCTCTGGGCGGTGGTGACGCGTTACATGCGCATGGCGAAACGAGCGGGGCAGGGCAAGACCAAATACAACCAGCGCCTGGCCGGTGCGGTGACGGAAGTCCTGACGAATATCAAGGCGCTGAAGGCAATGAACCGGCACGGTCATGTCGCCGGCGTCTTCGCCAAGGATATCGACAAGCTCAGCAAGGCGCTGAAGCGCGAGAATTACAGCAATGCGGCGATCGTCGCCCTGCAGGAACCGCTGCTCGCGGCATTCCTGGTCGGCGGCATCTATTTCGGCCACAACTATTTCAACATGCCCTTCGAAGCGCTGATCGGGACGATCTGGCTGCTGCGCCGCATCTCCGGGCAGATCAGCGATATCCGCTCCGGCATGCAGGGCGTGCTGATCGATTCCTCTGCCTTCTGGTCCTCGGTCGCGCTGATCTCGGAAACCGAGCGCGAGGTCGAACAGATGCAGGCCGGCCGCACCATCACCCTGACCCATCAGGCCAGTTTCACGGATGTCAGCTTCGCCTATCCCAGCCGGGACGTGATGCAGGATATCAATATGGAGCTGCGTTCCGGCGATGTGACCACCGTCATCGGTCCATCGGGTTCCGGCAAGACCACCATCGCCGATCTTCTGGTCGGGTTGCACCGGCCGCGCGACGGACAGGTCCGGATCGACGGCGTGTCGCTACAGGATATCGACCTCAGGCAATGGCGCAGCCAGATCGGCTACATCCCCCAGGACAACATCCTCTTCAACGACACGGTGGCGAACAACGTCACCCTGGGCGATGAGAGCGTCGACCGGCAGCGCATCGAGACGGCCCTGAAACTGGCCGGTGCCTGGCAGTTCGTCAGCAAATTGCCGGCGGGGCTGGATGAGATCGTCGGTGTCCGCGGCAATCTGCTGTCCGGCGGCCAGCGCCAGCGCCTGTCGATTGCCCGCGCCCTGATCAGCGATCCGCGCCTCTTGATCCTGGACGAGGCGACCAGCGCCCTCGACCATGATACGGCCATCGAAATCTGCGAAAGCGTCCGCAGCCTGGCGGGGCAGCGCACCATTCTGGCGATCACGCATCAACCGCTCTGGATCGATGCCGCCGACCGGATCTATGAAATGCAGAGCGGCTCGGTCAGGCTGGCCGCGACACATTCCGCCTGAAGCGGTCCAGCACGAAGACATTGTCGTCGTCGGCACGGTCCTGCAGGATCGCGCGGCCCTTTTCGATCAGATAGACGCGATCGGCGGCCTTGACCCAGGACGGCTGGTGGGTGATGGCGAGGATCGTCGTATGGCCGGCCTGGCGCTGCACCGCCGCGCAGATCTCCGCTTCCGTCACCGGATCGAGAGCGCTGGTCGCCTCGTCCAGGATCAAGAGGCGCGGCTTGTGCACCAGGGCGCGGGCAAGGGCGATGCGCTGGCGCTGGCCGCCGGAGATCATCATGCCGCGCTCGCCCACGATGGTCTGCAGACCGTCCGGCAGGCTCATGATGAAGTCGTGTACGCCGGCGGTCTTCAAAGCCTCGATGACATCCGCCTCGCTGATGGCCGGGTCGCTCAGGCTGATATTCGCCTCGATCGTGTCGTTGAACATCAACACTTCCTGAGGCACGTACCCGACCATGGACCGCCAGCGGGGAATATCGATTTCCGACAGATCGACGCCATCGACCAGGATGCGGCCCGAACCCGGCAAGAACAATCCTAACAGAAGATCGGCCACGGTCGTCTTGCCGGAGCCGGATTCACCGACCAAAGTGGTGATGCGGCCGGCCGGAATCTCGACCGAGACATTGTCCAGGACCGGGCCGCGGCCATAGGAGAAGGAGACGTTCTCCAGGCGGCAGCCCTCGTTGAGTGTGGGCTGGCGCGTCCCCTGATGCGGCTCGGTGGCTGCCGTGACCTCGGCGATGGTGTTCTGCACCGCCCAATACATATTGTCCGACTGTGCGAGCTCCTGCATCGCCCGCTGAACCCGGGCGACAGCCATCATGAGACCGTAGGTCGCGAGGCCGAAAGCCAGCAGCGGCTCGATGGCGATGTCGAAGAAGAGGTTGACCACATAGATGCCGATCGCCAGCGCGCAGACGATCAGGAAGTCGGGCAGGGAGCCCGACAATTGCTGCATGATCACCATGTCGTACATGGCGCGGCGGATCGACTTGGTCTCGCGGCGCAGGCTGACGATCAACGTCCCTTCGCGGCCCATGGCCTTCAGCGGCTTATAGCCGATGATCAGGTCGGTGAGATCGGCGACCAGATTCTGCAGCGCATAGCGCAATTGCTTGGCGGCGGCGCGGGATGCCTGCGTCAGGTAGCGCATGGCAAAGCCCATCAGCAGGCCGAGGATGACGGCAACCAACGCGGTTCGCCAGCCGAAGATCAGGGCGACGCAGGAGAGCGTGATCGCCCGGATGACCTGCATCGCCACGCCCAGCGCCGAGCGATAGGCATAACCGGCCCAGTTCGCTTCCGGCAGGATCGCGGCGACGAAGCGCCCGACCGGATGAACCGTGAAATACGACCAGCGCGCCTCCAGCAGCCGATTGACCAGGGTCTGGCGCAACTCGCCGCAAATCTCGGCGACGACCTCACCGACATAGCGGTTGATCTGCAAGGTGATGATCGCCTTCAGGCTGAGGCAGCCGATCACGAAGACGCAGAGCGCGCCCAGATTGATGGACAGATGATAGCTGTCGAAAATCTGCTGCATATAGACTTGGACGGGACTGACCTTCCCGCCGCTATTCGTGATCATGCCGATGATCGGCAGCAGAGTGGTCAGGCTGATGGCGTCCAGAAGGCCGGTGAGCAGCAGCCCCAAAACGATCGGCACCTGGCGCCAAAGGCCGTGCTTGCGCAAAACCCGGATGGTATTGGCAAGGGAGGAATCGCTGGGCGTGTTGGTCGGTTGCATAGGCTTTCTGTCGATCTCGCGGGCCGCGGATCCTTGAGATCCGGTCCGTCGGGACTCGGCCGTCAATCCGGGGCGGGGCCATCGGAACAACCGATGCATCGCCTTGATAGCATTGCGGGTCCAATTGTCAATTCCGGCCGGCCCCACGGCCCCGCTGGGCGGGAGGCCGCGGAAATGACCGGAGATTTGCGGCAAAACCGCGCATTGTCAGGTAGTTAGTTGCATGGCTGGACGTCAGGACCTATCATCGGCGCGATAGGAAAATCCGGATCGGGCGGGGGCGGGACGCGAAAGCACTGTCCAGATCCATACCGGTGGTTGTAAGGAAATCGGCGCCGATCGGGTCGACTGGATAGGTGGTCAGGTCGATCGCCGAGCGGACGATCAGGTCGAACGAAGGAGCGACTGCGTGCAGTACAAGGTCTTCATCCAGACCAATGACGAGCAGTATCTGGGGGCCGTGGTTGCCGCCTATGCTTTGAAGCGGAACAGCAAGCATGCCGACAAGTTCGATGTCGAGATCATGCATTACAAGGATTTCCCCTGGCTGGAAGCGAAGATCGGGCAGAAATTCCTGCGCGGCCTCGAGCATCGGGTCTGGAAGCATGACGATCTGCAATCCTTCACGCCGCTGCGCTTCGCCCCACCGAAATTGATGAATTACGAAGGCCGCTCCGTGGTCATCGATCCGGACTGCTTTGCCGTCGGCGATGTCTGGGATCTGCTCAACCGCGATATGCAGGGCAAGGCGCTGATGTGCCGGTATCGCCCCGGCTTCAAGGATCTGCCGGGCTATCGCGCTTCGTCCGTGATGCTGCTCGACAATGCCAAGCTGCGCCACTGGGATGCGGAACAGACCTTCAACGAACTCTTCGAGTTCAAGAAGGACTATATGAAATGGGTCAAGCTGGAATACGAGCCGGATGACACCGTCGGCCAATTGGAAGACGAGTGGAACGATTTCGATCGCCTGACACCGCAAACCAAGATCCTGCACAACACCTATCGCCGCACCCAGCCCTGGAAGACCGGCCTGCCGATCGATTTCACGGTCCGGGTCAAGGCGAAGAGCAAGAGCCTGCCGAAGCGGCTGGTGAAGTCGGTCAAGAACCTGCTGAACTTCGGCCGGCCGGGTCTTTATCACCGCCATCCCGATCCGAAACAGGAGCGGCTGTTCTTCGACCTGCTGTCGGAATGCATGGAGCGCGGCCTCGTCACCGAGGCGATGCTGCGCCAGGAAATGGCGGCCAATCACGTCCGCCACGATGCGCTGCAGCTCTGCCGCCGCAAGGCCGCTTGATGTTTCGCCAGGATGCAGTTGCTATGAAATTCGGCATTTGCCGCCAGTGTCAGTACAGCTATCCTGACGATGTGGATTCAGTGTGGAGAAGGGCATGGTAGCGGCAGCAGCCACGGCAGCAAAGGCACCGCATCTGCTGGAAAACGTTGCGCCGGAACAGGTTTCGGTGGCGCCGTGCCCGCATTACGTCGCGCAATCGGCGGTGTCGCCCGACACCTATGCGGCCTTGAATGCCGAATTCCCGGAGATGGCGGTCATCCTCAATGGCCGCACCGATTACGGCAATAATGAAGCGATCCGCATGAGCGTGAAACAGGTGCTCGGCGATACACGCATCTCGCCGCTCTGGCGCGAATTCTTCGAGTATCACACCTCCGTCGATTACTGGCGCAATGTGGTGCGCCTGTTCGGCCCGCATTTCCGCCGGGAATTCCCCGGGCTTGAGATGCGGATGGGGCGGCGCTTCGAGGATTGGCGGGTCATTCCCCGTGGCTTCAGCGGCGAGGCCGAGGTCCGGCTGGACTGCCAGTTCGTCATGAATACGCCCGTCACCCAGATCAGCAGCGTCAAGACGCCCCATGTCGATCTCTGCGACAAGGTTTTCAGCGCCCTCTATTATTTCCGTGACCCCGCCGATGTCAGCGACGGCGGCGATCTGGAACTCTATGCCTGGCAGCGTGAACCGCGTTTCATCAAGCACCGGGTCATGAACCGCGATATCTCGCTGGCAAAGACCATTCCGTATCGCGCCAATACCTATTTGTGCTTCGTGAATTCGGAGAAGGCGGTCCACGGTGTCAGCCCGCGCGGCCTGACCCAGATTCCGCGCCGCTATATCAATTTCATTGCCGAACTGCCGATCGAAGCCTTCAAGCCGCGTCAGCTCACCCGCCTTCAGCAGTTGATCCACGCCTCGGAAGTACGCGGGGCCACACAGGAAGATCGCTATTGAGGGAAGGGGAGTAAGGCAGATGCCAAGCGCCGGCTCGCTTCAATAAGTGAGAAGGCGAGGCATCACATCCTTCCGGAAGAAGCCTGGGCCTGCAGACGCTGGGCCCACAGACAGCCGATCCGCTCGGTGACGATGTTCCGTTCGGTCATGGTCACGCCTTCGACCGCCCAGGGACGCAATCCGCCGGCGCCCAGCTCGGCAAGGCCCTGCTCGATATCCAGCGGCCTGGCGATGCCCTGGCTGTAGAGCGTCGCTTCGAACCAGTCGATATTGTTGCGCGGCCTGACATGGCCGCTTTCCGTCATCAGGTCGAACAAGCGGTCGATGAGGTCGCGGCGCCGGCTGGCATTCTTGCGGCTTTCGCGGCGGCGGCGTAACCGCCGGCCGATCTTATTCACCAGCCCGCCGGCCTTCGTCTGGCGGCGGGGCAGGGTATAAAGATAGATCGGCTTCACGCGGTCGGCCGCCTCGGCGATCATCGTCACGCTGTCATTGGTGATGATGAAACGATCGGCCAGGGTCAGGAAGGCCTGATAGGGATTGGCAGCACCCTTCGCCCAGCGGAAATAGAAATGCGGTCCGGGCATGCCCTGTTCCAGCTTGTCGGCCACCGCCTTCGGTGTCCGGGGGCTGGTGGTGACGATGAACGAGCCGCCATGCTGCCGCTGGTAGTCACGCAACTGGTCGACAAGTTGCGCCGCATTGCCGGCATTGAAGCTCAATTGAGTGGTATCGCCGCCGATCAGGACGGCGGTCCAGGGGCGCGGCAGATGCGCGAGGCGCGGTTGCCAGGCTGCCGCTTCGGTCATCAACTTTTCTTCGTCATGCAAGGTGATCGGCATGGTCAGGCGGATCACATTGTTGCCCGGCGGCATGCTGAATTGCGGCGTCGTGACCAGCAGGTCGAAATGGTGATAGGCCGTACGCGGCCGGCCCAATTGAACGCAAATGACATTGCCGCCGGCCTGCTGATCGATCCAGCGCACGACCGATGCGGCGGATTTACCGATGGCGATGACGATATCCGGCCAGGGCGGCGTCAGCGGCATGCCGCGACTTTGATCGACACCGATGAGCGAAGCACCACGATCGCGGAACGGCACGCTGCAATCCGGATCGTAATGCAGTTGCTTGATCTCATACGCCCAGCCAAAAGCGTCGCGCAGCGAATCCCCAAGCGCGAGCACCTGGGCATTGTCGCCATAGCGGTTCCCCAGGAGCAGCCAGAGGCGCGGCGCTTCGCCGGCCTGGGAGTCAGGCTGGAGCACCGTTTCGGCTCGAACAGTCATCGCCTTGTCACTACGCATTGCTTAAAACTCAGTCCGAGCCCTGATTGCCTTTTGGTGTCACTGCCGGGGAGTTGGTGGGAGGATTCGATACAAATGTATGTATTAGGAACAGATGTTCAACCGTGCCACAACTTTCTTGTGACCGGCGCCACAACTTTGCCGGAATCGAATGGTACGTTTTGGCAACTAGTCGGTATTATGTCATCGTGACCAATTCACCCCGCAAATTGCCGCAGATATGCCCTCCGTTCCATTCGCCATCGGTAGAGCTGCCATGACGTCGCTGAAGTACCTCCTTATCGCCCTGTTCGTTTTCGTCCTGCCCGCCGCAACGGCGCGGGCAGCCGATCTGTCAGCTTTCGAGGGCGCGGCAAATGAATTCCGCGACAAGATCGCCGGGCAAACCTTGCCGGAGGGGGAAACCGATCCGGATACGCTGCTGGCGACTTTGTCCACGGCCATCGACCAGAACGATTGGAAAGGCGCGGAGGATGCGGCGCAACGCCTGATTCACGCGGGCGATTACCGCTACGAAGTCTGGGACGGGTTGGCGCAGGCGGAAGAAAAGCTCGGCGGCAAGGAGCTTGAGACGGCTTACGCCGCCTACCTGGCCTATCAGCAGGGCGTCACCGACCGGCAGCGCGGCAGCCAGATGCTCCGCGTGGCCCGCAACCTGGAAGCGGCGAAACGCCTTCCCGAAGCGCTGACCGCTTATCAGAAAGCCGCCGAACTGGTGGCCGATCCGGAAGCCACGGCCGGGCTCCGGCGCCTCAGCGACCAGATCGCCTTCCATATCCTCGGCAGCAAGACCGCCTCGGCGGGTGATCGCGCCCAGGCCTGTATCGAATTCGACCGCGATCTGCGCGGCGGCGCCCAGTTGCGCTATGAGGATTACGTCCGCATCGAGCCGGAAATTCAACCGACCTTCCAGGTCCAGGACGGCACGCTCTGCATCGAGGGCTTCGATTACAGCAAGACCTATCAGGTGACGGTGCTGAAGGGCCTGCCGGCGGCCTTCCGTGGCACGCTCGACGAGAGCCAGAAGATCGAGGTAGCGATCGGCGACCGGGAACCCTCGGTCGGGTTCCGCAACCAAGCCTATGTCCTGCCGCGCATCGGTTCGACCGGCGTGCCGCTGTTCAGCGTCAATGTCGACCGCGTCAAATTGAAAATGCTGCGGATCAACGACCGCAACCTGATCCAGCAGCTCAACGACCGGCGCTTCCTCAACAACCTCTATGAATATGACGGCCGCCGCATCGCCGAGGAAACCGGCGAGGAGATATGGAAAGGCTCGATGGATATCGCCACCGACAAGAATGTGCGGCAGGCGACCTCGATCCCGGTCGGCGACCTTATCGGCAAGCCGCAGCCCGGCATCTATATCCTGATGGCGCGGCCCTTCAAGGCGGGCGAGGAGACGGATGCCAATGAAGGCAATCCCGGCGACGACACCTATTGGGACGCCTATGCGACGCAATGGCTGATCGTCTCCGATCTCGGCCTTACGACGCTTTCCGGCGCCGACGGCCTGTCGGTCTTCGCCCGTTCCCTGGCGGAGGCGACGCCGATCGACCGGGTCGAGGTGCGCCTGCTGGCCCGCAACAACGAGGTCCTGGCCACCGCCCGGACCGACCGCAGCGGCTTTGCCCATTTCGATGCCGGCCTGCTGCGCGGCGCCGGCGGACGGACCGCCACGGCGGTCATGGCGCTACGGCCGAAAGATGGCGATTTCAGCTTCCTCGATCTGACCCGCGCCGCCTATGACCTCAGCGATCGCGGCGTCAGCGGCCGGACCGCGCCCGACCGGCAGGATCTCTTCTTCTATACCGATCGCGGCGTCTATCGCCCTGGCGAGACCGTGCATCTCGTCGCCCTGCTGCGCGACACGGCGGCGAAGGCGATCACCGGCCTGCCGATCACCTTGCGGGTCCTGCGGCCCGACGGCGTCGAAGCGATGCGGTTCGACAATCTCAAGGACAAGGCCGGCGATGCCGATACGCTGGGCGGTTTCCAGCGGGATATCGCCATCGATGTCAGCGCCCGCACCGGGTCCTGGAGCGTCGAGGCCTATGTCGATCCCAAGGGCCAGCCGATCGCCACCACCAGTTTCCTGGTCGAGGATGTGGTGCCGGCGCGGATCGAAGTCTCGGCGAAGCCGGAGGGCGACTTCCTGGCACAGGGCCAGGAGAGCAAGGTCGATGTCGGGGCGAAATTCCTGTACGGCGCGCCGGCGGCCGATCTGGTGACCAAGGCCGATATCACCCTGGCCCGCGACCCCAATCCGTTCCCCAGTTATACCGGCTATCAGTTCGGCCTGGCCGATGAGGATGTCGCCGCCAAGCGCATCGCCTTGACCGACCGACGCACCGATGCCGAGGGCAAGGTCGTGCTGCCGGTCCTGCTCGACGAACTGCCCGATGTGCAGTCGCCCCTGGCTGCAACCCTCCGGGTCGAGGTCTATGAATTCGGCGGCCGGCCGGTGATCAAGAGCGTCACCCTGCCGATCCGGCGCGAGGGCATGACCCTCGGCATCAAGCCGGATTTCGCCAATAACGAAGTGGCCGATGGCAGCGAGGCCGGTTTCGAGGTCATCGCCCTCGACAGCGCCGGCCAGCGTATCGCCCAGCCCAAGCTGCAATACCGTCTGGTCAAGGAAGACTGGGACTATAACTGGTTCTATAGCGGCGGAAGCTGGGACTATGCCGTCACCGTCCGTGACGGTGCGGTGCGGACCGGCAGCCTGGATATCGCCGCCGCGACGCCCGGCAAGATCGCCGAGACTGTCGATTGGGGCAATTACCGGCTGGAAGTCTATGACCAGGCCAGCGGCAGCGCCGTCTCGGTGCGCTTCCATGCTGGCTGGGGTGCCGCACCCGGCACCGGCGATACGCCGGACAAGCTGTCTTTGACCGCCGACAAACCGCTTTATCAGCCGGGCGATAGCGCCGAGGTGATGATCCGCCCGCCCTTCGACGGCGAAGTGCTGGTGACGGTCGCCACCGACAAGCTGATCGACAGCCGCGTCGTCACCGTTCCGCGTGGCGGCAAGACCGTGCGCATTCCGATCGACGGTGAATGGGGGGCAGGGGCCTATGTCCTGGCCAGCGCCTTCCGGCCGGGTGAGAAAGCGGAGCGGGGGCCCGGGCGCGCCATTGGCGTCACCTGGCTCGGCATCGATCCGAAGCCGCGGCAATTGCAGATCGCCATGACCGTGCCGGACAAGATCCTGCCGCGCCAGCATATCGAGCTGCCGGTGACGATCAGCAACATGTCCGGGGGCACCGCCATGCTGACCCTGGCGGCGGTCGATGAGGGCATTCTGCAACTGACCGATTTCGCGACCCCGGATCCGCTCAATTACTATCTCGGCAAGCGTCGGTTGGGCACGGAGGTGCGCGATCTCTACGGCCAGTTGATCGACGGCAAGCTCGGCCGACGCGGCCAGATCCGAGAAGGCGGCGACGGCGATCTGAAGCAGCGGGGCGCGCCACCCGAGATCAAGCTGGTGGCGCTGTTCTCCGGCCTGGTCTCTGTCGGCAAGGACGGCAAGGCCACCATCGGCTTCGATATCCCGGATTATAACGGCCGCCTGCGCTTGATGGCGGTCGCCTATGATGCGCGCAATATCGGCTCGACCGAAGCTGGTCTGGTGGTACGTGATCCGGTGGTCGCGGAAGTCTCGACGCCGCGCTTCCTGGCGCCGGGCGATCAGAGCTCGTTCTCGCTGTCGCTGCAGAATCTCGACGGTGCCGACGGGCAGTACAGCGTCGCCTTGCAGGCCAAGGACGATGTGCAACTGGCAGCCGATGCCGATTTCACGACGGAACTGAAGAAGGGCGCTACGGTCTCGCGCCGCATCGCCATGCTGGGCAATCGCGTCGGCAGCGGCGAAATCACGCTGACCGTCACCGGCCCCAACAACTATCGCCTGGAGCGCCATTTCTCCGTGCCGGTACGCCCGGCGCAACTGCCAATGACCGAAAGCCAGGTCGCCAACCTGAAACCCGGGGAGCAACTGGATGTGCCGGCAAATGCGCTGGAGAAGTTCCTGCCGGGCACCGGCCTGATCCGCGCCTCTTTCAGCACGACGCCCAATCTCGATGTGCAATCGGTGCTGAAATCGCTGGAGCATTATCCCTATGGCTGCCTGGAGCAGACCACCAGTGTCGCTTTCCCCTTGCTCTTCGCCAGCGATGTCGCAACCGCCTGGGGGCTCGACGACCGCTACAAGAAGATCGATGCGGATCAGCTTCAGCGCGCGGTCGCCCGCGTCCTCGAACGGCAGCGTTTCGACGGGCAGTTCTCGCTCTGGACCAGCGCCGGCCCGGCGGAACCCTGGCTTTCGGCCTATGCCATGGATTTCCTGACCCGGGCCAAGGCCAAGGGCTTCAAGATGCCGGAAAGCGCCTATGAGAACGGGCTGAACGGCCTGCGCCAGGTGACCCGCCAGGATATCGGCGATTCCTGGCAGCGTTACACCGTCAGCCTGCCGGCCAAGGCCTATGCGCTTTACGTGCTGACGGTCGCGAAACAGGCCAATCTCAGCGACCTGCGCTATGTCTACGATACCTATAAGGATAGCGCGCCGACCTTGCCGCTGGCTCAATTGGCCAGCGCCCTGGCGATGAGCGGCGATCAGGCGCGGGCCCTGGAGGGCTTCAAGCTGGCGCTCGGCCGTATCGGCAAGCGCAATGACGTCTGGTGGGATTACGGCTCGGATCTGCGTGATCTCTCGGCCATCGTCGCCTTGCTGACGGAAAGCGGCATGGCCGATCTGATGCCGGACAATCAGCGGCCGGCTTCGTTGCTGGAACAATTGGCAAGCCGGCAGAACGGCCGCAAATATCTCTCCACCCAGGAACAGGCCTGGCTGCTGCTGGCCGCCAGCGCAACCAGCGGCAAGTCACCCGAACTGAGCCTGACGGTCGATGGCTCGGAGGCGGTCAAGCAGGACCGGCCCTATACCCGCAGCTTCGATCAAGGCAATCTGCTGAAGGGTTTCGGTGCCGCCAATGCGGGGCAGGGGGTGGTTTATGCGCGGGCGACCTCGACCGGTATCCCGGTTGACGACCAGCCGGCCAGCAGCAACGGCTACACCATCGATCGCGGCTATTACCTGCCCGACGGCACGCCGGCGGTGCTGGACCAGTTGAAGCAGAACGATCTGCTGGTGGTGGTGATCAAGGGACAGGTGACCGATAACAGCAATCACCAGTCCATGATCGTTGATCTCTTGCCGGCCGGCCTGGAGATCGAGAATGCCCGCTTGTCCGACCGGCGGCAGACCTCGGATTACGCCTGGCTGCCGGCCTTGAGCACGCCGGATTACGAGGAATATCGCGATGACCGTTATGTCGCGGCCTTCGATACGGGCGATACCGATCACAGCAATGGCGGCCAGCGCGATTTCACCGTGGCCTATCTCGCGCGCGTGGTGACGCCGGGTAAATACAAGGTCCCCGCCGTGACGATCGAGGACATGTACAAGCCCGAATACCGCGCCCAGGGGCCGGCCGGCAAATTGGTCATCACGGCGCCCTGAGCGAAGGTCTTCCGGAAGGGTCGTGGCGGAACGCATGTTGAGGCGAGCGATAGCGACGATCAGGCAAAGGAGACGGCTGGTGGGGTTGGCGACCCTGGCCGTGGCCTTGCTTGCCGTTGCCGCTGTCATCGCACTCGACCGGATCTTTCCGCCCGACCTTACGCGACTGTCGCAGCAATCGACCCTGGTGGTGGCCGAGGACGGATCGGTGCTGCGGGCTTTCGCGGCGGCGGACGGGGCTTGGCGCTATCCGGTGGATACCTCCCGGGTCGATGGCAAGTTTCGCCGCTTCCTGATCGCCTATGAGGATAAGCGCTTCGGCCATCACCTGGGGGTCGATCCGCTGGCGGTGCTGCGTGCCGTCGGCCAAGCGGTGCATGCCGGCCATACCGTCTCCGGCGCTTCGACCCTCACCATGCAGACCGCGCGCCTGCTGGAACCACGCCCTCGGACCATCGGCGCCAAGCTCACCGAAATGGCGCGGGCGCTGCAACTGCAATGGCATTACGAGCCGGAACAGATCCTCGGCATCTACATGTCGCTGGCGCCCTATGGCGGCAATCTGGAAGGCGTCCGCGCCGCCAGCCTGGCTTATTTCGGCAAGGAGCCGGCCCGCCTGAGCGATGCCGAAGCGGCCTTGCTGGTGGCGCTGCCGCAATCGCCCGAACGCCAGCGTCCCGACCGTTTTCCGGCAGCGGCCGAAGCCGCGCGCGATAAAGTCCTGCGGCGCCTGCTGGCGGCTGGCATCATCGACGAAGGGCAATTCGCGGCGGCGGTGCGGGAGCCGGTGCCGACCTCGCGTCAGCCGGCGCCCATCGATGCACCGCATCTCGCCCAACGGCTGGTGCGGGAAATGCCGGACACTGGCATCATCACGACAACCCTGGACGGCGACCTGCAACGCCGCCTGCAGATGCTGGTCGCCCGGCATCAGCGGCAATTGGAACCGGCCGCCTCGATCGCCGTTCTCGTCGTCGAGAATGACGGCCGGCAGGTGCGCGCCTATATCGGCTCCAGCGATTTCTTCGCCGATCAGCGGTTCGGCCAGAACGACATGGTGACGGCGATCCGCTCGCCGGGATCGGCGCTGAAGCCGTTCATCTACGGTCTCGGCTTCGACGATCTCCTGGTTCATCCGGAAACGGTGATGCAGGATATCGCCATGCGCTTCGGCGATTACGCGCCGCAGAATTTCGACAATCTCTTTCGCGGCGATCTGACGGCGCGCGAAGCCCTGCAGACCTCACGCAACCTGCCGGCAGTGGCATTACTTGATCGCCTCGGTCCCGCACGTTTCATGCAGCGCCTGTCGGATGTCGGCATTCCCTTGCGCCTGCCGCCGCAGACGACGACACCCGGCCTGCCGATCGCGCTCGGCGGTGTCGGCATTTCGCTGGAAGGGTTGGTGACGCTCTATGCCGGCCTTGCCGATCAGGGCGAGGTGCGGCCGCTGATCTACAAGACCGCGCTCCAGGATATGCCCGCCGATGCCGAGCCCCCAAAAGCCAATCCGCTGGTCTCGCCGACCGCTGCTTACTATCTGACGCGCATCCTCAGCGACACGCCGCCGCCGCCGAACTGGCTGGCCAGCAGCAATCGGCGCGGCGCCACCCAGATCGCCTACAAGACTGGCACCTCCTATGGTTACCGAGATGCCTGGGCGATCGGCTATAATGCGCGCTACACGATCGGCGTCTGGGTCGGCCGGCCCGATGGTACTTTCTCGCCCGACCGCATGGGGCGCGATACGGCGGCGCCGATCCTGTTCGAAGCCTTCGACCAATTGCCGGCGGCCCCCAGCGCCTTGCCGGCCCAGCCCCCGGCCGGGGCGATCCTGAGCGACACGCTGAACCTGCCGGCCAATCTGCGGCGCTTCCAGAGCCGGCCGATGATGGCGACCGATACCGCGTCGCCGCGCGATAATCTCAGCCTGCAATTCCCGGTCGACGGTGCCACGGTCGAACTCGGCCTCAGCCATCAAGAAATCGACGATGGAAGCGGCGAGGGGAGCGGCCAGATCACCGCCCAGGCCACCGGCAAGCCGCTGGTGCTGCGCGCCGCTGGCGGGGTCATGCCGCTGCGCTGGCTGGTCAATGGCCAGCCGGTCGCGAGCCTGCCTTATCGCCGCCAGACCGAATGGCAGCCGGATGGGCGCGGCGCGGTCCGGGTGACGGTGATCGATAAGGAAGGTCATAGCGCCAGCGCGGCGGTTTGGTTGCAATAGATCGGGACATCGCAGATCGGGGCACGTTGTGCCAGCGTCCGCTTCTATGCCTCGTCCGAATTCCATTTCTTGACGACATCCGTCGCTTGAGGCTTATCGCGCTGTGCGACGAGTTTTACCTTATGCGGCAGGAACAAGCGTTCCGGATCGCCCTTGCCCGCGAGCAGGATCAGATCCACCGGGGCCGGCGGATCGCAATCCGCCCAGCCATGGCGGCTAAGTGTTGGGTGTTGCAGCAAGGCGGCCGCATTGGGTGAAGCAAAAAAATCCAGACCATCCGACGTCGCCCGCCAGAACAGCATGGCATCCGGTGGCGCGTCGACAGCGTTCATCAGCAGAACGAAGGTATCGGTGATCTCGTGAAGCACTGCGTCCACGAGCTGCTCGAGCGATGCCGAGCATCGTTTCCAGGCCATGCGATTCCCCACTATCGCAGTGGCAACTTTCCAACCGTGCCGTCGGCTGGTTTGTTCCCGGCTGCCAAATGCAATCCCCCAGGCCGGGTATCACGGTCGTGAGCCGCGACATCCCACCAGCAGGCTATGCCGCCAACGGGTATGGGGCAACCGGTAATAATATTAAGACTTGTGACCGGCCTTGAAGAGGACCGGCCAATCTTCGGGGGCGACCCCACGGCATTCGGTCATTTCGCTGTATCGCAGCAGCTTGAAGGCCTCGCCATCCCAGGCCCAATCCGAGGTATCACCGCAATCGCCCGCACCGACAACCTTGTTGAAGGCCGTCAGCGTCATCCCGTCATCCGATAGAGCGGGGTTGATCAGCATGCCGGGATCGAGATCCGGTTTACGGCCCGGCAGGTCGAACCGCGCCGGCCTGGGCTTGCCGTCACCCACCACCCAGAACACATAGGCGGTGTTATAGGCCGCCTTCTGCGTGCACACACCCCAGAGCAACAGGGAAGGCGAGAGCCGGATGACGAGATCATCCTCGGCCTCGCAGCCACTCTCGTTATCGGGCTTCGAGAGACCAGCGGGAACCGGCGGCAGCGGAGCCTCCAATTCCGTCATCCGCTGCGCCACGACAACGGGCAGGACCGGGATGGGCGGGATGGCGGTGGCCGGCCTGGCGCCTTGGTCACCCGTCTTCGCCTTGCTCAAGGCCGTGACGGTGCCGACACGCTTCTGCATGTCGTCGAGATAAAGCAAGGCCGCCGCCGATCCCGCCAGGGAGATGGTCTGTTCGGCCACCGTCTTCCCATCCTGCGTGACGGCTATCTTCAGGCCCTTCGCATCGTGCAGCTTCGCAGCGACATCCGCTGCCCGGACCGGCGACAGGGCCGCCGTGACATAGTCGCCGGTCGTGACGGTAAAATCCGCCGCCGGAATCTCGGCTCCGTCGAGCGACAGCGTGACAGCCGGTCGTTGCAACTCGCCGCCCACATAGATGTTTACATCGACCTTGGGCATGGCCGTCGGCGCGCCATCGCGGGCGATCCGGATATAGGCGCCGCCATCCCCGTCGGGCATCAGGCCGAGGGCGGTGCAGTCACGCACATTGTCGCAGCCCACGACCCAGTTCTTGAACGTCTTCAATGGTTGCACCCGGGCGACCGAGGCGAGCTGCTCCGCCGCCAAGGACGGGCTCAGATCGGACCGGACCTGGATCGTCACGACCTTCACATCGGCAGTCTTGCAGGCCGTATCCTGGCAGATCCCATTCACCCAGACCTCGCCCTGGCCCAGCATGATGCCCTGGTCGTTGACCATCATGTCGTCGTATTTCTCGTTCTGCACGGCGGCGGCGATGGCGGGAGTGACGATGGCGTCATATTGCATGGCGAAGGCCTTCGCATCGGCGATCCGTGTCTTCTTGCCACCGATCGTCACATCGATCGGGTAGGACACCAGTGCAGCCGCAGCGGCGGCATCATGTGCGCGGACGGCCTTCTGAAAATCCGTGACGACCTGACGGTATTTGGCGTGATCGCCCAGACGCTGCTCAACCGCCTGATCCATCGGCGTGTCCTGAGCGAAGGCCACAGCAGCAGGCATCGCCATCAAGGCGGCCACCGCGCAGAAAAACTTCCCGATCATCTCACCCCCGCCGTTGCCACGCGACCGCGCCGCACCGTCAGTTACGCACCGCCAGAAGATTGGCATCCCGGGCAAGGCGCCATTGGCCGTCGGCCTCCTTGCGCAAGAGCGTGAGCGTATAGCCCGAGCGGTGAACGGGATCATTGCCGGGCGGCGTCACGGTGATGTCGATGTGATTGCGGATGAAGGCCCAGTCGCCGAGTATCTGCAACTCGACGACCTCGTTCGTGCCCTCCATCTTCATGTCGTTCATGCCCGTGGAGGCGGCGGCAAAGACTTCCTTGCCGAAGGGCTCCCGGCCGGGGACCATGAAGATCACATCATCCGTCATCAGGCCGAGCACGGTGGCGGTATCGCCCCTCTTGCTGGCAGCCGTCCAGGTCTCCACGACCTGCCGAATGGCCTTTTCGTCATCGGTCATGGCGCTTCCCTTTCAGATGTCACGCCCGCCCGATGACGTCAGCCCTGACTTCGGAACGTGTCGACGAGCCCCTGAGCCTTGGAAATATCCGCCTGGGACATCTGCCGCGCGACCTCGTCACGCAACTGAAGTGCCTGGGCTGGCGTCACCTGGCCGATCTGGCTTTCCAGCGACCGGCTGGCCAAGGTCAGCCACTTATAGGCTTCGACCAGATTGCGCGAACCGGTCTCCCCGCGCGCCAGCAGGCTGCCGGCAGCATATTGCCCGCGACCCGAGCCGAGCTGCGCCGCCTTCAGATACCATTTCAGCGCTTCCTTCTTATCCGCCGTCACGCCCTGGCCGTAATCGTACATCGACCCGACCAGTACCTGCAGATTGCGGTCGCCCTTATCGGCCTGCGGCTTCCAGATCGCCAGCGCGCCCTGATAGTCACCCTTCTCGAAAGCATCCCAACCCGAGGATGCGGCGGCCGTCTTCTGAGTTCCCGCAGCCGGTGCCGCCGCCGGCTTGACCGGCGCGGGAGCTGGAGCGGCGGCGGCGACGTTGGTCGAAGCGGCCGCTGCTGCCGTCGGCGCGGCGCCGCAGCGTTTGTACTTCGCACCGATGATCGAGGCCGGCATGGTCGGCGGCGCGGCAGTGATGACGAAGCCGTTCGAGTCCGTCTGCTTATAAGTGTAGCTGCCGTCGATCCCCGGATTGCTGACGATGATCTGGTCGCCTTTCACCTGATAGGTGGCCGGCAACCGCACAGCGATATCGCCCTGGTAATAGCTGCGGCTCTCGCCGCTCAGGAATTCCATGCCGCCACCCGGGGGGCAGCCCAGGGATGGACCCTCCCATCGACCGAGCAGCCAGTTACCGCCTTGCGGCTGCGGCGCCGGTGCGACGGATGCCTGCTGCACGGATGTTTGCTGTACCGGAGCAGGTGCCGCCGCGCTGGCTGTCGTTGCGCTCGGTTCCGGGCGCGGGAAGGTGAGCGCGCCCGGCTGTTCGGTGGCAGGTGCCGCAGCAGCAGGGGCGGGCGCCGGTGCGGCAGCCGGTTGAGGTGCCGCCGGTTGGGGAGCAGGAGCCGTCGCCTGCGGCGCGGCGGGGGCCGCCGCTGCCGGGATGGCTTTCTTGGCATCCAGGGCCGAGATCAGATTGGCCGAGCTGTTGTTGCGGCCGAAATCACTGCTGGCTTGCGTGGTCGGTGCCACGGATGTCGAATCCGCCGAGAGCGGGGTTTTCACCGGTTCCGCATTGGGCGTCGCTGCAGGGGGCAAGGCGGCCAGACGCTGCGCCGCCATCTGATCGCCAGCCGCCGCCGCCCGGCCGAGCCAGAGCTGTGCCTGCGGCAGGCTGTAGGGCACGCCACGGCCGGTGGCATACATGGTGCCGAGGTTGCGCATCGCCATGGGGAAATTCTGGTTCGCCGCCATGGAATACCAGCGGAAGGCTTCCGCCGTGTCGGCCATCACGCCGAGACCGTTGTCATAGAGGGCGCCGATCGCGTTCTGCGCCTCCGGACTGCCGCTATTGGCCAAGGGCAACCAGTCGTTCATCGCCGTCTGATAGTCGCCACGGTTATAGGCGTCGGCCCCTTCCTGGAAATCCGCCCAGGCCGGGATGGCCAGAAGCGGCGTCAGGAGCGTTAACAAAAGAGCCCGCGATACGATCTTCACCTTAAATTCCCTCGCAATATTCGATACCGGTCCCATCCCTAAACCGGAAATTGAGCCTGCCTGTGCATCCGACCATCGTCTCGAGTCCAAAGATCAATTATGGTCGGGGCGGGAGGCTATCATGAACCCTGGACTTTTGCGCCCTTTTTACCGTTTTCGGCCCTGGCGGGGGAAACGGCCAGGGAGCCGGCTGAGCTTGGCCGCGCTGCCGATCCTGGCCTTTTTGGCCGTTTTCCCGTCATCTCCCGGGATCGCCGGCAGCAAGGCCGTGGATTCGGTCAGTCTCGTGGTCGATGCGGATACCGGCCAGGTGCTATCGGCCGATTCGCCCAATGCCCTGTGGTATCCGGCCTCCCTGACCAAGATGATGACCGTCTATATCGCCTTCAGCGAGATCAAGGCCGGCCGTCACAACCTGGAGGAGGCGATGACGATTTCCTCCACCGCCGCCGGCCAGTCGCCGGTCAAGTTCGGCCTGCGGACCGGGCAGAAGATCACCCTGCGCCAGGCGATCTCCGCCACCATCGTCGCTTCCGCCAATGACGCCGCCGCCGCCATCGCCGAACAGATTGGCGGCAATGAAGCAGCCTTCGCCGAGCGCATGACGGAAACGGCACGACAGCTCGGCATGAGCCGCACGGTCTTCCATAACGCCACCGGCCTGCCCGATGGTGGGCAGGTGACGACCGCCGCCGATATGGCGCGGCTGGCCTTGGCCCTGATCCATGATTTCCCCGACCAGTATCATTTCTTCGGCGACCGGAGCGTCAGCATCGCCGGCCGGACGCTGCCCACGGTCAACGGCATCCTGATCAGCTATCCCGGCGCCGACGGCTTGAAGACCGGCTTCACCTGCGGCTCCGGCTATAACCTCGTGGCCTCGGCGCGGCATGGCGACCGGCGGCTGGTGGGCGTGCTGCTGGGCGAGAGCAATCGCGGCGAACGGGCGAGCCAGATGATCGCCATGTTGAACGCCGCCTTCGCCCGCAACAACAGCAGCCTCCCGCCGCTCCAGGATATCTCCCTGCAGATCGCGGCCTCGGAAGACGGGCCGCCGCCGACCCGGCTGAGGGGCGGCGACTGCGATACCGCCGTGGCGACTGGCGGCACCACGACCAATGCCACGCATCTCAGCGGCTGGGGCGTCGTCTTCGGCGCCTTCAACAGCCCGGCCAAGGCTCAGCAAGCCCTGGCTATCGCGCGCAAGAAGATCCCAGCGGCCGTGGCGAGCAGGGGCCGGCCGGCAGTCATCCGCCGGGATTACGAGGGCGTCAGCCGCTACAGCGCGATGATGGTCGGTTTCGCCCAAGCCGATGCCGGCCATGCCTGCAGGGCGATGTGGGCGGAGGATGCCTATTGCCTGGCGCTCAGCCCGCAGGTGCTCAACAACCCGACCGCCATCTGGCGATGAGGGGAAGGCACGCTTTCTGTGATCGGCCTTGTCTGTGTTAGAATGTTGTCCAGGCTTTTATCGCAACGCCGTTTATTGCAACACCGTACATGGCCACTTTGTCATCGATGCAGCTACGACACCTAACCGGATTGAGAATCCTGATTGCCGCCGCGCTGACCCTGATGATGGCGGGATGCGCGACCACGCCGCCCAAGCCGGCCATGGCGCCCCTGGGCAGCAACGGTCCCTTCGGCTACAGCGACCAGCCGATCGTCGATAACCAGACGACCATCACCTATACCGGCCCTTATCGCATGGTGAGCACCAGCAATCCGCGCGGCGACGGGCGCCTGCAGGGCGAGCTGGACAAGACCTATGACCTGGCGCTGTGGCGGGCGGCGCAGATCGGCCAGCAACAGGGCTATGCCGGGATGAAGGTCGACAAGGAGCAGAAGGACACGGATGTCCAGATGAACGACCGGCCCGTCTACATGCCGGGGCCGTTCTATTACGGACCGTGCTGCTTCGGTCCCTACCGGCGCTTCTACGGGCCCGCTTACCCCATGGGCTTCTACGACGACTATTACACGGTTCAGCGCGAAGCCTATGCGCGGGCCGTGGTCCGGCTGTCGATCATCTACAGCCGGACCTTCGAGCCGACTTCGGGCGAGATCTCGATCCCCGCGACGCTCAGCGGCATGCAGACGAAATGGGGCACGCCGACGTATTGAGAAGAGGCCTTACTGCGTGTTCTGCCTCTGCTGCACTTCCATGCGGGCAAGCAGGCGTTTCCCGGCGGCCTGTTCCGATTGGGACATATCCTCCTCGACCCGGCGCAAGGTATCGAAAGCCTGCTGCTGGGCTTGGCCCGCGGGCAGGTTGTCGAGCGACAGGCTGAGCCAGACGTAAGCCTCGACCCGGTTCGGCTCGGTGCCGAGACCATCGGCATAGGCCTGGCCCAACAGCGCGCGGGCATGGGGCACGCCGGCGGTCGCCGCATCCAGCAGATAGGAGAGGGCCTTGGGCTGGTCCTGCTGCATCCCCTTGCCGGTCAGCAGCATACGGCCGACCACATATTTCGCTTCCGGCAAGCCGCCATCGGCTGATTTCACGTACCAGTTCAGCGCCGTCAGATGGTCTTCCTTGACGCCATCGCCATGCTCGTACATCTGCGCCAGGTAATACTGGGCCCGCAGGTGATTGCCCCGCGCGGCGGCGGTGTACCAGCGCGCCGCTTCGGTCAGGTCCTGCTTGATGCCGTCATCGCCGTTGAAATAGAGATTGCCGAGATTGAACTGGGCATTGGCATAGCCGAGATTGGCGGATTTGAGATACCAGGCCTCGGCCTGCTTGTTGTCCTTTTTAACGCCCAGTCCCTTGTTGTAGAGGATGCCGATATTGTTCATCGCCTGGGGATCGTTGGCCCCCGCCGCTTTTTCCCAAAGCTGCAGGGCGGTGGCGTAGTCGCCGAGCATGAAGGCTTTCACCGCGGGGTCGATCAGCGGTTGACCGGAACTGCCGCCCGCCGGCAGTTGGATATCCGGCTGCTGCCCATTCGACTGGGCATAGCCCGGGGCGAGCGGCAGACCCAATCCGGCCGCAACGACCCACACTGCCACCATCGTCCTGTTCACCCGCTTCATCAACGCTCTTGCTCCATCAATCCCTAAAAACCCAGCGATTCCGGTTCCCCGGTTCCTGCGGGCCCCACCTTGCAACAACTGATGCCGGGCCGCAAGCAACGGGCGGGCCAGGGCGGAATGCGGCCGGCCGGGGCGCGGGCTGGGCGCGCGAGGTGGGGGCCTTGCAAGCCCGCCGCCATCTCTATACTTACCGAAGGACGGGGCGAGAACCGGATGAACAGGGAAGCGAGGGACGGCATGGGCGACGCAAAGGATCCGGTGCCGACGGAACCGCATGGCGGAAAACGTGGCCTGCATTTCAGCCTGGCGGCACGGCTGCGCACCTATTTTCTCGCCGGCATCCTGATCACCGCGCCGATCGGGCTGACCATCTATCTCGCCTGGCTGTTCATTTCCTTCGTCGACGAGCGCGTCTTTTCCGTTCTGCCGCCGCAATACAATCCGGAAACCTATCTGCCCTTCAGCGTCCCGGGGATCGGTCTGATCCTCGCCGTCGTCGCCCTGACCTTCATCGGCGCGATCACCGCCGGTTTTCTCGGCCGGTTCTTCCGCCATCTCAGCGAAGCGATCCTCAACCGCCTGCCGATCATCCGCAGCCTCTACAGCGCCATCAAGCAGATCGTCGAAACCGTCTTCGCCAATCAATCGGCGGCTTTCCGCGAGGTCGTGCTGGTGGAATATCCGCGCCGCGATACCTGGTCGATCGGCTTCATCACCGGCACGACCCAAGGCGAGGTGAAGCATCTGCTGCAGCAGGACATGGTCAATGTCTTCGTGCCGACGACACCCAATCCCACCTCCGGCTTCCTGCTCTTTGTGCCGACCGGCGATCTCCGCCGCCTGGAGATGTCCGTCGAGGACGGGCTGAAGCTGGTGATTTCCGGCGGCATCATTTCACCCCCGGATCCCAAATCGGCTGCCGGATCGAAGTAAGAGCGACCTGCGGAAGGACTATCGGCGGAAGGGATGTTTTTCGCGCTTTGATTGAAGTCGTAAGATTCGATATCGTATAATTGTTGTTGTTTTTGACTCTTGGCGACTGCCTTCAATCCTCAGCCGGAGCGCAGCGTCTTGATCATCGCGTCGCGCTGGAAGAGATAGAGCAGCACACGCAGGGCTTCGCCGCGCGGTGACAACAGATCGCGGTCGCGTTCCAGGATCAGTTCCGCGTCGTCCCGCGCCATTGCCAGCAATTCGTCATGGGCGGCGAGATCGGCGAGACGGAATTCGGGCAGGCCGCTCTGCCGGTTGCCGAGCAACTCGCCGCCGCCGCGCAGCCGGAGATCCTCCTCGGCGATACGGAACCCGTCCTCGCTTTCGCGGAGGATGGAGAGGCGCGCCTTGGCAGTCTCGCCCAGCGGCGTCTGATAGAGCAGGAGGCAGCTTGATTTGCCGGTGCCGCGACCGACCCGGCCGCGTAACTGATGCAACTGGGCAAGACCGAAGCGTTCGGCATGCTCGATCACCATGACCGTCGCTTCCGGCACGTTGACGCCGACCTCGATCACCGTGGTGGCGACCAGGATATCGAGATCCCCGGCGGCGAAGGCCGCCATGGTCGCATCGCGTTCGGTAGCCTTTTGCTTGCCGTGAACCAGGCCGACGCGCTCACCGAAAATCTGGCTGAGATGGCGATGGCGTTCGCTCGCCGCCGCCAGATCGACCACTTCCGATTCATCGACCAGGGGACAGACCCAATAGATGCGGGCGCCGCCGGCAATGGCGCGATGCAGACCATCGGCCACTTCATCGAGGCGGTCCAGAGTCAGGGTCCGCGTGGTGATGGGCTGGCGTCCCGGCGGCTTTTCGGTGAGGCGCGACACGTCGATATCGCCATAGCCGGTCAGCATCAAGGTGCGCGGGATTGGCGTCGCCGTCATCACCAAGAGATCGACGCCGCGTCCCTTGCTGGCGAGAGCCACGCGCTGCTGCACGCCGAAGCGATGCTGCTCATCGACCACGGCGAGACGCAGATCCTCGAAGGCCACATCGTCCTGCACCAAAGCATGGGTGCCGACGATGAGCTTGATCTCGCCGGCGGCGAGACGGGCCAGCAAGGCGTCGCGGGCCTTGCCCTTGTCGCGGCCGGTCAGAAGGGCAATCTCCACACCGGCCGCTTCGGCCAAAGGCTGCAGCCCGGCAAAATGCTGGCGGGCGAGAATATCGGTCGGCGCAAGCAACGCCGCCTGGCCGCCGGCCTCGACAGCGATCAGCATGGCGAGCAGCGCCACCACGGTCTTGCCGCTGCCGACATCGCCCTGGAGCAGGCGCAGCATGCGGTTCGGCAAGGCCATGTCGGCGGCGATCTCGCGCATCGCCTGCTGCTGGCTGCCGGTCAGACGATAGGGTAGGGCGGAGAGCACCCGTTCACGCAACTGCCCGTCGCCCTGGCTGGGCCGCCCGGCCAAAGCCCGGTTCTGCAGCCGCACCAGGGCCAGGGCCAATTGATTGGCCAGCAATTCGTCATAGGCCAGACGCTGCCGCGCCTTGGTCTGGGCTGTGAGATCGGTGGCGGCCTCCGGGTTATGCACCGCCGTCAGCGCCGTGCGCCAATCCGGCCAGCCGTCGCGCTGCAGCACCGCCGGATCGATCCATTCCGGCAGGTCGGGGAGGCGTGTCAGGGCGGCCTCGATTGCCTTGCGCAGGGTCTTGCCCGGCAGGCCGGCGGTCAGCGGATAGACCGGTTCCAGCCGTTGCAGCTTTTCCAGCTCCTCGGCCGGCACGATATGATCCGGATGCACCATGCTCAGCTCGCCGCCGAAGCGGTCGACCCGGCCGCTGATCGCGCGCCACTCGCCGGCCGGCAGCATCTTTTCCAGCCAGTCGTCCCGGGCATTGAAGAAAACCAGGTCGATGAAGCCGCTGCCGTCGGAGCAGCGGACCCGGTAGGGCTGGCGCCGATGGCCGGGTTTCTGGTGCCACTCGACCTTGACCTTCAGGGTGACGATGGCGCCGTTTTCCGCCAAAGCCAGGCTGGGGCTGGCGCGCCGATCGATCACGCTGACCGGCAAATGCCAGAGCAGATCCACCACATGCTCGCCGCAGAGCTTCGCCGCCAGCTTGGAAAGGCGCGGCCCAAGGCCCGGCAGCTTGTCGAGGGCTGCGAAAAGCGGGAAGAGGATCTGCGGTCGCACGGGTTTTCTTAACGGCGGTTGTGGACTATTTTGGCTCCGTTTTGTTCTAACCGCAGCGGCGGTCCCGGGAAAGATATTTTGGGGGAAAGGCAGTCAATGAGCAGGGATGAAACCCCGGTCACGGATCTCGAGAGCCAGCGCAAGCGCCTGATTTTCCGCTCCTGGCATCGCGGCACGCGGGAAATGGACCTGATCATGGGCCGGTTCGCCGATATCGCCGTGCCGGGCATGACAGCGGCGGAACTCGCGGATTACACCCGGTTGCTTGAGGAAAGCGACCCGGATATATACGACTGGATCTGCGGCCGGATGCCGGTTCCCGACGCCAGCGATTCCGCCGTTCTGCGGCACCTGATCCGCCACAGTTTTCCCGACCTCGGCTGACACGACGTCAGCCATAACCCGTCCACCACGACCCCATTCACCGCAACCGGCATCGTATCTGGCCCGCTATTGTGATTGAGCTTCCCTTTACCATTCCAGCCCCCGGCCGCCACGATATCGGCGGCGTTCCCGATGGCAGCGAGGCGCTGCTGATCGCCGCTCTGGCGCGCCATCAGCGGGGCGGGGTCCTGCATGTGGCGCTCGACGATCTGCGGATGACACGGCTGGCCGAGGCCATGCGGTTCTTCGCGCCGGACCTACAGGTCCTGACCTTCCCGGCCTGGGACTGCCTGCCCTATGACCGCGTCTCGCCGCATCGCGATATCCTGGCGCGGCGCATCGACACTCTGGCCCGGCTGGCGGCAATCCACCGCGAGGGTCAGCCGTGGCCGGTGGTCATCACCACCATCGCCGCCATGCTGCAGCGCGTGCCGGAACCTTTCAGTTTCGCCGAAACCTCGCTGGAGCTGCGGCGCGGCCAGACGCTGGGCCCCGACCGGCTGGTCGAATTCCTGCTGGGCAAAGGCTATCTGCGCAACGGCACGGTCACAGAAGCCGGCGAATTCGCCGTGCGCGGCGGCATTGTCGATCTCTTTCCCCCAGGAACGACCCTGCCGCTCCGGGTCGATTTCTTCGGCGACGAGATCGAGGATATCCGCTTTTTCGATCCCTTGACCCAGCGCAGCAGCGACAGGGTCGAGCGTTTCGCCCTCAACCCGATTAACGAGCTCAGCCTGACCCCGGCGGCAATCGAGAGCTTCCGCACCGGCTATCGCAGTGAATTCGGCACCTCCGGCGGCGACGATCCGCTCTATGAGGCGATCAGCGCCGGCCGGCACTATCCCGGCATGGAGCATTGGCTGCCGCTCTTCGGCACCACGCTGGTGCCGTTCGACCATTACCTGCCGGAAGCGGTCGTGACCCTGGATCATCAGGCGGAGGAGGCGAAGAAGGCCCGCCTCGACATGATCGCCGATTTCTATCAGGCGCGAACCGATCTGCAGCGGGCCGAGAAGGAAAGCGGGGCGCCGATCTACCGGCCGCTGCCGCCGAGCCGGCTCTATCTCACCGGCAATGGCTGGGACAAGATGGAGCGGGAGCGAGTGACGCTGGCCTGCAATCCGTTCCAGGCGCCGCCCGGCTTCAAATGGCTCAACGGTCCGGCCAAGCCGGGACGCAATTTCGCCGAGGCCCGCACCAATCCCGAGGTCAATCTCTACGAGGCCGTGGCTCGGACGGTCCGCGCCGAGAACAGCGAAGGCCGCAAGGTCATCCTGACGGCCGGCAGCAACGGCGCGCTGGAACGCTTGTCGCACCTTCTCTCCGAACATGGCGTCAAGCGCCAGGAACTGACGGCCAATTGGCAGCAGGCGCTGGAATCCGCGCTGACCGATGGCAAGGATGTTCTCGGTCGGGCCATGATTGGCCTTGAGAGCGGCTTCGCCACCGACCGTCTCCTGGTCCTCACCGAACAGGACATTCTCGGCGACCGCCTGACACGGCCGATCGCCAAGAAGCGCAAGAACGAAGCCTTCCTGGCCGAGCTCGCGAATTTCCAGGCCGGCGATTACGTGGTCCATGTCGATCACGGCATCGGCCGCTATGACGGGCTGGAAACGCTGGATGTCGGCGGCGCCCCCCATGACTGCCTGCGCGTCTTCTATGACGGCGGCGACAAGCTCTATGTGCCGGTCGAGAATATCGACGTCATCAGCCGCTTCGGTGGCGAGGACGCGATCGTCCAGCTCGACAAGCTGGGCGGTGCCGCTTGGCAGGCGCGCAAGGCTCGGGTCAAGCAGCGCATCCGCGATATCGCCGCCCAGTTGATGAAGACGGCGGCCGTACGGACGCTGAAACAGGCCGATCCGATGCTGCCGCCGGAAGGTCTCTATGACGAATTCTGCGCCCGTTTCCGCTATGCCGAGACGGAGGACCAGCTCAAGGCCATCGAGGACGTGCTGGAGGATCTTGGTAGCGGCAAGCCGATGGACCGGCTGGTCTGCGGCGATGTCGGCTTCGGCAAGACCGAGGTCGCCCTGCGCGCCGCCTTCGTCGCGGCCTTGAGCGGCAAGCAGGTCGCGGTGGTAACGCCGACCACGTTGCTCTGCCGCCAGCACGCCAAGACCTTCACAGAGCGTTTCGCCGGCCTGCCGGTCAAGGTGCGGCAGTTGTCGCGTCTGGTGGGCGCCAAGGATACGACAGCGATCAAGAACGAGGTCAAGGAAGGCAAGGTCGATATCGTCATCGGCACCCATGCCTTGCTGGCGAAATCGATCGAATTCGCCAATCTCGGTCTGATGATCGTCGATGAAGAGCAGCATTTCGGCGTCACCCAGAAGGAACGCCTGAAGGAACTGCGCGGCGATGTGCATGTGCTGACCCTGACCGCGACGCCGATCCCGCGCACGCTGCAGCTTGCTTTGACCGGCATCCGCGAGATGAGCCTGATCACCACGGCGCCGGTCGACCGCCTGGCGGTGCGCAGCTTCGTGCTGCCCTATGACCCGGTAGTGATCCGCGAAGCGATCATGCGCGAGCATTTCCGGGGCGGGCAGATCTTCTATGTCTGCCCCCGGATTGAGGATCTCGATACCCTGGCCGAACGGCTGCGCAATCTGGTGCCGGAGATCAAGTTCGTCATGGCCCATGGCCGCATGACGCCGGCCCAGTTGGAAAAGGCGATGACAGCCTTCTATGACGGCAGCTACCAGATGCTGCTGGCCACCAACATCATTGAATCTGGCCTGGATATTCCGACCGCCAACACCATCATCATGCACCGCGCCGATATGTTCGGCCTGGCGCAGCTCTATCAGTTGCGCGGCCGGGTCGGCCGGTCGAAATTGCGCGGCTATGCCTATCTGACGACGGCGCCCGGCAAGAAGCTGACCGATACGGCGCATCGCCGCCTGGAGGTCATGCAGACCCTGGACCAGCTCGGCGCCGGTTTCACCCTCGCCAGCCACGATCTCGATATCCGCGGCGCCGGCAACCTGCTGGGCGACGAACAATCCGGTCATGTCCGCGAAGTCGGCGTGGAGCTCTATCAGCAATTGCTGGAAGAGGCGGTGCGCGAGGCGCGGGGCGAAGTCATGGCCGCCAAGACCCAGGAATGGACCCCGCAGATCAATATCGGCATGTCCGTCCTGATTCCGGAAGAGTATGTGACCGACCTCAATATCCGCCTCGGCCTCTATCGCCGCATCGCCAGCCTGGACAGTCAGGCCGAGATCGACGCTTTCGCCGCCGAGCTGATCGACCGCTTTGGCAAGCTGCCGCAGGAAGTCGAGAACCTGCTGCTGATCGTCGCCATCAAGAAGATGTGCCGACAGGCCAATGTGGAGAAGGTGGAAGCGGGGCCGAAGGGTGCCGTGCTGACCTTCCACAAGAACCGCTTCGAGCAGCCGGCCAAGCTGATCGATTTCATCACCAAGCGCTCGACCATCATCGCCATGCGCCCGGATCACCGGCTGGTCTATCGCCAGGACTGGAACGACACCAAGGCCCGGGTCGGCGGGGTCAAGAAACTGATGCAGAACCTGGTCGCGCTGGTGGCTTAGGTCTTGCTCGACACGTCGACGCGATATTCAGCGTCCATGCCGGACAGCAGGGGAAGAGTTGTCCGCAATAGGAACGTCAGACGCTATAAGCGGCTTAACCGTGAGACATCCATCTTACCCCGGCTGTAATTATTCATATTGGTCTTAAGTAAGTTCCATCAGATTTTTGAGGGATCGCGCAGCGACCTTGAACTGATGGCTGTTTCGCGCGTCAATAATTGCCGTTCCTCGTCAACCTGTTCGCTGAGACCGTTAGGGCACAGTGAGGAGACCAGCCATGCTCATGCATCTGGACGAAGCGGGTATTCGGGCGGTGCTCCACTGGGAAGAACTGATCAGGACGATGGAGCATGCGCTAGCCGCGTTCTCATCAGGCCAAGTGTTGCAACCCGTGCGCAATATGCTGACGATCGAAGAAGGGAAGCGTTATCTGGGCATCATGCCAGCGGTGGCAGAAGACGCCATGGGCTTGAAGCTCGTCAGCTTTTATCCGGGCAATGCGGGTACCGGCATTCCAACCCATATGGCCATGGTGCTGTTGTTGCGTCCGGAAACCGGGGAGCCGCTTGCCGTGATGGATGGCCGTCTCATTACCGAAATGCGTACGGCCGCGGTCTCCGCTGCGGCGACCAATCGTTTAGCCTCTGCTGACAGCCGCAGCCTCGCTTTGCTCGGTAGTGGTGTGCAGGCAAAGGCGCATCTGGAAGCACTCAGGCATGTCCGCACATTCGACGACATCAGAGTTTGGAGCAGAACGCCAGAACACGCCAAGCGCTTTGCCGCTGAGCATGGTGCGCTGGCGACAGATGCCGAAACAGCGGTGCGCGACGCGGATGTGATTGTTACCGCAACGAATGCGCTCGAACCAATTCTAATGGGGGCCTGGTTGAAAGCAGGGGCGCATGTGAATGCGGTCGGGTCACCCCGGCCTAGCTGGCGGGAACTCGACGATGAGGCCATGTCCAATTTCCTCCTTGTCGATTCACGCGAAGCCGTTTTGAAGGAATCGGGCGATGTAATTCTGTCCAATGCAAAGATTTATGCAGAGATCGGGGAGATTTTCGGCGGTTCGAAGGCTGTACCGGCATCACAGACGACGATCTTCAAGTCGGTGGGCATCGCGATTGAGGATATCGCCACCGCAAAACTTATTTTCGATACCGTCTCCCGCAGCTCATGATCAGCACCGCGACTGGTGTCATTCATTCCAGGTTCAATAATCGTCCCGACCTCATTCACGCCGAGCGCTGCATGGCATCGTCCTCGCGGGCGAGGTCGAGCATATGGAACAGGGCTTCCGGTTCCTGGGCACCGGACAGGCCGAAGCGGCCGTTGAAGATGAAATAGGGAACGCCATTGATGCCCTGGCGGCGGGCCTGGAAATCGCTGGCCAGGGCCGCATCGATCTGCGGCGTGCCGCCCAGCGCCTCAGCGATCAGATCCGCCGGAATGCCGATCTCGCCGGCCAACTCCCGCAGGACCTCCGGATCGCCGATATCGAGCCCGTCATGGAAATAGGCGCTGAACAGCCGTTCCAGCATCATATCCTGCAGGTCCACGCTGGCGGCGACATGGCAAAGGCGGTGGGAGAGGAGGGTGTTCGGTGTCCGCTGGATATGATCGAAGCGGAATTCAAGCCCCTCGCTGGCGCCGATCCGGGCGACGGTCTCGTAGAGACGCCGGGCCCGTTCGGTACTGCCAAACTTCGCCGCCATATATTGCTGCCGTTCCATCCCACCCGGCGGCATGCCGGGATTGAGCTGGAAGGCCCGCCAGCGCAAATGCAGGTCCGATTGGGGTCGCAGCCGCAGGGCGCGCTCCAGCCGGCGCTTGCCAATATAGCACCAGGGGCAGATGGTATCGGAGAAGACGTCGAGCTGCATGATCCCACCCATATCGCTGCCGGCGATTATTGTGAGCGGCTCGCGGCGCGGAGACAAGTACCGAGGCGGGGTGACATCGGAATGTCAGGGAAGAAGTAGAACATTTCGCGTCGCCGGAAAATCCATGCTTATAAAAATTTTTAATGGGCAGTTGATCTTCAATTGGCTTTGCCTGAGACTTTCGCGGCGCGACAATGATTCGCGGTGATCACAGAGGGTGATCCCGTCGCGGCCGGGTTGTTTGGAGGCGTCAGAGAATGCAGCGGTTCGCCACAATGAGTTTGGCGGAAATCAGTGCTCCGGACGTGCTCGCTTTTCACCGGTATTGGCAGTATTTGCGCGGCGAAAAGCCCCTGCCGACCAAAAGTGCCTTTGATGCCACCGCCATTCCCAGCCTGCTCCCCTTCATCACCCTGGAGGAACTGCATGGCGATCCCCTGCGCGTGTTCTATCGCGTGGTCGGGTCGGAGCAGGCACATTTCTCCGCCGGGGACTATACCGGCAAGTGGATGGACGAGCTCGACTGGCAGCCGGAATTGAAGCAGGCGATGCTGGCGCAATACGACGAAATTCGCCGTAACAAGGCGCCGCTTTTCGGGATGACGCAGTATCTCTGGCATGACGGTCTGGAGAAAACCTTCGAATGGGGATTGTTTCCGTTCTCCGAGAACGGTGAAACCGTCACCCATGCCGTCACGGTGGAGGATTTCCGGCATATCTCCCGCGACAACATACGGCAATGGTTCCGCAATCACCCGCCTATGCCCGAAGAATAGGTGCCCGAGGAATAAGGGCTGCCTGATGAGCAGGGTTCCTGGGGGTTAGGCTTCAGACAATCCGCATGCGGACCCAGCCGATCTAGTCGATCCGGCGGACTACCGCCCCGTGCCATTGACCGTCAGTTCAATACGGCCCCGGCTCGGATGGCCGCTCTGCGCCGCCGGCAACCGGCACGGCCGGACCGGAAGGGGGCGCAATGGCGAAATCGCTCATGGCAGGCCGGCTCTCAGCAGGGGGCGAGGTGCAATCGAGGCATGCGGACAGGTCTTTTGTCCTGGAGCGTAAGCCCGCTAGAGTGTCGCGGAAAGCACCAAGACTGTCTTCGATATCAGGGAGTTAATCCGGTGATCAGCTTGCATCCATTCACCGAACGGGATTTCGACAGCCTGCTCGGCTGGTTCCCGACCGAAGCCGCCCTGGTGCAATGGGCTGGGCCCGATATCCGCTTTCCCCTGGATGCCGCCCAGCTTCGGACCATGCACGACGAGGACAGGGGACCGCGCCCGACCCGCAAGATATGGACGGCCTGGCGGGAGGGTACGGTCGTCGGTCATGCACAATTGGCCCTCGACTGGCCGCATGGTGTGGCACGGATCGCCCGTTTCTGCATTGCCCCGGAACGGCGCGGGGAGGGGCTGGCCGTGCCCCTTCTGCGCCAGGTGATCGCCGCAGCCTTCTCCCTGCCGGAAATCGAGCGGGTGGAGCTGAACGTCTATACCTTCAATACGGCGGCGATCCGCACGTATGAGAAAGCCGGCTTCATCCAGGAAGGCATCCGCCGCCAGGCGGTGCGTGTCGGCGATGCGCGCTGGGATACCGCGATGTTCGGCCTGTTGCGCAGCGAATATAGCGGGCCTGTTCATAACAAGTCCGGTCACGATGTGTAGATGTTGTGCGGAGACATCGCGGCCTGAAGCCAAGGAGCGTGCCGGCCGCTCATTCGAAACGGCGGGCCAGTTGTTCCAGAGACAGCCGGGCTCCGGCGTCGTTATCCTCGGCCCGCAAGCCGGACGGCAGGTTTTTGAAGAATAGCGTGACTTTCGTTCCGCCGGCCATCGCCTCAAATGTTGCTTCCATGGTCATTTCACCGGCATAGGCCGGGTCATCGCTATGGAAGTGAACGGCCTCGACGATCCGGTGCGGCGGCACCAATTCGACAAAGCGCACGGTGACCATGTCTTCCTTCTCGGAGGTCTTCCCGCGAAACGCCGCTTCGGTGGGCGGATAAAACAGCGACATCCGATATCCGCCGCCGATCCGGGCGTCGAAGGCGTGGATCCGGCCGGTCATCTCTCCCGGAGGTAGCCAATCGACCAGCGCGATGGGGTCGACAAAGGCTGCGTATATTTCATCGGGCCTAGCCTGAATGATCATCGAGGTCCGGGTCCAGGCGCCTGCATGCGTTCCCGTCATCTGGCCGCTCCTCAAAAGCTGCCCAGCAAAGATTAGGTCGAGAGACTAGGTCGTGTGCGCTCGGCTCGGCAAGCCGATAGGCACAGAATATCGTAGCGGCCACCTGCTTCAGGCGAGGACCCTGCCTAGGAAAGCCAGCACCACGTCGTTGAACTGCGCCGGGCGCTGCAACGGCGCGAAATGGCTGACGCCGGGAAGGGGGATCAGCTCGGCGCCAGGGATGCTGCGCGCGAGATAGGCCGCATGTTCCGGCTTGATGAATTCGTCATGCTCGCTCTGCACGATCGCGACGGGCACGCCGATCCTGGCGAGATCGGCTGCCGTGTAATTGGGTTCCGTCTCCATCATCCGCGTGACTGCCGCGACAAAATCCTGGAACCGGTCTGGCGTCGCCGACAGCGCGGCATAATCCTTGGCATGCCGGCCGAAACACCGGTCGATCACCGGATTGGGTTCGGTGATCTGCTTCGTGCCGCTCGGATCCATGTTGCAGCCGAAGAAGAACACGCCGGCGATCCGCGCCGGGACCTGCATGGCAAGAATCAGGGCGATGCAGGCGCCGTCGCTCCAGCCGACGATGGCCGCCTTCTCCAGATGCAACGCATCCATCACCGCCAGCACATCGGAGGCCATCAATTCATAAGTATAGCGCCGCTCGTCCCGCGTGCTGCGGCCATGGCCCCGGCTGTCGATCAGGACCACGCGATAGCCGGCCGCCATCAGCGCCGGCACCTGATAGCCCCAGTTCCCGCCATGGCCAAGACCGCCATGCAGCAGGATCACCGGCTGGCCTTCACCGCAGCTCGCATACCAGATCCGTGCGCCGTCATGCGCCACATGACCCTTGGCCACATGTCCCTGGGCAGCGGCGTCGGGCAAGGGCGCAGCCCCATGCGCGGCGAAGGTTTCGAGCATGTCGTCATGTTGCGTCATCGCGATGCGCCTTGGTTCAAACCAGCGAACATCGATTTCCCAGGTTTTATACCCGCTCCGCAACTGAAATATGCTTGCGGCAGAAATCGCCGTGGACATGCATGGTGGCCGCGTTCAGATTAAACCTAATCTATGATTGAGGTTATGACATGGACGATAAAGACGTCAAAGGCACGCTGACGGTAGGCGAGGTCGCGAAACGCAGTGGCATCCCCGTGTCCACGGTGCATTACTACGAAGCCAAGGGGCTGATTGCCGGCTGGCGGACGGCGGGCAATCAGCGGCGCTATCATCGTGCCGTCCTGCGCCGCATCGCCATCATCAAGATCGCGCAGCGCGCCGGGGTTCCGCTCGCCACCATCCATGAGGCGCTGGCGGATCTGCCCCACGATCATGTCCCCAATGACCGCGATTGGCGGCGCTTCACCGATGCCTGGAAGGATATGCTGGAGGAACGCATCATCGGCCTGATGCAGCTTCGCGACCAGATCGCCAATTGCATCGGCTGCGGCTGCCTGTCCCTGAAGGAATGCCCTTTGCGCAATCCCGGCGACGAACTCGGCCGCCAGGGTGCCGGCCCAAGGCGCCTCGTTCCTCGAAAATAACCATGCCCCCGGAAATAGCGACACGCCTGCCGCGGTCAACGTGTCGCAGCGCAACGTCTTTACCTTAACTATACTTCAGGCTTTATAAATCCTATCGGCTGGCGACGCGGGGTCGCGATGGAGGGCCGACATGATACGGAAATTCGATGAGCCGGCTGCCGCGCCGGTGCTGTGCATCACCGTGGTGGTGACTGTCATCCGCCTGGCGCGGAAGGGAAACTAAGCCATGCCGAACGCCATCGCGATCATTCTCGATTCACGCGCCTTCGATATCCTGGCCCGGCTGCTGCTCACCTTGGTCTTCTGGAGCAGCGGCCTCGCCAAGCTGATCGACTTCGACACCAATGCCGCCGTCATGGAGAGCTTCGGCCTGCGTCCGGGATGGGCCGTCAATACCGCGACACTCATCCTGCAGATCGGCGCCTCGCTGCTGATCATCGTCAATCGCTGGGTTTGGCTGGCAACCGGGGCGCTGGCGGTCTTCACCATCCTCACCATCCCGGTCGTCCATCCGTTCTGGACCAAGACAGGCGAGGAGGCCTTCCGCGACATGACCGTCGCCCTCGAACACATCTCGCTGATCGGCGGCCTCGCGGTCTATGCGATCCTGTCTCGGCGGGCGATGCAGGGGAGGTGAACGTGCCCTACGACCGCAGCAGCACGTCGATCAGGCCGGGGTTGTAGCGCAAGGAATCGAACCTCGCATCGCCCATATCGTCGATCAGCAGCCGGCCCAGGATATCGGCCTTCACATATTCGACCGCGAGCAGGCCGACGACCGGATTGGAGGTGCGGACCGCTTCGACCGTGCCGTCTGGATGGAATTCGGCGATCAGGGCATCGGCCTGATCGGCGACGAGCGTCGTCAGCCGACGGCCCGCCAGCCGTTCCATGGCGCTCTTGCCGCATAGGGTGAGGTCGTAGCCATGGGGGCCGTCCAGCACCGTGGTGCCATAAACCGCCACATGGACCTTGCATCCCCGGCGGCTGGCCTGTTCCAGCGGATCGCGCAGGACTCCCAATTCCTCATCCCATAACGTGGCGAAGAGCGACCGCTTGGCATGGGCGATGAGGCTCGTCGCGGCGGCCAGCACGGCATCGCGTTCCTTCAGCGACCAGATCTGTCCGGGATCGCCTTTCACCGGGATCTGCTTCAGGCCGGTCTCCGCGGTTTCCAGGGCGCGCTGGAATTTCGCGCGCGCGGCGGCGAGGACGGTTTCGCGCGGACTGGCCGCATAGATGACGGGGTCGGCATGCTGCACCAGCACTGCGCCCTTTTCCGCGAGCCGCGCCAAGGTCTCGTAGATTTTCGAGGGCGGCACACCGGAGGCCTTGGCGACCTCATGCCCGTTCATCGGCGCGGCCGAGAGCAGCGCGCAATAGGCACGGGCCTCATATTGGCCAAAGCCGAGCTGCCCGAGGGCGGTCAGCAAGTCGCCGGTCGGAGTCTTCAGATTCATCAAAGACACCCTATCACAGCTTCGAATTTCACGCTACACTACCTTAGTAGTTAAATTGATCAGGGGATCGTCATGCAGCGCCTGTCATCCGGCTCCGTCTGGGAGGAGAAATCCGGCTATTCCCGCGCCGTCGTCGCCAATGGCTTCGTCTTCGTCTCGGCCACGGCCGCGACCGATGCCAAGGGCGCCATCATCGGCAAGGGCGACGTCTATGCCCAGACCAAGGCGATCTTCGAAAAGCTGGGACCGATCCTGGACAAGGCCGGCGCGAGCCTCGGGACGGTGGTGCAGACGCGGCTCTATGTCGTGGATATCGCCGAATGGGAAGCCGTGGGCCGGGCCCATGCGGAAGCCTTCGCCGCCGCGCGCCCGGCCATGTCGCTGGTCCATGTGAAGCCGTTCCTCGATCCCGACATGCTGGTCGAGGTCGAACTCGTCGCGGCCGTCCGGTGATGGGCCGCCATCCAGTGACAGGGCAATCCCGGACATGACATCCGCATCGGACCGGACAGTGGCGGCGAAAGGCGGGCCGGCGAGGGAAGGGACCACCCTGGCGATCCTAGCGATCACGCTGGCGATCGTCATGTGGGGTGCCGCGCCGGTCGCCAACCGCTTCCTCGTCGGCGTCGGCAACCAGCAGATCACACCGGGTGCCTTGCTCGCTCTGCGTTTCGGTCTTGCCGCCTTGCTGCTGTTCCCGCTCGCTTGGCGCGCCCGGCCTCATCGCTGGGACCGCCACGACCAGATCATGGCGCTGCTCACCGCACTCTGCGGCGTCATCGGCTATAACCTGCCGGTGACCTTGGGCCAGACCACCATCCCCGCCGGAACGGCCGCCCTGGTGCTCGCGACCGAGCCGGTCTGGATCCTCATCCTCTGGGCTCTGAGCAAGCGGCAGGCGCCGACATGGGGCGCCATTCTCGGCGCACTCATCGGCCTGATCGGCATCGCCGTGCTGGAAACCGGAAACCTGGAGCTGATCGGCACCGCCAGCCTGTCCGGCATCGGCTTCGTCCTGCTGGCCGCCTTCTTCTGGTCGGCCTATTGCGTTCTCGCGGCCGGGCTGATCCGGCGGAAGGGCGCATTGGCCGTTACCTCGACGACGATGGCCATCGGCTGCATTCCCTTCCTGGCCACACATGGACTGGACGTGCCACAGGCGGTGCGCGGCCTGAACACGGCCGGCCTTGCCGCCGTCTGCGTGCTGGCGATCGGCAGCACGGTGATCGCGACCCTCCTGTGGAATTACGGCGTCGCGACACTGCCGGGGCCGCGATCCGGCTCGTTCCTCTATGGCGTGCCCGTCATCGGCGTCCTGGCCGGCCATGTCGTGCTCGATGAGCCCCTCTCGCTGCGGGTGATCCTGGCGGCGATCCTCGTCATCTCGGGCGTCGTCATCGCGCAAGCGCACGAACGCCGGAGAACCCGCCGGCTGTCTACCTAGAACCGGGTGCTCTCATCTAATGAATAGAATAGGGCCGCTCCTACACTTGGCGGGGCCGCGTCAGCGCACCCCGGATATGCCGGGCGAGTTCGACGGCGGCAGGCGGCAGATGGCCGTTGGCGCTATGGAGATTGACCGCGAAGGAGGGCAACTCAGGCAATCCGGCCTCCGGCGATAGAATGTCGAGATCGGCCGGCACCGTGGAGGCAAGCCAGGCGGTGACGGCGAGATCCGAGCGCACCGTCGCCGTGGTCGCATCGAGGCTGCCGCTTTCGAACATGGTCCGCCAGTCCAGGTTCCGCGCGCGGAGCGCATCGAGCACCGCCGGCCGGAAGGCGCAGGTCTCGGCGACCATCGAGACGGGCAGGGGCGCTTTCAGATGGGCGGTGCCGGCTTTGGCGCCGACCCAGACCAGGCGATCGATCATCAGGCATTCGCCGCGCGTCGGTCCCAGCGTCTCCCCCAGCGGTTCCTCGATCAGGGCAAGATCGATCTCGCCTTGCGCGGTGGCCGTCAGAAGATCCGGCGAGGCGGCGCAGACCAGGGTGATTTCCACCAGCGGATATTCCTCGGCATAGGCTTTCAGGATCGGCGCGAGGCAGGGTCCCACCAGGTCATAGGGGGCGCCGAGGCGGACCCGGCCCTCCACGACCCTGGCCGTCATCTCCGACCAGAGATCGTCGTTGAGTGCCAGCAGCCGGCGCGCCTTGCCGAGCAGCCGCTCCCCCGTCACCGTCAGCCGGAGGTTCCGGCGGTCGCGGGTGAAAAGCGCCCCGGCCACATCCTCCAGCCGGGCAATCTGCTGGCTGACGGCGCTCTGCGTCAGGTGCAGCGCATTCCCCGCCGCCGTCATATTGGCGTGGTCGGCGACCGCCACGAAGGTCCGCAGGAGTGCGATGTCGAGATTACGAGGCATCCGACCATTATGATCTCTAATGAAATACATGATCAACATGCGTTTCCCTAATGGACATCCGGCGGGTAGGAGAATCTGTCCCTTTACCGCAAACAGGAGGAGCAAGGTGTCGCTCGCCGATTTGTTGCCGCTGATCCTTTTCGTCATCGTCTCGACGGTCACGCCCGGGGGCGCCACCACCCTGGCGACGGCCTCGGGCGCTCATTTCGGTTATCGCCGGTCGATCCCTTTCATGGCGGGTATCGCGGCAGGCCTCGCCTCCATGGCGGCCTCGGCCGCCGCCGGTCTCGGCGGCATCCTGCTGGCGCTGCCCTCGCTGCAGCTCGCCATGAAAACGGCGGGCTCGCTCTATCTCCTGTGGCTTGCCTGGAAGATCGGCCGCAGCGGTCCGCCGCATCTGCAGGCCCATCTCGCGAAGCCGACCAGTTTTCTCGGCGGGGTCTGGCTGCTTTGGCACAATCCGAAAGGCTGGGCGATGACCTTGGGGGCGGCCGCGTCCTTCGCCGCTTTGGCCAGCGGCCCGCTGCAGCTCGGCGCCCTGCTCGGATGCACCTTCGGCATCGCCGCCATTCTCTCGCTTTCGCTCTGGTGCATGGCCGGCCTGCTGCTCGCGCGGCTGCTGCGGAGCGACCGGCATTGGCGGATCGTCAATGCGCTGTTGGGCCTTCTCCTCGCGGCATCGATCGTGCCGATGTGGGGCGAGTGACACTATGGAGTGACACTGCGGATTGACGCCGCAGATTGACGGTACCCGGATAGTATGGTCTTCATGCCGGGCACCACCGCCGCATTTCAAGACGACCGAAACCCACGTGCCCCACAATTACAGCAGATTGCCCATGCTTGCGGGGCCCATGGAATTGCGCCAGCGGACGGGGCAACTGCACCGACGGACAGAGCAAGCGTGATGGATCCGGCAATCTGCACCATCGTGCTCGGCGCCGTCGTGGCGGGCTTCGTTCAAGGATTGTCAGGTTTCGCTTTCGCGATGGTCGCCATGTCCTTCTGGGCCTGGACCGTGGAGCCGCAACTTGCCGCCGTCCTATCGGTCTTCGGCGGATTGACCGGCCAGATCGTCGCCGCCCTGACGGTGCGCCGGGGTTTCGATCTCAAATACCTGGCACCCTTCTTGATCGGCGGCCTCGCCGGCATTCCGATCGGCATCGCCGTTCTGCCGCTGCTCGATGTGCATGTCTTCAAGGCCATGATCGGTGTCATGCTGATCATCTGGTGCCCCGTCATGCTGCTTTCCCGCCATCTCCGCCCGATCACCTTCGACGGCCGCCTCGCCAATGGAACCGTCGGCCTGCTCGGCGGCATTCTGGGCGGGATCGGCGGCTTTGCCGGCGTCTTCCCGACACTCTGGTGCACCCTGCGCCAGATCGAGAAGGACAAGCAGCGCAGTATTATCCAGAACTTCAATCTGACGATGCTGGGCTGCACGATGACGGCCTATATTGCAAACGGCACCGTCACGCGCGCCATGCTGCCGATATTCGCCATCGTCGCGCCGGCGATCCTTGTGCCGGTGCTGATCGGAACCCGGCTTTACATCGGGATCAGCGAGATCACCTTCCGCAGAATCATCCTGACCCTGCTGACGGCGTCCGGCCTTGCGCTTCTGGCGTCCTCCGTGCCGGCCCTGATCGGCCGCTTCTGACCGGCTAACCGACCGGCATCAGTGACGCCAGTTTCCCTTACTGCGATCGAATGTGATCTTTGAAACGGATTAAACTCGACCTACGATCGCCTGTGCGATCGATCGCGAAATTGCATAGGGGAAGATAAGGATGTCTACCGATCTCACGATGTTGGTTTGGACAGTCGCTCTGTGCGTGGTGCAGATGCTTGTCGCGGTGCTGGCGGCACAGCTTCAAGTCGGCGTGCCGGTACTCGCCGGCAATCGTGAAAATATGCCCAACTTGACCGGTCTCGCGGGGCGGGCGACGCGCGCGCATATCAATATGCTGGAAAGCCTGGTTCTGTTTGCGGCCCTGGTTCTCGTGGCCCAGGTAACCGGTCGGGCCAATGCGATGACCGCCTTGGGGGCTCAGCTCTTCTTTTGGGCCAGGTTGGTGCATGCCGTTGTTTACCTCATCGGCATTCCCTGGCTCCGAACGGGCGTTTGGGCCGTCTCCATTGTTGGGCTGGTGCTGATCTTTAACCAGGTGGTGTGAGCGGCAGGAACCATCATCCGCGTCGTCAAGCGCAGGCATCTCCTCAGGGGAGGGGGCGGATGTTCTGGTTCATGCGGAAGAAGTTCTTCTGATCGTATTTTGCCTTTATCTGTTGCAGCCGACGGTAATTGGGGCCATAGGCACCGATGACGGAATCGCCCGCCTCGTCATCGTCGAGATAGTTGACGTATCGGCCGGCGGCGAAAAAAGGCTGCATCCTTTCGTAGGTCTCGCGCGCCCAGGCAACGCAGCGACCTGTTTCCTCTGGCTGCGTCCATTGTGCGAGTACGAGGAAGTTGTAGCCCTCCTTGCGGTGCGGAAAGGCGGTGTCCTTCACGCCGATCCGGGTAGCGGCTCCATGAAGATGTTCGATGAGGAGCTGGCCCTTGGTTGTCGGGCAACGGTGGAAGCAATCGATCATGGTGCCGATCGCCGCGTCGCTCAACTCCGCGAGAAAATTCGACTTCCAGTAATTGAGCGCTCCCTTCGGGTAGTTGGCGTCGAGCATGCTGTTGAGCTGGCAGTAAGGCATCGGGCCGACCGCATCCAGGACGGGAGACCCGAACTGCTTCAGCGGCCGTATGGCCTTCTCGGCATCGGCCGGCGAACCGCAATGACACGTGACAAGCGCCGCCACTTCCGCGCCGGACCCGTCAGGCGCATGTGTCAGCGTGGCAAACAGCGTGTGCTCGTCGGCGAGCACCTGCGTTCTGTCCCGATAGAACGCGAGCAAATCACGCGCACCATCGATCGGGTGGATGATGGGACCGGCCATGACGGTCGGTCCTACCGGATACAGCCGATAGTCAAGGGAGGTGACGACGCCGAAGTTTCCACCGCCACCGCGCAGCGCCCAGAACAGATCGGGCTCCTCGTCCTCGCTGGCCCGTAAGACCTCGCCGCCTGCGGTGACAAGTTCGACCGATCGGAGATTGTCGAGGGCCAGACCGTACTTGCCCATCAGCCAGCCCAGGCCGCCACCAAGCGTGAGGCCGGCGATCCCGGTGCTGGAGACCACGCCGCCGGTGACCGCCAGACCATGGAGCTGAGTCTCCCGATTGAGCTCGGCCCAGGTGACGCCGCCCTGCGCGCGTACGGAGCGACTCCCGAGATCCACGTGAATGCCTTTCATAAGGCTCAGATCGATCATGATGCCACCATCGATGGTCGCGCGGCCCGCCACGTTGTGACCGCCGCCGCGAACGGCGACTTCGAGCCCCAGTCTCTGCGCAACCTTGATGGCATCAACGACATCCGCCACGCCGCAGCAGCGGGCAATCAATGCAGGCCGCTTATCGACCAAGCCGTTATGGACCTTCCTGGCGTCGTCGTATCCCGCATCGGCAGGCGTCAGGAGCTGTCCCCTGAAGCTCGCGGCAAGCTCGGCGGCAGCGCCGTCAATGGACGGTATCGACATGGCGTTCCTCCTCGGCTTGGATAATTCGAGCCTTCCATCTCCCTCAGGCCGAGGCAAACGCGAAGAATTCAGCTGTAGATGAACCATATTCATCTATACTGCTGCCATGGAGAAGCTGCCGCCCCTCATTGAGTTGCGCGCTTTTGATGCCGCCGCTCGGCACCTGAGTTTCAGGAAGGCCGCCGCGGAACTCGGTGTGACGCCGACGGCGATCAGCCATCAGATTCGGTTGCTGGAACGCTATTGCGGCCATGCTCTGTTCCGTCGGCGACCGCGCCCCTTATCGCTCACCGAGGCTGGTGCGAAACTGTTCCCAGCCATCCGCGATGGGCTTGAGGAGTTCGCAACCGCCATTGCCGCGGTCAAGCACGATGGCGACCTGCAGCCTCTCCGCGTGACGACAACCAATGCGTTTGCCAGCCGCTGGCTGGTGCCCCGCTTGCCGGCCTGGAGGAAGATGCATCCTGACGTGCCGCTCGACATCATCGGCACCGATAGCGTTCTCGATCTGAGAGCCGGGGACAGCGATGTCGCCATTCGCTATGCCACAAGCCGGGCGGCACCAACGGACGGACTGGCCGAGGGGTTCCTGAGCGACACCTTCTGGCCGGTCTGCAGCCCTCGGCTGCTCACGTCCGATCATCTCAAGCGGCCACTCGATCTCAAGAAGCATGTCCTCGTGCACTGTTATTGGGGGCCAAACGACCGCGACCCGCCCACATGGCACAGATGGCTCACCATGGCTCCCCGAAAATGGCGCCAGGTGCCCCATTTCAAAGACATGCAGCACCTGAGCTTCCGCGAAGAACTGCACGCCATCGAGGCGGTTGTCGCCGGTCAAGGCATCGGCATTTTCAGCGATGCGCTGGTGGCGCAGGAATTAGCTGCCGGAACGCTCGTGAAGGCATTCGACTTGAGCTTGCCCGGCTATGGCTTCTACATTGTTCGCAGGCACGGCCATCCGCGCGAGAAGGCCATAAAGGCATTCTGCAATTGGGTACAGGCGATCAGATAATACTCACGGTGGCCACGTCGCCGCGCATCGAGCTGACCGACACCGGTCCATTGGTTCTATCCCTTCATCGGCAGGCGATAGACGGAGACGTGCGAGCGTGACTCGGCCGTGAATTCGGATCCGAGCCAGTCGGCATGCCTGCTTTCCAGATCGAAACCGGCGAGCTGAGCCATGAGATCCAATTCAGCGGGCCAAATATAGCGGTGAGGGGACCGGAATACCTGTGCCTCGCGCCCCTCACCGAATTTGAAATGGTGCGAGACGACGTGCTGACGCAGCACATCATAGGTGTCGAGCCCGATATAGCCGGGCTCGGTTTGCCAGACGACAGCCTCCTGGGTGGGTGGCAGCCGGCGGAGGTCCGGTACCCACAGCTCGACCACAAAGCGGCCGCCGGGCATCAGATGGCGCGTCGCGTTACGGAAGCACGCGACCTGCTCGGCCTGCGTCAGCAAATTCGAGATCGTGTTGAACACCAGATAGACAAGAGCGTATCTGCCCGGAGCGACGGCTGTCGTCATATCGCCGAGCACGACAGGGATCGACGCCTCGTCGGCTTTCTTTCGCAGTTGAGCGACCATAGGAGCGGACAGTTCGATTCCGCTGACGGGAATCCCGCGTTCCATGAGCGGGATCGCAACGCGACCGGTACCGATCGCGAATTCAAGAACGGGACCGTCTCCGGCAAGTTTCGCGAGGCACTCAACGGCTGGCCTTAAGACCCCAGGCGAGAACATGCCCGTGCCTGGCGTGTCGTAACTCTCGGCTGCTTCGTTATCCCAAACGTCGTTATCCTGCATGATAGGCAATATGTCGTTTGGAAGTGCCGCGTGTCCAATGAAGGACTAAAACCGGTGCGCTCGGTTCTGCGCAGAAATGGCGG
>CAYOQR010000017.1:0-83166 GCA_964406155.1 uncultured Rhodospirillaceae bacterium | reverse complement strand
GGCGCGTCGTGTCAGCGAGGGTGAGCGCCTGATCCGCTCCAGCAAATGGCAGGGCTGGGGCCCGATGTCGATGCTGGGCCATCGCATCTACGGGAAGCGCATCGGCATCATCGGCATGGGCCGCATCGGCACCGCCGTGGCGCGCCGGGCCCGGGGCTTCGGCCTCTCGGTCCACTATCACAATCGCCGCCGCGTGCATCCTTCGACGGAAAAGGAATTGGAGGCGACCTATTGGGAAAGCCTCGACCAGATGCTGGCCCGGATGGACATCATCTCGGTCAATTGCCCGCATACCCCGGCGACCTATCACCTGCTCTCGGCGCGGCGCCTGAAGCTGCTGCAGCGCCATGCCTATGTGGTGAATACCAGCCGTGGCGAAGTGGTGGATGAGAACGCACTCACCCGCATGCTGGAGAAGAACGAGATCGCCGGTGCCGGCCTCGACGTCTTCGAGCACGAACCGGCGGTCAATCCGAAGCTGCTGCGCCTCGACAATGTCGTGCTGCTGCCGCATATGGGCTCGGCTACCATCGAGGGCCGCGTCGATATGGGCGAGAAGGTCATCATCAACATCAAGACCTTCGCCGATGGCCACAAGCCGCCAGATCGCGTGCTGGAAACCATGCTGTAAGACTGAAAACGGCCTGCAATGCGTTCATTGCAGGCCGTTTCGTTTGGAGCGCGATTCGGGTCTAAGCCGCGATTTCAAAGATGGCCGCAGCTCGCGCAGTCGGGGCGCCGCTTGGTGCGGATCTTGCGGAAGGCGGTGCTGAGCGCGTCATAGATCAGCAATTGGCCGCTCAGGCTGTCGCCAAGACCCAGCAGCTCCTTCATCACCTCAGTCGCCTGCAGCGTGCCCATGACACCGGCGACAGCCCCCAGGATGCCGGCCGTCTCGCAGCGGGGAATGAGATCGGGCGGCGGCTCGTCGGGGAACAGGCAGCGATAGCAGGGATGCGGCTCGCCGAGATGCGCCTTGAAGGTCGAGAGCTGGCCATCGAAGCGCAGGAGCGCGGCACTCACCAGCGTCTTTTTTCCGGAGATGCAAAGATCGTTCAGCAGATAGCGGGTGCGGAAATTGTCGCTGCCATCGGCGATGAGATCGTAGCCGGCGATGAGCGCCGCGCCATTGGCCTCGGTCAGCCGTTCCCGATGCTGGATCACGGCGATCTCGGGATTGAGCCTGGCGATCGCATCGGCGGCGCTCGCCACCTTGGCACGGTCGATATCGCCCGTGGTGTGGATCACCTGGCGCTGCAGATTGGAGAGATCGACGACATCGTCGTCGATCAGCCCGATCGTGCCGATGCCGGCCGCCGCCAGGTAGAGCGACAGGGGCGCTCCCAACCCGCCGGCCCCGATCACCAGCACCTTGGATCGCAGCAGGCGGAGCTGGCCTTCCTCGCCGACCTCGTCGAGCACGACATTGCGGGCATACCGTTCCAACTGCCGGTCGGTCAGTTCCGCTTTGTCATGCTCGATGGTCATCGGTCCGGTGCCTCGCTCGTTATTCCAGACCCTCGAACAGGGCCGTGGAGAGATAACGTTCGGCGAAGGAGGGCAGGATGACGACGACGCGCTTGCCCGCCATTTCCGGGCGCCGGCCCAATTCGCAGGCAGCCGACAGGGCCGCACCGGAAGAGATGCCGACCGGCAGGCCCTCGATCTTCGCCACCTTGCGCGCCATGGCGAAGGCATTGGCATTGGAAACCGTCAGCACTTCGTCGATCACGCCGCGATTGAGGATATCCGGGATGAAGCCGGCGCCGATACCCTGGATCTTATGCGGACCGGGCTGGCCGCCGGAAAGCACCGGGCTGTCCTCCGGCTCGATCGCGACGATGCGCGCATTCGGATTGCGCTCCTTCAGCAATTCGCCGACGCCGGTGATGGTGCCGCCGGTGCCGACGCCGGAAATCAGCACATCGACCTTGCCGTCGCAGTCGCGCCAGATCTCTTCCGCCGTGGTCTTGCGGTGATAGGCGGCGTTGGAGGGATTCTTGAACTGCTGCGGCATGACGGAGCCCGGAATCTCCTTCAACAATTCCTCGGCGCGGGCGATGGCACCGGACATGCCGCGGGTCGCCGGGGTCAGTTCCAGCTCGGCGCCGAGCAGGCGCAGCATCTTGCGGCGCTCGACCGACATGCTCTCCGGCATGGTGAGGATCAGGCGATAGCCCTTGGCGGCGGCGATGAAGGCCAGCGCGATGCCGGTATTGCCGCTGGTCGGTTCGACGATGGTGCCGCCGGCCTTCAGCGTGCCATTGGCCTCCAGCCATTCGATCATGGCATAGCCGAGCCGGTCCTTGACCGAGGACAGCGGATTGAAGAATTCGCATTTGCCCAGCAGGTCCGCCTTCACATTCTCCGCCTTGGCCAGTTTGCCGAGGCGCACGATGGGCGTCGCGCCGATCGTTTCCATGAGGTTCTCGTAGATGCGGCCGCGGAACTGCGGTTCTGCCATGGTCATGTCGTCGTCCTTTCCGATCATACGGTGTTATTGTCGCGGCCTCGCCGGGTCGCATCAAATCAAATACTGAAATCGAGCCGTGCCTGGGCGTCGGTGCGGATGCCGGCCTGCTGTGCCTTCTGGCAGAGGTCTTCCAGCGTCACGGCATCCAGTTCGTCCAGCATCTTCTGCTGCAGGTCGCGCCAGAGCGGGCGCACCACTTCCAACCCGACGCGCGAGCCGCTGGCGGTCTCCACCGGATCCGGCGTGCCTTCGAAATGCTTCACCGCGCGCACGATCTCGCCGATGGTGATGCGCCGCCGCTCGCGCCCCAGAAGATAGCCGCCGCGCGGTCCGCGATGGCCGGCCAGGATACCCGAGCGCACGAGATGCTGCAGCACCTGTTCCAGATAGCGCCGGGGGATGCCCTGGCGGGTCGAGATGTCACCGCTTTGCACCGGCTGCGAGCCGCCGTGATAGGCGATGTCGAGCACCGCCTCGATGGCGAAGAGCAAGCGTTTGGAGGGATGGAGCACGTCGGTCTTCCGTCTTGCTGGAGCGTTGCCGCCTAGGATTCTACCGCCTAGGACACGGCCTTGTTCAAAGCAGTGGTGTTGGGGGCGGCAATACCGGTCGAGCCGAAGCCGCCGGCGCCGCGCGCGGTTTCATCGAGCCCGGCCCGCTGCTCGCGCCAGGCGAGGCGACTGACCGGCGCCACCACCATCTGGGCGATCCGCTCGCCGCGCCGGATGACGAAATCCTTGTCGCCGAGATTGATCAGGATGACACCAATCTCGCCGCGATAATCGGCATCGATGGTGCCGGGGCTGTTCAGCACCGTGATGCCGTGCTTGAGCGCAAGGCCCGAGCGCGGGCGTATCTGGGCTTCATAGCCGGAGGGCAGCGCGATCTGCAGGCCGGTCGGGACCAGCTTGCGCTCGCCGGGCTTCAGCTCGACGGGCGCTTCGATCGCGGCGGCGAGGTCGAGGCCGGCGCTGTCGGCGGTGGCATAGGCCGGCAGGACCAGATCCGCCGCATGCGGCAGGCGCGTCACGGCAACGGTAATCTCATTCATACTTTGTCTCCGGTGGCGGATGTCCCAGTACTGGGCGCCTCAATGGGGGCTGTCTTGACGGGAAATGTCAGTGTTTCGGCAATGCGCTCGGCCAGGCGCTTCGCCACATCGAGCTTGCTGAGGCGCGGCCAGGCATCGACACCGTCGCGCGTCACCAGATGCACCTCGTTGCTGTCGCCGCCGAAGGTGCCGCTGTCGCCGCCCACGTCATTGGCGAGAATCCAGTCGCAACCCTTGCGCGCCAGTTTCGCCTGGGCATGTTCGATCAGCTTTTCGGTCTCGGCGGCGAAACCGACCACCAGCCGGGGCCGCCTGGCGCCGGATACGGAAAGGCTGGCGAGGATATCGGGATTGGTGGCGAGCTGCAGGACCGGCGCCTCGCCGTCGCCGGTTTTCTTCAATTTGTGGCCGGCGGTATGGGCGACGCGCCAATCGGCGACGGCGGCGGCGCAGACCGCTACATCGACCGGCAGATTGACCTCGCAGGCGCTCAGCATGTCGCGCGCGGTTTCGATATGTATCACGCGCACGCCGAGCGGATCGGGTTCGCGGGTCGGGCCGCTGACCAGGATCGTCTCGGCGCCGAGGCGGGCGAGGGCGGCGGCGATGGCATGGCCCTGCTTGCCGGAGGAGCGGTTGGCGATATAGCGCACGGGATCGATCGGTTCATAGGTCGGACCGGAGGTGACGAGGGCGCGCTTGCCCTGCAACGGGCCGCCGCCGGCGCCCAGCAGATTGGCGACGGCGGCGAGGATCTCCGGCGGTTCGGCCAGGCGGCCGGAACCCACTTCACCGCAAGCGAGGTCGCCCCGGCCCGGGCCGACCAGATGGATGCCGCGCGACCGCAAGGTGGCGATATTGGCCTGGGTGGCGGGATGCGCCCACATCTGCACATTCATGGTGGGCGCGATCAGCACCGGCTTGTCGGCCGCCAGCAACGCGGTGCTGGCAAGGTCGTCGGCAAGGCCATGGGCCATCTTGGCGATGAGATCGGCACTGGCCGGCGCGACCAGGATGAGATCGGCCTCGCGGACCAGGCGGATATGACCCATCTCGCTTTCATCGGTCAGCGAGAAGATCTCCTGATAGACCTTGTTTTCGGTCAGGGCCGCGACGGTGAGCGGGGTGACGAATTGCGCGCCGCCGGCGGTCAGGATGGCGCGAATCTCCAGCCCCGCCTCGCGACCGCGACGGATCACTTCCAGCACCTTATAGGCGGCGATCCCGCCGGCGATGATCAGCAGCAGCTTCTTGTTGCGCAGATCGGGAAGCATCGTCGCACCGTCCCCATTCCACAGCGATCTGGTCTTGCCGCGGCAAATTCCACAGCGTTGTATCGTATTTACTGTGGAATAGGGATCGAAACAAGGGGTGGGCGGGCGACGTCCCGATCCCCTCAATTCACTATCCGATTCAATATCCGCACCGGGTGAACTGTGATTGCGGTCGGCGAACATCCTCTAGTCGGCGAAGATGCGGTACCAGCCTACCGATGGCCATTGGCCAGGAGACGTGATGCCGGGCTGAGGCGCAGACGGTACATCGCCCAGATGCCGATCGCCGGTCCCGGGGCGAGGGCGAGAAAGACCCAGCGCCACCCGGCCAGGTCGGCCAGCCAGGGCAGCAGGTGGATGGTGAGCATGCTGAGAAGGAAACCGGCGCAGGTCTGCACCGTCAGCATGGTGCCGAGATAGGCGCTGTCCGAAAGCTCGGTGACGCTGGCGGAGAACTGCGCCGAATCGGCAACGACGCTGATTCCCCAGATCAGGCAAAGGGCGAACAGCCATCCGGGATCGCCGCCGAAGAACAGGCCGGCCAGGCAGCAGCAGGTGCCGCTGACCGCCAAGGCGGCAATGGTCACCGTGGTCCGGCCCCAGCGATCCGCGCAGAAGCCGCCGATCAGACAACCCAGCGTGCCGGCGGCGACCGTGCAGAAGGTGCCGAGCCGCGCCCAATAGGCGGCGTCGGACGGCGCCATGGCCGAGCGGAAACTGGCTTCGAGAAACACCGTCATCCAGGCCCACATGGCGTAGAGTTCCCACATATGGCCGAGATAACCGAGATTGGCGCGGCGCAATGCCGGCTGCCGCCAGGCGTCGAGGATCACCGCGGGATGAAAGCGGCGTGGCGCCGCCTGGTTGGGACCGAGGGCGACGCCCTGGATCAGCAGGGCGGACAAGACGGCGACAGCGGAGGTCATCAGCCAGGTCCGGTGCCAATCCATGCCGTGGGCGGCGGATATCGCCAAGGCATTGATCAGATGCGGCGAGGCCGAGCCCAGGGTGAGGGCGCCGACCAAAAGCCCGACGAGAAAGCCAAGATCGCCGCGCGCCCAACTGGCGGCCATCTTCATGCCGATCGGATAGATGCCGGCCATGCAGAGGCCGGTGACGAGCCGCAGCAGCGGCGCCAGCGGCGAGCCGGGCGGCACGATCAGCAACCCGGCATTGGCGAGGGCGGCGAGCAAGGCGGAAGCGGCGAAGAGGCGGCGCGGATCGACCCGGTCGGCGAGGCCTGAGACAGCGCTCAGCAATGTGCCGATGACGAAGCCGGCCTGAACCGCGCTGGTGAAAAGCGCCGCCTGGGTCGCATCGATCAGCCCGGCACGGCGCAGCACCGGGACCGTCGCCGTTGCCGAGAACCAGAGCGACAGGGCGAGGACCTGGGCCAAGGCCAGGACCGTCAGCGATCGCCATTTAGCGAAGGGATCGAGTCCGGGCTCGCCGGTCTTGGACGATACGGTCACGGCGCTACGGCCGGCAGCTTACTATGCTGACGACCGCGCTCACCGGCGCGCCATGCCGGGGAAATCGGCCCGGATGATGGTGCCCCGGCCGGGCGCGCTTTCGATGGAGAGCTTGCCGCCATGCAATTCGACCAATCGCGCGACGATCGGCAGGCCGAGGCCGACACCGTCAGCGGAACGGGTGGCCTGTACCTGGCCGAAAGGTTCCAGCGCGATACGCAGCTCTTCCGCCGTCATGCCGGGGCCGCTATCGCAGACCGCAAGCACACCGGCACCGTTGCCGGCCTTGTCCTTGCCGGTGCTGATATCGAGGCGGATCTCGATCCGGCCATCGGTGGGGGTGAATTTCACGGCATTGGAGAGCAGGTTGAGGAGGATCTGCTGCAGGGCCAGTTCATCGGCATAGAGCGGCAGCGGTTCGCTGGGCGCGTCGGCTTGCCCCTGACCGGCAGGCGTCGTCAGGGAGATCGCGATGTTCTTCTTCGCGGCCTGGGTTTCCATCATCTCGATGCCGGCTTTGACGATGGCGCGAGCATCCAGCAGCTTCGGCTCGATCTTGCGTTTGCCGGCTTCGATCCGGCTTCGATCCAGGATATCGCCGACCATGCCGAGCAGCAGCGAGCCGCTGCTGTGGATGTTGTCGACGTAATCGCGGTAATGCCGGTTCTCGATCGGCCCCCAGACACCCTGGCGCATCATGTCGGCGAAGCCGATGATCGCGTTCAAGGGCGTGCGCAGGTCATGGCTGGTGGTGGCCAGCAGCATGGTCTTGTTCATATCGGCTTCCTCCGCCGCGCGCCTTTCGCAGAACAGGGCGACGATGGTCAGCACATTCATGGTGATGAGAACGATCAGCAGGCCGGCGAGCTGCAGCGGATTGATCACGTTCTGCGCATGGAACGGACCGAGCGACGCCGCCGTGCCGGCCATGGCGATGACCGAGACCAGCGAGGCGAGGCTGTAGGCGGCGCCGAGCGAGATGCGCAACGCGATCCAGGAGAGCGGCACGACCAGCAGGAAGGGCGCCAGCGTATAGAGCGTCATGCGCAGCGGCGGCAGGGCGAAAAGGGCAAGGCTGATCGCCGCCGCCGCCGACCAGACCAGCAGATCCCGGCGGTTCGCCTGATGCGCGCCCTTCGGCATCCGCTCGACGCCGAGCCACAGCAGCAGCGTCGGCGCGAAGCTCAGCGTGCCGCCGCTGTCGCTCAGCCACCAACTGATCCAGGTGCGGTAGATCGAATTGAAATCGAGCGGTTCGTTGAGGCTCAGGACGAATGTCCCGCCGGTTGCCGTGATGGCCGGATGCAGCACCACGGCCAGCAGCACGAAAATCACCACACCGCTGAAGCGGGTGAAGAAACCGGTGCTCGGCCGCAGACGCCGCATCAGCCCGGCACACAGAATGGGCCCCAGGGCATTGCCGAGGGAAATGCCTGCGGCGATCGGCACCGGCGAGGCGAAATCGATGTGGTTGATCAGGAAGGAGCCGAGAAAGAGGCCGGGCGCGAGCCGCAGGCCGCCGATGACCGCCGCCACGATGGCGACGCTCGCCGGCAGCCAGATCGGCGCCGGGAACAGGCCATAGGACGCGAAATAGCGGTTAACCGCCACGCCGAGGGCATAATAGATGGCCGCCGCCGCCAGATTGGCCACCAGCCAATAGAACGGGCTGGCCCGCAACTTGCCGTTACCGCCAAGGCCAACCATCAGCGCGGCCGGAATGGCTCGGTTGCGCTGAGCCGTGGGAGGCACCTCCCCGAATGCCTGCATGATAAAAACCCCCGACGGCGGATGATCGGAAACTTCAGTGACCAATTGGCCAATGAATCTGTAACCGCCATTCCCGACTCAACGACTGAACAGCAGGCCGGCTGCAAGGATAGCGATAATCAGCCAGAGATACCAGTTGGAGCCTGTCCGCGTGATGACGCGCAAGGCTTCCGGATCGAGCCGCAGGCCGCCTTCCGACAGATGCCCGACCAGGCGGTCCATGTTGCGCATGACGGCGGGGAAGCGGCGGGTGACGTGAATGAATTCCTCGGCCGCTGCCAGCAATCGCGCTTCAGGTCCGCGATTGTCCCGCATCCATTGTTCGATCAAGGGTTGCGCCAGGGTCCAGATATTGAGGCTCGGATTGAGCTGCCGGCTGACCCCCTCGGCCATCAGCATGTTCTTCTGCAGCAGCAGCAATTGCGGCTGCACTTCCATGTCGAAGCTTTCGGCGATGCTGAAGAGCTGGCCGAGCACGCGGGCAAACGAGATATCCTGCAGCGGCCGGCCGTGGATCGGCTCGCCGATCGACCGGAGGGCCAGCGTGAATTCGTCCAGCGGCTGCTTCGGGCTCAGATAGCCGGCATCGAGATAGATCTGCGCCACCCGGCTGTAATCCCGCTCCAGGAATGCGAGCAGCATGTCGGCCAGGAAGAAGCGGGTCGGCTTGTCGAGCCGGCCCATGATGCCGAAATCCACCACCTGGATGGCGCCGTCATGGCCAACGGTCATGTTGCCCGGATGCTGGTCGCCGTGAAAATAGCCGTCGCGGAACGCCTGGTTGAAGAAGATGGCGGCGGCTTTGTTCAGCACGTCGTCGACATTGAGGCCGGTGGCGATCATGGCGGTGCGATCGTCCATCGGAATGCCGTTGAGGCGCTCCTGGGTCATCACCCGGCGCGCCGTGCGCTTCCAGTCGATTTCCGGCACCCGGTAGGTCGGATCGCCGTCGAAATTCTGCCTGAGCTCGGTGGCGGCGGCGGCTTCCAGGCGCAGATCCATCTCGATGCGCACGGTGGCCGCGAAGGTCTGCACCACTTCGACCGGCTTCAGCCGCTTGAAGCGCGGTTGGGTCCGCTCGATCACGGTGGCGATCCAGAGCAGGAGATCGATATCGCTCTGGAAGGCTTCCTCGATGCCGGGACGCATCACCTTGACGGCGACCGGGCGGCCTTCCGGCCAGTCCGGGTCGGGCAGGGTGACGGCGAAATGCACCTGGCTGATCGAGGCGGCGGAAACCGGCTCATCGTCGAATTTCGCGAACAGCACGCCGATCGGCTCGCCGAGTTCGGTCTCGATGGTGGCGCGGGCCTCGAAGGAGCTGAAGGACGGCAACTGGTCCTGCAGCTTGGCGAGATCCTCCGCCACCTGTTCGCCGAGCAGATCGGACCGGGTGGAGAGCACCTGGCCGAATTTGATGAAGGCCGGGCCAAGCTCGCTCAGCGCGGCGGCCAGGCGTTCGCCGGGCCGCATGTCGCGGCCGCTGGCATCGCGCGGCGTGCGGCCGAAGAAGACCAATACCAGCCACAGGAAGAAGGGCGCGAGGCCGGCCCCGGCCAGGGCTTCCTGGAAGGGGGCGAGGGCGCCGTGGCGGGCGAAGGTGACGGCGATCCAGAACAGCCGGATCAGGGATTTCAGGCTGCGGATCATGCCGTCAGATCCGCCAGCCGGAATGAAGCGCAGCGATCCCGCCGGTCAGATTGCGGTATTTCACCTGCTGGAACCCGGCCGCCGTCATGGCGCCGGCCAGCGCGTCCTGGGTCGGGAAGCGGCGGATCGATTCGACCAGATACTGATAGGAGTCGCGATCGCCAGCCACCTTGCTGCCAAGCCAGGGCAGCAGCTTGAAGGAATAGAGATCGTAGAGCTTCGCCAGCGCCGGCAAGGCGACATGGGAAAATTCCAGACACAGGAAACGGCCGCCGGGTTTCAGCACGCGATAGGCGTCGCGCAGGCCCTGGTCGATGTCGCCGACATTCCGCAGGCAGAAGGCGATGGTATAGGCGTCGAACCGCATATCCGGCATCGGCAGCTTCTCGGCATTGCCGGAAACCCAGGTGAGGCCGTCGAGCCGTCCTTGATCGATCGCCCGGTCGCGGCCGACCGCCAGCATGGCGGGGGTGAGATCACAAACCGTCACATGGGCACCGGGCGCGCGGTCGAGAATGCGGAAGGCGATATCGCCGGTGCCGCCGCCGACATCGATCATCTGCTGGCCGGGACGCGGCGCCAGCCAGTCGATCATCGCCGCCTTCCACAGCCGGTGGATACCGCCCGACATCAGGTCGTTCATCAGGTCGTATTTGCCGGCGACCGAATCGAAGACGCCGCGCACCAGTTCGGTCTTGCGATGGGCGGTGACCCGTTCGAAGCCGAACCAGGTTTCCTTGGAGGAAGAGCCGTCTGAGGGGTGATCGGGGCTGTGTGGATCCATATCGGGCGGGTCGACGGGACTGGTTGCTTGCATGGCCGGCAACATAGCCCGGTGCCGCCGGGAATGCCAAGGCGTGAAAACTCCACGATTTTCCCGAAATGGTCTCCCCGGTTTCCCGAAATGATTTCCCTGGGGGGCTTACCGGTGCCCGAACTGCGCCAGGAGGCCGGCGAGCTGCGGCCCCGTGCGGCGCAATTCCTCGAGATGGATCGAGGACATGCGGGCCAGCAGGTCCTTGGCGGCGGGCGTCAGGGACAGGAGCACCCGGCGGCGATCCGCCGCATCCGGTTCCCGCCGGACGAGACCCAGCGCCTCCAGCCGGTCGGACAATTCGACGGCGCTGTGATGCTGGATCAGGAGATGCGCGGCCAGTTCGCCGATGGTCATGGTTTCGGCGCCGGGATGGCCCATGATCGACAGCAGGGCCTGGTGCTGCTGCGGCGTCAGGCCGAATTCCCGGGCGGCCTTCTGGCTGAAATCGAGGAACCGCCGCAGGCAATACCGGAATTCGGCCAAGGCCTCGTAATCGGCCTTGGGCAAATCGGTCGGGGGCAGGTCGGACGGTAAATCGGCAGGGGATAGGCCGGCCGCCGCCTTGGCTGTTTTGTCCGTCAGGAAGGCCTCCGGCCTGGATTTGGTCCGCGACATGGTTAGGTCAGACCCCTTTCTGCCGTAAATCGCCGGTTGCCGCAAATGGGCCAAAGATCGCCGGCGGTGCGCGGTTGATATTATATCGTATAGCGATATAATGAAGCCCGAAACGACGATCCCGGAACAATGACCATGGGCGGCGGCATGGCGTGCCGCCTTTCGTTTGCCTGGGGACCGGCGACACCGGATCTCCGCCAGACGAGCGGGGAGAGGACCGGTCACCGGCGGCCCCTTTCGCCAGAGACCTATGAGGAAAGTATCGAGTGATGCAGCAGAGCAACCCTGAAACCGCCTCCGACGATGCCGGCCCGGCGCGATTGCCGGCTGCCGTGCGGGCCGTTTCGGCGAAATTGGGCGATTTCACCGCCGACCGGCGCACCCTGCTGCTGATAGCGATGGCTGTGGTGGTGGGATGCGGCGGCGTCGCGTCGGCCTGGGTGCTGACCCGGCTGATCTATTTCTGCACCAATCTCGCTTATCACGGCACGGTCAGCTTCCAGCCCGTCAGCCTGGCCGGCGTGGTACTCAGCCCGTTCTCTGTCGTCATTCCCGTCATCGGCGGCCTGGCGATCGGCCTCATGGCGCGCTACGGCTCGGAAAAGATCCGCGGCCACGGCATTCCCGAGGCGATGGAGGCGATCCTTTTCGGCAAGAGCCGGATGGACCCGAAGATCGCCATCCTGAAGCCGCTCTCCTCGGCGATCTCCATCGGTTCCGGCGGCCCGTTCGGTGCCGAAGGGCCGATCATCATGACGGGCGGGGCGATCGGTTCGCTCTTCGCCCAGTTCTTCCATCTGAGCGCCGCCGAGCGGAAGACCCTGCTCTGCGCGGGTGCGGCAGCCGGCATGACGGCGATCTTCGGCACGCCCATCGCCGCCGTCCTGCTGGCGGTCGAATTGCTGCTGTTCGAATGGAAGCCGCGCAGCTTCCTGCCCGTGACCGTCGCCGTCACGGTTTCGGCCGCCCTGCGGCCCTTCCTCATGGATGCGGCGCCGCTCTTTCCCGTCGCGGTCCAGCCCGGCTTCGCCTGGCCGCATATCCTCGTTGGCCTCGGCATGGGCCTTGCCGCTGGCCTGGTCGCCGGCCTGCTGACCATCCTGCTCTATGGCGTCGAGGATCTGTTCTGCAAGCTGCCGGTGCATTGGATGTGGTGGCCGGCCATCGGCGGTCTCTTCGTCGGCATCGGCGGTCTGATCGATCCCGCGGCGCTCAGCGTCGGCTATGACAATATCCGCCATCTGCTGCAGGGCGGCATGACGGTGCAGGCCGCCGCCCTGCTGCTGGTGGTCAAGGCGGTGATCTGGGTGATCGCGCTCGGCTCCGGCACCTCGGGCGGCGTCTTGGCGCCGCTGCTGATGATCGGCGGCGCGCTCGGCTGTCTCCTGGGCAGCATCGTGCCCGGCGGCGATATCGCTTTCATGGCCTTGCTCGGCATGGCGGCGATGATGGCGGGGTCGATGCGGGCTCCCCTGACCGCCACCTTGTTCGCGGTGGAGCTGACCGGCGAATACACGGCCCTGTTGCCGTTGCTCGCCGCCTGCGGTGCTGCCTATGCGGTCACGGTTCTCCTGTTGAAGCGGTCGATCCTCACCGAGAAGATCGCCCGGCGCGGCCGTCACGTGATGCATGAATACAGCATCGATCCCTTCGAACTGGCGCGGGTCGAGGACATCATGGTGCGCCGGGTGGAAACCCTGCCGGCCGACATGCCGATCGCCGAGGCGATCACGTTCTTCACCAGCGGTGTCGCCGGTCACAAGGGCTATCCGGTGGTGGACCCGCTCGGCCGGGTCAGCGGTCTGGTGACACGCGCCGATGTTCTCGATTGGGCGCGGAGTGGCGATCAACCGACTGATATGCTGGTCGATGCCATCTCCGATGCCGGCCTGGTGGTCGGCCACCCGGAGGATCCGGTGAGCCATATCGCCGATCTGATGGATGAAAGCGATAGCGGCCGTATTCCGATCGTCGAACGCGACAGCGGCAAACTGGTTGGTCTCGTCTCGCGGCGGGATCTTCTGCGTGCCCGCCATCACGTGAAGGCATCCGAGCGGGAGCGCGGCGCCTATCTCGGACGCGGCGGCAAGTCGACGCTCCATATACCCGTAGAGCTTGGCCGCTGATCGTCGGCAAGCGGGCGGCTGTTTCCGGGTTAAGGCAGCTTGGACAGGGCGTCCAAGGCAAGGCAGCCCGGCGAATCCGCCTCTTTCCATTCCGTTTCCAGCGGGCTTATCTATCGCCGGACGAATGGAAGAGTGAGCGATGCCGGAATTACCTGAAGTCGAAACCGTCTGCCGGGGGCTTGCCATGCGGATGGTGGGCAAGCGCCTGACCCGGGTGGAACAGCGCCGGCCGGATCTGCGCTTCCCGTTGCCGGAAAATTTCGCGGCGCGGCTCACCAACCGTCGGGTCCTGGCGGTGCGCCGGCGGGCGAAATACATGCTGTTCGATCTCGATGACGGCCAGGTCATCCTCGGCCATCTCGGCATGTCGGGTCGCATGCTGGTGAGCGATGCCCGGCCGGCGGAGCTGGAAACCCACGACCACCTGATCTTCGAGCTGGAAGACGGCGCCTGCGTCCGGTTCAACGATGCGCGGCGTTTCGGCATGATGGATCTGGTGCCGCTGGCTGAGCTCGAGCAGCACAAATTGCTGCGCGATCTGGGGCCGGAGCCGCTTGGCAACGATTTCAACGGCCCGGTTCTGGCGGCCGCCCTCAAGGGCAAGAAGACGCCGATCAAAAGCGCCATCCTCGATCAAAAGGTGGTGGTCGGGGTCGGCAACATCTATGCCTCGGAATCGCTGTTCCGCGCCGGCCTGTCGCCGAAGCGTATCGCGGCCACGGTCCAGGGCGACCGCGCCGAAAAGCTGGCCGCCGCCATCAAGCAGGTGCTGATCGAGGCGATCGCCGCCGGCGGATCGTCCCTGCGCGACTATGTCCAGGCCGATGGCGAGCTCGGATACTTCCAGCATCAATGGAAAGTCTATGACCGGGCGGGCGAGGCCTGTCCGGGCTGCGATTGCGATCCGGTCCGCACCGGGGGCATCCGCCGCTTCGCCCAAAGTGGGCGCTCAACCTTCTATTGTTCCCGCCGCCAGCGCTGAATGAAACGCTGAACCATGCGCCAACGCCGGAATCAATTAAGAATCAATCGGTTAGCCTTTTGCAGCAATCTCTCCGATTGAGATTAATAAAGTAAATCTATTGATTGGATACATACAATCATTTAGATTTATGTGATGCGATCTTTATGCTGGCCATCCGAAAGGAAAATTCGTGATGGCCGAAACTTATTCTTCTCCCGCTCCGCTTTCCGCCGCGTCCCGGCTGGCCGGTACGTCGTTTGGCCGAGGTCTGCGTCTGCCGGCTTCGCTGCCTGGCCTGGCCCTGGCCGGACTGATCGCGATCTTCGCCGAGACCCTGCACAGCTATCACGGGTTCGACCGCTTCAATCCGATGATCCTGGCCATGCTGATGGGTCTCGGCTTCAACGCCCTGATCGGCACGCCGGAGCATTGCCGGGCAGGTACCGGCTTCGCCGCCCGCACCCTGCTGCGCCTGGCGATTGCCTTGCTTGGGCTGCAGCTTGCGCTGACCCGTCTCGGCGATCTCGGCTGGAGCGGCATCCTGCTGATCGTGACGGCGGTGCCGGCGACCTTCTGCGCCACGCTGCTCATGGGGCGCTGGCTGAAGGTGCCCCAGGAGCTACGCTATCTGATCGCCTTCGGCACCTCGATCTGCGGCGCCTCGGCGGTGATGGCCGGCAATACGGTGGTGAAGGGCTCGGAGGACGAGGCGGCCTATGGCGTTGCCTGCGTCACCATCTTCGGCACCATCGCCATGCTGGTTTATCCGATGCTGCCGGGCCTCCTGGGGTTGAATGCCAATCAGTTCGGTCTGTGGGCCGGCGCCTCGATCCACGAGATCGGCCAGGCCGTCGCGGCCGGCTATCAGGCGGGCGCGGTCAGTGGCGATGCCGCCACGTTGGCGAAGCTCTCCCGCGTCCTGCTGCTGGCGCCGGTGGTGCTGACGGTCGGCCTGGTTTTCGCCCGCCGCGCCAAGCAGGAATCGCAGCAGCACAATTCGGGCTTCTCCCGCATCGCCTTGCCCTGGTTCATCCTGGTCTTCGTCGCCTTGGCCGGCCTCAACAGCCTGGGCGTGGTGCCGGAGATGGCGCAGAAGGCGGCGCCAAACGTGACCGGCTTCATGATGGCGGTCGCCCTGGCGGCGATGGGCCTCAACACCGACGGGCGCAAGCTGCTGCGCTGCGGCTGGCGGCCCCTGCTGCTGGGCTTCCTGGCCAGCAGCTTCATCGCCTCCTTCAGCCTCGGCATGGTGCATCTCCTGCCCTGATCTTCCGCCCGCTGCTTTCTGTTCCGCTGGTTTCCGTTGTTGCCGCCTCCCCACGACTCAATGGGGAGGCGGCATGACACTCGAACAACTGCGCATCTTCCTCGCCGTCGCCGAACGCCAGCACATGACGCGCGCGGCGGAGGCCCTGCATCTCACCCAGCCGGCGGTCAGCGCCGCCATTGCCGCGTTGGAAGACCGCCACGGCCTGCCGCTCTTCCACCGCATCGGCCGTCACATCGAACTGACCGAAGCGGGACAGGTGCTGATGGCCGAGGCGGCCGCGATCCTGCGCCGGGTGCGGGAGGCGGAGCAGGCGCTGGACGATCTGCGTGGCCTGCAGCGCGGTCATCTCAAACTGGCGGCCAGCCAAACCGTGGGCAATTACTGGCTGCCGCCGATCATGGCGGCCTTCCGCCAGCAATTCCCGGCGATCACCATCGCCCTCTCGATCGGCAATACGGAACAGGTTGCGGCCGCCATCAAGGACGGTTCGGCGGAGCTTGGCATCATCGAGGGCATGGTTGCCGATCCGGCCTTCGAGGAACGCGCCTTGCCGGGCGATTGCCTGTTGCTGGTGGCCGGCATGCAGCATCCCTGGAGCCGGCTCGTGGTGGACCGGCATGCGGAAGATGGGCCGGCGCAATCGCTTGAGAGCCTTCCGGGTTCCGATCTTCCCGCGGCGCTTGCCGAGGTGGATTGGGCCGAGGCGGATTGGGTGGTGCGCGAATCGGGGTCCGGAACGCGGCAGGTGATGGAGGCGGTGCTGGAGCGCCTTGGCCTCGACCGGGACAAATTGCGAATCGCCCTGGAACTCCCGAGCAACGAGGCCGTTCGTCTTGCTGTCGAGGCCGGAGCCGGCCTCACCGTCATTTCCGATCTGGTGGTCGCGCCTGGCATCGCCCAGGGGCGGCTGGTTGCTTGGCCGCTGCCGGAAGCGGAGCGCGCCTTCCGTCTGGTGCGCCATCGCGACTATCACCACAGCAAGGCGGCGGCGGCCTTCATGGCCCTGATCGTGGGGCGACGCTCCGGTATCCCGGCCGGCATTCCCGTTGGCAGTCCCGCTGGCACATCATCGCGCGGCAAGCGGCCGGCCTGATCCGCTCTCGTGATCCGGCCTTGCGCTATTGTCCGCCCTTCCGGGCCGGGCTAAAACACAGTCTCACCGCCCCACGGGGGATGCCCCTGTGGGGAATGCCCGCGCGAGGAATGCCCCCGCGACGAATGCCAGGGAGTTGCCGCCATGAAACCGCTCGGAAGCCGCCAGGTCATTCGCAATCTGCTGCTGGCGCTGTTCCTGCTGGCGCCGTTGCCGGCTCTCGCCGTCGATTATCTGACCGCCATCAGCGATCTGCCGCTGGCCTCGGGCCTGGCCGAGCAGAAGGAGAAGACCACGGTCTTCGACGCGCCGGTCGGCAAGATCGTCACCGCCTATGCCACCGGCAAGGTGAAGGCCGAGGATGTCCGCAGCTTCTATGACAGCACCCTGCCCCAGCTCGGCTGGCAGATGGACAATACCGGCACCTATCATCGCAAGGCGGAAACCCTGAAGATCGACGTCCTGGGCGGCCAGGGCGGCGGTCCGGTCAATGTCAGTTTCACCCTGTCCTCCGAAAGCAAGTGATCCATCATGGCCTATGAGAACATCCTGCTGGCCCGCGAAGGCCGCGTCGGCATCATCACGCTCAATCGTCCGAAAGCGCTGAACGCGCTTTGCGATGCCTTGATCGCCGAACTGGGCCATGCCCTCGACGATCTGGAGAACGATACGGGGATCGGCGCCATCATCCTCACCGGCAGCGAGAAGGCCTTCGCCGCCGGCGCCGATATCAAGGAAATGAAGGATCGCTCCTTCATGGACGTCTATCTCAGCGATTTCATCACCAAGGGCTGGGAGCGCGTTGCCGCCTGCCGCAAGCCGGTGATCGCTGCGGTGGCCGGTTTCGCCTTGGGCGGCGGCTGCGAGATGGCGATGATGTGCGACATCATCATCGCCGCCGAGAATGCCAAATTCGGCCAGCCGGAAATCACCCTGGGCGTCATTCCCGGTGCCGGCGGCACGCAGCGTCTGACCCGTGCTTTGGGCAAGGCCAAGGCCATGGATCTGGTGCTGACCGGCCGCATGATGGATGCCGCCGAGGCGGAACGCTGCGGCCTCGTTTCCCGGATCGTGCCGGCGGACAAGTTGATGGAGGAGGCCAGGGCGGTGGCGGCGAAGGTTGCCTCGATGTCCCTCCCGATCTCGCTCTTCGCCAAGGAATCGGTCAACCGTGCCTTCGAAACCACTTTGGCCGAAGGCCTGCACTTCGAGCGCCGGCTGTTCCATGCAGCTTTCGCCACCGAGGATCAGACCGAGGGCATGACGGCTTTCGCCGAGAAGCGTCCGCCGCAGTTCAAGAATCGCTGATCAAGGATTGGCCGTCTAAGGATTGGCCATCTAAGGATTGGTCGTGGCGCGAGGCGCGTTCGGACGTTTCCCATGGGCGTCTCCGCCGCCATCTGGTAATGATTTAGTAACCATTCGGCCAGAGGATTAGGACCGAAACCCTTCGAGAACGACGTAGACGGGACGGGGACATGGCGCGAGAGCCGTCATCGGTGCCGGAGGCGCCCCGGTTCACCACCAAGCAGATACATGTGACGATCGACCAGAAGCCCTACGGGATCGTCAACATGAACACCTTCGATGTGCTGATCGCCGGCGCACCGGATTGGATCGTGCCGAAACAGAAACTCGATTTCAGTTTCTTTGTGACCTTGAACGGCAAGGAGATGGGCCTGCCGACCTATGGGGTCGTCCTGAAGAACGACCAGGCCGGCCTGCATATCCGCTATCAAGCGCCCAATCCGCGCTGGCGCGACCTCCTGGTGAGGGTGCTCACGGAAGAGAACAGCAAGGCCTGAGGCCTTTCCGTGACGGACTGATCCAACAATGATCCGCTGAAAAAAGAGAACCGGCGCAGGTCGGGGGTGAGGGGTGAGACCTGCGCCGGCCACAGTCCCATGACCGGGGCCGGTCATGGGGCATGCGATCAGATCATTCTCAGCGGTAGGGGGATGCTACCGGTGAGAGGAAGTAGGCGGATCCGATCGCCAGGGAACTTGGGAACTCGAAACTCAAAACCGCGAATTCAAAAATCGAAACTCAAACTCACTTCTCAGAACTTCAACGGGCGAAACTCGAAAACCCTTGATGCTATTTTCTCGCACTACCATGCGGTTTTCGAAGGTCCGCCACCGTCGATTAAACTTTGGCCAGGTGAATGGCGACGAACAAATCCTGGCCGCGATGATTCACCAACATCATGACCACATCCTGTCGGTTCGCCTTGGCTTCTTTGGTCAGGCGCGCGATATCTTCCGGCTTGCTGACCGTGTTGTCGCCGATCCGCTCGATGACATCGCCGGTGCTGACGCCCTGGGCGGCCAATGGGCTGTCGTCGCTCATATCGGTGACGACCACGCCTTTGACATCGTCGCCAAGATTGAGCTGCTGACGGATCTGGGCATCGACAGTGCTGAAGCTGGCGCCCAGTGACGCCACCTCGACCTGCTTGCCGCCGAGCTGCTGCTGATTGTCCTGGTTGGAGGATGCATCGGCGACTTTCTGCTCGGCCTTAAGCTTGCCGATCACCACCGAGATCTTCTGCATCTGATGATCGCGCCAGACCGTCAGGTCGACCTTGGTCTGCGGCTTGGTCTGCGCCACGAGCCGCGGCAACTGCCGCATCTCATCCACTGTCTGGCCGTTATAGGAGACGATCACGTCGCCCGACTTCAGCACCTTGGCGCCCGGTCCGTCGGATTGCACGTCGGAGACCAACGCGCCTTCGGGCTGCGGCAGGCCCATGGCCTTGGCGAGATCCGGCGTCACCTGCTGGATCTGCACACCGAGCCAGCCACGCTCGACGCTGCCATGCTCGCGCAACGCCTCGATCACCGGCTTCGCGAGATTGGAGGGGATGGCGAAGCCGATACCGACGCTGCCGCCGCTGGGCGAGGCGATCGCGGTATTGATGCCGATCACGTCGCCATTGGTCGAGAAGGTCGGGCCACCGGAATTGCCCTGGTTAATGGCGGCGTCGATCTGCAGGAAATCGTCGAACGGGCCTTCATGGATGTCGCGGCCGCGGGCCGAAACGATGCCGGCCGTGACGGTGCCGCCGAGGCCGAAGGGATTGCCGACCGCCATCACCCAGTCGCCGACCCGTTCCTTGTCCGAGTCGCCGAAATTGACCGCCGGCAGCGGCTGCTTGGGGGTGATTTTCAGCAAGGCGAGATCGGTCTTCGGATCGGTGCCGATCAGCTTGGCGGGATATTCCTTGCCATCGCTGGTGGTCACCTCGATATCGGTGGCTTCGTCGATGACGTGATTATTCGTCACGATATAGCCGCTAGGATCGATGATGAAGCCGGAACCCAGCGAGGTCACCTTCTGATTGGGATGCTTGCGGCGCTGCTGGTCCATGAAGGGGCCGAAGAACTGCTCGAAAGGCGAGCCCTTGGGGAAGGCAAAGGGCATGTCCGGCCCGCCATCGGTATCGTTATCCGCGACCTTGTGGGTAGAGGAGATGTTGACGACCGCCGGGGTCACCTTGGCGGCGAGATCGGCGAAACTGTCGGGGGCGGGATAGGCTTCCGCGCTGCCGATCAGGGCCATGCCGGCGAGGGCGGTGCCGGCCAGCAGGCCCAGGATGCGCGTGCGGCTGCGGGATTTCGTCGCGGCATGGCGGGTCGCGGTCCGGTGGGTCGCGGTCCGGTGGGTCGGGGTCTGGTTCGGCGTTTCAGTGATCGTCACGGACATTGGGTCTGATCCTTTTGCTGCGGCCTATCCCCGCCTTGGCCAGGCTGTCGATTGTCGCGCCGCTGCCCCCGCGCTTCAGGAGATAAGATGGGCGGCTTCGGTAACGCCCCAATGTCCGCCGGTGGGGATTTTGGTAACGCTGTTGCTCGCTGGCCCGCGCCTGTTACAATCAGTTACACTTTTGCCGTCGCCTTGGACTGAGGGGAGCGACCAGACTGCAAACGTTACGTTTTGGACCGCTCATGAGCAGGGCTTGCGACCGCAACGGAGGGCCGGCCCGAGGGATTCGCCGCCGGCGATCCGACGGGACCATTCCGGCAACCCCTGATCCGATAACCCCGGACCTGACAACACCAGACCCGACAACCTCTGATGCGCCGTAGATCATGCCCACCGAGCAGAGCGACCATATCCTGATCGTCGATGACGACCGTGAAATCCGCGACCTTCTTTCCCGCTTCCTGGTGAAGCATGGCTACCGGGTCTCGACCGCCGGCGACGGGCGGGAAATGCGCAGGCAATTGGCGGATTCGCGCATCGACCTGATTGTGCTCGACGTCATGCTGCCGGGGGAAACCGGGTTGACCCTGTGCGGCCAGATTCGCGCCACGTCGAAGGTGCCCATCGTCATGCTGACGGCGGTGGCGGAGGATACCGACCGGATCATCGGCCTGGAATTGGGGGCGGATGATTACCTGGCGAAACCCTTCAACCCACGCGAATTGCTGGCCCGTATCCGGGCGGTGATGCGCCGGGTCGAGGAGCGGGACACGGCGGTACCGAGCGATGGCGAGGTGGCGCCGGTGTTGAGCTTCGCCGGCTGGTCCCTGGATCTCGCCCGCCGCACGCTGACCAATCCGGTCGGCGAGCCGGTCGATCTTTCGACCGGCGAATACGATCTGCTGGTGGCTTTCGCCGAACGTCCCCAGCGCGTGCTGAGCCGCGACCGCCTGCTCGATCTCGCCAAGGGCCGGGCCGCGGTGGCCTTCGACCGCAGCATCGATGTCCAGGTCGGCCGGCTGCGGCGCAAGATCGAAAGCGATCCCACGGTTCCCCAGCTCATCACCACGGTGCGGGGCGGCGGCTATATGTTCACGCCCACCGTGACGCGGGGTTAGGTCACCGGGATGCGCCGCTTCCTGCCGGACAGTATCGTCGACTGGCTGATGGTCATCGTCGTGACCGGTATCTGCGCTTCGCAGCTCGCGACCACGCTGTTTCATAACATCAACCGCAACCAGACGATTACCGCGCTGGAAGATGTGCGAGCGGCCGAGCGCATCGCCTCGATCGTCTCCTTCCTGGAAAACACCGCGCCGATCCTGCGCGGCGGCGTCGCGACGGCGATCAGCCGGTCATCACTGTATGTCGCGGTCAGCGATCGCAGCGCGGTCGGCGAGGCGACGCCGCCGGACCGGCGCTGCGCGCGCCTGCGCGACGTGGTGAAGGCGCGGCTCCTCGACATCCACTGGCGCCAGGTGCGGGTGAATTACGCCCCCCAGGCCCAGGACAATGCCAGTTGGTTCCGCCGCATCTGGCCGGAATTCTGGGACAACGATCAGGACCGCACGGCGCAGATTCTCAGCCGCCAATCGGCCGATCGCCGGTTCCGCGTCGCCATTCAGTTGATCGACGGCAACTGGTTGAATTTCGATGTGGCTGCGGTCAGTTCGCTGCCCGTCGCCTCCTGGGACGTGATCCTGTCGATCGTTCTGACCGTCGCCGTCGCCATCGCCCTCAGCCTGTTCCCGGTCTATCGCCTGACCCGGCCGCTCGCCCGTTTCACCCAGGCGGCGGAGGCGATCGGCCGCGGCAACCTGGAATCGCCGGTGCCGGAAACCGGGTCGATCGAGGTGCGTCGCGCGGCCCATGCCTTCAACGAGATGCAGGCGCGGCTGCGCCGCCTGGTGGAAGGCCGGACGCAGATGATCGCCGCTATTTCCCACGACTTGCGGACGCCGATTACCCGCCTGCGCTTGCGGGCCGAATTCGTCGAGGATCAGGAAGCTCAGCGCCGCATGCTGGCGGATCTCGACGAGATGGAGGCGATGATCAGATCGACCCTGGCCTTCGCCCGCGAAGATAACGACCGCGAGCCGGCGGTGCAGCTCGATCTGGCGCAGTTGCTGCACGAGATCGTCGCCGATATGCCGGGTGCGGCATTGGCGCCAATGCCGGAAGGGAACTATCTCCTGAGCGGCCGGCCGCTCGCCTTGCGCCGTTGCTTCAGCAATCTGGTCGACAATGCGGTGAAATACGGCAACCAGGCCGATCTGACGATCCAGACCAAACCCAACCAACTGGTGGTGACGATCGAGGACCGGGGGGCGGGCATTCCGGCGGACCGCCGCGAACTGGTCTTCCGCCCCTTCTATCGCCTTGAGGCCTCGCGTAACCGCGACGGCGGCGGCACGGGGCTGGGACTGGCCATCGTCCAGAGCATCGTCCTCGCCCATGGCGGCGAGATCAGTCTGGGCGATCGGCCGGGGGGTGGATTGCTGGTAACGGTTCGCCTGCCGCGCTGAATCGGCGGCAGGCGGGGATTACGCGCCAGATTGCAGAAAAGCTACTCGGCCGCCCGGTCGCCGACGCGGCCCGTACCGACTTTCGACCGCTCCGATGCGGGCCGTTCCGATCCGGCGTGACGGCGCTCCCAATCGAACATGTAATCGCGGGTGACCGGCACCGCCTTGATGCCAAGGCCCATCTGGATCTGGAACACCATGTTGTAGTCGTAGCGGAAGGAAAGCTCGCTGCCGACCAGGTAGAATTCCCACATACGGCAGAACCGCTCGTCATAGAGCGTGCGGATCTTGTCGCGGACGGCGGTGAAGTTATGCCGCCAGGACTTCAGCGTCTCCGCGTAATGCAAGCGCAGGACTTCGACATCGGTCACCCAGAGCTTGGTCTTCTCGATCACCGGCAGGACTTCCGACAAGGCCGGGCTGTAGCCACCGGGGAAGATGTATTTGCGCAGCCAGGGATTGGTGAAGCCGGGCCCGTCGCGCCGGCCGATCGCATGCAGCACGGCGACGCCATTGGCTTTCAGCAGCTCCTGGACCTTGCCGAAGAACTCGCCGTAATGCTTGACGCCGACATGCTCGAACATGCCGACCGAGACGATGCGGTCATAGCGCGCGGTCTCATGGCGATAATCCTGCAGCTTGAAGGTGACGCGGTCCTTGAGGCCGGCGGCCTCGGCCCGGGCCTGGGCCACCTGGAGCTGTTCCTTGGACAACGTGACGCCGGTCACGCGCACATCGGCGACCTTGGCGAGATACAGGCCGAGCCCGCCCCAGCCGCAGCCGATATCCAGGACATGCTGCCCCGGCTGCAACAGCAGTTTGGAGGCGATATGGCGCATCTTTGCCTGCTGCGCGTCGGCCAGGGCCACTTCCGGTGTCGCGAAATAGGCGCAGGAATACTGCATGCTCTCATCGAGGAACTGCTCGAAAAGCTGACGCGAGAGATCGTAATGATGCGCGACGTGTTCGCGGGCGAGGCCGATCGGATTGTGCTGATGCCACCAGCGGGCCAGCTTGTGGAAGCCGCCGACCAGTTTCTGCAGGGCGACCGATTGCACTTCATCGGTATTCGCCATGGCGATGTCGAGGAGATCGTAGAGCGATCCCTCTTCGATCGTCAGCTTGCCGTCCATATAGGCTTCGCCGACTTTCAGCCAGGGATTGAAGAACAGTGCCCGGTCGGTGGCAGCATCATGGATGCGCACCGTTACACGAGGCCCTGCATCATCGCCTTTCAATTCGTGATGGCGCCCACGGTGGTCGATCAAAGTGACATGACCGTGGCGGACACCAACCCGCAGCAAGCGTTCGAACATCCCCATTCGCTCCTTGCGCTCAGTAACGACTTAACAGATCAGTCAACCCGCACCGCAATTCGCCCCCGAATCGGATCGGATCGACGCACACTCCTTACGTTTTGAGCCGGACCACATCGCCTGAAAATCTCCGGATAATTCCACACGAAAAACCCGATTATTCCAGTCGCGGCTGTATCCGCCTCCACTCAACAAGACGGCGAGCAAGTCACGTTACGGATCAAGGCGAGGTCGCGGTAATCGGTAACGATCGCGCTCTAGGCTGGAATAATTCAAATATCCACCTAGAGACCCTGTCAATGATCCATTAACGATTGGTGATTTGCAACTGTTGCAGGTCTCAATTCCACAGAGGCCGAATCCGCATGGGCCAAATTCGCCGAGGCCAATGCCGCTCAAGCCAATATGGCTTAGGCCAACCCCGGCAACCCGGATGCGGCCTGCGGATCAGTGTAACCTTGGAACGACTGTCGGCTCACAAAGCTGTGAGCTGATCGTGGAGGCCGCGACTGGGTTATGGGACGCCGATGACCGGCGATCTGATACCTGCGATTAGATATCGCGACTCGTCAGCAGGACCTGCAAGTCATGCTGCACCAGCACATAGACATCCGTGCCGGTCATATGATGCGACAAGAACTGGTCATGTGGCACCAGATCGGCGCTGGACGGTGCGACGGCCTGATACGCGGTGAAGCCCTCGGGCGCACCTATTCCCTCGGCAACCTGCCAATTATAGGCGTTATCGTTCTGCAGTCGCACCACATCGCCGTGATCGCCGGTGACCACCAGGGCCTGGAGATGGCCAACGGATTCGGTGCCGATATCCAGCACGTCATGCAGGCTGAGGGTGACGCCGTCCTGGTCGAAGCTCGGCCCGTTGCCATTGGCGGCGGTGAGGGTGGCATCGACCAGATTGAACGTGACATTGTGATCGCCGGCCGCATGCGCCTCCAGCGAATCGTCTTGCAGGAGATGATCGACAACCGGGGAGGCGCCGGCAGGTTCGATCGTCGCGACCGGGCCATCATCCGTCCATAGAACGACATAAGCCGTACCTTCCGGGACCGCATCGCCGGCGACCGGGCCTTGATGGTCAACCGCGTGAGGGTCGGCCGTATCGGGGGCCAGGACATGGCTGGCCGAGTCGGACTCGTGGTCGCTCGTCGGGGACATGCAGGCCTTCTCCTCTTCAACTTCAATTGCCGCACCGGGCCGCAGATGATCATGCCAAGCCCGGCAGGACGCTGCTTTTGTCAGCTATCTGGCGCAATCGCTGGATTTCTCTTCTCAGGAGATTGCGCCGATCCCGTTCACAGTCAACCGGAAACGACACCGTTTCATGACCTGCCAGGTGTGTGATTTCCTGATTAGCATTCGACGATTCTCAGGAATCACCGATAGTTAAGCCGCGTCTTCCCGATTCGTTAATCGCCATCCCGCCCGATTGTGGTAACGATCACTGTCGCAATTGAGCCATCGGCATGGCGGAAACGGTCGAGCCTGGACATGGGGACTGACCGATCCTGGGACCGTAAAATTCCACTGATTGGCCCTGGCCGGATGCCTGTCCCTACCCCGGCACCAATCGCAGATACTGCATGATGGATAAGATGACGCCCCAGAACGAGCCGCTGTCCGATGATCCTAAATCGTTGATCGAACAGGCTTTTGAAATGGGAGATGAATTTCCCGGACCCGCCGAGGACCTGCTGCTGTCCTGGATGCTCAGCCTGGATCTGGCGACCGATGCCCGTCTGGCCGCCGGCCGCCTGCTGGCGCAATATGCCGGCGATCCCGCCAAACTGACCAATCCCCATATGGCGCGCCTGGCCGATCTGCTGCGGCAAACCTCCCAGGCGGAAAGCGGGCGTGGCGGCCGCGGCCGGGTTGCCGCCCGCCGGGCGGCGGGCCGGCAGTCAGGCCGCTGACGATCGGGCCTGACGATCCGGGCCGACGATCCGGAGATGTCGGCAGCCGCCGCTGCCGAGCAAAAATCACCAGGACTGGAAATCACCAGGACCGGAAATCATCAAGAAAATGTCCGGAAATCCGTTAGTCTCCGCCGCAAAAGCCGGGGAGCAGCCGGCCTGTGACGGCGGTCAGTTGCCTTCAAACAAAACTTGATTAGAAATATCGCCGCCATAAGCTACTGAAAAGATTAACCGGCGATAGACCGAAGGGTACCCTTATATATGCAGCAGACTGACGCCGCCGGCGGCAAGAAGATTTCGGCGTTGCTGATCGGCGCCATCGGCGTGGTTTACGGCGATATCGGCACCAGCCCGCTTTACGCCCTCAAGGAATGCTTCGGTCCGCATCATGGACTGGCCGTGGATACCGGCAATGTGCTGGGGGTCCTGTCGCTGATCTTCTGGTCGGTGATGCTGGTCGTCTCCTTCAAATATGTCACGCTGATCCTGCGCGCCGACAATGACGGCGAGGGCGGCAGTCTCGCCTTGCTGGCCCTGGTGAGCGACGCGGTGAAGAGCCCCTGGGCCGCCGCCTGCGTCACCGCCCTCGGCATCTTTGCCGCCGCCCTGTTCTACGGTGACAGCATGATCACCCCGGCGATCTCGGTGCTGAGCGCGGTCGAGGGCCTGGAAGTCGCCTGGCCGGAAATCGATGTCGTGGTCATTCCGGTGACCCTGGCGATCCTGATCGCGCTGTTCCTCATTCAACGCCAGGGCAGCGCGAAGATCGGCAATCTGTTCGGGCCGATCATGCTGCTGTGGTTCAGCGCGATGGCGGCGCTCGGTGTCGCAAAGATCATCGAGCGGCCGGATATCCTCATGGCGCTCAATCCCTGGCATGCGGTGGTCTTCTTCATGACCGCCAAATGGCATGCCTTCTTCGTGTTGAGCTCCGTCGTCCTCTCGCTGACCGGCGCCGAGGCGCTCTATTCCGATCTCGGCCATTTCGGCCGCCGGCCGATTCGCCTCACCTGGTTCTTTTTGGTCCTGCCGTCCCTGGTGCTGAATTATTTCGGCCAGGGCGCCCTGCTGCTCTCGACGCCTGCCGCTGCCAGCAATCCGTTCTTCCTGCTGGCGCCGAGCTGGGCGGCGCTGCCGATGGTCGTGCTGGCGACGGTCGCCACGGTGATCGCGTCGCAAGCGGTGATCTCCGGCGCCTTCTCGGTGACGCAGCAGGCGATCCAATTGGGTTTCCTGCCCCGCCTGCGCGTCGTGCACACATCCCATGCGGCGATGGGCCAGATCTATATCCCCTTCGTCAACTGGATGCTGATGACGGCGGTGACGATGCTGGTGCTGGGCTTCGGCTCCTCGACCAATCTGGCGGCGGCCTATGGCGTCGCCGTCACCGGCACGATGCTGATCGATACGCTGCTGATCGCCGCCGTGATCTTCCTGATCTGGAAATGGGCGCGCGTGCCGGCCGCCATCCTGGTCGGCCTGCTGCTGATCATCGATCTCAGCTTCTTCGTCGCCAATGTGGGCAAGGTCACCCATGGCGGCTGGTTCACCCTGCTGGTCGGGCTGATCATCTTCATCCTGCTGACCACCTGGAAGCGCGGCCGCGAATTGCTGATCGCCCGCATCGACATGGACGCCATGCCGGTCGAGACCTTCCTGAAATCGGTGTCCAGCCGCATCGCCCGGGTGCCCGGCACGGCGATCTTCATGACCGGCCGGCAGCAGGGCATTCCCAGCGCCCTGCTGCACAATCTGAAACACAATAAAGTTATCCATCAACGCAACATCCTGCTGACCGTGGTGATGCGGGCGGTCGCCCATGTCCCCGTGGCGCGGCGCCTGTCGGTTGAGGAGCTAGGACCGGATTTCTATCGCGTGACCCTCAGTTTCGGCTTCATGGACGATCCCGACGTCCCGGCGGCCCTGCGCCATGCCGGGGATTTCGGCTTGCCGGTCAATCTGATGGAGACCTCGTTCTTCATCAGCCGCGAAACCATCGTGCCCAGCATGCTGCCCGGTATGATGATGTGGCGTGAGGCGCTGTTCGCCTGGATGTCGCGCAATGCCGCCAATACCATGGAGTTCTTCAGCCTGCCGACCAACCGGGTGGTGGAACTGGGGACACAGGTTGAGATCTGACAGATGCATCCCGGCTCGGAATGCGGGGGGCCGGAATTCAGGGCGGGACGCCGCCGGGAGCAAAAAGACCCGTTGGAATCGGATCGGCCGCCCGACAGGCTGGCGTGATAAATTGCACATATAGGTTGTCGATACAGGCGGGGACGGTGCCGATCCGGAGGACGATCCGGGGATAACGGCGTGTCGCGCTCTCTTGATTGAGCAGAGACGGGAAGGATGACGGCGCGCATGCAGCAGACTGGAACGGCCGGCAAGAAACCGCTACCGATGTTGCTGCTGGGCGCCATTGGCGTCGTCTATGGCGATATCGGCACGAGCCCGCTTTACTCGCTCAAGGAATGTTTCAGCGCCCATCACGGCCTGGATGTCACGGCGGACAATGTCTACGGCATCCTGTCGCTGATCTTCTGGTCGCTGATGCTGATCGTCTCCTTCAAATATGTGCTGATCATCCTCAGGGCCGATAATGACGGCGAAGGCGGCAGTCTCGCCTTGCTGGCGCTGGTCAGCGAGGCGGCGACCGGTCCCCGGGCAATGGCCGCCGTCACCGCGCTCGGCATCTTCGCGGCCGCTCTGTTCTATGGCGACAGTATCATCACGCCGGCGATTTCGGTTCTCAGCGCCGTGGAGGGGTTGGAAATCGCCTGGCCGGCAATCGACGTCATCGTCGTGCCCTTCACCCTGGTCATCCTGATCGCGCTGTTTCTCATCCAGCGCCAGGGAACGGCGCGCATCGGCGTGCTGTTCGGCCCGGTCATGCTGGTCTGGTTCGTGGCCATCGCCCTGCTCGGCGCCTGGCATGTGCTGCAGCACCCGGAAGTGCTGGTCGCGATCAATCCGTTTTATGCCCTGCGATTCTTCGTCGTGCATCACTGGCTCGGCTTCTTCGTGCTGAGTTCGGTCATCCTCGCTTTGACCGGGGCCGAGGCCATGTATTCGGATCTCGGTCATTTTGGCCGCCGGCCGATCAACGTCTCCTGGTTCTGTCCGATCCTGCCGGCCCTGGTACTGAATTACTTCGGGCAGGGCGCCCTGCTGATCGCCGATCCCTCGGCGATCGAGAATCCGTTCTTCCGCCTGGCGCCGGATTGGGCCGCCCTGCCGTTGGTCATCCTGGCGACCCTCGCCACCATCATCGCCTCCCAGGCGGTGATCTCGGGCGCCTTTTCGATGACGCAGCAGGCGATCCAGCTCGGTTTCGTGCCGCGGCTGCGGGTGGTCCATACCTCGGTCTCGGCGATCGGCCAGATCTATATCCCCTTCGTCAACTGGGTGCTGATGGGTGCCGTGGCGGCCCTGGTGCTGGGCTTCGGCTCGTCGAGCAATCTGGCGGCGGCCTACGGCGTCGCCGTGACGGGCACGATGCTGATCACCACCATCCTGATCACGGCGATGATCTTCCTGATCTGGAAATGGCCACGCGTGCCGGCGACGATCCTGGTCACCGTGCTGCTGGTGGTCGATTTCGCCTTCTTCTCGGCCAATGTGACCAAGATCTCCCATGGCGGCTGGTTCACCCTGCTGGTCGGGCTGATCATCTTCATCCTGCTGACCACCTGGAAGCGGGGCCGCCAGTTGCTGGTCGCCCGCATGGACCAGGAGGCGATGCCGGTCGATATGTTCCTGAAATCGGTCTCCAGCCGTATCGCCCGCGTGCCCGGCACGGCGATCTTCCTGACCGGCCGGCAACAAGGCGTGCCCAGTGCGCTCCTGCATAATCTCAAGCACAACAAGGTGATGCATGAACGCAATATCCTGCTGACGGTGGCGATGCGGGCGGTCGCCCATGTGCCGACGGCACGGCGCCTCGCGGTGCAGGAGCTCGGCCCGGACTTCTATCGCCTGACCATGAGTTTCGGCTTCATGGACGATCCCGACATTCCGGCCGCCTTGCGCCATGCCGAAAGCCAGGGGCTGCCGATCAATCTGATGGAAACGTCGTTCTTCATCAGCCGCGAAACCATCGTCGCCGCCAACCTGCCCGGCATGTCGATGTGGCGCGAGGCGCTGTTTGCCTGGATGTCGCGCAACGCCGCCAATGCGATGGAGTTCTTCAGCCTGCCGACCAATCGCGTGGTGGAACTGGGCACGCAGGTAGAGATCTAGCGGGTAGAGATCAATCCGATCGGGCTCAGAACTGCCGCGACAGCGCGTGGTAGAGCGGTTCGCGGGTCAGGGCGGCGGAGACGCCCGCGCCGATGAAGGTCGCGGTCAGCAGCGGCACCAGCAGGGCATTGCTGACGGTCATCTCGGTGACGATGACGAAGGCGGTCAGCGGCGACTGCACCACGGCGGCGAAGTAGGCCGCCGTCGCCAGCAGCATGACGGTGCGCAGATCGTCCGGGCCGAGCGTGCCGGGCAGCAGATTGCCGATCAGTGAGCCGAAGCCGGCACCGACCGACATCGACGGCGCGAACAATCCGCCGGGCAGGCCGCTGGCCGATGAGGCGAGGGTCGCCAGCAGCTTCAAAACGCCATACCAGAGCGGCAGGGTCTGGCCGCTTTCCAGGGCCAGTTTCGTCTGTTCATAGCCGGTGCCGTTGGCATAGCCGTGGGTGAGTGCCCCGGCCACGGCGACCACCAGCCCGCAGGCCGCCGGCATGGCATAGGGCAGCCATCTGCGGCCCGCGAAGCGGCGCTGGATCCGGCCGAGCCAAAGCAGCAGGAAGCTGAAAAGCGAGCCGGCGAGGCCGCAGACCACGCCGCAGAGCAGCGCATAGAACATCGCCGTGGTGAAGCCGATGGCGATGTTGGTATTGCCGAAATACTTGTAGTTGCCCAGCAGCGAGACGGCGACGGCGCCCGCCACCACCACGGCGGCGATGATCAGGCCGCTGATGCGCTTCTCATAGCTCTTCGCCATTTCCTCGATCGCGAACATGATCCCGGCGAGGGGCGTGTTGAAGGCGGCCGCGATACCGGCGGCGGCACCGGCCAGGACCAGGCCCTGGGGTTTGCGCAACCCGGCATGGCTGCCGAGCAGGAACATGATGCAGGCGCCGACCTGCACGGTCGGACCTTCACGGCCGATCGAGGCGCCGCAGAGCAGGCCGAGCAGGGTGAGGGCGATCTTCCAGGCGGTGCAGGCGATGCCGATCAGCCGTTGCCGGGTCGGCTCGTCGGGGTATCGCCGGGCGGCGATGACCTGGGGGATGCCGCTGCCCCGCGCCGCCGGGAACCAACGGGCGGTCGCTACGGCGAGGAGGACGAAGCCGAAACAGGTCAGCAAAAAGGCGCCAAGCGGACTTGCCTCGCGGACCTGGCGGAACAGGGCCTGGGCCCGGTCGGCGCCTAAGGCGAAGGCGGCGGAGGCGAGTCCGATCAGGCAGGCTCCCAGAATGAAAATTGCCTTGCGGCGCCAGAATCGGGGCGTCAGCCAGTATCGGGCAGTGCGCCGGGGAAAGCGGAGCCGCAGGCGAAGTTGCGGGGGCAGGTGAAATCCCAGAGAGGCGGGCAGGCGCGGGGCGGATGGGCGACGGGCGGATGGGCGAGAGGCAGGCTGGCCGAGGGGAAAACCCATGATTCCTTGCTTTCCTCCGAGCTGTATCGCATGCCGGGCCGGCATGTCAGTCAGTGGACAGGCAATCACTCTCACTTAGGGGCGACAGCCAGTGAGGGATTGAGGGTGGGCTTAGTGATGAGAGGCCGCGAATGGCGGAGGAGGTGGGATTCGAACCCACGATACGGTTTTGCCGTATACACACTTTCCAGGCGTGCGCCTTCGACCACTCGGCCACTCCTCCGTAGCGCGCCGCGTCCTGGAGAACGCAACGCGCAGCGGCGCGGAACCTAGCCGACAGAATTGCCCGACGCAATAACTTCCCGCAGGAAGTTTTGACGGGAGAATTTTCAAGGGAAAACCCGAGAGGGGGATCCCGCAAGGGAGCCGGAACGGGGCCGGCAGGAAACGGGGCAAGGCTGTTATGGTGGTTTTTCGTCTTCTCGCGCTGATCTTTACCATTGCAGCGGTCGTCTTCGGCGGCCTGCAGCTCTGGGATCATGTCGAGGGGGTGCGCGAGTCGCTGACCGTCCAGCTTCTCTGGGAGCGGATCGATGCGGCTTCCCTGACATCCGTCCTGGAAGGCCTGGGGTCTAACAGCCTCTGGTTGTCGACGTTGTCGGTCTTCCTCGCCTTGCCGGCCTGGATCCTCTGCCTGGTCCTGGCCCTCGTCTGCCGGCTCGCGGCTGGCGCCCGGCGGCCCAATTAAGGCCCGATTTCCCAACACGACAGGACCAATCGATCAAAGACGGGTGAGTCAAGGCCCTACCGGCCCTGGCACTATTGACAAAGTGCAGGCGATGTCCTTCCTTCGCGCTAATTGCTGGATCTGACCTGCCGGTTTGGTGACCGGCGGTCCGGCCGTGGGGGCCTGCCGGGTCCGGCGAAACTGGGCTGTGAACGACTGCTAGGTGCCCTGTCACAGGGGTGCCGGGTAATCTCTGGACGCATGCGGGTGCGCGGCGATGGCCAATGAGGTCGATATTGTGGAGCGGGGCTCGGCCGGCGCCTTGGCGCCGGCCGAGGCTGTCCGCATGCGTGCGCGGGTCGCCGAGAGCGAACGTCCCCTGGCCAGCTTTCCCTGGCGCCGCGATCTCGTCCGTGTCCTGCTGGCGGTCGATCTCAATGAGGCTTTGATCGAGGCGCGGGCCTTCCGCGCCCTGGCGGCGCAACAGGCGGTGCCGAACTGGTTTGCCCAGGCAAATTTGCAACTCGGACGTGTACTTCACCTGATGGGCAGGTATCGCGAAGCGGAGATGGCGCTGGAAGTGGCGCGGGACCTCTTCGGCGATATGGGCGACGATTTCGACCGGGGGCAGCTCCTGCTGGCCTATGGTTCGCTCTATACCGATCTCGACCGGCCCAACCGGGCGCTGGACTACGCCGAGCGCTCGCTGCAGCACTGCATCGAAGCGGGCGACCTGATCGGCCAGGCGCAATCCGAACGGTTGATCGGGTCGATCTATGCCCGGATGCAGCTCCTGGAGGATGCCCAGCGGCATCTCCTGCGGGCACTCGACCTCGCCAATAGCGGGCCGACGGATTTTTTCGGCCTCAGCGCCCGGGCGATCAGTCTGGTTCATCTCGGGCGCCTGGAGCAGAGCCGGCACCGTTTCGACGAAGCCTTGCGTTTCCAGCACCAGGGCCTGGCCCTGGCACGGCATATCGAGGACCGGCGGCTGCAATTGCGGGCGCTCAACGGCATGGCCGATGCGATGATCCAGCTCGGCCAACTGGCGGAAGCGGCACAGCAGCTCGAGACCGCCCAGCGTGTCGCCACCTTGTTCGAAAGCCCCGGCGCCCAGGGCGAAACCATGTGCCTGCAGGCTTCTCTGAAGCTGCGCATGGGCGAGGGGGAGGCGGCCCTGCGCATGGCCGAGGAGGCCTTGCGCTATGTCGAGGCGACGGGCGCCATCGAAAATCTGCCGCGCTGCCGGCTGGTGCTGCGCGACGCCGCCCGGGCGGTCGGCGATTTCGAAGCCGCCTTGCGGCATTTCGAGGCCTATCACGGTTTGCAGCAGGCGAGTCTGATGACCATGGCGGACCAGCAGCGCCAGAGCCTCGGATCGCGCATCGTCGACGAGAAGAGCAAGCGCCTCGCCCTCGACCGGGCCCATCGCGAGCTGGAAAATCTGGTGGCGCAGCGGACGACGGAGCTTGCGGAGACGGTGCAGCGCCTTGAGCGCGAGGCGCTGGAGCGCCACCACATGACCGAATCGCTGATGGAAGCGAAGCGCAATGCCGAAACGGCAAGCCGCAGCAAATCGGAGTTCCTCGCCAATATCAGCCATGAGCTGCGCACGCCGCTCAATGCCATCATCGGCTTTTCCGAGGCGATGAAACTGGAGATGTTCGGCCCGCTGGGCGGCGAGCAATATCGCAGCTATGCGACCGACATCAACGATAGCGGCTATCTGCTGCTGTCACTGATCAACGATATCCTCGATCTCTCGAAGATCGAGGCCGGCAAGCATCGACTGAATATCGAGCCGCTGGATCTCTTCGAGTTGTTGCAGGGCGCCCTCAGGCTGGTCGAGCAGCGCGCCCGTGACAGCAATCTGCGCCTCGCTCTGCAACTGCCACCGCGCCAGCCCTGCCTTAGCGCGGACCGCCGGGCGGTGACGCAGATGGTTCTCAACCTGCTGACCAATGCGGTGAAGTTCACGCCGGCGGGCGGCAATATCCTGTTGCGCTGCGCGGCGCAGGATGACGGGGTCGCCATCACGATCGAGGATACCGGCATCGGCATGGACAAGGATGACCTGCCGCTCGCCCTCTCGGCTTTCGGGCAACTCGACAATGCCTATGCCCGCCGCCATCAGGGCACCGGGCTCGGCCTGCCCATGGTGAAGGCCTTGGCGGAACAGCATGGCGGCCGGCTGGAGATCGAAAGCGAGCTTGGCCAGGGCACGACAGCGACGGTCTGGCTGCCCAGCCAAGCGAAACCGCAGCCGGAAGAATCGGAACAGGTCAGCCACGGCTGATCCGGCCGTGCTCTTGTCCCGCCGTTAGTCAGCGAACCGGATCAGGCCCAGACAAGTCAGTTGTCGTGCATCTTCAGGGCGGCGATGAAGGCCGATTGCGGAATCTCGACATTACCGTATTGCCGCATCCGCTTCTTGCCTTCCTTCTGCTTGTCCAGCAGCTTCCGCTTACGGCTGATATCGCCGCCATAGCACTTCGCGGTCACATCCTTGCGCATGGCGCTGACGGTCTCACGGGCGATCACCTTGGCGCCAATCGCCGCCTGGATGGCGATCTTGAAAAGCTGACGCGGAATGAGATCCTTCAGGCGGGTGCACAGATGCCGGCCGCGATTCTCGGCCTGGGTGCGGTGCACGATCATCGACAAGGCATCGACCGGGTCGCCATTGACCATGATGTTGAGCTTGACGAGGTCGCCCTCTTCATAGCCGTCCATCTGGTAGTCGAAGCTGGCATAGCCGCGGCTGACCGATTTCAGGCGGTCGTAGAAATCGAACACCACCTCGTTCAAGGGCAGGCGGTAGACCAGCATGGCGCGGTTGCCGGCATAGGTCAGCTCGACCTGCGTGCCGCGGCGCTCCTCGCACAGTTTCAGGATCGAACCCAGATAATCGTCCGGCACCAGGATCGTCGCCCTGATCCAGGGCTCCTCGATATGGTCGATCTTCATCACATCCGGCATGTCTGCCGGATTGTGCAACTCCATCACGCCGTCCTTCACCGTATGGATCTTGTAGACGACGCTGGGGGCTGTGGTGATGAGATCGAGATTGAATTCGCGTTCCAGGCGCTCCTGGATGATTTCCAGATGCAGCAGGCCGAGGAAGCCACAGCGGAAACCGAAGCCCAGCGCCGCCGAGGTTTCCATCTCGAAATGGAAGCTGGCATCGTTGAGGCGCAGTTTGGCGAGGCTGTCGCGCAGATTCTCGAAATCGGCGGCATCGGTCGGGAACAGGCCGCAGAACACCACCGGGATGCTCGGCTTGAAGCCGGGCAGGGCCTCGGCGGCGGGGCGCTTCTCCTCGGTGATGGTGTCACCGATACGGCAATCCGCGACGGCCTTGATGCCGGCGGTGATGAAGCCGACCTCACCCGGTGCCAATTGCGGCAGATGCACCGCCTTGGGCGAGAAGACGCCGACCTTTTCAACCGTGTAGAGGGCGTCGGCCGCCATCATCTGGATCTTCATGCCGGGCTTCAGAATGCCGTCCTTCACCCGAACCAGGATGATGACGCCGAGATAGGCGTCATACCAGCTATCGATCAGCATGGCCTTCAGCGGCGCGGCCGCGTCGCCGGTGGGTGCCGGCAGGCGGTTGACGATGGCTTCCAGCACCAGATCGATGCCGATACCGGTCTTGGCGGAAATCGGCACGGCGTCGCTGGCATCGATGCCGATGACGTCCTCGATCTGCTGCTTCACGCGGTCGGGTTCGGCCGCCGGCAGGTCGATCTTGTTGAGGACCGGCACGATCTCATGATTGGCGTCGATCGCCTGATAGACATTGGCCAGGGTCTGGGCTTCGACGCCCTGGCTGGCATCGACCACCAGCAGCGAGCCTTCGCAGGCGGCGAGACAACGGCTGACCTCATAGGCGAAGTCGACATGGCCTGGCGTGTCCATCAGGTTGAGCTGATAGGTCTCGCCATTCTTGGCCTTGTATTCCAGGCGCACGGTCTGCGCCTTGATGGTGATGCCGCGCTCGCGCTCGATCTCCATGGAATCGAGCACCTGCTCCTTCATTTCACGATCGCTCAAACCGCCGCAGGCCTGGATCAGGCGATCGGCCAGGGTCGATTTGCCATGATCGATATGGGCAATGATCGAAAAATTGCGAATATGGCTGAGGTCGGTCATAGGTAGTCCAATATAGCTCGATTGCGGCGCAAGATAGGGGCTGATGACGGTAATAGCAACTGGCGGTAATACTCATATTTATCAATGAGATATGTGGTATTACCCGGACCTGTAACAGACGCCGTCGGAGGACGGCCGGAGGAAGGGGAGGACGAGGTGAGCGATCTGACGGGTAAAGTGGCGCTGGTGACCGGCGCGACATCGGGAATCGGTCTGGCGATTGCGGAAAAATTCGCCGCCGTGGGCGCGCGGCTCATGCTGACCGGGCGCAACGGTGCAGTCGGCACTCCCTTGGCCGAGAGCCTCAGGTCCAAAGGGGTGGGGGCGGAGTTCCTGGCCGGCGATATCGCCGATCCGGCCTTCCCGGACCGGCTGGTCGCCACGACCCTGGAAAAATTCGGCCGGATCGACATCCTGGTCAACAATGCCGGCATCATCCGCCGGGGCTCGGTGCTGGAATGCAGCGACGAGGACTGGCAGCAGGTGATGAATGTCAATGTCACGGCGGTGATGCGCTGCTCGCGCGCCGCCTTGCGCCACATGACTCAGGCCGGCAAGGGCAGCATCGTCAACATCGCCTCGGATTGGGCGGTGGTCGCCGGCAAGCGCGAGGCCGTCTATTGCGCCTCCAAGGGCGCGGTGTTGCAGTTGACCAGGGCGATGGCGCTGGATCACGGCGAACAGGGCATCCGCGTCAATGCGGTCTGCCCGGGCGATGTGGAAACGCCGATGCTCCTCGAAGGCATCACTTCCGGCGGCGAGACGGCGGCGGAAGGCCTGGCGCGCAAGGGAGCCTCCTTCCCACTCGGCCGGGTCGGCCGCCCCATGGAGATCGCCCAGGTGGTCGCCTTCCTGGCCTCGGACGAAGCGAGCTACGTGACCGGCGCCGCCTGGCTGGTCGATGGCGGCAATACGGCGGCATGAGATCTAGCCTCTGCCGGGTCTGATCCTGTGATCCGTACAACCGACGGCAAGCATGCCTAAACGGAAACCCCCACGGCGAAAACCCCCGCCCTAACCCTCCCCCGCCGCGGGGGAGGGAATGGGAGGGGGCTCCTTCCCTCCAGGAGAGCGCTCAAGTGCGCAGCGTACCACCCGTTGCCTTGTTGACGGCGGCGACCACCTTGGCGGCAGTGGCGTCGATCTCCTGATCGGTCAGGGTTTTGTCCTTGGGCTGCAGGGTGATGCTGAAGGCGATCGACTTCTGCTCGGCGCCGAGATTGCCGCCGCTGAAGACGTCGAACAGCTTCACCTCGGTGATCAGCGCCTTGTCGGCACCCTTCGCCGCCTTGATCAGCTTGTCGGCCGGCACCTTCGCATCGACCACGAAGGCGAAATCGCGCTCGACCGGCTGGAAGGGCGAGGCATTCAGCAGCGGCCGGGCGCTGCCCTTGCTGCGCGGCAGCGGCAGGCGGTCGAGGAAGATCTCGAAGCCGACCGCCGGTCCCTTGAGGTCGAGGGCCTTCAGGACGCGCGGATGCAATTCGCCGAACTGGCCGAGGATGGTCGGGCCCAACCGCAGCACCGCCGAGCGGCCCGGATGGTAATGGCCCGGCGCCTCGGCGAGGATCTGCAGATTGTCGACCGGCACGCCGAAGGTCGTGAGGATGGCGAAGGCATCGGCCTTGGCGTCATAGGCATCCACCGCCCGGGGCTTTGCTTCCCAGTGGCGCGGCCGGGCGAAGCCGGTGCGGATGCCGGTCGCGGCCAGGATCTGGCCCTTCTCGGTATCGTCCAGATAGGTCGGGCCGACCTCGAACAGGCCCGCATCGGCGATGCCGCGCGATGCATTGCGGCCGGCCGCCAGCAGCAGATTGCCGAGGATCGAGGGGCGCATGACATCGAGATCGGCGCTGATCGGATTGTCGAGGCGCACCAGGGCATTGCCGCTGGCGAAAAGTGCTGCGGCTTCGCCGGCCATGAAGCTGAAGGTCACGGCCTCGGTCAGGCCGCGCGTCGCCAGCAGGCGCTTGGTCAGCGGCACGCGCTTCTGCGCCGGGCTCAAGGACGGTATCGGCAGGGCTGTGGTCTTGGGCAGCGAGACGACGGGGATATTGTCGAAATCGTTGATGCGCAAAACCTCCTCGACGAGGTCGGCCTCGCCCTCGACATCGGCGCGCCAGCTCGGCACCGTCACCGACCAGAGATCGGCGCTCGCCGCCGTGACACCGAAGCCGAGCTTCTCCAGGATATCCTTCTGCGTCGCCGCCGGCACGTCGACACCGCCGAGGCCAAGGACGCGGGCCGGGCGGAAGTCGAGGCTGCGTTGCCAGTGCGGGACAGCGCCGGTCAGGATCATCCGGCTTGCCGTGCCGCCGCACAGTTCCAGGATGAGCTGCGTGCCGGCCGCGAGGCCGAGCCCGACGGATTCCGGATCGACGCCGCGTTCGAAGCGGTAGCGGGCATCGGAATTGATGTTGAGCTTGCGCCCCGTACGGGCAACCGAGGTCGCGCCGAACAAGGCGGCTTCGAGGAAGACATTGACCGTCGCATCGGAGCAGCCGGTGGTCTCGCCGCCCATGATGCCGCCGATCGAGACGGCGCCGCTGTCATCGGCGATCACGGTCACACTGTCATCGAGGGGATAGGTCTTGCCGTCCAGCGCCAGCACTTCTTCGCCGGCCTTGGCGCGGCGCATGGTGAGGTCGCCCTTGACCTTGTCGGCATCGAAGACATGCAGCGGCCGGGCGAGATCGAAGGTGACGAAATTGGTGATGTCGACCAGCGCCGAGATCGGCCGCAGGCCGATCGAGGTCAGCCGATCCTGCAGCCATTTCGGACTGGGGCCGTTCTTCACGCCCTTGATATAGACGCCGCCGGCCTGCGGACAGTATTGCCCGTCTTCCGCCAGGCGCCACGAGATCGGGCTGTCGAAGCTGCCCTCGATCTTCTTGACCGCGAGCGGCTTCAATTTGCCGAGGCCGGCCGCTTCGAGGTCGCGGGCGATGCCGCGCACGCCGAGGCAATCGGCGCGGTCCGGCGTCAATTTGATCTCGATCACCGGATCGTCGAGTTTCTGATAGGCGGCGAAGCTGACACCGACCGGCGCATCCTCCGGCAGATCGATGATGCCGTCGTGATCGGTGCCGATGCCCATCTCGCGCACCGAGCAGAGCATGCCGTTGGACTCGACGCCGCGAATGACGCCGGGCTTCAGATCGATGCCGGTGCCGGGAATATGGCTGCCCGGCGGGGCGAAGACACCCTTCATGCCGGTCCGCGCATTCGGCGCGCCGCAGACCACCTGGACGATGCCCTTGCCGGTATCGACCATGCAGACCCGGAGCTTGTCGGCATTGGGATGCTTCTCGGCAGAGACAACGAAGGCGACGGTGAAGGGCGCCAGCTCCTTGCTGCGGTCGTGGATGCCTTCGACCTCCAGGCCGATCGCCGTCAGCTTGCGGCCGATGGTGTCGAGATCGGCATCGGTCTCAAGATGCTCCTTGAGCCAGGACAGGGAGAATTTCATCGCGTCAGTCCTCCGACCATCGAGGGCACATCGAGCGCCTGGAATCCGTAATGCTTCAGCCAGCGCAGATCGCCGTCGAAGAAGGTGCGCAGATCGGGGATGCCGTATTTCAGCATGGCGATGCGCTCGATGCCCATGCCGAAGGCGAAGCCCTGATACTTGGCGGGATCGATGCCGCAATTGATCAGCACCTTGGGATGCACCATGCCGCAGCCGAGAATCTCCAGCCAATCCTTGCCCGTGCCGAGCTTCAGCTCGCCGCCGGAGCGGTCGCAGCCGATATCGACTTCCGCCGAAGGTTCGGTGAAGGGGAAATAACTGGGGCGGAAGCGCACCGGCAAATTGTCGATGCCGAAGAAAGCGCGCACGAAATCGATCAGGCAGCCCTTGAGATGCCCCATATGCGTCGCCTCGTCGATCACCAGGCCCTCGACCTGATGAAACATCGGCGTATGGGTCATGTCGGAATCGCAGCGATAGGTGCGGCCCGGGCAGATGACCCGGATCGGCGGCTTCTTCGACTGCATGGTGCGGATCTGCACCGGCGAGGTATGGGTGCGCAGGACCATGCGGCTGCCATCGGCCTGCGGCGGCAGGTAGAAGGTGTCCTGCATCTGCCGCGCCGGATGATCGGGCGGGATGTTGAGGGCGGTGAAGTTCTTGAAGTCGTCTTCGATATCCGGCCCTTCGGCGACGCTGAAGCCCATCTCGCCGAAGATCGCCACGATCTCGTCGATGGTCTGGCTGATCGGATGCAGGCGGCCTTCGGTCTCAGGGCGCGGCGGCAGGGTCAGATCGATCGCCTCGAAAGCGAGCTTGGCATCGAGCGCCGTCTGTTCCAGCACCGTCTTGCGGCTGCCGATCGCATCGCTGACGGCGTCCTTCAACAGGTTGAGGCGCTGGCCGGCCTCCTTGCGCTCCTCCGGCGACAGCTCGCCCAGGGTCTTCATCAGGCCGCTGATCTCGCCCTTCTTGCCAAGCGCATCGACGCGGATCGCTTCCAGCACGTCGACTGCCTTGGCCTCGGCCACGGCGTTCAGCCATTTGTCCTGCAATGCATCCAGGTTTTGCATCTTTCTTCCCACCGCCTGCTGTCGCTTCGGTCCGGCTTGATATGAGAAAGGGGAGGTCCGGATGGTCCGGCCTCCCCAATTCAACATGCGTTGCCAGGCCAGAATTAGTCGAGCTGCAACTTAAAGAGATTAAACGGCAAGGTCAGCATATTCTGTTCCTCGCCATCGACCGTCACCCGGTCGATCGCCACTTTCTTGGTCTGCCGGTTGTTGACCCAGTCGACCACGATGTCGTGCTGCTTGCCGCTGGAGCCGATCTCCTTGATGGTCGCCGTCACCAGAACGATGTCGGTTCCCTTGAAGCGATCGGGCTTGGAGCCGTCCCAGGATATCGAGCCATGAGCGCCGGCCAGATCGTTGACCAGCTCCTCGTTGCTCTTACCCGGCAGGGTTTCCGCTTTCTTGACCGTGGCGATGTCGTCGCCATATCCACAGGCTGCCAGCACCAGGGTGCCGGTGACGGCCAGAACGGAAATCAGGCGACGACAAACACCAGTCATCGGTCGAAAAGCCTTTCTCAGGCCTTCTTCAAGGCGTCCTGCGCCTGCTTCACGATCGCCGCGAAAGCAGCCGGTTCCCGGATCGCGAGATCGGACAGCACCTTGCGGTCGATCTCGATGCCGGCGCGCTTCACGCCGGAGATGAACTGGGAATAGGTCAGGCCGTGCTCGCGGGCGCCGGCATTGATGCGCTGGATCCACAGGCCGCGGAAATCGCGCTTCTTGGCGCGACGGTCGCGATAGGCGTATTGCAGGCCCTTCTCGACCTTTTCCAGAGCGATGCGGTAGTTGTTGTTGGCGCGTCCAACGTAGCCCTTGGCAAGGTCCAGAACCTTCTTGTGCCGGGCATGCGAGGTGACGCCGCGCTTCGTGCGTGCCATATCAGGTCTCCTCTATCTACTTACAGGCCGTTCGGCAGGAAGAATTTAATGACCTTCTTCGCGTCCACATCGGCCATGACCGCGTCGCGACGCGACTGGCGCTTCATGTCGGTGGGACGGTTGATCAGGCCGTGACGCTTGTTGGCCGGCTTGAACTTAACCTTGCCGGTCGCCGTGAGCTTGAAGCGCTTCTTGGCGCTGCTCTTGGTCTTCATCTTGGGCATTTTCTATGTCCTTCAAAGAGTTACATATGCCGGTCGCGGTTGGGCATGCCCTATGGTTCGCCGTGGCCGCTGTGCGCCGGACGCGCGGTTATACCGACTAGGTCGGGGCTTTGCAAGAAATGCCGAATTGAGATTAAAGGCCTAGAAAATATGGTCCCGGCAAGGTGTCAGATGGCCGGTCAGGCCGCCACCGGGTCCTGCGGACCGGGCACCAGATCGTCCGGTGGCGTACCGTCCGGCGGGGTTTCCGCCGCGGTTGGCTGGGCCAGGGCGCCGGTGGCGATGGCGGCATAGAGCGCCAGCATCTGGCGGCACATGACGTTGCGGTCGGAGCGCTGGCGCAGATTGTCGATCACCTGGTCGGCCCGCCGTTCCCGTTCCTCGGTCGGCAGGGAAAGGGCGTCGCGGATCGCCCAGGCCAAGGCGGATTTGTCCTTGGGCGGCGTCAGCCAGGCCATGGAACAGCCTTCGACCATCTCCCGCCCATAGGGGAAATCGGTGGCGACCAGCGGCCGGCCCAGCGCCTGGGCCTCGATGATCACCCGGTTATAGGTCGAGGGCTCGAGATAGGGGGCAAGGACCAGATCGGCCAGCATCAGGGCCGCCGGCATGTCGCGGCATTCATCGGCGAGCTGGATCCGGTCGTCCAGCCCATGGGCGCGGATCTTGTTCTCCAACTGCTCGCGATAGGCGCCGCCATCGGGCGAGGGGCCGACCATGATGCAGCGGAGATCGACATCCTTCATCTCGGCCAGGGCCTCGATCAGCAGACCATGGCCCTTCTGCGGCACGAACCGGCCGGGCAGCATGATGACCGGCTTGTCGTCCGGCAGGCGCCACAGATTGGCAAGCTGGATGACGCGCTGGGCCGACACCATGGCGGGATCGAAGCGGGTCAGATCGACGCCATAGGGCACGACGCTGATCCGGCTGTGCAGCTCCGGCATGGCCGTCGCGATCTCATTGGCCGTCAGATAGGACAGGGTGACGACATGATCGCTGGCCGCGAAAGCGGCGCGTGTCTTCTTGTTGAGGGCCGGAAGATGGCCCGGGCCGTCATGAAAGGTGGTGACAAGATGACAGCCGGCCTTCTTCGCCACCGCCTGGCCGATCGTGGCGAGGCTGGCACTCTGCGCATGAATGATGTCGATCTTGTGCTGGGCGATGACCTGGGCCAGCCGGCGCACGACATTGAAGGCCGAAACCGGATTACGGCTGGTCAGCTTCTCTTCGACCGGCGTGATGCCGTGGCGCGTCAGTTCATAGGTCGAGGCTTCACCGTCATAGGCGATCAGCGCGCGGCCGCCGGCCTCGCTGATGGTGCTCGACAATTCGATAGCAATGCGGCCGCTGCCGCCACTATCCAATCGGCTGATGAGTTGTAGGACAGTAGGACAGCCTTGCGCGAGAAGACTGCTATAGTAATCTGAGGATGGGTCGAGTTCGGCCGACATTCAAACCGCGATCTAGATCACGATAACTTCACCTGCGCCGGGTAGCATGCCATCCCGATCCTTGGCAACTAACAATTCGTTGAAGCGATCCGCCACCGGTGCCGTTCCGCAACTACTTGTCGCACAAACGCCCATCATGCAATCAGCTACGACACAGTTTCCCGCGCGGCGCCTCGCCCGCGGTGGCGATCATGAGATCGCTTATCGCCATCTTCCCGCCGGCGGTTTCGGCCGGCGCCTGCCCGGCGTGGTGTTCCTGTCGGGTTTCAAATCCGACATGACCGGCAGCAAAGCGACGGCCCTGGCGGAATTCTGTCACGCGCGCGGACAGGCTTTTCTGGCTTTCGACTATTTCGGCCACGGCCAGTCCTCCGGCGATTTCACGACAGGGACGATCGGACGCTGGGCCGAGGATGCCGTTGCGGTGCTCGACCATCTGACAGAGGGGCCGCAGATCCTGGTGGGATCCAGCATGGGCGGCTGGCTGATGCTGCTGACGGCGCTGCAACGTCCGGAACGGATCCAGGCCCTGATTGGCATCGCGGCAGCGCCCGATTTCACCGAGGATCTCATCTGGGCGCCGTTACCGCCGGCCGAGCGCTCGAAACTGGAGGCCGAGGGCCGACTGGAACAGCCATCGGCCTATGCCGACGATCCCTATGTGATCACCTGGCGGTTGATCGAGGAGGGCCGGCGACATCTGCTGCTGCGCGATACCATCGCCCTCGATTGCCCGGTGCGCCTGCTGCACGGCATGGCCGATCCCGACGTGCCGTTCGAGGTTTCGCTGCAGCTCGCCCGGCGCTTGGCATCGCCAGATGTACAGCTTCGGCTCATCAAGGATGGCGACCACCGTCTGGCGCGGCCGCAGGATCTAAATCTGCTGTTCGATCAGATTTCCGCCCTATCAGGATAATCGCTGCATCACGATCGTCAGCGCGCCATAGTTACCGTGCCATAATTACCGCGCCATAGTTACCGTGCCGCGGCGAAGATGGCGGCCAGGCCCTGACGGTAACTGGGATAGAGCAGGCGCACGCCGAGCTCGTCCTTGATGCGATCGTTGCGGACCCGTTTGTTGTCGTCATAGAAGCTGCGCGCCATGGGCGACAGCTCCGCCTCGGCGAAGGGAACCGCGGGGGGCGGCACAACCCCCAGCAAATCGCAGGCATAGGTGATGACATCGGCCGGCGGCGCGGCATCGTCGTCGCAGACATTATAGGCGGCGCCGGGATTGGGCCGGGCAATCGAGGCCCGCAGCACCTGGGCGATATCGGCGACATGGATGCGGCTGAAAACCTGACCCGGCTTGATTACCCGCCGGGCGCGGCCGGCCTGGACCGTCTCGATGGCCGACGAGCCGGGGCCGTAGATGCCGGCCAGGCGGAAGAGATGCGCCGCCGGATCGAGGGTCAGCCATTGCCGCTCCGCCGCCAGGCGCCGCGCGCCGCGCTGGCCGCTCGGTGTCAGGGCGCTGGCTTCATCCACCCAGCCTCCCTGGCGGTCGCCATAGACGCCGGTGGTGGAGAGATAGCCGGTCCAGGCGAAATGGTCTTGCCGGCGCAAGAGATCGCCATGGCAGTCGATCACCGGATCGCCGGCGTCATCGGGTGGGACGGAGCTGAGGAGATGGGTGACATCGCCGATCAGATGGTCGAGATCCTCGACCGGCCGGTCCCGGTCGAAGAGGTAAGCGGCGATACCGAGCGCCCGAAGCTCCGCTGCTTTCTCAGGCGACCGGCAGGTGCCGCTGACGCGCCAGCCGTCCTGCAGCAGCAGGCGGGCGAGGACGGTGCCGGTATAGCCGAGGCCGAAGCAGAAGAGATGGCCCGGCTGGCCGGAATCCGGCTGTCGCGATGTTGGCCGAGTGTCCTGAGCGTTTTTCATCTGTCACCGATCTGTGAACTTAACCTATTGTCTGTTCTTGCTTTTTACCGGCAATCGACGGAATCTGCAGCGCAGTTGATTGCCTCTGGTCTCTTTTTTGCGAGTGTATCTGGAATTGCCCGTGACGCGCCCCTCTTTGCCCCAGCCTTCCGCAACCGGCTTATTGACGGCCGCCGCCGCTTGCCTGTGGCTGGCCGCCGCAATGCTGCCGGCCGCAATCACGCCAGCCAGGGCGCAATCGGCCGGCGACACGCCTGATCAGGCTAAGGAATATAGTGACTGCCTGCTGCTCGCCAAACGGGCGCCGGATCAGGCGGTCGAAAGCGCCGCAGCCTGGGAGAAGCAGGGTGGCGGGGATGCCGCCCGGCACTGCAAGGCGCTGGGGCTGATCTATATGGGCCAGAATGAGGATGGCGCCCTGGAACTGGAGCGCATCGCGGAGACCATGCCCCAGGAAAAGGCGCAGATCGGTGCCGATCTCTTCGCCCAGGCGGCGCAGGCCTGGATCCGTGCCGGCAAGCCGCAGATGGCGCTGCATGACCAGAACGAGGGCCTGAAGCTGCAGCCGAAGAGCGTCGAGCTGCTGATCGACCGCGCCATGACCTATGGCAATGCCGGCATGTATTTCGAATCGCTGGAAGACCTGAATACCGCCGCCGGCCTCGCCAAGGACCGGCCGGATATCTACGCCTATCGGGCGGCGGCCTATCGGCATCTGCAAAACCCCAACATGGCCATGGATAATGTCGCGCAGGCGCTGAATCTGCAGGCGGATTACGCCCCGGCGCTGCTGGAACGGGGCAAGTTGAAGCTGCAGAAAAGCGACAAGGACGGCGCCCGGCAGGACTGGCTGAAAGTAGTCCGCCTCGTCCCCAACACGCCGGTCGCCGACGAGGCGCAGCGCGAGCTCGAGCAGATGGATCTGAAGGCGCAGTAAGTTCGCCGGAACCGATCCTGAGAGCCGATCCTGAGAGCCGATCCCGGGAGCCGATCCCTGGCATTGGCTCCCGGCAGCGACGGTCGTTAGAAATCCAGGTCGGCGTAATGCGCCGGCGGTTGGACGCCAGGTACCTGATCGGCCAGCAGCGGCCGGAAGCTCGGGCGCGACTTTACCCTGGCATACCAGTCCTTGGCGCCCGGGAAATCCTCCCAGGGCACGTCGCCGAGATAGTCGACGCAGGAAAGATGCGCGGCGGCGGCGAGGTCGGCCAGGGAGAAGCGGTCGCCGGCCAGCCAGTTGCGGCGATCGACCAGCCAGGCGATGTAATCGAGATGGATGCGGATATTGGCGCGGCCGGCGCGGATCGCGCCGGAATCCGGACCGCCCTGGCCGCAGATGCGCTTCATCAGCTTTTCATGCAGCAGATTCTGGGTGACGTCGCGCTGGAACTTGCCGTCGAACCACTGGGTCAGGCGACGGGTTTCGGCCCGCTCCTGGGGCAGGGCGCCCAGCAGCGAGATCGCCGGCTGCATGTCTTCCAGATATTCGCTGATCGCGTAGTCGCCGCAGACGACCTGGCCGTTATCCTCGACCAGGACGGGCGTCTCGCCGGCCGGGTTGAGGGTCAGGAAATCGGTGCGCCGCTCCCAGGGCCGTTCCGCCACGCAGGCGCAATCGAGCTGCTTTTCCTTCAGCAGCAGGCGAATCTTGCGGGATTGCGGTTGGAGCGGGAAATGAAAAAGCGTAGGCATCGATCTGTCCGGTGATTCGCGCCGGAGAATAACAATCCCCCGGCGCGGGTGCCAGCCAGAAGCTTTCGCCTAAGCCATTCATCCCGACATAGCCCGGTGTGTGGCGGCAGCGATTATTCGTTGCCGCGCCGTTTCCTGCTGCCTCAATTCCCGCCGCCGGCTCAGGCCCGTGACGCTGCCGGCCGGTCGCTGAGCGGCTGTTCCAACCGGTTCAGCATTTCCTTCGGCACCACCTGCCAGAACTTGCCGCGTTCGAGCTGCCAGTCATTGAGCAGGCGGCCGGCGAAGCGCGATTGCGTTTCCGTGGCATGTTCCTCCACCAGCAGGCGCAAGCGGGATTCCCAATACTCGGAATCCAATCGCTGCCAGACCACGCTGTCGGGATTGGCGCGGTCGGGGAGGCTGCCGCTTTCGTCATAGATGAAGGCCATGCCGCCCGACATGCCGGCGGCGAAGTTGTCGCCAACGGCGCCCAGGATCACCGCAACGCCGCCGGTCATGTATTCGCAGCCATTGGAGCCGCAACCCTCGACCACCGTGGTGGCGCCGGAGTTGCGCACGGCGAAGCGCTCGCCCGCCTGGCCGGCAGCGAACAGCTTTCCGGCGATGGCGCCATAGAGCACCGTGTTGCCGATGATGGTGTTCTCGTTGCTGCTGAGTTTGCTGGAGGGCATTTGCCGGACAACGATGGTGCCACCCGACAGGCCCTTGCCGACATAGTCGTTGGCATCGCCGAAGACTTCCAGCTTCAGCCCCTGGACCGCCCAGGCGCCCAGCGACTGGCCGGCCGAGCCGCGCAACCGCACCGTCAGGTGATTGGGCTTCAGCCCCGTCATGCCGAAACGCCGGGTGACCTCGGCCGACAGCCTTGTGCCGATCGCCCGGAAGGTGTTCCGGATGTTGTATTGAAGCTGCATCTTCTCGCCGGCATCGAACAGCGGGCCGGCATCCTTGATCATCTGGGCGTCCAGCGTATCCGGCACTTCGTTGCGGCCTTCCAGCGTGCAATAGCGCGCCTGGTCGCCGGGATCGGCCTGGGCCAGCAGCGGGTTGAGATCGAGATCGTCGAGATCCGCCGCGCCACGGCTGACCTGCTCCAGGAGCTCGGTACGGCCGATCACCTCGTTCAGCGACTTGAGGCCCAGCGAGGCCAGGATCTCGCGCACTTCCTCGGCGATGAAGCTGAAGAGGTTGACGACCTTCTCAGCGGTGCCGGTGAACTTCGCCCGCAGTTTCTCGTCCTGGGTGCAGACACCGACCGGGCAGGTGTTGGAATGGCACTGCCGCACCATGATGCAGCCCATGGCGACCAAGGACGCCGTGCCGATGCCGAATTCCTCGGCGCCGAGAATGGCGGCGATCACCACGTCGCGGCCGTTCTTGATGCCGCCATCGGTGCGCAGCCGCACCCGGTGGCGCAGGCGGTTCAGGGTCAGCACCTGATGCGCCTCGGCGAGGCCCATTTCCCAGGGCACGCCGGCATATTTGACGCTGGTATGGGGCGAGGCGCCGGTGCCACCGACATGGCCGGAAATCAGGATCACATCCGCCTTGGCCTTGGCGACGCCGGCGGCGATGGTGCCGATGCCGCTGCGCGCCACCAGCTTGACGCAGACCCGCGCCGTCGGATTGATCTGCTTCAGGTCATAGATGAGCTGCGCCAGATCCTCGATCGAGTAGATGTCGTGATGGGGCGGGGGCGAGATCAGCGAGACGCCGGGCGTCGCATGCCGCAAGCGGGCGATCTCCACCGTCACCTTGAAGGCCGGCAACTGGCCGCCTTCGCCGGGCTTGGCGCCCTGGGCGACCTTGATCTCGATCTCGCGGCAATTGCTGAGATATTCCGCGGTGACGCCGAAGCGGCCGGAAGCGATCTGCTTGATCGCCGAATTGGCGTTGTCGCCATTGGGCTGCGGCCGGAAACGTGCCGGATCTTCACCGCCTTCGCCGCTGTCGGATTTGGCGCCGATGCGGTTCATGGCGATGTTGAGCGTGCCATGGGCCTCGGCGCTGAGTGCGCCCAGCGACATGCCGGGCGTCACGAAACGCTTGCGGATCTCGGTGATGCTCTCGACCTCGTCCACCGAGATGCTGTGCCCGGTGGGGACGAAATCCAGCAGGTCGCGGATCGCCACGGGCGGCAGCTTCTGCACCGCCTCGCTGTAGCGCTTGAAGGTCGAATAGGCCTCGGCCGCCACGGCGCTCTGCAAGGTGTGGATGAGATCAGGCCCCCAGGCATGGGTCTCGCCGCTCTTGCGGTAGCGATAGAAGCCGCCGACCGGCAGGGTCACCACATCGGGATTCCAGGCGCGGGCATGCAGTTCCAGGACGCGGCGCTGGATGCCGGTCATGCCGATGCCGGAAATGCGCGAGGGCATGTTGGGGAAGTATTCGGCGACCAGTGTCCGCGACAGGCCCAGGGCCTCGAAATTGGCGCCGCCGCGATAGGAGGAGATGACGGCGATGCCCATCTTCGACATCACCTTCAGGATGCCCTGGTCGATCGCCTTGCGATAGCGCTCCAGGCATTCATCGAGCGAGAGATTGCCGAACAGGCCGCGCGCCTGGCGGTCGGCGATGCTGGCTTCGGCCACATAGGCGTTGACCGTGGTGGCGCCGACGCCGATCAGCACGCAGAAATGATGCACGTCCAGGCATTCGCCGGAGCGCACATTGAGCGAGGTGAAGGTACGGAGCTGCTGGCGCAGCAGATGCACATGGACGGCGCCGGTCGCCAGGATCATCGGGATGGCGGCACGGTCCGGACCGACTTGCTCATCCGACAGGGTGACATGGGTGGCGCCGCCACGCACCGCATCCTCAGCCTGGCGACGGATCGATTGCAGCGCGTCGCGCAAGGCGAGATCGCCGCCCTTGGGGTCGAAGGTGCAGTCGATCTCGGCAGCACTTTCGCCCATATAGACGCGCATCGCCTGGAACTCGGCGGTCAGCAGGACGGGGCTTTCCAACTGCAGCAGGCGGCACTGGCTCTCATCCTCGTCCAGCACGTTGCCGAGATTGCCGAGCCGGGTCTTCAGGCTCATCACCCGCGCCTCGCGCAAACTGTCGATCGGCGGATTGGTGACCTGGCTGAAATTCTGCCGGAAGAAGTGATGCAGGCCGCGATACTGGTCGCTGAGAATGGCGAGCGGCGTGTCGTCGCCCATCGAGACGACGGCTTCCTTTGCCTCTTCCACCATCGGCTGGAGAATGAGCTCCAGGTCTTCCAGCGACAGGCCGGCGCCGAGCTGGCGGCGGCGCAAGAGGTCGCGCTCGTAGATCGCCGGCTCGCCGCGCGTCTGGCGCACCAGATCATCGATCACGGTGATATTCTTGACCCAGGCGCTGAAATCGGCGCTGGCCGCGAGCTCGTCCATGATCTCCCGGTTGGAATAGAGCTTCCCCTTGGCGAGATCGACGGCGATCATCTGGCCCGGGCCGAGCCGCGCCTTGGAGAGGATGCGTTCCTCCATCAGCCGGACCATGCCGGTTTCCGATCCGGCGACCAGGAGCCCATCATCGGTGATGGCATAGCGCATCGGCCGCAGGCCGTTGCGGTCGGTGAAGGCGACCACCCAGTTGGCGGCGAAGCCGCAGATCGCCGCCGGTCCGTCCCAGGGCTCCATCACCGAGTTGCAATAACTGAAGAGGTCGCGATGGGCCTGGGGCATGGTGTGCCGGTCGGCCCAGACATCGGGCACCAGCAGGCAGCGCACCATCGGCAGGGGCCGATCCTCGGTCACCATGATCTCGAAGACATTGTCCAATACGGCGGAATCCGAACCGCCGGACTGGATGACCGGCTTCAGTTCCGCCATGTGTTCGCCATAGACGCCGGATTCCATCCGCGTCTCATGGGCCGTCATCCAGTTGATATTGGCCTTCAGCGTGTTGATCTCGCCATTGTGGGCGATGACGCGGAAAGGCTGGGCGAGACTCCAGGTCGGGAAGGTATTGGTGGAATAACGCTGGTGATAGATGGCGAAGTTCGAGATGAAGCGTTCGTCCACCAGATCGGGATAGAAGGCGGTGAGCTGCTCGGCCAGGAACATGCCCTTGTAGATCACCGAGCGGCAGGAAAGGGAGCAGATATAAAGTTCGCCGATACCTTCACCCGCCGCCGCCTTCTCGATATGGCGGCGGATGACATAGAGATCGGTTTCGAACTGCTCCTCCGAGACGCCGCGATTGTTGCAGATCATGATCTGCTCGATCTCGGGCCGCGAGGCATTGGCCTTCTCGCCGATGATGCCGATATTCACCGGCACTTGGCGCCAGCCATAAATGGTGTAGCCGTAATTCAGGATCTCGCGCTCGACGATGACGCGGCAGCGCTCCTGCTTGCCGAGATCGGTGCGCGGCAGGAAGACCTGACCGACGGCGAATTTCTGATTGTTGATCTCCTGCCCGCCCTTGCGGATGAAATCCTCGAAGAAGGCGTGGGGGATCTGCACATGGATGCCGGCGCCGTCGCCGGTCTTGCCATCGGCATCGACGGCGCCGCGATGCCAGACCGATTTCAGCGCCTCGATCCCCTTCAGCACCACGTCGCGGCGCGGCTTGCCATCGATCGCGACGATCATGCCGACGCCGCAGGCATCATGCTCATCGGCCGGATCATAGAGGCCGTTGGCCTTCAGGTGATCCATCTCGCGGCGCCACGGCAAGGAGGACGGCGGGAGAGAAGAGGGAGGAAGGGAATGCTCGGCCATATTCGTTATTCCTTGTCGCATCGGCGGCCGTCCTGCCGCCCGATCTGCTGAAATGCTTATTCCGCGGCCTTGACGGCGCGCTTGACGTCAAGGGGCTGCGCCGAGAGGTGGCGCTCGATCGCCGTGGCGGCATCGCGGCCGTCGCGGATCGCCCAGACCACCAATGCCGCACCGCGCACGATATCGCCGGCGGCGAAGACACCGGGAATGCTGGTCATCATGGTCTTGTGATCGATCCGCAACGTACCCCATTTGCTGACCGAGAGCTGCGGCGTGCCGAACATCTGCGGCAGGTCTTCCGGATCGAAGCCCAGGGCCTTGATCACCAGATCGGCCTCGATGTTGAAATGCGAATTCTCGATCACCCGGGGCGTCTGCCGGCCGGTGGCATCGGGCAGGCCGAGATGGATGCGATGGGCCCGCACTGCCTTCACATTGCCCTTGCCGTCATCGAGGAACGCCTCGGGGGCGGCCTGCCAGATGAACTCGACGCCTTCCTCCTCGGCATGGGCGACTTCGCGCTGCGAGCCCGGCATGTTCTGGCGGTCGCGGCGATAGAGGCACTTCACCGAGCGGGCGCCCTGGCGTACGGCGGTGCGGACACAATCCATCGCCGTGTCGCCGCCGCCGATCACGACGACATCCTTGCCGGCGGCATTCAGGCTGCCATCGGCGATTTCCGGCACCTGGTCGCCGAGGCCGAGACGGTTGCTGGCGGTCAGGAAGGCGAGGGCAGGGACGATCTGCGCGAGGCCCGAGCCGGGCGCCGCCAGATCGCGCGCCTTGTAGACGCCGGTCGCGATCAGCACGGCGTCATGGCGCTTGCGCAGATCGTCGAGCGACAGGTCGCGGCCGATCTCGGCATTGCCCTGAAAGACGATGCCGCCATCGCGCAGATGCTGGATGCGCCGTTCGACGATGATCTTGTCCAGCTTGAAATTGGGGATGCCATAGATCAGCAGGCCGCCGAAACGGTCCGAGCGGTCGTAGACGGTGATCTGGTAGCCCTGGCGACGCAGTTGCTCGGCGGCGGCGAGGCCGGCCGGGCCGCTGCCGATGATGCCGACCGATTGCGGCCGCTGCAGGCTCGGCCGGATCGGCTTCACCCAGCCTTCGACCCAGGCGGTATCGGTGATATGGCGTTCGACGGCGCCGATCGTCACCGCGCCATGGCCGGCCTGCTCGATAACGCAATTGCCCTCGCAGAGCCGGTCCTGTGGGCAGATGCGGCCGCAGATTTCCGGAAAGGTGTTGGTGGCGCTGGAGATCTCATAGGCCTCTTCCAGCCGGCCTTCGGCCGCCAGTTTCAGCCAGTCGGGGATATTGTTGGAGAGCGGGCAATGTACCTGACAGAAAGGCACGCCGCATTGCGAGCAGCGGCTGGCCTGGGCCGCCGCCTGGGCGGGGGCGAAATCGCGGTAGATCTCGCCGAAATCCCGCCGCCGTTCGCCGGCCTTGCGCTTATCCGGCGTCGATTGTGCCAGCGAGACGAATTTCAACAGCTTCTCGGCCATGCTGTCTCCCCTGAGGGGCCTTCCCTGTGAGCAGATTCTGGGAGGCCGATTGCTCGGCCGGGTTCATCGCAGACCCTCGCATGCCGGCCCGTACGGTTCCGGTATCGGCATGCTGGCTGGGCGACCATCGTCGCTATCCCCTGCAGGGTAGGTCAGATTATACGACCATTCCAGTGTAATCTGACATATAAGACAGTAATACTGACTTAAATATCGTAAATAATTCTTGCTCGGTCGATGTCGGTCTCTAACAGGTCGAATCTGGTTTGAATTTAGTACCATATCGGTCCTATTAGCTTGATAGGCGAGACTCGTTGGCGCGTGCTATAGCTTCCGCCGCCTTACGGGGGCTCAAATAACCGGATTGCTTCAACTCGCATCCCGAGCGGTGACAGCGTGCCCAATATCGACATCCTGGTCCTCGCCATCGTCCAGGGCGTGACTGAATTCCTGCCGGTCAGCTCGTCCGGCCATCTCATCCTGATCCCCAAATTGTTCTGCTGGGCGGATCAGGGACTGACCCTGGACGTGGCTGCACATGTCGGCACATTGCTGGCGGTATTGGTCTATTTCTGGCGCGATGTCCTGGGGCTGGGTCAGGGGGTGTGGCTGATCGCCCAGCGCAAGCGCGATCCGCGCGCGCGTCTGGTCGGCTACCTGCTGATCGGCTCGTTGCCGGCCATGGTGATCGGTTTCCTGCTCGACCATTTCGCCGGTGATCAGTTACGCGATCCGCTGATCATCGCGTCGGCGCTGATCGTCTTCGGTGTGATCCTTTATATCGCCGACCGGGTCGGACTGACCTTGCGGCGGCTGGATCATCTCAATATCGGCCATGCCCTGCTGATCGGCATTTTCCAGTGCCTGGCCTTCGTCCCCGGCACCAGCCGCTCGGGCATCACGCTGACCATGGCGCGGTTCCTCGGCTATGAGCGGTTGGAAGCCGCCCGCTTCTCCTTCCTGCTGTCGATCCCGACCATCGCCGCCGCCGGGCTCTACAAAGGCGCCCAGCTATTGCATAGCGGCACCGCCGATCAATTGCAGGCGGCCTTGCTGATGATGGCCTGCGCGGCGGTCGCCGGCTTCTTCGCCATCGCCTTCATGATGTACTGGCTGCGGCGCGCCAGCATGGCGCCTTTCGTGATCTACCGCGTGGCGCTCGGCCTCTATCTGCTCTACGCGATCTATCGCTTGCCGGGCTTCTTCTGCTGAAAACAAACGGGCCCGGCGAGAATGCCGGGCCCGGGTTATCAATTCGGTTATCAATTCGTCTGTGCGATCGGTTCGGCCGCGTAGTCGGTTCGGCCGTGTGATCGATCGGCTTGCGATCAGATCGGTGGCGCGGTTCAGCGCCGGCCGAACGAAATGCCCATGAAGTTGTCGTAAAGCTGCCGGGCATCGCGGTTGAAGGCCGGCATCCGCGCCGCCGCCGCCGCATCGAGACGCGGCATGGAGCCCGGCCCCAGGGTCGCGTCCAGCGACGTGGCGTAAGCCGGCACCTCGCCCCATTCCTGTACCGTCGCACCGGTCAGCTCGCAATGATACTGCAGGCCATAGGCGCGTTCGCCGACCCGGAGGGACTGGATCGGGCAGAGCGGCGATTGCGCCAGCACCGCCGCGCCGGGCGGAGCCGCCTGGACTTCCGCGCCATGCCATTGCAGCGCCTGCTGGGTCGTCGCCATGCCGGCGAAGATCGGATCAGCCTTGCCGGCCTCGGTCAGCATGACGTCGAGGATACCGACCTCCGGCTTCGCCATCTTGCCGACCCGCCCGCCGAGCGAGGCCGCCAGCAATTGATGGCCGAGGCAGAGGCCGAGATAGGGCATGTTGCGCTGTTGTACGGCTTCATGGATCGCCCGCTTCTCGTCGATCAGCCAGGGATGCTGGTCTTCCTCCCAGACATCCATCGGTCCGCCCATGACCCAGAGCGCGTCATAGCCGTCGAGGGCGGGAATCCGTTCGCCTTCATCCAGTTCGACGGCATCCCAGGCGATGCCGTCCGCCGTGAGGAAGTCGCGCAGGATGCCGGGATGTTCGCAGGCGATGTGCTGAAAGACCAGGAAACGCATGATCTGATGGCTCCCAAGATGAGACTGAGGGGCGTGATATTGCACCGGTCCAGACTGACCCATTCGACCGGGGCCTGGATAGGGCCGGAATGAACAGAAATCCGGTCCGCTCGGTCAACGGCCGCATTGTCAGGACGGACGATGTCCCGGCGGGCGGTACATGGCAAGGTAGGTCGGCAGCACCAGTTCAAGCGCCGTCGGCGTGATGCCGAGATCCGAGAAACCCCGCGCGTCGGCGCCAACGATATTGTCGCGTTTCAGCATCCGCACCTGATCCAGGGTGAGCGGTGGCGTCGGCAGGCATTGCAGGAAGAGGGCCTGCAGGCTGGCGAGCGAGAAGGGCAGGGGGAGGAGCCAGCGATGGCGGCCGATCTCCCGCAGCATGATTTCCATCAGGTCGCGGAAACTGTAGATCCGCGGCCCGCCCAGTTCATAGGTCTGCCCCGCCGCATCGGGCCGCTCCAGGGCGGCGGCCACGGCGGCAGCCACATCGACTGCGTAAACCGGCTGAAAGCGGGTCCGTCCGCCGCCGATCAGCGGCAGGACCGGGCTGATGCGTGCCATGGCGGCGAAGCGGTTGAAGAAATCATCCTCCGGGCCGAAGACGATGCTGGGCCGCAGGATGGTGGCGGTGGGAAAGGCTGCCTTGACCGCCTGCTCGCCCGCCGCCTTGCTGCGGGCATAGGCGGCGGGGCTGGCGCCGTCGGCGCCGATCGCCGAGACCTGGACCATCTGTCGCAGGCCGGCCGCCGCTGCGGCGCGCGCGACGCGCGCGGCACCCTCGGCCTGCACGGTGGCGAAGCGCTGCTTGCCCGATTCGTAGAGAATGCCGACCAGATTGACGACGGCATCGGCGCCGGAAAGCGCGGCCTCGACCGATGCCTGGTCGCGGATATTCGCGGCGATCGGCGTGATCTGCCCCAACTCGCCGACGGTTTTCAGAAACAGTGCCTCTTCCGGCCGTCGCACGGCGACCCGGATGATCCAGTGTTTCTGCGCCAGCTTTTCCACGACATACCGGCCAATGAAGCCGGAGCCGCCAAAGACCGTGACAACGGATTCGCTCATGCCGCCTCCCGTCGTACACCCGGGCGCGCCCGGGTTTTCGCCCCTTGCTATCATAATTTACGGTTGATTTGCAGAACGCGCAAAAAGGCGTTGACATTGTTCTTATTCTGAACAGAATGCGCCGCGCCGCGTATGGCACGATTATCCGGTTCGGACGGTCGGCACGCTGTATGTAGGCCCAGGTGGCGGAATTGGTAGACGCGCAGGTTTCAGGTACCTGTGGGGCAACCCGTGGAAGTTCGAGTCTTCTCCTGGGCACCATCCTTAAAGTAGTCTCTGCGCGACCGGCCGGCGCCCCAGTGAGCGCCCTTGATAGGCCGGTTTGATCGGATGCGCAGGGAAATTTCAGATGACGATCGAATTGCATCGTGGCGATCTTCCGGACGGCCTTGATCTCGGCCCCGTCGTCGCCATCGATACCGAGACCATGGGCCTCAACCCGGCCCGCGATCGGTTGTGCCTGATCCAGCTTTCGGCCGGCGACGGAACCTGCCATCTGGTGCAGATGCCGAAGATCCGTCCGGGCCAGCAGCATCACGCGCCCAATCTGAAGGCGCTGCTGGAAAATCCGGCGGTCTTGAAGCTGTTCCATTTCGCGCGCTTCGATATCGCCGCCCTGCGGGCCTATCTCGGTGTCACCTGCCAGCCGGTCTATTGCACGAAGATCGCCTCGAAGCTGGTGCGGACCTTCACCGATCGCCACGGGCTGAAGGATCTGTGCAAGGAGCTCCTGGGCATCGAATTGTCGAAGCAGCAGCAATCCTCCGATTGGGGTGCCGACGAGCTGACGGCTGAACAGCAGAAATATGCCGCTTCGGATGTGCTCTACCTGCACCAGCTCAAGGCCAAGCTGGACGTGCTGCTGGCGCGCGAGGGCCGGGTCGAAATCGCCGAAGCCTGCTTCCGTTTCCTGCCAACCCGGGGTCTGCTTGATCTCGCTGGTTGGGAAGATCCGGATATTTTCCAGCATTGAGGGTTTTTTAGGATCACCTCACAGCTTTTGTGACCTGCGGCACAGGGTCTCCTTCGGAAACAGGATGACCGGCCCTATATGAACAGGATAAAAGCTTGCCGTCCGGCGATCCGGGCTGGCGGTCCGGCCGTTGGCCGAACCAGCGCCTGTAAGGGAAAAACCCTGTAGATTCGCGGGATAAGCGGCGGTATGGTCCACTTAACATCGTAATGAGAGCATAATGGCGAAAGTCATGCCGGTCGAACGGCCGACAGCGGAACAGCGATGCCATGCCAGCGAGGGTCTGGCCTCGGCGGAACGGGTGCTGCGCCAAGAAGCGGCCGCCCTGGCGCTGCTCGCCGATTCGCTGGATGCCTCCCTGCCGCGCGCCTTGGATATCCTGATGGCCGTGACCGGCCGGGTGATTATCACCGGCATGGGCAAGAGCGGTCATATCGCCCGCAAGATCGCCGCCACCTTGGCCTCGACAGGCACGCCGTCGCAATTCGTCCACCCGGCCGAAGCCAGCCATGGCGATCTCGGCATGGTGACGGCGGCCGATGCGGTGCTGGCCCTCAGCAATTCCGGCGAAACCACGGAATTGTCCGATGTAATCAATTACACGCGCCGGTGGCATGTGCCGCTGATCGCCATCACCAGTGAACCGCAGAGCGCGCTTGGTGCCGCCGCCGACGTCACGCTGGCTTTGCCGAGAGTGACGGAAGCCGGAATCCTGGGACTTGCTCCCACCACCTCCACCACCATGATGCTGGGTCTGGGCGATGCCCTGGCAGTTGCGCTGCTGGAACGCCGAGGTTTCTCGGCGGACGATTTCAGGCAGTTCCATCCGGGCGGCAAGCTCGGGCAGAAGCTGCTGCGTGTCGCCGAGCTGATGCATGTCCGGGAAGAAACCCCGCTGATCAACGAGCATGCGTTGATGTCGGCGGCGATCCTGGAAATGACGACGAAGACCTTCGGCTGTGTCGGCGTGGTGGATCACGACAGCCGGCTGACGGGGATCATCACCGACGGCGATTTGCGGCGTCATATGGGGAAGGATCTTTTGGAAATGCGGGTCGATGCGGTGATGACCCATGCGCCGCTGACGATCCGCCCCACTGCCCTGGCTGCCGAGGCGCTCGGCATCATGAACGAACGGTCGATTACCAGCCTGTTCGTGTTGGAGGATCAGCGCCCGATCGGCATCATCCGCATGCATGACTGCTTGCGGGCCGGTCTGGTCTGACGAGGAACTATCGTGGCACAGAGCAACGATCAGCTTAAGCCGGCGCCGGTGCAGACGGCGCAATTGCGCGGTGGCAACGCCGCCGCCGCGGACCAGGCACTGTCGGGTTCCGCCGTCTTCCAGGCCGCCGCCATGCAAGCGGATCCCGGGCAAATGCGTCCGCGCGCCAAGCGGCGCAGCTCGCGCCGCTTGCGGATGGTGAAGGTCGGCTTGCCCCTGGTGGCGCTGGCGACGCTCGGTTATCTCGGCTACTGGTGGTATGTCCATAACCGCGAAACCGTCATCACCGTCGAAACGGCGAAGGACAATGTGCCGACCCAGTCGATCGTCACGGTGAACAATTTCAAGTACGCCTCGATCGACGATAAGAATCGGCCCTACACGATCACCGCCACCACGGCGACGCAGCCGCAGGAAGGTGCGGGCAAGGACATCATCACCCTGACCAAGCCGCAGGCCGATATCAGCCTGGCGAACAACGCCTGGATGGCGGTCACGGCGAAGAACGGGCTTTATCACCGCGATTCCGATCTGGTCGATCTCAGCGGCGATGTGACCCTGTTCCATGACAACGGCATGTCGTTCCGCACCGACACGGCGCATGTGGACCTGAAGGCGAAAATTGCCGAGGGTTCGGACCCGGTTCAGGGCCAGAACCAGAACTGGGAACTGACCTCCCAGGGCTTCCGTGTGCTCAATAACGGCAATCTGATTATTTTCACGGGCCGTTCCCATATGAAAATCTTTGGCAATGGAAAGGATGGCAACGGATGACGCCGCGCTTCCGACTTCCGATCGCGCAGGCCTCGCGGCGTCGCGCTTATCGCTATGCCTTTGTCCTGGCTTGCGCCCTCGCTTTGCCGGCCCTGCCGGCCGCCGCCGAGGGAGAAGGCGGGCAGAAGAACGGCACGCAGACCGCGGCTGTCGGCACCTCATCCGATACCGGCGGAGGCGGCTTCGATTTCAGCAGCAGCGCGAAGCCGATCGAAATCACCGCCGATAACGGCATCGAATGGCGCAAGGACGAGAAGAGCTATGTGGCGCGGGGCAATGCCCTGGCGGTGCAAGGCAGTCAGTCCATCGCCGGCGACGTGCTCAGCGCCTATTACAGCACCGACAGCAACCATATCGATCACATGACCGCCGAGGGTCATGTGATCGTCAAGAACGGATCGCAGACAGCCTATGGCGATCACGCCGATTACAGTGACGCGAAAAAGCTGCTGGTGCTGACCGGCAAGGCCCTGAAGGCCGTTAACAACGATAACGGCGATACCTCGACGGCGCGGGATTCCATGGAATACTGGAAGGACCGTGATGCCGTCGTCGCCCGCGGCGATGTCTATTCCGTGCATGGCGATACCAAGGTCCGCTCCGATATGCAGACCGGCTATTTCCATCGCAATACCGATGGCAAGAAGGTCCTGTACCAGATCGAGGCGGTGGGCAAGGTTCACGCCATCACGGCCAAGCAGGACTCCACCGCCGACAAGATGATCTACAACACCGAAACCAAGGTGGCGGTCCTGATCGGCAATGTCCGGATCGTGCAGGGCAAGGACGTCTTCACGGGCGATCGGGCTGAAATCGACACGGTGAAGAATGTCAGCCGCCTGCTGGCGGACAAGTCGAAAGGCAATCGCCGGGTGCGGACCGTTATCGGCCCGAAAGATAACAGTGGTACAACGGACAGCGGAACATCCGGCAGCGCCAAAACCACGACGACACCGACGACGAATCCATGAGCAGCCCGAACGACATCGCGAGCCTTCAGGTGCCGAATGGCGGCGCGGCCGATCTTTCTTCGGCGGCCTCGCATAGCGGCCATCATCCGGGCGCCATCATGGTCGACGGCATGGCGATCAACCCGGCCAGCGTGAATGGGCTCGTTGCTTATCATCTCGGCAAGCAATATCGGAAGCGGCCGGTGCTGCGCGACGTGACCATCGGCGTGCAGCGTGGCGAAGCGGTTGGCCTGTTGGGCCCGAACGGCGCCGGCAAGACCACCTGCTTCTACATCATCACGGGCCTGGTCCGGGCGGATGCCGGCGCGATCTTCCTCGACGGCCAGGAAGTGACCGAGCAGCCGATGTATGAGCGCGCCCGGGCGGGTGTCGGTTACCTGCCCCAGGAAGCCTCGATTTTCCGCGGCATGACCGTGGAACAGAACATCATGGCGGTGCTCGAGGTGGTCGAGCGCGACGCCGAATCCCGCCGCGCCAGATTGAACAAGCTGCTGGATGAGTTTTCCGTCGGCCATCTGCGTAAGGTGCCGGCCATGGCGCTGTCCGGCGGCGAACGTCGCCGGGTGGAAATCGCCCGCTGCCTGGCGACCCAGCCCAATTACATTCTGCTCGACGAGCCGCTGGCCGGCATCGATCCGATCGCGGTCGCGGATATCCGTGACATCGTTTCGCATTTGAAGGATCGCGGGATCGGCGTGCTGATCACCGATCACAATGTCCGCGACACGCTGGAGATCGTCGACCGGGCCTATATCTTGCATGACGGTGAAGTGCTGCGCGAGGGTACGCCCAGCGAAATCGTCGCCGATGCGGCCGTGCGCCGGGTCTATCTCGGCGAAACCTTCTCGCTGTAACCAGTCTCCTCGACGTTGTTGGCCGGCCTTCCGCCGCACCCGCTCAGGGGCGGCAGCCCGCACGCCAGCCGTGCAAGTTCGGCGCTAACCTGCTAGGCTGAGCCCGCCATGGCAGTGACCCAAAGATTAGATTTACGCCAGTCCCAGACCCTGGTCATGACACCGCAGCTACAGCAGGCGATCAAGCTGCTTGAGCTGTCGAACCAGGATCTTGCCGGCTATGTGGAACAGGAGCTGGAGCAGAATCCCCTGCTCGAGCGCGGTGAGGACGGCCGTGGCGACGATAGCCAAGGTCTGGATGGGATGGGCGCGGAAGGGCGCGGCGAGCATGCGGATGCGGCCGGCGACGATGCCGCTGGGGATTCCGGCGCCGAGACACCGGGCGAGGGATTGCTGGATGCCAGCGATTACAGCCGCCGCGAGGTACTGCCCGACAATCGGGAATCGCCGCTCGATACCGACTACGAGAATGTTTACAGCAGCGACGGCGCGGCGGATGGCGCGGCGGCGGTGGCCGATCTCGCAGGGCTCAATTCCTGGCGCAACAGCACCAGCGGCAGCAGCGGTGGTGAATTCGGCGACGACGAATTCGGCCTCGAACAGACGCTGAGCCGCGATCTGACCCTGCACGAGCATCTGGAACAGCAGCTCGGCCTCGACGTGACCGATCCGACCGAGCGGCTGATCGGCCTGCAGTTGATCGATATGGTCGATGACACGGGCTATATCAGCGGCGATCTCGCGGCGGTCGCGGAACGGCTGAATTGCGGTCTCGACCAGGTCGAAGCGGTGTTAAAGAAGCTGCAACAATTCGACCCGGTGGGCGTCTGCGCGCGCAATCTCGCCGAATGCCTGGCGCTGCAACTGCGCGACCGCGACCGGCTCGATCCGGCGATGCAATGCCTGTTGCAGCATCTCGATCTGCTGGCCAAGCATGACCGTGCGCAACTGATGAAGCTGTGCGGTGTCGATGCCGAGGATCTGGCGGATATGGTGGCGGAGATTCGCAGTCTCAATCCGCGGCCCGGCGCCAGTTTCGACAAGATCGAGGCGCAGACCATCGTGCCCGACATCCTGGTTTATCGCCAACCTGACGGCAGTTGGGGGGTAGAGCTCAATGCCGATACCCTGCCGCGCCTGCTGGTCAATCAGCAGTATTACGCCGAGGTTTCGACCCGCACCCAGTCGAAGCAGGACCGCGACTATCTGGCGGAGCGGCTTTCCGCCGCCAACTGGCTGGTGAAGACGCTGCATCAGCGCGCCACCACGATCCTGAAAGTCGCTTCCGAAATCGTTCGTCAGCAGGAGGCTTTTTTCCTCCATGGCGTGCAGCATCTGAAGCCGCTGATCCGACGCGATATCGCGCTGGCGATCGAGATGCATGAGAGCACCGTCAGCCGGGTCGCCACCAATAAATACATGGCGACGCCCCGGGGCCTGTTCGAAATGCGCTACTTCTTCTCGGCGGCGATCCAGAGCTCCGACGGCGCCGCCAGCCATTCCGCCGAAGCCGTCCGCTCGCGCATCAAGGAACTGATCGATGCCGAGACGCCGGACGCCGTCCTGTCCGACGATCAACTGGTCGCCATCCTCAAGGGACAGGGCGTGGATATCGCCCGGCGAACTGTTGCTAAGTATAGAGAATCATTAAGAATTCAGTCTTCGGTGCAGCGCCGCCGCGAGAAAGCCTTGCGTTCCGCCTGAGGCGCGCTACATGATTCAGTCAGGGAGGTTTCAAATCATCGCCCGGCGATCGACCGGCTGATTCTTTAACACGCGAAAAAGGGGTTTCCCGGCGGCCTTGACTCGGTCGAGGGTGGTTCTTATGGTCCCGGCCACTTTGCGTCGGCTGGGGCCGGGAGGGAAGCAGAGCACGTCATACTTCCGATTTGGCCCGTAAACCTGGACGTAGGAAATGAACCTGACCGTTAAAGGTAAAAATCTCGATGTCGGTGACGCTTTGCGGAGCCACATCGCGGAAAGTCTGGAAGCGATCTTCGGCAAGTATTTCGGCAATCCGATAGAAGCAACGGTGGCGCTGTCGAAACAGGTGCATCTGTTTTCGGCGCAGATCTCCGTGCATGTCGGGCGTGGCATCCTGCTGCAATCGGAAGCTGCCGCCGATCAGCCTTATGTCGCCTATGACAAGGCGGCTGATCATATTGCCAAGCGCCTGCGCCGCTATAAGCGCCGGCTGCGCGACCATCATCGCGCGACAACGGATTCGCAGCGTGCGGCGCAATATGTGCTGGAGGCCAACGGCTATGACGAGACGCATGGCGAGGAGCACGAGCCGGCCATTGATACCGCGCCGGTGATCATCGCCGAGATGCAGACGAATATTCCGTCCCTGACCGTGAGCGAAGCGGTCATGCGGCTGGATTTATCCGATCAGAAAGCGATGATGTTTCTCAATCGCGCCCATGGCGGATTGAACATGATCTATCGCCGCAATGACGGCCATATCGGCTGGGTCGATCCTCGCATGCAAGCGGAGGCATCGGCGCAGCAGCAGTAGCGCTGGTCTGCCCGAAACGCCGCAGGATGTCAGGCCGCTTGCGATGGCCGGCTTCCACAGCGCACGGGCAAGACTGAATTGGGGCACTGGCAGATGGGTTTGCTGAGGATGCGGCCCGCCAGGACGAGGGAACCAATGGAAATAGAAGATCTGATTACGCCGGCGCATGTCGTTGCCCGGCTGAAGGCGACCAGCAAAAAGCAGGTCCTCCAGGAACTGGCGAAACGGGCGGCGGAGCTGACCGGCCTGCATGAGCGCGCCATCTTCGATGTGTTGCTGGAGCGCGAGCGCCTGGGGACCACGGGTGTCGGCAACGGCATCGCGATTCCCCATGGCAAGCTGCCGGAAATGCCCTCGCTGTTCGGTCTCTTCGCCCGCCTTGACGAACCGGTGGATTTCGATTCGATCGATGAACAGCCGGTGGACCTGATCTTCCTGCTGCTGGCGCCGGAAGGCGCCGGCGCCGATCACCTCAAGGCCCTGGCCCGCGTCAGCCGCTTGTTGCGTGACCGCAGCATCTGCGAAAAGCTGCGCGGCACGGACCAACCGGAAGCGCTCTATGCGCTGCTGACCGATACGACGGCGAGCCACGCCGCCTGATTCCCGGCGTTTGATCTGATCTGCTTCTCGGCGCGGCCTCCCGGTCGCGCCGGAATGCTATGGGGCGTCGCAGGACACTCCGTGAGCCGGACGTTGCGTTTACTGCAGCGCGACGGGTGCCAAGCCGTTTTCCCAGACCGCCGCCACCGCCGCATTGCGGTCTGGCATCAGTGCGATCTGCTGGCCGTTGGCGGCATGAATGGCGACCGCCGTTTCGCCATCGACCTCAACTTCCTTCAGATAGGCGATGTCCTTGAGGCCGAGCGCCAGCATTTCCTGCGCGCTGAGATGTTTGAACCGTTCGACAGTGTCGATCATGATACCACCCTTATCCCTTTCTCCGCCGATTGCCGCGCCGCGTGTTCCGGTATCGGGCCAGCGGTCGTCATCGTGCGGTCACTCAATTGGCGCTGTTACTCATGCGGCTCGATCGCCTTGGCGCCGCCGGCCTTCTTGATCGGCACGGTCTTCACCTGAGGGATCACCTTGGGCCGCTTGAGATCGATGCAGAGCAAGCCGTTATCGAGTGTGGCACCGGCGACCTCGATCCCCTCGGCGAGGACGAAGCCGCGCTGGAACTGGCGTGCGGCGATCCCGCGATACAGATAGATACGGTTGGGATCGTCCTTTTGCTTGCCGCGCACGGTCAATTGATTGTCTTCGAGCTGGATTTCCAGATCCTCCAGCGCAAAGCCGGCCACGGCCAGGATGATGCGGAGCGTATCGTCGCCCACCTGCTCGATATTGTAGGGGGGATAACCTTCGGCGCCGGATTTCGCGACCCGGTCCAGGGTGCGTTCGAACTGATCGAAGCCCAGCAGCAGCGGGCTGTTGAACAGGGACAATCGTGACATCGGGCTCCTCCTGCCGAGCGAGCGTTAAACCTGGCGCCGACACCCGGCTTTCCGGCATGTCGACGTGGCCGATAAGCTGTCGGGACGGGGAACTTGGGACGATACCGTCCCGGCTGCCACGTCCGGCTTATTGCGCCTCGCCTATTTAGTTAAGATTTCCCGTGGCAAAATCAAGATCCGGCTGCATCGCGCCTGTGTCCTGATCCCATGGCGCCGGGATCGTGATGGGACGTAGCGGCTGAAAAAAAGCCTAGTTTTCTCAGGGGGGAAGGGCGCATCCTGGGGTTCGGGGCGTCAATTGGCGGGTGGGACGGCGGCGTCGATGAGCACGAACGCGCAAATATTTCTGCAACTGGCCCAGAATGTCAGCCTGTTCGCCCTGGTGGTGCTGGCCTATGCCAGCGTCAGGCCCCGGGCGGCCCGCCTCGGTTCCGTGATCGAGGGCCTCTCCCTCGGCGGCGTCTTCGGCATCGCGGCGGTTCTGGCGATGATGGTGCCCATCCACCTGGCTGACGGCGTCTTCATCGATGGCCGGGCCATCACCATCGGTCTCGCCGCCCTGTTCGCCGGGCCGATCGCCGGTTTTGCCGCATTCGTCATCGCCGTGGCCTATCGGGTCTCGCTGGGTGGCATCGGCATGGAGGCCGGGCTCTGCACCCTGGTGCTTGCCTGCATGCTGGGCATGGCCTTCCATCTCGGCCTGCGCCGCGACAGGCAGAAGCTGCGGGTGGGGTCGCTAGTGCTCTTCAGCCTGCTGCTGGGGTTCCTGGCGCCCACCTCGCTGCTGTTGCTGCCGCGCCCCGATCTCGTGCACATCATCGTGCAGACCTCCATGATGCCGTTGATCCTCGTCACCATCATCGGTGCGATCCTGTTCGGCACCATGCTGCTGAACGAGGATCAGCGGGCGCAGTTGCAGCGCGACCTCGCCGAGCAGACGGATACGTTGCGCTCGATCATCGATTCCATGGGGGACGGGCTGATCGTCGCCGATCCGGGCGGCCGGTTCAGATTGCTCAATCCGGCGGCGACACGGATCACCGGCATCGGTCAGATGGCGCCGCCGCCGACGGATTGGCCAACCACCTATGGCCTCTATCAAGTCGATGGCGTGACACCTCTTACGGCCGATCAGGTGCCGCTGATGCAGGCCATGCGCGGCCAGGCGACGGATGAGGTCGAGGTCGTGCTGCGGCCCGATCTGCACAATCCGGGCAAGACGCTCAGCGTCAGCGGCCGTCCGATCCGCGATGCCGATGGGCATCTGCGCGGCGGCCTGGTCGTGTTCCGCGATGTTTCCGAACGCAAGGCGGCGGAAGCGGCCCTGCGCGACAGCGAGGAGCGGTACCGCTTCCTGGCGGAACATGCCACGGAGATGATCACCCGGGTCGATCTTCAGGGGCGGCGGCTCTATGTCTCGCCCGCCTGCCAGGACCTGCTCGGCCATCATGCGGCCGAGCTGATCGGCACGCGGTTCTGCGACCTCGTCCATGCCGAGGATCTGGCGCGGATCGAGGCGCTGCTGCAGCGATTGTGCCGCGGCGATGGCTGGCGCGACACCGCCGTCTACCGCATGCTGCACCGGGATGGCGGCGCGGTCTGGGTGCACACCACCTTCCGGGTGATCGCCGACGATGCCGGGACGCCGTCGGAAGTGCTCTGCCTGGTACGCAACTTCACCGACCGCAAGGAGTTCGAGGATCAGTTGGCGGCGGCCAAGGATCAGGCGGAACAGGCGAGCCGGGCCAAATCGGAATTCCTGGCGATGATGAGCCATGAAATCCGCACGCCGATGAACGGCATCATCGGCATGAGCGGCCTGCTGCTCGATACGCGCCTCAGCGAGGAGCAGGTGCATTACGTGCGGGCGCTGCGGGAATCCGGCGAGGGGCTGCTGCGCATCCTCAACGACATCCTCGATTATTCCAAGATCGAGGCCGGCCGGCTGGAGCTCGACAATATCGAGGTCGATCTGCCGAGCCTGATCGAGAGTGTGGTGGCGCTGTTGCAGCCCCGGGCCGCCGATAAGGGGCTCGACTTGCGGCTGGATCTCGCGGCCGGTCTGCCGGCCCGCATCGTCGCCGATCCGGGCCGGCTGCGGCAAATTCTCTTCAATCTGATCGGCAACGCCATCAAGTTCACCGATCGCGGCCATGTTCTCGTGCGTATCCACCATCAGCCCGCCGAGGCCGATTTCGTTGCCCTGCGGGTGGAGGTCAGCGACACCGGGATCGGCATTTCGTCGACGGCGCAGCATCGCCTGTTCGACCGCTTCAGCCAGGGCGATCCCTCGATCACCCGCAAATATGGCGGCACGGGCCTCGGCCTTGCGATCAGCAAGCAACTGGTGTCGATGATGCAGGGCGAGATCGGCTTCCGCAGCCGGCCGGGCGACGGCTCGACCTTCTGGTTCACCATCCTGTGCCGTCTCGGCCATACCGCCCTCGCTGCGTCACCCGCATCGCCCGCACTACGGCCGATCGATGCCGGATCGATCCGGCATGTCCTGGTGGTCGAGGACAATCAGATCAACCAGCTCCTGATCACCAGCATGCTCGGCAAGCTCGGTTTCGAGGTGGCCGTCGCGAATAACGGCCTGGAGGCGCTATCGGTCATGCGGGATCGGCCGTTCGATCTGATCCTGATGGATGCGCAGATGCCGGCGATGGACGGGATCGAAGCGACCGCCGCGATCCGCCGCCTGTCCGGGTCCGCGGCCGATGTGCCGATCATCGCGCTGACGGCGAATGCGATGTCGGGCGATCGCGACACCTATATCGCCGCCGGCATGAACGACTATGTCGCCAAGCCGATCCGCCTGCCGGAATTGCTGGCGGCGATCGACCGCTGCGCCCGTGCCAGCAAGACCACAGAGCTGCCGGAGAACCCGTCCATGATGGAGCGCGCGCCGTTGACGGACCGTACGTCGTTGACGGAACGCACGTCGTTGACGGGGGCTGGCGGCTTCGGCATGCTGGCGGGCGATGGGGATGGGGTCCCCCGATAACCGCCGCAAGGCTGATGACACCTGTCGCGTGACCGCATGGCGGCGGGATTCTGTCCTGATCATATCCCCCGATCGCCTTCCCGGCCGCACACCGAATCACGTGCAACCAGCGCGCAGGGAAAGCCATGCCGCCTCTGTCATCAAGCCGCCGTTCCGTTTTGCCCTCCAGCCATACCCGTCATCCTGACCGTTCCGCCGGCGCGGAGGCCTGATCATGGCAGCCTATGTCTGGATCGCCGTCGGCAGCGCCCTGGGTGGGATGGCGCGCTACTGGTGTTCGGGTTTCGTCGCCGGCTGGATCGGCGAGACCTTTCCCTGGGGGACCATCTTCATCAACATCCTCGGCTCCTTCGTGATCGGATTCTTCGCCACGCTGAGCGGCCCGGACGGGCGCCTGCTGGTGACGACGGAGGTGCGTCAGTTCGTGATGGTCGGCCTCTGCGGCGGCTACACGACCTTCTCCTCATTCAGTCTGCAGACCCTCAGCCTGATCCGCGACGGACAATGGCCGGCGGCCGGTGCTAATATCGGCTTATCGGTTGTGCTGTGCCTGATCGCGGTCTGGCTCGGATACATCGCTGCCGCCGCCATCAATCAGCTAAAAGGGTGATGTCATGCATTTGCCGAAACAGGCGATGCGGCTGCGGATCTATCTCGGCGAAGATGATCGCTGCGATGGCAGGCCGCTCTATGAGGCGATCGTGCTGAAGGCGCGCGAGATGCATCTCGCGGGGGCAACGGTGTTTCGCGGGCCGATGGGCTTCGGTCACAGCAGTCGCCTGCATACCGCGAAGATCCTGCGCCTCTCGGAGGATCTGCCGCTCACCATCGAGATCATCGACGCGGCCGACAAGATCGATGCCTTCCTGCCGGTCCTCGAGCCGATCATGGGCAGCGGCCTGGTGACGCTCGATCCGGTGCGCGTCCTGCGCTACGGTGAGAACGCACCTCTGGAAGAGGCGGGGAAGCAAGGCAGCTAGAAGCGCGTCGTCTTCGCCGACCGGTCTTATGGTCCGCCAATTCCCGGCGGTCCGATCCGGTCGCGCGATCCGGTCATTGTGCCAATGATCACAATCTGACGTTGATCATCTTGCATGTCTGTCCGCGCCGTGAACATAGTCTGCGGCCCGCATGGAGCCGTATGAGAGCGTGCCGCTCCGGCGGACCGGGCCGTTCTTGAAGGGTGCAACGATCATGGTCACGATGTGTCGGCGTGGGTGCGGATGGGCGGTGTTGCTGTCTCTCTCGCTTCTGCCGCTCATCGCCGTTCCGACCGGCAGCAAAGCCGCGTCGGCCGGAGCCAAGGTGCTATCGTCCCACACCAATCTTAACCCACTGAGCAAGGCGGAGAAGGCGACGCTGACGGTCACCGTGCATCTGAGCGGCGCCGCGCGGCAAAATGGCGGTGACCCCGGTACGTGGTATGCGACCAAGGTCGATCGGCGTCTCACCGTGCAGATACCCATGACCGCCTTGGGCGGCGCGCCGGTCAACTTGTTGGCCGATGACGCGGGGAATCCGCCGGCTGCGGCGCAGATCGGCGACGGCGATCAGCAGCAGATCCAGCGGCTCATGTCGGGCGTGGAAGCGGAGGCCGCACGCTGCGGTGAGGATGACGCGTCCTGTCAGATGTCGGCGGCGATGCTGCTGAGCGCCGAATTGCGGGGAAGGAACGGGAATGGTTCGCTGAAGGCGCTGACGGCGGCGGTGGCGCAAGCCGATCCGCAACGCTTCCAGAACTGGGTGGCCGCTCAACCTTGTGTCAAAGGCGGGTCGATCCGGGTGACGGATGACGTCGATGCGACGGAACTGGACCCAGCCACCGGCACCTTCCGCGCCTCCTACAAGATTCGCGGCGAAACCAGCCTGCCGGCTGAGTCGGAGGCGAATGACCGCTTCTGCGGCACGACCGTCAGCATCGATCAGCGCACCGGCCTTTATGCCATCCGGCTGACGGGCACCACGGTGCCTCTGGTGCTGCGGCGGACGGGCAGCGAAGGCATCAATGAGACATGGGACAGCAATTTCGCCGGCCCGAGCAGCGAGATCGATGAGCAGAAGCGCCACCTGACCTTCCGCGATATCAAGGCGGAGAACGCGATGCTGAGCGGGGAGCGGCGAATCGAGGCCTTCGCGGTCCTCGGCGACCATTGGGGCGGTACCGAAACCCCCGTCACCGCTGACGTAACCTGGCGCCTGGTCGCCGATTGATCGCTGTCGATCGCCGATCGATCGTCAAGGATACGCCGCCTGCTATAGTGCCCGGCATCCCCGACTCGAGGGAGGGGCGGATTATCGGCAAGGGGAAGAGCGGTCCGGTCATGCAGAACGACATCACCCGCACGACGCAAGCATCTCTCAGCCAGCGCCTGCTGACGCGGCAGGACATCAAAACGCTCGTTCTGGCGGCCCTCGGCGGCGCGCTGGAATTCTACGATTTCGTCATCTTCGTCTTCTTCACGGCGGTGATCGGGCAATTGTTCTTCCCGCCGGATATCCCCGACTGGCTGCGGCAGTTGCAATCCTATGGCATCTTCGCCGCCGGCTATCTGGCGCGGCCGTTGGGCGGCGTGATCATGGCGCATTTCGGCGATCGCATCGGCCGCAAGCGCATGTTCACGCTCAGTGTCTTCCTGATGGCGGTGCCGACCCTGCTGATCGGGCTGCTGCCGGTCTATGTCACGATCGGCTATGCGGCGCCGCTCGCCTTGCTGCTGCTGCGCGTGCTGCAGGGGGCGGCGATCGGCGGCGAGGTGCCGGGTGCCTGGGTCTTCGTCGCGGAACATGTGCCGGCGCGGCGAATCGGCTTCGCCTGCGGTCTGCTGACGGCCGGTCTCACCGCCGGCATCCTGATCGGCTCGCTGGTGGCGACGGCGGTCAATCTCGCGCTCACGCCCGAGCAGATCCACGATTACGGTTGGCGCCTGCCCTTCATTGCCGGGGGCGTGTTCGGCTTCTGCGCGGTCTATCTCAGGAGCTGGCTCGAAGAGACGCCGGTCTTCGTGGAGATCCGCCAGCGCAAGGCGCTCAGCGCCGAGCTGCCGCTGAAAGCGGTGCTCAAATATCACGGCCGGGCGATCCTGGTTTCCGCTTTGACCACCTGGACCCTGACCGCGGCGATCGTCGTGCTCATCCTGATGACGCCGGGTCTGCTGCAGAAACTGGCCGGCTTCCCGCCGGTCGCGACCTTGCAGGCCAACAGCGTCGCCACCTTGGTGCTGTCGGTCTCCTGCATTCTCGTCGGGATGATGGCGGATCGCTTCGGCGCGGTCCGCGTCATGCTGATCGGCGGCCTTTGCCTCGCCGCCTCCGGCTATCTGCTCTATCTCGGCGCCGCATCATCGCCGGCTTTGCTCCTGCCGCTCTATGCGCTGACGGGGCTGTGCGTCGGGTCCATCGCCGTTGTGCCTTTCATCATGGTGCGGGTCTTCCCGCCGGCAGTGCGATTCTCCGGCGTCTCCTTCGCCTACAACATCGCCTATGCGATCTTCGGCGGCCTGACGCCGTTGGTCGTCTCACTGCTGACGGCCAAGGATCCGCTGGCGCCGGCGCATTACGTGGCGGCGATTGCGGGCGTCGGCATCCTGGCGGTGCTGGGCCACGGCCTCTGGGCGCGCCATCTGCCGATCGGCCGCGTGCAGGCGGCGGAATAACCGCCGCATCACCGGCAAAGAAAAAGCCCTGCGCATCGCTGCGCGGGGCTTTTGATTTGGTGGACCCAAGCGGGATCGAACCGCTGACCTCCACAATGCCATTGTGGCGCTCTCCCAGCTGAGCTATGGGCCCGGGAAAACCTTTATCCGATCTGAGGCGCCTGAGGCTCAAGATGCCTGGGCGCCGTCTGGACCGGAACGCGGGGCAGAACCTATGGAGCTTGCCCGGCGAATTCAAGCGAAAAATGCAGTGGCATTTTTCGCCGATCAAAAAACCTTACTGGTCGTCCTCGACGCCCTCGATCACTTCCGAGACATCCTCGTCGTCTTCGCCCAAATCCGAGGTGTCTTCCATGACCGAATCGTCTTCGTCGCCCATATCGGCGTCTTCGACCTCGACATCCGGCAATTCCTCTTCCGGCGCCGGCTTGGCGGCGACGACCTTCTCCACGACGCGGCCGCGGCGCGACTTCAGCACCGCTTCCGGATCATAGGTCACGCCGCATTTCGGGCAGACGATCGGGTCCTTGCGCAGATCGTAAAAATGCGCGGCGCAGCTCTGACAGGTGCGCTTCGTACCCCATTCCGGCTTGCTCACAATGCCACTCCCTGAAATCTCTCGATTGCCCCGAAAGGTGCGGGTCTTGCGCCCGGCCCGGCTCCCGGGAGCCTCCCTGGGAACCTTAACGCGGCGCCCTGCACTGGGCTCGGCGCCCAATTGCCACGAAGCCGGGGGCCTGTCAACGCAGGAAAAGGGCCATGAATCGCCTGTCGAATCGGGCGGCCCGTCGCCCCCGGCCCGGTCAGGGCGGCTTCCGGTCGGGGCCGGTTTCCCGCCGGGCGGTGCCTGTTTCTCGCCGGGCGTGGCCCGTGGCGTCTCATCCCGGCATATCATAGCGGGTAGTGGCCGGCTGGCCGGTTATGCTAAGGGAGGCGCCGTTTCCGTCTGCCATTTCCGTTCCCTGAGGTTTCCGCGTGGCCCATTCCGCTCCCCTGCCTTTGATCTCCGGTACCGCCGCCGCGCTTTCCGGCACGGTCCAGGTGCCGGGCGACAAGTCGATTTCCCACCGCTCGCTGATGCTGGGTGCCCTGGCCATGGGGGAAACCGAGATTCACGGCCTGCTGGAGGGCGAGGACGTTTTGCGCACCGCCGCCGCCATGCGCCAGCTCGGCGGCATGGCGGAACGCGGCGCGGATGGCGTCTGGCATGCGCGGGGGCGGGGGATCGGCGGGCTGGTCGAGCCGGCCGACGTGCTCGATCTCGGCAATGCCGGCACCGGGACAAGGCTGCTGATGGGCCTGGTCGCTGCCTATGATTTCACCACCTTCTTCACCGGCGATGCCTCGCTGCGCTCGCGGCCGATGGCCCGGGTTTCGGAGCCGTTGACCCGCATGGGGGCGCAGATCGTCGCCCGCAGCAAGGGTAGGCCGCCTTTGGCCGTGATCGGCACGGCCAACCCGCTGCCGATCAGCTATCGCCTGCCGGTCGCCTCGGCCCAGGTGAAATCGGCCATTCTGCTGGCCGGCTTGAATACGCCCGGTATCACCACCGTGATCGAGCCGGAGCCGACCCGGGATCACACCGAGCTGATGCTGCGGGGCTTCGGCGCCGAAATCAGCGTCGAACAGACACCAGTCGGACGGGCTGTCAGCCTCAAGGGCCAGCCCGAGCTGACCGGCCGGAAGATCGTCGTGCCGGGGGATCCCTCCTCGGCGGCTTTCCCGATGGTCGCGGCCCTGATCCTGCCGGGCTCCGATGTGACCCTGCCGAATGTCGGGCTCAATCCGCACCGCATCGGCCTGATCGAGACGCTCCTGGAAATGGGGGCCGATATCCAGATCCTCAACCGCCGGGAGGCGGCGGGCGAGCCGGTCGGAGACCTCCGGGTGCGCGCCAGCAAGCTCAAGGGCGTGACGGTGCCGGCAGAGCGGGCGCCGTCGATGATCGATGAATATCCCATCCTGAGCATCGCCGCCGCCTTCGCCGAGGGCGAGACGCGGATGCTCGGCCTGGCCGAATTGCGGGTCAAGGAAAGCGACCGCCTCGGAACCATGGCCCAGGGCCTGGCGGCCTGCGGCGTCGATGTGGTCGAAGGCGAGGACAGCCTGACCGTGCGCGGCGGCACGGGCGTGAAGCCGGCGGGCGGTGGCACCATCGCCGTCAAGCTCGACCATCGCATCGGCATGTCCTTCCTGGTGCTGGGCCTGGCAGCCGCCAAGCCGATCACCATCGATGACGGGGCGGCGATCGATACCAGCTTCCCGGGTTTCGCCCGGCTGATGAACGGCCTCGGCGCCGCGATCACGCCGGTAAAAGGTTGATTTAAAGGGCTATTCTGTCTGATGTCTTTGGTTGTTGCGCTTGATGGGCCCGCTGCGGCGGGCAAAGGAACCCTGGCCCGGCGCCTCGCGGATCACTACCGGTTGGCTTATCTGGATACCGGCGCGCTGTATCGTGCTGTGGGTATTGCGGTTCTGCGCCAAGGCCTTGATCCGGCTGATGAAATAGCTGCGGTCGCGGCCGCGAGGGACCTCTCACCGGCGCTGTTGACGGATCCTGAGATCCGCACCGAGGCGGGCGGCCAGGCGGCCTCCAAAGTCGGCGCCATTCCGGCGGTGCGGGCCGCCTTGCTCGACTGGCAGCGCCATTTCGCCGCCAAGCCGCCGGCTGGCAGCCAGGGGGCGATCCTCGACGGGCGGGACATCGGCACCGTGGTCTGCCCCGATGCGCCGGTGAAGATTTTCATCACCGCTTCGACGGAAGCCCGCGCCCAGCGCCGATTCAAAGAGTTGCAAGAGAAGGGGGCAGGGGCTATATACGCGCGGGTTTTGCAGGATATGCAGGAACGCGATGCCCGAGACCAGGACCGTGCCGTCGCCCCATTGACGCCGGCCGCCGATGCCCTGGTCATCGATACCTCGGCCTTGACCGCCGATCAGGTATTCGATCGGGCGGTCGCGCATATCGATCGGATCCGCAACGCGTGATATCCTTATGACTGCCGGCAAGGCCCGGCCGTCAGACGGGATCAGCAGCGAGCCGATTTTATCGATCTCCCGCATCCCCGCAGATCACCCATCGTCGTTGTTTGCAGACCACCGGAGACAACCGGTTGGCCGGAAAAACGTTTTGAAAGGAAGTTTTGACATATGGCTAAGGCAGCCCTGAAGGAAGCCCCCGCAAAAGACAGCTTTGCCGCCCTGCTCGAAGAGAGCCTCGGTGCGGCCTCCGGTCTGGAGGGCAGCGTCCTCACCGGTACCGTCGTCGGTATCGAAAACGAATTCGTCCTCATCGATGTCGGACTGAAGTCCGAAGGCCGCGTGGCGCTGAAGGAATTCGCGCTCCCCGGTCAGAAGTCGGAAATCAAGGTCGGCGACACGGTCGAGGTCTATCTCGAGCGCATGGAAGACAAGAATGGCGAAGCCGTTCTCAGCCGTGAGAAGGCACGCCGCGAAGAGGCTTGGATCCAGCTCGAAAAGCAGTTCAAGGACAATCAGCGCGTCACCGGCGTGATCTTCGGTCGCGTCAAGGGCGGCTTCACCGTCGACCTCAACGGCGCCGTCGCCTTCTTGCCGGGCAGCCAGGTGGACATCCGCCCGGTGCGCGACGTGGGCCCGCTGATGGGCACGCCGCAGCCGTTCCAGATCCTGAAGATGGACCGCGCCCGCGGCAACATCGTCGTCTCGCGCCGCGCCGTTCTGGAAGAGAGCCGCGCCGAGGCCCGCAGCGAGCTGGTCGCCAATCTGAAGGAAGGCCAGGTGCTGCAGGGTGTGGTGAAGAACATCACCGATTACGGCGCCTTCGTCGATCTCGGCGGCGTCGATGGCCTGCTGCACGTCACCGATATCGCGTGGCGCCGCATCAACCATCCGTCGGAAGCTCTGCATATCGGCCAGACCGTCAATGTCCAGGTCGTGCGCTTCAATCCGGAAACCCAGCGCATCAGCCTCGGCATGAAGCAGCTTGAGGCGGATCCCTGGGAGCAGGTCGGTGCGAAGTATCCGTCCGGCACCAAGTTCGTCGGCCGCGTGACCAACATCACCGATTACGGCGCCTTCGTGGAGCTGGAGCCGGGCATCGAAGGCCTGGTCCACGTTTCCGAAATGAGCTGGACCAAGAAGAACGTCCATCCGGGCAAGATCGTCTCGACCAGCCAGGAAGTCGAAGTGATGGTCCTGGACGTCGATCCGGTGAAGCGCCGCATCAGCCTTGGCCTGAAGCAGTGCCTCGACAATCCGTGGCAGGCATTCCTCGACAAGCATCCGGTCGGCAGCGAACTGGAAGGCGAAGTGAAGAACATCACCGAATTCGGTCTGTTCGTCGGCCTGCCGGGCGATATCGACGGCATGGTGCACCTCTCCGATCTCGATTGGGATCGCTCGGGCGAGGAAGCCGTGCAGGATTACAAGAAGGGCGACACCGTGAAGGTGAAGCTGCTCGACGTCGACGTGGAAAAGGAACGCATCAGCCTGGGTATCAAGCAGCTGAAGCGTGACAATTTCGCGGAAAGCGCCGGCGCCTTGAAGAAGGGTGATGTGGTGACCTGCACGGTGACCCAGATCACCGATGGCGGCATCGAAGTTGCGCTGAACGACGGCGTGACCGGCTTCATCAAGAAGGCGGATCTGTCGCGTGAACGCGCCGAACAGCGCCCCGATCGCTTCGCGGTCGGCGAGAAGGTCGATGCGAAGATCATGCAGATCGACGCCAAGACCCGCAAAATTTCCTTGTCGATCAAGGCTCGCGAAGTCGAGGAAGACAAGCAGGCGATGGCCGAATACGGCTCGTCGGACTCGGGCGCCAGCCTTGGCGACATCCTGGGTGCTGCTCTCTCCAAGGCCAAGAAGGCCAAGAAGGACGAGTAACGTCATGGCGTAAACGCGACAGTTCTGTCGCGGATACGATGAAATCGGCCGGGATGGGTCTCCATCCCGGCCTTTTTCTTGGCCGAAACATCACGCTTTCAAAAAAACATATAAAAATGAGCGACTTACCCTTGACGCACCGGGTTTCCGCTGGCAGCCTTAACCTTACAGCGTGAATTCGGCAACAGGGGGTTGCCGTGCTGCCACAGGCGGATTGCGATATCGCGATGTTGGGGGCTTGGTCCTAGCGCGCGCCGGTTTCGGTCCATCGGTGTCTTGCGTGTTTGCGCTGGCTGGGGAACGCCAGACCTGGAACGGATGCCGGTATGGACGGGCGACGGGGACAGCAATGACGAAATCCGAATTGATTCTGCGTATCGGGGCTTTGAATCCGCATCTCTATCATCGCGATGTGGAGCGGATCGTGACGACGATCTTCGACGAGATCACCAATGCGCTGGCCCGGCGCGACCGCGTCGAGCTGCGCGGTTTCGGCGCCTTCTCGATCAAGGAACGCGATGCCCGCAAGGGACGCAATCCGCGCACCGGCGAAACCGTCGCGGTCGAGGAAAAAGTGGTGCCTTTCTTCAAGACCGGCAAGGAGTTGCGCGACCGGCTGAACGGCCGTGCCGATGCCACCACGCCACCGACCTCCGGCAATGCTGGAACCAATGCCGGCGGCGGCACGCCGGCTACCGGCGGTGATACCACCCATAAGGAACCCGGCACCGGCGCCGCTGGAAACTAAGTCTTTTCGTATAACGGGCAACGTATCGGCCCCGGCGATCTTCATATGACGCCGGGGCCGATATCTTTGCGATGCCGCTCATCGCCGCAGAAGAGCTGTCGGCGGCTTATCTGTTCTCGGATGAATCCTCCTGATATCAATGAAATAGCGGGGGAATGGCGGCTCCGTCCGACGCAATCCGCTTCAATCGGCGGCCGTCGCGCTCTAAACTGCCTGACCAATCAGCCGACCGATCATCTGTCTTCGAACGGGATTTCCGCATGCGACGCTTCACTTGGATCATCTCCCTGCCCATCACCATCGTGATCGTCCTGTTCGCCGTCATGAATCGCGGTTCGGTGACCCTCAATCTCTGGCCACTGCCCTGGGATCTCGCCGCACCGCTCTACCTGCTGACCTTGGGCTGCATCCTGCTCGGCTTCCTGTTCGGATTGCTGGTCATGTGGCTGAGCCTCGGCGGTCATCGGCGCCGGGCGCGTGACCTGGCGCGCCGGGTCGATGCCCAGGCCAACGAGCTCAATGCCCTGCGCCGCAATGTCCAGACGGGCGGCGTTCCGGCCCGTACCGGCGGTGAGGTGCCGGCTCTGGTCCCGCCGGCGATCTAGGTGGCTAAGGGCGGCCAATTCGTCCGAAAGATGAAGGGGTTAGCTTTCCTTGCCTGGTGCAGCTCACATCCCCGGCTGAGGCTATTGGCCAGTTCGGTCGGTTTCCTTGACTCTCCGGCTGGAAAAGCCTAGTTTCCGCCCCGCTTAACCGACTTTGGGAGAGCCTTGGCCCCGAGGGGTCCCGTCCGTCCGCGAGTGTCGCGCACGGGCGCAAACCTCGTTGTACCCTTGTCATTAGGGTGCGAGCGCGTTGAAACCGCGCGGCCGGGAAACAGTTGTGCAACGACCGGATCGCAGCGACGCATGTTCGACAAACTGTCAGAACGCCTGAGTGGGGTCTTCGATCGGCTGACCAAGCGCGGTGCGCTCTCGGAAGCCGATGTCGATGAGGCTCTGCGCGAGGTTCGCATCGCGCTGCTCGAGGCCGACGTCGCGCTCCCCGTCGTCAAGGATTTCATCGCCCAGGTGCGCGAAGGCGCGGTGGGCGAAGCGGTGGTCAAATCCATCACCCCGGGCCAGATGGTCATCAAGCTGGTGCATGATGCGCTGGTGAAGATGCTGAAGGCCGGTGACGAGACCGCTGCCGGCATCAGCCTCAATGCGCCGTCCCCGGTGCCGATCATGATGGTCGGCCTGCAGGGTTCCGGTAAGACCACCAGCACGGCGAAGATCGCCAAGCGCCTGGCCGAGCGCCAGGGCAAGAAAGTGCTGATGGCCTCGCTCGATACGCGCCGTCCGGCGGCGCAGCAGCAGTTGGCGATCCTCGCCGACCAGATCGGCGGCCGCTCGCTGCCGATCGTGCCGGGCGAACCGCCGGTGGCGATCGCCAAGCGCGCGCTTCAGGCTGCCCGCCTCGAAGGCTTCGATGTCGTCATGCTCGACACCGCCGGCCGTCTGGCGATCGATGAGGAATTGATGGAAGAGGTAGCGCAGGTTCATGCTGCCACCAATCCGCACGAGACCCTGCTGGTCGCCGATGCGATGACCGGCCAGGATGCGGTGACCGTCGCCAAGGCCTTCAAGGACCGCGTCAACGTTACCGGCATCGTGCTGACCCGCGTCGACGGCGATGCGCGTGGCGGTGCGGCCTTGTCGATGCGCGCCGTCACCGGTTGCCCGATCAAGTTGCTCGGCGTCGGCGAAAAGATCGATGCGCTGGAAGACTTCCACGCCGATCGTATCGCCGGCCGCGTCCTCGGCATGGGCGATATCGTCAGCCTGGTCGAGAAGGCGATCGAGACCACCGAGCAGGAAGAGGCCGAACGCATCGCCCGCAAGATGCAGAAGGGCGAATTCGACCTCGACGACATGGCGTCGCAGTTGAAGCAGCTCCTGAAGATGGGCGGGCTCGGCGGCATCATGGGTATGCTGCCCGGTCTCGGCAAAATGCAGAAGCAGCTCGAAGGCAAGGTCGACGACAAGATCGTCAAGCGTTCGATCGCGATCATCCAGTCGATGACGCCGAAGGAGCGCAAGAACCCTGAGCTGATCAAGGCCTCGCGCAAGAACCGCATCGCCAAGGGTGCCGGCGTCCAGGTGCAGGAAGTGAACAAGCTGCTGAAGCAGCATATGGACATGGCCCGCATGATGAAGCAGGTCAGCAAGCTCGGCAAAAAGGGCCTGATGCGCAGTGGCCTCGCCGCCTTGATGAAGGGCGGTCCCGGCGGCCCGATGGGCGGCGGCGGTTTGGGCGGCATGGGCGGCGGCTTCCCGGGCGGCTTCCCCGGTATCGGTGGAGGCAAGCAATGATCGATCATGTCTCGGTCGGCGTTGCCGATCTGGCGAAAGCCCGGATGTTCTATGACCGTGTGATGGCCTGTCTCGGCTATGTCCGCGTGTTCGATGTCGATATCCCCGGCCAGGGCGTCATCGCCCATGGCTATGGCGAAGCGGGCCAAAAGCCTTCCTTCTGGATCGCCGTGCCGGAGAAGCTCGACGCGGAGGCCAATCGCCGGGGCGGTGCGCATCTCGCGCTCTCCGCGCGCCAGCGGGCTGATGTCGATGCCTTCCATGCCGAGGCGATGGCGGCGGGCGGCGCCGATAACGGCAAGCCAGGCCTGCGGCCGCATTACCACGCCGATTACTACGGCGCTTTCGTTTTCGACCCGGACGGCAACAAGCTCGAAGCCTGCTGCCACCATCCGGAAGCTTAATCCCGAGTTTATCGCATTCAGAAGATCTGAGTTTTAAGAGGAGACAACCAAACATGTCGTTGAAGATTCGTCTGGCGCGCGGCGGCGCCAAGAAGCGTCCGTTCTACCGCATCGTGGTCGCCGAGTCGCACTTTGCCCGTGACGGCAAGTTCGTCGAGAAGATCGGCACCTACAATCCGATGCTGCAGAAGGACGACCCGAAGCGCATCGTGCTCGATACCGAGCGTGCCCAGCATTGGCTGAAGGTCGGTGCGACGCCGAGCGATCGCGTTGCCCTGTTCCTCTCGAAGGCCGGCCTCGTCGAGGCGCCGAAGCGCCGCGAGCAGACCAAGCAGTCGCAGCCGAAGGCGAAGGCGCAGGAACGCGCCAAGGCCGCGGCGGAAGCTGCCGCCAAGGCCGCCGAAGCCTGAGCCGCAAACGCGGATTAGGTCTTTTTCGTCGGCATGGCTGGGAACGGTCAAAAGATGGTGCTGGTCGGTGCGATCACGGGCGCCCATGGCGTACGGGGCGAGGTGAAGGTGAAATCCTTCACCGCGGTACCGGCGTCGATCGCCGCCTATGGTCCGCTCTTCGATGAGAGCGGGGCGCGTCGGTTCGAGCTCAACTTGACCGCCAGGACTGCTGATGCCGCGAAGGGCTTGCTGATCGGCCGGATCGACGGCGTCGTCGACCGCAACATGGCGGAGGCCCTGAAGGGCCAGCGCCTGTTCGTGCCGCGGGCGCAATTGCCGGCGCAGGACGATCCCGAGGAGTTCTATCTCGCGGATCTGATCGGCTTGGCGGTCCGTGACCGCGGGGACCGCGCGCTGGGTCGGGTTGCCGAGGTGGCCAATTACGGTGCCGGCGATATGCTGGTGGTGGAGGGCGGTGCCGAGGGTGCCTTCGATGTGCCCTTTACCCGGGCCTTCGTGCCGGAAGTCGATCTTGCCGCCGGTTCTCTGACGGTCGATCTGCCGGCCGATTTCTTCGAGGTGCCGGCTCGGTCCGGTGACGAAGAAGCGGCGGAAGGCGACGAGGCAGCGGGCAGGTGACGGCCGACGTCGCGGCGGGAGTCGCGGGGAAGCCAGCCTGGCGGGCGCGGATCTTGACCCTGTTCCCGGACATGTTTCCGGGACCGCTTGGCCAAAGCCTGGCGGGCAGGGCGCTGGAGCGCGGCGACTGGCGTTTGGAGACGATGGATATCCGCAGCTTCGCGCTGGATAAGCATCGCTCCGTCGACGATACGCCCTTCGGCGGCGGGCCGGGCATGGTGATGCGCCCGGACGTGGTCGATGCGGCGTTGGAAGTGGCGTTGCGGCCGGATGCCGATGGCATACCGGCCGGGCCGGCGATCTATCTCAGCCCGCGGGGACGCGTGCTGAGCCAGGAGCTGGTCAAGGAACTGGCCGGCGGGCCCGGTTGCGTCCTGGTTTGCGGACGTTACGAAGGGCTCGATGAGCGGGTGATCGAGGCGCGGGGGCTGATGGAAGTCAGTCTCGGCGATTTCGTCCTCTCCGGCGGCGAGCTGGCGGCACTGGCGCTGATGGATGCCGTGGTGCGGCTGATCCCCGGCGTGATGGGCGCGGCGGAGACGCTGGAGGAAGAGAGTTTCGAACGGGGATTGCTCGAATATCCCCATTACACGCGGCCAGCCGTCTGGCAGGGCCGCTCGGTGCCGGAGGTTCTGCTCTCCGGGCACCACGAGAAGATCAATGCCTGGCGGCGCAGCCAGGCGGAGGACGTGACGAGATTGCGGCGGCCCGATTTGTGGGCGGCTTATGAGAAACGCGCCGAAGGGAAATCCAAGGCGTAACGGAGATACCGGAGCCCATGCCCTCGAAAGGTGGGCGCCGGACGACATTACAAGGAAGGAACTGTGTCATGACGACATTGCATGATTTCGAGAAGGATCAGGTTGCTAAGCTGGCGGCGGCGTCGAAGCTGCCGGAATTCGGGCCGGGCGATACCGTGAAGGTGAACGTGAAGGTCGTCGAAGGCGACCGTGAGCGTGTGCAGGCCTTCGAAGGCGTGTGCATCGCCCGCAAGAATGCCGGGCTGAATTCGTCCTTCACCGTGCGCAAGATCTCCTACGGCGAAGGCGTCGAGCGTATTTTCCCGCTCTACAGCCCGCGTCTGGTCAGCGTCGAGCTGGTGCGCCGTGGCGACGTTCGCCGGGCGAAGCTCTATTACCTGCGCGGCCTGCGCGGCAAGGCGGCTCGTATCGCCGAGAAGGTCACGACGCAGAACACGGCTGGCGAGTAAGCCGGCCGACCGACGGTCCCGGTTGGATAGGCGGCCGGGGCCGGCGGCGTGGTGAAAGACAAGGGGCCGTGGCCCCGCGAGTGAGGCACGGGATCCCGGCGGGGCCGATCTATCCGCCGCTGCGGGTTCCGTGAGTTGAGGCAGATCCGCGATCGCTTCGGGTGGCTCGCCGCCCGAACGGGTGCGGGACATTGACGATCAAGGACGTATGGCCGCCATGGCGCAACCGAAGACGCTGTTCGACAAGATCTGGGATAATCATCTGGTGCATCGTCAGGACGACGGTACCTGCCTTATCTATATCGACCGGCATCTTGTCCATGAAGTGACCAGCCCGCAGGCTTTCGAGGGCCTGCGCACGGCCGGCCGCAAGGTGCATCGTCCCCAGGCGACCCTGGCGGTAGCCGATCACAATGTGCCGACCAGCGACCGCTCCAAGGGCATCCAGGAAGAGGAAAGCCGCATCCAGGTCGAGACGCTGGAGCATAATTGCCAGGATTTCGGCATCACCTATTTCAAGATGAGCGATCCGCGCCAGGGCATCGT
>CAYOQR010000016.1:10198-84176 GCA_964406155.1 uncultured Rhodospirillaceae bacterium | reverse complement strand
TCGACATCCTGCGCAAGGCCGACGTCGTCTATCTCGACGAGATCGACAAAGCCGGCCTCTACGACAAGATCTGGCAGGCCTTCGCCGTCCTGTTGCCGGTCAAGACCGTCGGCGTCATGGGCGATGGGCGTACCTACGATCACGTCTGTGCACTGCGCGCCGTTACCTCGACCGACGGCATGACCGCTGATTTCTATCCCTTCGAGCCGGCCTTCCTCGGCCGCGTGGCGACCCGTATCATCAATGAGGTCCGCGGCATCAACCGCGTCGTCTACGACTACACCTCGAAGCCGCCGGGAACGATCGAGTGGGAGTAAGGGAACCGCAATCGGCAAGCGGCGCAGGCGCAGCTCTTAAGCCCGCACAGTCCGTCGGTTGACTCTGTAAACACAAGCCGAAGGTTTGCCTGCGAGAATGAGCCTGATAAACGCCTGGATAGCCGTAGGTCTAACCGTTCTCCTGACCGTTTACGGGCAGATTATCATCAAGATCCGCGTTCTTCATGCGGGCGCCGTGGGGAGTGGCTTGTACGATAAGGCTCTCTTCATCGCCAAATTGCTGATCGACCCATGGGTGCTGAGCGGCATATTCGGTGCGTTCCTCGCAGGGTTATCCTGGATGGCTGCGATGACCCGGCTGCCGCTGAGTCAGGCATATCCGTTTACCAGCCTGGCCTTTATCCTGGTCGTGATCGTCAGCGCCCTCTTCCTGCAGGAACACATTAAGTTACTTCAAGTTGCCGGTATTGGTTTCGTAATCTGCGGACTTATTCTGGTTGCCCGCGCATAATAGCGGTGGCAAGAGCGTTATCGGGGGAGACGCAAGAGGATGACGGTGGATAAGGATCTTCACCATCAGCGGGTTCTGGTGACAGGCGGTTGCGGTTTTATCGGATCGGCTGTGGTACGGCGCCTGGTCGGCAAAGAAGGACGCGCGATCGCCAATATCGACAAGCTCACTTATGCCGGTGATGTGGCGAATATTGCCGCCATTTCTTCAGATTCCAATTATGCGTTCCATCAGACGGATATCTGTGATCTCGCGGCCGTCACCGCGGTTTTCGAACAATTTCAGCCTGAAGCCGTCATTCATCTCGCAGCGGAGTCGCATGTCGATCGTTCGATCGATGCACCGGAAATGTTCGTGCGGACGAATGTTCTTGGAACATTCAACATGCTGCACGCGGCTTTTGCGTTCTGGCGAGGGTTGCCGGCCGAAGCCGCGGCACGGTTCCGCTTCATTCATGTCTCGACGGATGAAGTCTATGGCAGCTTGGGCGCAACCGGCCTGTTCAGTGAAGCATCACCCTATCGACCGAATTCCCCATACTCCGCCAGCAAGGCCGGATCGGATCATTTGGCGCGGGCATGGCACGAGACTTATGGCTTGCCGGTTATCGTGACCAATTGCTCCAATAATTACGGTCCGTATCAGTTTCCGGAAAAGCTCATTCCGACCATGGTCATCGCCGGCCTCGAAGGGCGGGATCTGCCGGTCTATGGCGCCGGCGAGAATATTCGCGACTGGCTGTTCGTCGAAGACCATGCCGACGCCTTGTGCTGCGTGCTTGGCCGGGGGCGTCCCGGCCAGACTTATAATATCGGGGGGCGGGCGGAACGGCGAAACATCGATCTCGTCCGAGATATCTGCCTGCACCTCGATACGATGCTGTCGGAATCCCGGCATCGCCCACATGGCAGCCTCATTCGATTCGTTCCCGACCGACCGGGACACGACCTGCGCTATGCCATTGATGACGACAAGATACGTCGTGAGCTCGGCTGGATGCCGCGTGAGACGCTGAGCAGCGGGCTGACGCAGACTGTTGCCTGGTATCTGGAGAACCGAGACTGGTGGCAGCGTCACCGACAGCAGACATATGACGGCAGGAGATTGGGGTTGCAGAATATCTCGGCTGCCAATCAACAGGATCGATGAAATGGCCAATGAAACGAAGCGAAGCTGGAAAGGCGTGATCCTGGCGGGCGGTAGCGGCACGCGTCTCTACCCACTGACAATGGCCGTGAACAAGCAGTTGTTGCCGGTCTATGACAAGCCGATGATCTATTACCCGCTGACGACGCTGATGCTGGCGGGTATCCGAGAGTTTGTTTTGGTCTCGAGCCCGCAGGCACTGCCGCAGTTTCAAACCTGCCTGGGCGATGGTAGTCAATGGGGGATCCACATCGACTACGCCGCCCAGCCATCGCCGGATGGAATCGCCCAGGCGCTGTTGGTTGCAGAGAAATATATCGCCGGCCATCCAACGGCCCTCATATTGGGTGACAATCTTTTCTATGGGACTGGGCTTTCGACACAGTTCCAGCGAGCCATACATCGCCCAGAAGGCGCGACCATTTTCGCCTATCCCGTCTCGCAGCCCGAGGCTTTCGGCATCGTGACGCTAGATGAGAAGGGGACGGTCCTTTCTCTCGAGGAGAAGCCGAAAAAGCCCCAGGGTAACCTCGCCGTTCCGGGGCTGTATTTTTATGATGAAGAGGCGTTGGAGATCGCGCAATCGCTGAAGCCGTCGGCCCGAGGCGAGCTGGAGATCACCGACCTGAACCGCGTCTATATGGAGCGGGGGAAGTTGCGCGCCGAAATGCTGGGGCGCGGCAGCGCCTGGCTGGACGGTGGCACGCCGCAAACCCTGTTCGAGGCCAGCCAGTTCGTAATGGTGATGGAGCAGCGTACTGGTCTCAAGATCGCCTGCCCCGAGGAGGTTGCGTATCGGATGGGGTTTGTCGATCGAGAGGGCCTGATCCAGCGACTTGAGGGGCTTCGAAACTGTGCTTATTCCGATTACTTGAGGCATCTGATTGACGGCTAGGCACGGCGCAGGAGGCACTCTTTTGTGCTTGCGGCCCCTATGTTATACACGTCGTCGCCATTTAGGATGTGCAGCTATAACGAGTAAGTATTAAGGATTTTCAAATAATGGACGCTAGGATGCTCCTTGCCGAGATTCTACAACGAAATGCCGTATCGGTTGCTGAAACGGCGCCGTTTAGCGAATTAGCCGGATGGGACTCTTTGAAAATGGTTAATCTGGTTGTTCGTCTTGAGCAGGTGCTAAAGCGTGAATTGTCGGAAGAAGAACTCGAGAATCTGAATACAGTTAGTGAACTCCAGACTTTGTTGAAGGCCAGTTAAGCCATCATGACCGAAGGCGCTGCTGACTGGGTAATTGTTTCAGGGGCCAACGGCTCCTTGGGGCGTGCGATTGTTGAGCGTTTTGCCGCGCGCCAGCAGCCTGTCTTGGCGCTCGATCGGAATGTGGGGCAGACCGGAGCTGTCGAGGGGAAGGTTCCGGTTGTCGCATGCGCTGTCGATTTGACTTCAGATGCCGCCGTCAAGGCGGTTTTGGATAATGCGATTCCGCGCGCCGATCGTATTGGCCTCTTAATCAATGCTGTTGGCTTGATCTGGAACGAGCCGATCGTAAAGTTGCGCGGTGCAAGCTTGCAGGCGCATGGCGCTGAGACTTGGCGGCGCGTCATTGAAGCGAACCTGACCGCGCCCTTCATCGTGGCGTCTCTCGTTGCTACTCGAATGGCGCGTAAGGGCGGCGGAACCATTATTAATTTTAGCTCAATTGCCAGTCGGGGGAATGTCGGGCAAGCAGCTTATAGTGCGGCAAAATCAGGCATCGAAGGGTTAACGCGCACGATGGCTGCCGAGCTGGGGCCAATGGCAATCCGTGTGAATGCGATTGCGCCCGGCTTCGTTGATGTTGCTTCAACGCGAGAAGCCCTCTCGGCACAACAGCTGAACAGCATAACTGAACAGACGCCAATTCGTCGTTTAGGCTTTTGTGACGAACTCTTGGATGCTGTGGATTTCCTTGCGGACAACGCCTTCGTCAATGGGGTAGTGCTCGACGTTAATGGTGGCCTGAGGCTTTGAACAGACATGTGTTCGATACTGGGGTGAGTTTGGGTGGATGTCAAAATTGCATGTGCAAAATCTCTGGATGGCGTTTCAGGAGACGGTCCGGCGAAATGGCGATGAGGCAGCGCTGGTCTTCTTGGAAGAAACCATTAAATTTGATGAATTATCGGCGCTCGCCCAACATGCAGCCTACTGGTTTGCCAGATTAGGCTTGGTACGTGGCAATGTCGTTGCGCTTCAACTTCCAAAACGGCTTGAAACCTATGCTCTTTGGTTGGGCTGCTTGCGGCAGGGATTACCTTACGTATTTATCGATCCGAAAAATCCTGCAGATCGTACGGCCAGCATCTTAGCACGCACGCGACCCGCACTTTATATTTCGTCAGGTCACGACCAAAATCCCTTCGGGCTGCATATCATGCTGCCGCCTGATGCAGCCGGCCGTAGCTGGATTGAAGCGTTACCGAGGAACGAAGAACTGAGTGAGCCGGCTTCGGTGCATGGCCAGGATCCGGCCTATATTATGTTCACTTCGGGTTCTACAGGCGAACCAAAGGGAGCTGTGATCCCGCATCAGGGTGTTCTTAATCTCATGAGCTGGGCTCGGTCCAGCATTATCCAGGATGGTTGTGAGCGGTTCTCGAATCTAAACCCCCTGCATTTCGACAATTCTGTCTTCGATCTATTCTGTGGTCTAATAAATGGTGCTGCACTCGTGCCCGTGGAGACTGGTGTGCTCAGCAACCCGATGGCTTGGGTGCGGCGCTTGCGGGATGGCGATGCTTCCGTTATCTTTGCTGTCCCAACATTATTCCTGACGCTTGATCGCCTCAAGTTACTGGCGCCGGAATCGCTGCCGAAGGTGAAGACCTTTCTTTTCGGTGGCGAAGGGTTCCCGATCGAAGCTTTGAAGGCCTTTTATGCTCGATTTGTGGGGCAGTCGCGGCTTGTCAACGTATATGGTCCCACGGAGACAAGCTGCATCTGTTCCAGTATCGAGATAGACGATAGTCAGTTGACGGCTGCTAAAGCTAGCTTTGTGTCATTAGGGCGTATGCATGAGGGATTTGATTATCTGATCATTGATGATGCAGGCTCGGAGTCCAAGCTTGGTGAGCTGTGGATTGGCGGCCCCTGTGTCGGCCTTGGATATTATGCCAACGCCGTAGAGACAGATCTGCGGTTTCGTCAGGATCCGCGGCAAGGCTTGTATCGATCAATTTGGTATCGATCTGGCGATATTGTGCGGGAGGATGAACGTGGCTTCCTCTGGTTTCAGGGGCGTGCCGATAATCAAGTCAAAATTCGAGGCCACCGCATCGAATTGGAAGAAATAGATCTTGCTGTGGAGCAAATGCCGGGCGTCTTGCGTGCCTCCTGTGTCGCCGTCACTGGCGGTGACGGATTGGAACTGAGATTGGCATTTGCCGCGGAACGCGTTGTTTCCCATGAAGAAGTGTTTGCGCATTGTGCGAGCAGATTGCCGAGTTACATGAGGCCGGCCTTTGTCCGTCAGTTCGACCGGTTGCCTGAGAATGCCAATGGTAAGGTGGATCGGAAGGCTGTTCGGAAGGAATTATCGGACGTACAAGCATGATGACGGCAACTCAAAGTCATTCGTGGCTGGCGCCTGAGATAGCTACAGGGCGTAAAACAACGCACTTGGCTCTATCGATCGTTACGACGCTATATAATTCCGCTCAGACCGTCGAGGACTTTTACCATAGGATGGTATCGGCTGCGGAGAAGATCACGGCGAGTTTCGAAATCGTCATTGTAGACGATGGCTCTCCGGACCACTCGCTGGAGATTGCATGCCGTCTGGCTGAGCGTGATGCCCGCGTGAAGGTGGTGGAGCTCTCACGAAATTTTGGCCACCATAGGGCCTTGATGACAGGTCTCATGCATAGCTCGGGTGATTGCTGTTTCATGATTGACAGTGATCTGGAAGAGGATCCGGCGCTTCTCGCTGCGTTCTGGGAAAAACTGCACGGCGCAGATCTTGATGTCGTTTATGGGTATCAAGATATCCGCGCGGGATCGGCTTTTCGCCGTGCAACTGGGGCACTTGCTTACAAGCTGTTCGACTGGCTCATACCTTATAAAATTCCAGCGAACCACATCACCGTCCGGTTGATGCGGCGCGCCTATGTCAATTCATTGCTCCTGCATCGCGAGCAACAAACGGCGATTGGAGGGTTATGGGTCATAACGGGGTACCATCAACTGGGTATTCCGGTTGCTAAAACTGTTCGCAAGGTTACGACCTACAGCTTTGCCCGACGATGGCACGTGCTAATCAACTCGGTTACGTCCTTTAGTGAAACGCCACTTATTGCGATTTTCTATCTCGGTATTTTTATCTCGATGATATCTGGTATTTACGCTACGGCCTTGATCATACGCTGGTTGTTGGACGGATCTAGTGTTCCTGGCTGGCTATCCGTCATGGTCTCTGTTTGGCTGCTGGGCGGACTTGCGATTTTTTGCATGGGCTTGATTGGAATTTATTTGTCTAAAATCTTTATCGAAACCAAAAATCGACCCTATTCGATTGTGCGGAGGATTCACTGCGCTAAGTCTGAAGATGGTCGGGCGACTGAGGACCTAGAATGAGTGGCAAAAGTCCCATCGAGAACGCAAATGTTCTTATTGAGAAGAGCACTCCGCTGACTAGCGAAGACAAAGCGCTGTTCGGTTATTTCGGTGTAAACGCGAAAATTTTCCCTCCATTTCGAATTTTGAATCCCCAACATGTTTTTATTGGGGATGTGACTGCAATTCGAGAGGGGTGCCACATCAATGCTTTCAAGGATCTGTCGTTCCTGCTTGATTATGTTGACCCTCGGTACAAGGACGATTTTAGAGTAGAGGACTATTATTATGAACCTCGCATTGAGATTGGCCGCGAGGTGCAGATTGGCCGGTATTCATTTATGTCCTGCACGCGCATGATTTCGATCGAGGACAATGCTCTTTTGTCTGAAAGAGTATTCATCGGTGATAACAATCATTCGTTTTCTCATCCAGATGTACCGATCATGCAGCAGCCAAATAAGGTCGGAGATCCGGTGATCGTTGGTCGCGGAAGTTGGATTGGTGTGGGGGCGGCCTTGTTGTCGGGCACGCGTTTGGAGCGCAATTGTGTCGTGGGTGCGAACAGCGTTTGCCGTGATATGTCTTATCCATCGCATTCGGTGATCGGTCCTGAAACCGCTAAGGTTCTTTATAGAAGGCATGCATCGGATGAATGATGAGATCAATCGCAACTACGACGCGTTCTATGCTAGGCGTGATTCCGACTACGTCTACCCGGTCGAATTCGTCGTGAGAGCATTTCTCGGTAACTATCCCAGATTGTCTAATCAGTCCTGTAGCTATGCTGGTGCTCGTGTTCTCGATTTGGGATTTGGTGACGGTCGAAACATGCCGTTGCTGGCCAATCTGGGGATGTCTGTTTATGGCGTTGAGATAGCAGAGGATATCTGCGTGCGAGCATCAGAGCGGCTGAAGCGGCTCGGAACTGACGTGAGTGTCAAGGTTGGCCGAAACTGCCACATCCCCCATGTCGATGGCTTTTTCGACCATGTGCTGGCGTGTCACGCCTGCTATTACGTGGATCCTGGCACTCAGTTTAGCGATAATATACGAGAGATTGCACGGGTATTGAAGCCAGGTGGTCGTTTCGTTTTTTCCGCTCCGATAGGCACTAGCTATATCATGCGGGGGGCAAGGGATCTCGGGAATGGGCATATGGAAATCGCGAACGATCCTTATGGCGTAAGAAATGGGTATGTGTTGAAGAAATTTGATCAAGAAGAAGAAGTAAAAGTCGAGCTAGCTAGCTTCTTCACCGATTTCCACATCGGATCCTGCCGTAATGATTTCTGGGGTATTGAAGAGCATGTCTGGACAATCGTGTGCCAGAGGTCGAATTAATATTCATCTGGTCGATGTCCCCTGGAGATGTGGGAAGAGCGACCACTAAGTTTTACGTCAACCATTGAGGTTTGGTGGAAGCTGACATGCTTTTGAAATACTTGCAGAATTATCATTGTCCACGCACTGGTGCACCCCTCACATTGGCGGAAGAGACGGTGCGTGATGGCGATGTCGTATCGGGGAAATTGCTGGCGGCGGATGGCCATTTCTATGTCATCGAGTACGGTGTACCGAACTTTTTAGAGGTGGCGACGCTGACGTCGATCGAAGCTAAGACGAAGGCCGAGTACGATAACGTTGCAGACGCCATTTATGATGTCGCTGTCGATTGGCAGTTTGCCGCGATGTATGAAGATGAAAATGCGGTTCGAGAGTCGATGGTCGATATGCTCGATCTGAAGCCCGGGAAGCGCGTTCTCGAGGTTGGTTGCGGCACCGGACGCGACTCATTTCGACTTGCACGGCGATTGGGCAAGGAGGGGCACCTCCATATGCAAGATCTTTCTCCGGGTATGGTGCATGCCTGTGTGCGAAAGATGTCAGAATATGACAAGGAGTTACATTTCTCTTGTGAGCTCGACTACTCGATTTCCTCTGCGACCTCACTGCCATTCCCGGACAATTTCTTCGATGCTGTATTTCACTTCGGTGGCTTCAATCAATTTGGCGACCTGACCAGGGGCGCTGCGGAGTTGACGCGTGTCGCAAAAATCGGCGGGCGTGTTGTCTACGGAGACGAAGCAGTAGCGCCTTGGCTCAAGGGCACTGAATTTGCACGAATTGTCATTACTAATAATTCTCTTTTCGATGCGGATGCCCCTCTGCACACGGTGCCGGTCTGTGCCCGAGATGTCAGTGTTCGCTGGCTCATCAATAATTGTTTCTACGTGATTGGTTTCCAAAAAGGTGACGGCTTCCCGAAGCTCAATCTTGATTTACCTCATCGTGGATGGCGCGGCGGAACGATGCGCAGCCGCTATTTCGGGCAACTTGAGGGGGTCTCCGTAGAAACCAAGGCGATGGTTCGCGACGCTGCCGCAAGGGCAGGGGTCAGTGTTTATGAATGGCTGGATCGTCTCGTTAAGCTGCAGGCCGAGATTGATCTCGGGATCGCGCCACAGAAAGAGAATAACAAGATATGAGCAAATTAATTCTCTTCGGGAATGGTCGAGGGGCGGATGTTGCTTACCGCTTTCTAAGCAAGGATAGTCCTCACAACATCTGTGCCTTTACCGTCGACCAAAAGTATATTTCCAGTGAGACTTTCCGTGATTTACCTATCGTGCCGTTTGAGAATGTGGAAGAGCGATACCCGCCCGATGAGTACAGAATGCTTATCCTTCTCGGCTATCAAGGCATGAATGGCTTGCGGGAGACAAAGTTTCACGAAGCAAAGGCCAAAGGATATAAACTGGAAAGCTATGTTGCTTCGAATATCTTTCGCGTTGAAGATATTCAGGTTGGCGAGAATTGCTTCATTCTTGACAATCAATCAATTTCACTTGACGTGTCCATCGGTAACAATGTCGTCATGTGGTCAAGCAATCACATTGGTGACATGACGCATATTGCAGACCATGCCTGGGTCTCATCTCATGTAACCGTAGCGGCTAACGTGGAGATCGGCGAGCGGGCATTCTTGGGCATCGGTGCAACGGTATCGAATTCTGTCAAGGTGGCGCCTGGTACTTTCGTTGGCGCCGACCGGCTAATCACGCAGAATACTGAAGTTGATAGTGTTTATGTCCATAGCCATGAAAGTAAGCTCGATGCGACTAGCAAGGCATTCATGCGTGTAATGGTGGCGGGTAAGAAGTTATGAAGTGGCGGAAAATTGGCCACATTTATGTGCCGGATGGCCGCAAGCCCTGGATGCAATGGTATGCTGCAAATCCGATCGCAGAGCCAATCGGTGAGGATTTGTTTCGAATTTACTTCTCCAGCAGGGATGAGAAGAATCGATCATCCATTGCTTGGATTGAGGTTGACTTGACCGACCCTAACCGTGTCTTAGCCGAGTCATCGGAACCTGTCCTCGGGCCGGGTGAACTTGCGATGTTTGACGATAGCGGTTGTTCAATTGGCTGTATCGTTCCGGTGGGTGAGAAACGGTATCTCTATTACATGGGATGGCACCTCACCGTAACGGTTCCGTGGCAGAACGCTATCGGATTGGCCATCAGCGATGGGCCAGGGCAGCCTTTCCGGCGTGTATCACGTTTTCCGATTGTCGGTCTGGATGAGATGGATCCGTACACCATTTCCTATCCCTGGGTTAGCCAGGAGAACGGTAAATTCCGCATGTGGTATGGCTCCAACACGCGTTGGGGTGCGCAGAAATCCGACATGCGGCATCTGATCAAATACGCTGAGTCAGATGACGGAATTCAGTGGCGGCGGGATAACATCATTGCCATCGATTTTAATGACGTTAGCGAATATGCAATGTGTAAACCTTGCGTCATTCATGACGGTGACCGCTACCATATGTGGTTCTGTTCCCGGGGATCGGCTTACAGGATCCGCTATGCGGAATCGAAGGACGGTATAGTTTGGGAGCGAGATACGGAACCGGTCGGTATCGACGTCTCGTCGGAGGGCTGGGATTCCGAGATGATCGAATATCCTTGTGTCTTCGATCATCGTGGAAAGCGCTATATGCTTTATGCTGGTAACACCTTTGGGCGTACCGGCTTTGGTTTGGCAGTTCTTGAATGAAGTGACAAAAGGGCTACCCGGTTTTTTTTTGTTTCATAAACTGTGTGGCGTCGTTGCCGGCATTCAACAGCAGGTCGACAACTGAAACACGATGATCAAAAGCTCCCCATAATTGCGGATACTCTGGGTAACCTGAGTAGTCGGCCCAGATGACCTCTATGTTGTGCTTGGTGAAATCGGGGACGTTCAAATAATCTTTGGCTGCGGGACCACTGATGTAGTGCGTTGCGTGGGCGGCGAGGCAAAGCCGCAGTAGGCGCTCAGTCGGCTCCATACTCAGCAATGCTTGCCGATCAAGTACATCTGTGCAACGTCGAATGGGCGTCGCCACTTCCAGTTTCGCGCTGATATGGCGAATCAAGTACTCATTCACGTCGGATAGCAGTGATGCTTCGGCCGCAGCAGTGAGTGTAGTGAAAAGCCAAGGGGAAATATCCTTGAAACACGCGGCCCGCTTGTAGTTTAGCTCGATGCTACGGATATGAGTGTCAACCCAACCTTGATCTGCAATGCGGGTTTCATCGATCGCTTGGTGAAAGCGTCCTTTGATCTCAACTGGAATGGTTAGCCAGAGTGGGCCAGTGGGGGTCTTTATGATGTTCCGGTTTCGCCAATCTCGACGCGTATATTGAACACTATCTAGGAGGATTAGTTCATCTACTGATCCGATCAGGTCAAAGTAACCCTTCCACGGAATATAGTTGGATTGAGTGATGACGATCTTCTTCATGACTGTGATGCTGAAGTTTTAGAAACTGCGTTCATGAGTTTTTTCGTGCTAAAACCATGCGACTGCCGCCAGCGGGTAAGGAGATGCTGCATCGGATTATCTGCCTATCTAATTCCATCGGCATTTCTAGAATATAGTTCACCCAGTTCGGTAGGGTGAATTCCGCCTTCATGTCATAACCCTTGCGCTGCCCTTGGGTTAGGCGCTGCAATATCAGAACTGGCAGTAGGCAACTAACAAAAGAAGTGTCTCGCAGCACAGTGAAGCCTGCACATTGTACCTTTTCTGACAACTCACTCCTGCGATACCGTCGTTTATGGCAGGCTGCATCGTCGCTGCGGCTCCAAAGAAAAGGATGCTGCGGCACTGTCAGGAGCAAGCCCCCACCTGGGCGCAAGGCGCGGTGCATTTCTGCAAGAACTCCCTCGTCGTCATCGATATGCTCGAGTACATCGCATGCCGCGATCAGGTCGAATTCACCGGCGAAAGGGATAGCCGTGGCGTCCATCTGAAACAGTTCGGCCTTGCCACCGAGGCGCCGTGCGGCATAGTCCAGGCCGTTGGCATAGATCTCGCTGCCGACGATCCGAGCCGTTGGCAAGGTTGCAGCCAAGGCGGATAAAACGTAGCCCGTGCCGCAGCCGATCTCCAGGAGCGACTGCGCTTCCGGAAAATATCGCCGCACCATATCCGTCAGCAGTCGGTTGCGCGCGCGGAACCAGAAACTGTTCTCCTGCATTTGATCGAGCGCATGATGGGCGTCCGGTGACATCCCATCGTTCTCCAGCGCGAGATCGGGCGCGAAGGAGAGGAAGCCGTTGATCGTCTGGGGCGTGTGGCCACAGGACGGGCATGCCCAATCCGGACTGGAAAACTCCGTATGGCAGGACAGACAGCGCTTCATAATTCTTTTCGTCCCCGTCACGCACTGAGGCGAGGGGCGGCGGCGAAATGCTGCCTGATCGCCGTGACGACCTGCTCGATTTCGCTGGCCTCGATGCCAGCATAAAGGGGCAAGCGTACCAGAGAGGCGGCGACGTGATCCGTGACCGCCATGCTTCCGGCGGTTCTCCCGAAACGTTGCCCGGCGGGCGCGGAATGCAGCGGCACATAATGAGTTGTCGCACCAATCCCCTGTTGCCGTAAATCGGCAAGCAGTCGTTGAGCCTTCGCAGTCTCGGGGAGGAGTACATAATAGATGTGGCCGTTATGCCGGCATTCATCCGGTACCGTCGGACGGCGCAGGAAACCTTCGGCTTCCAAGGGGGCCAGCGCTTGATGATAGTGTTGCCACGCCTTGTAGCGTCTGGCGATGATCGCTTCGGCTTCTTCCAATTGGGCGAGCAGGACAGCGGCGATCAGGTCGCTCGGCAGATAAGAGGAGCCGATGTCCAGCCATTCATATTTCGAGACCTCGCGCCGGAGAAATTGCGTGCGGTTGGTCCCCTTCTCACGGATGATATGAGCGCGCTCGACAAGGGATGGATCGTTGATCAAGAGGGCGCCGCCTTCGCCTGAGACCACATTCTTGGTTTCGTGGAAGCTGAGCGCCGCTGAGGCGCCGAGGCGGCCCAGGGCCTTTCCCTTATAGGTGCAGAGATAGGCTTGGGCCGCGTCTTCCATGACGGTGAGGCCGTGCTGCCGCGCGAACGCTAAAATGCTATCCATCTCACAACCGACGCCGGCATAATGCACGACGGTGATCGCCTTGGTCCTGGGAGAGAGCGCCTGCCCCAGGAGCCGTTCATCCAGATTCAAGGTGTCCGGGCGAATATCGACAAAGACCGGCCGCGCGCCGCGCAGAACGACGGCATTGGCCGTGGAGACGAAGGTGTAGGACGGCATGATGACTTCGTCATCCGGACCGAGACCGGCAAGGATCGCGGCCATTTCCAGCGCGGCCGTGCAGGAATGCGTGAGAAGGGTGGGGCAGCCGTAATGATGCTCCAGCCAATCATGGCATTGCTTTGAGAATGGCCCGTCTCCCGAAAGATGCAACCCCTCCAGGCTCCGGCGAAGGTTTTCCAGTTCCTTGCCGACAATGAACGGTTTGTTGAAACTGATGGCCATCCCGCTCATCCTTGACGAATCGGCGCTCGATCTTTTGCAGCGCCACAGTTGTGGAATCTATATCGGAAAATCTCCGCAGCGCCAACTGCCGCACGGGCGGGCGGCAGGGGCATCAGGCGGAAACCGGGGCGATCTTCGGAGAAGCTGACCTTTCGATCCTCAAGGCGGCGCGACAACCAGGGCGGGAGACGAGAGAGGTAGCGGGAAGCAGCGGGCATTGGTATCTCGCCAAGGCAAAGGTCAGCCGGAGGGACGGGGCGGCAGTTTGTGTTCGCGGGCTATCGTGCCGAGTGAGCCGAAGCGGTGCCGACTGGAGGGAACGACGCCTATCCGGCTGTCGCCTCTCCCGTCACAGCCATATCGAAATACGCGGCTGCCGTCGTTCGCCAGGAATATCGGCTTTCGATCCGCCGGCGGCTGGCCTGTCCCATTTGCCGCTGCAAATCCCCATCGCCGATCACACGGGTCAGGGCGGCCGCAAGCGCGCCGACATCATCGACCCCGACAAGAAGGCCGTTCTCGCCCTCGATCACCAATTCCTCGCTGCCGCTGATCCTGGTACCGATAATTGGCAATCCGGCGGCCATCGCTTCCAGTACGGCATTGGGCATACCTTCATCGCGAGACGGGAAGACGAAGATGTCAGCCGAGGCATAGACGCCGGCAATCTTGTCGCGATCGACCCAGCCGCGAAATTCGATGAGATGCGACAAGTCGAGATGATTGGCAAGCTCCTGCAGAGGGTGCCGCTCCGGGCCGTCCCCGACCAGGATCAGCCGGCAACCGGCGCGAAGATTGGCCGGCACCTCGGCGAAAGCGCGCAGGAGCGTATCCAATCCTTTTTGCATATGAAGGCGTCCGACGAACAGCAGTGTTAGTGGCGTGCGTGCAGTGCCGTCGCCCGGGATGAAAGTGTCGAGGTCGACGCCATTGGGGATGACCTCAATATCGACATCGGGCATGGCCCGGGCCGCCAGGTCCTGCAGGCCGCCGCTATTGGCGACGACGTGGTCGGCCTGACGCCAGACCAACCGGGTCAGGGGGGCGGTCAGGCGGTGATAGAGTGCCAGCTCCTGCCCGAGATAACCGGGTACATCGCCGCCCCGAAGCGAGACGATATAGGGCATCTTCAAGAGACGCTTCAGCAGATAGGCAATAGGCCCGCACGGGATGCTGAAAAAGGCGATGGTGGCCGTCGCGCCGGAGCGGCGCGCAATCGGCAGGCAAAAGATTGTCGCTGAGGCAATGAAGACCAGCATCTCGAAGACGCTGCAGCGATCCTTGCGACGGCGCAGAGTTGGAATCCGAACGACTTCGTATCCGTGCAAACGTTCCCGCCGCGGCAAACCGGTGAAGGCGGAGGTAAGGACCGTTACATCGGCGCCGAGGGCTGCCAGTTCACGAGCGATATTCAGGGTCGCGGTGCCGGCTCCTCCCCCTAAAGGCGGGAACTCGTAGTTGATGAGAAGCAGGCGTCGTTTTTCGGCCATTTCGGATTGTTCGATTAAGTCATTTTCCGAAAGACAAATGGCCTATTGCGCGCAACTATGCCAGCACTATTAATGCCGGTCGGCCGACGGCCGAGCCGACTCGGATTCTGTACGTCAAGATTGTATAAATTATCATATGTATCAACGATTTATAGCCGGGTGGATATAGCAGGATGTGCGGTATTGGTGGCTTTGTGGGCGGGCACGATCCGTCGGTCGCGGCGGCGATGCTGGCCGTCATGCCGCATCGCGGTCCGGACGGAACCGGCACCTGGATCGACCCGGCACTTGGCATCCATCTGGTCCATCGTCGGCTTGCCATTGTTGATGTCGGTACCGGGATCCAGCCGATGTGGGACGAGACCGGGGAGATCGGGATCGTCTTCAATGGCGAGATATACAACCATGTCGAGCTGCGGCAGCGCCTGGTAGATGCCGGGCATATTTTCCGCACGGACCATTCCGATACGGAAGTCGTGATCCAGGGCTACAAGGCCTGGGGGATGTCGGTCGTCGACCATCTGAACGGGATGTGGGCTTTCGCGCTCCTGGATCGGCGCCGTGGCCTGATTTTCCTGAGCCGGGACCGTTTCGGTGAGAAGCCGCTGTATTTGTACCAGCGGGATGGCCTTTTCGCCTTTGGATCGGAATTGCGGGTCCTGTTGGCGCATCCGGCCATTCGCCCCGTCGTTTCGCCGCTTTCGGTGCAGAAGTATTTCGCCCACGGCTATCTGCCGGCGCCGCATACGATCTATGAGGGGGTCGAGCAATTGCCCGCCGGCCATTCGGCCGTCTTTGATCTCGCTCAGAAGACACTGCGGATCAGCCGCTACTGGTCGTTGATCATCGACCCGCAGGAGCCGGCCGCACCGGAACGGGCCGAAGCGGAATATGGCCAGGCGATCCGGGATCTTCTTGGCCGCTCGGTCCAGCAGCGCATGGTCGCCGACGTGCCGGTCGGCATCCTGCTCAGCGGCGGTGTCGATTCATCGGCTATCGCCTATTTCGCGTCGCGTGGGTCCAGTGAGATCACCAGTTTCAACATCGGCTTCGAAGAGAAGAGTTTCGACGAATCATCCTATGCCCAGGAGATTGCCGAGCTGACGGGAGCCCAGCATATCGTCGAGCACCTCTCGCTGAATCAGGCGAGCCATCTTCTGCCGGAACTGCTCGACCGCCTGGACGAGCCGCTGGCGGATGCTTCTCTGCTGCCATGCTACCTGCTGTTCCGGCATGTCGGACGGCACATGAAGGTCGCCCTCGGCGGTGACGGTGGCGATGAGCTCTTCGCGGGCTACGATACCTTCCGGGCATTGCGCTGGGCCAAGCTTTACGAAACCCTGGTGCCGAGGCGGCTGCGCCGGCCGATCCGCCTGGTGGCCGGCATGCTGCCGGTCTCGCATCGGAACATGAGTCTCGATTTCAAGATCAAACGCACGCTGCGCGGGCTGGATTACAGCCGCAACATGTGGAACGCCGCCTGGCTCGGGCCGCTGTCGCCGGAAGAGCTGGTCGATCTCATGAACCAGCGGGTGGACATGGATGAGGTCTATAGCGAGGCGTTGTCCGCCTGGGCCGCTTGCCCGCAAGACAATCTCGTCGACAAGACGATGCAGTTCTATGTGAACCTCTACCTGCAGAACGATATTCTGACCAAGGTCGACCGCTCGAGCATGATGCATTCAGTGGAATGCCGCGCGCCCTTCCTGGATCTGGACCTGGTCAATTACATTCGCCGCATTCCCAGCCGGTTCAAGCTGCGCGGCGGCCGGACCAAGCACATCCTGAAGGTCGCGTTGGCGCCACTCTTGCCGGACCATATCCTCAATCGCCCCAAGAAAGGCTTCGGTGTGCCGATCGGCAAGTGGCTTGCCGATGGCCAGCTTTCCGCCGACAGCTCATCGGCACTGCATTCATATCTCGACGGCAGCCGCTTCGGCCATCTGGCGACGGAACATCAGCACGAGGCCGCGGATCACCGGGCTGTCTTATGGGCCGGTCTGGTCCTGGACCGTTTCCTCTCCCGGCCGACACAGATGCGAACATAGAGAGTTGGGATTTTGGAAAAGATACAGGTGCCCCATTACGGCGCAGCCGCGCCGTTAATCGAAGCGGATGCCCGGTTTCCGGAATGGATCAATCAACTGGGGAAGGGCTATGTCTCGACTGGTTTCGCCGGTCGGGTGAGCTCGCTTTCCGTCGATCATATCGTCCGCGACATGCTCTCCGACCGTAGAGCCGATGAGCAGATTGTGGCCTTGTCGCGCTGGGCTCCGCTCGAAGGTAAGCGCATCCTGGAAATCGGCTCCGGTTGCGGGGCGCTCGTCGTACGGGCACGCGCCGCCTATGGCCTCGACATGTTCGGCGTCGAGCCGAGCCTGGGTGAGTTCTCTGCAAATCTGTCGGTCTGTCACGACATGCTGAAGCATTTCTCGTTACCGACGGATTCCGTGCTGGACGCGCAAGGCGAAGCCTTGCCCTTCCCGGATAATTCCTTTGACGTCATTCACAGCTCCAATGTTCTCGAACATGTGGCGGACCCGGAAAAGACGTTTCAGGAGGCGATGCGGGTCCTGAAACCCGGCGGTCTGCTGCATATCGTCGTGCCGAACTACGGGTCGTGGTGGGAAGGGCATTACGGCATCCTCTGGTGGCCGAACCTGACACGCCGACTGGCAAAAATTTATACACGGCTGCTCGGCCGCGATCCCTCTTATGTCGATACTCTGAACCTGATCAACCACGCCCAGATGAAGTCCTGGACCGACAAATTCGGCCGGAACATCGAGGTGCTTGATTGGGGTTGGCCCGTCTTCGAGGAGCGTGTTCGCAAGCAGACGACACCACAATGGGCGTCGCTGGCGCTGGCGGGCCGTGTCGTGAGCATTTTGCATAAGCTTCAGCTCGTGAATTTGAGCCTTGCGATTGCCAAACGGCTGCATTGGGAGACGCCGGTCATTCTTGTCGCCCGAAAAACGACGGCGATAAATGGCTGATATGCCAGGTGGTTGAGTGATCTGGTGGACGGTTGCCGCTTTTTGGGGCGGTGTACCGGAGGAGTTCCCGTGCGATGAAGATCGACGTGGATGCGGGGGAGCGGATAAGTGGGACATTCGATGATGGAATCTTCTGTGACTAATTCGGACAAGCAGTCGGATACTGCCAAGCTCTCGATCATCACCCCGATCTACAATGAAGAGCAGAATATTCCGTTGTTGTTTGAGAAGCTGGATGCGGTGCTGCGCCCGTTGGGGCGCGACTACGAGATCGTCATGGTGAATGATGGCAGCCGCGATGGGTCGCTCGCAGCACTGCGCCGGCTCGCCCAGCAGCATAAGGAAGTGAAAGTACTCGATCTCAAGCGGAATTCAGGCCAGACGGCGGCCCTGATGTGCGGTATCGACCACTCGACCGGTGACATCATCATCCCGATCGATGCCGATCTTCAGAATGATCCGGCGGACATCCCCAACCTTCTCGCCAAGCTGAACGAGGGATACGATGTCGTTTCCGGCTGGCGGCGGGAAAGGAAAGATGCCGCGATCCGGCGCAATTTCGTGAGCTCGGTCGCCAATCGCGTGATTTCCAAGATATCCGGCGTGCATCTGCGCGATTACGGCTGTTCGCTGAAGGCCTATCGCCGCTCGGTCCTGGAAGGGGTCCGGCTTTACGGCGAGATGCATCGCTTCGTACCCATCTATGCCTCGTGGATGGGGGCAAAGATCACCGAGATTCCCGTCGGCCACCATCCGCGCCTTCATGGCAAGTCGAGCTACGGCCTGGAGCGCATCGTCAAGGTCATTCTGGACCTGATCGTGGTCAAGTTCCTCGACCGGCATCTGGTCAAGCCGATCTATGTCTTCGGTGGTTTCGGCCTTGCTTCGATCGCCTTTTCCTTGCTCACCCTGCTCTGGGCGATCTATCTCAAACTGGTCGACGGATTGTCTCTCATTCAAACACCCCTGCCATTGCTTTCGGCAATGGCCTTGTTGATCGGCATCACGGCGATCCTGCTCGGTCTCATGTCGGAGATACTGGTGCGCGTTTACTTCGAAGCTCAGGACAAGCGGCCATATTACGTCCGGGAACGGATCAATCTGTGAGCATCGAGCGGGTGGGACGCGTACTGATATGAGCCTGATGAAGCTTTGGAGCGAGCTGAATGACGCCACCATCGGCTCATCCAAATATTGGGACATCGCCATTCAGAACCGCTCGATCTGGCTCGACATGTCGCCCGTCATTTCGGGTCATGCCGCCGGGAGCGTCCTGGATATCGGTGCGGGCCGGCTGGCGTGGCGGCAGGCGTTAAAGGCGAAAGCAACATCCTATCTGTCCGCCGATATGGTGCGGGCGCATCCTGAACTCGATATCATCGCCGACCTGACGGGCGAACTGCCATGGGATACCGCTTCCTTTGAAACGGTTTTCTGTTGTTCGGTGCTGGAGCATCTTCTGGACTTCGACCGGGCTCTTGCCGAGATGCGCCGGATCCTCCGTCCGGACGGTGTCCTGATTCTCGCCGTGCCATTCATGTTCTATCGGCATGGCGATCCTTATGACTATTTCCGCTTCACCAATCTCGCGCTCATGCGTTTGGCCGAGCGGCACGATTTTTCTCTCATCGAGCTGAAGCCGTCGGGGGGATTGGGTGAAATCATCATGAATCCGATGTCGATCGTGCTGAGTGTGTGCCTCTACAGGATCGGCTTGAAGGGCCTTATCGCTCCGTTCACGCGCAGCTTGACGGCCATATCCCGGTGGTTGGACCGGAAGCTCGATGGCGACAGCCGGTATGCAACGAATCATATCGTTGTGCTGCGGAAGAAGACGGCTGCGTGACCCTACCGTTCTAGCAAGGTCATCCATTTAAGTATTGTCTTACTTTTGCAGTCTGCTGTCCGGATCACCGCTTGGCGCTTGCGGCGTCGTTCTCTCTTCAGGGTATGCGGTAGATGGAATAATCGTCGTTTCCATAGACGAGCTTAAAGGATTTGGGAACGGGATAGCTCGACCTGACCGCGGCGAAATAGGCGCTGTAGGGGCGGTGGTAGGTCAGTTGCCCGGGGCTTAACTCTCCCGAAAGGACCTTGGTATTCGTCAACAAGCGATGGCTACGCCCCGTGGGATCGCCTCGGAGAACCGAGGTCTGCCAGCTTGAAAAATAGAATTGCCGTTCAGAGATGAGAGACAGATCGTTCCATCCCAGCAGTCTCGATTCCGTGTTGTCGACCTGGTCTGTGAAGATCAGAGCGTCGGGCGGTGTTATCTGCCTGACATTCTTCCAGAGGTCATACAGATTCTGGGAGATGATCTGTCTTTTCTCTCCCCCGAATCTCAAATCTCCCGTCGTGGCGGCGACGACGCTGATCGCTGCGGCCACAGCGAACGCGTAGCGCCAGGCATTTCCGAGCGAAGCCCCACGGCTCCGCGGATTGCCCTGTGATTCTGGCATCACCTTCGGCGACAGCAGGACGATCACCACGCTGCCGACTGTCAGTTGCCATATCAAGGCAAGGCCCCATCCGCCGGGATCCCGCAAATATTGGCTGCAGAGAACAAGGAGGGCGGCGATGGAGAGAAAGACCAACGTGCCTTTGCGTTTTGGACCTTCCGGAAGCGGGTTGAGGATGAGCCAGCCAGCGACCAGAAAGAAGGCGGAGGCCGCAGTTGGAATGAAGATATAGGAGTAGAAGAAATAGCAGAAGACGCCACTCAATGCCCCGAGGAATACCGGCAGATTCCGGAACCGCGCTGCTGCGAGCGGCAACAGAAGAAAGCCGAGCTCCATCGAGAAGGCCGGAAATGTCTTCTTAATGGCCTTCCATAGATGAGTGCCCTTCACGAATACCTGGTGATAGAAGGTATGCGCACTGGTCGGGCCAAAATCGGTCACCTGCGCGAAGGAGAAGAATTTCTTACCGTAAATATTCAGCAGAAGCAGGCAGAAGATGCCGATGAGGACGGCTCCCGCCGACAGGATCAGCAATGCGGCCTTGGATCGGTCCTGCCGGGCTTTGACCCAGAAGCAATAAAGCGCATAACCGCCGAAGACCGTGACGGGCATGACCTTTGTGATGGCGAAGCTGACGACGATCACGGGAATCAGAACATAGAAGAATTCGATCCGTTGATTGCCTCGTTCGACCAGATAGACAGCCATCAAGGTCAATGGTGCGGCAAAGGCATAAGGTGGCGTCTCGACGATCCAGCTTGGGTAATAAGTGGCAGCGCAGACCAGCAGAGCGAGCGTGCAGATCGTGCCGGGACTCAGGAAAGTCGATCGCGTGGTCGTTCTGTAATGATAGAGACAGGCGACGGCATAGCTGAGGCCGAAGAAGAAAAAGACGGTAACGGAGGTGGTCAGGAACAGCGATACTTCAAAGCCGGGCAATTCGTCGAAAGCAAAGGCGAGAAGCGGCCCCAACATGTTGAAATAAGTGAAATGTTCGCCTTCGACGGCCTGCAGAAGATAAGGATAGATGCTGCCCTTCAGCGAATGATAGCTCGCGACATAGAAGACCAGATCCCCGAGATCGATCGTGCCGCTGAGACGATCGCTCGGTATCCGCCACAGGATACCGAAATGGGCGGCGAGTGATGCGCCCAGGATGCCGACGAAAGCCAGGATCCGCCAATTGCGGCCGAGGACGATGGCTGTCGCTGCCGAGCGATTGCCGGTCACTGTGCGCAGGATGGAGGACAGGCGTAGGAGAATGAGACCGGAGATCAAGCCAAGGACGACAAAGCTGCCGCCGCCGTTCATGCGGACGGCGACGCAGGTGACGAGCCAGAGAAAGAGGCCGGCAGGCAGGCTGAGCATCAGGCGATCGGTCGGAATGAGAGCCCATCTTTTCGGGACGAAACTCAGAACCGCCAATCCGGAGGCGACGACACCGAAAAACAGCAGCGCGCCCAGGATCACATGCCAGAGAACGGCGGTGAGCAGTCCCGGTGCCGACAGATTGGGGATGTCGTCATTGATGGGGGAGGCGATGCCGAGATAGATTGCAGCAATCCGCAGAATGGCAAAGGAAGCCCCGGTGATGGCCAGCAACTTGCAGGCAAACTGCAGGCGATCAGTGGACAATGATATCTCCGGCATAGTTACACCCGGAAGCTCAGATCAGCTTATTGAACAACGTCGGAACCGATTATGGAATGCGGTAGATGGCATATTGGCCATTATCGTATATCCGCTGAAAATCGGCCGGTGCGGGGAAAGTCGCCGAGACCGCAGCGAAATAGCTGCCGTAATGCCGTCGCAGAGACAGTTGTTCCGGACGCAAGGATCCTTTTAAAACGGCAAGATTCGATCCGAGGCGATCCTGCAGGGCGGCTGGGTTGCCCCTCAGGGGAGAGGCCTGCCAGGTGGAAATATAGAACTGGCGTTCGGCGATCAGCGAGAAGTCATTCCAGCCTTCCAGCCGCGTCGGATTGGTGCCGGTCTGATCGGTGAAGATGAGGGCGTCATGCGGTGTCAGGTCGCGGACATTCGCCCACAGATCGTAGAGCTTGGGCGATACGGTCTGCCGATTAACGCCGTAGTACCTGACACTGTACCGGAGATCTCCTTCCGCCTGGGCCTGGGCGCCGATCAACAGGGCGAGGGGCAGTAGATAGAGCCACAAACCGGCCACTGCCGCCGGCCAGCGGCGGGGTGCAATGCGCGGCGTCGGTCTCTGGAACAGGATAAGGGCGAGCGCAGTGCCAAAAGTTGCGACCCAGATCAGGGTGAAGACCGAAAGACCCGGATCGTTGAAGAAGTGGCTGGCCAGGAGCAGGGCTGCGGCAAGTGTAAGGATGAGTCGTGTAGATCGGGAGTGACAATGGCCATCGAGCAGTAGCCAACCTGCAGTCAACACGAATGCCGAGGTGGCCGCGCCATGAAACAGGAAGGGATAGATGAAGTAAATGCCGACACCGGCTGCGGTCCCAGTGAGTAACGGAAAGCTGCGGAGGCGCCAGAAGCCGATCGGAAGTAGCAGGAGGCCGATATCCATGGCTAAAGTGGGGAGGACGCCTCCTGCGTAGCGGAGTAGCCGCTTTAATATGCTGCGACTTAAATCAGGTGCTTTGTCTTGCAGTAAATGCAGGCTTGGTGGGCCGAAGTCCCCTGCCGATGAGAGGGCTAAGAAAGCGGGCCCATAGGTGACAAGTAGAAAAAAAGCAAAGCCGCCGATCACGGCTGCGCCGAGGAAGAGTGCCGTCATCGATCCCCGGGACCGATTGCTGAAAGCTTTGCCGACGAGACAGCAGATCGCATAGGCGCCGAGGGGGACGATGGCGACGATCTTCGTGATCGCAAAGGCGAGCGCGGTCAGGGGCAGCAGCGCATAGAGGAAGCCGATGCGTTCCCGGCCCCGATCGGCGAGGTAGGTGAGGGTGAGGGCGAGAGGGACCGCGAAAGCATAGGGCGGGCTCTCGGCGATCCAGCTTGGATAGCGGGTTCCGGCGCAGAGCATGAGGATGATGATACAGGCCGTTGCGGTATCGAGCGGCGGACGGCCGGCGATGCGCCGGTAACGGGCGATCTGAGCGATCGAGAAGGCGGTGGCCAGGAAGAAGAAGATCGCCAGCGAACTGGTCAGGAAGAAAGAGATGTCGAAGCCGGGAACATCGTCGAAGGCGAGGGCGAGATAGGCGGCAATTTGATTGAACGGCAGGAACTGTTCGCCTTCGACACCGAGGGAATACATCGGTAAGGCGTTGAACCTGATCGAGTGATAGTTCGCGACGTAGATGCTCAAATCACCGAGATCGAGCGTGCCGTTGGGGATGGGGCCGGGTTGTCGCCAAAGCAGGCCGAAATAGGCGCTGAGGCAGAGGGCGAAGACGAGCACGAAGGCAAGCGTCGTCCGGCTGAGCCCGCCGGACAGACAGGAGGGTTGGCCGTGGTCCGGGGTGAGGTTGCGGGAAATCGCGCGAAACCTGATGGCACTCAATCCGAAGATCACGCCGAGCATGAGATAGCCATTGCCGCCAACGGCGCGAACGGCGACCGAAACCAGAAGCCAGAGGACCAGGCCGGCGAGAAGGCTGAACAGGGCGTGGTCGCTGGGGGTGAACCGCCATCTATGCGGTGCGAGGCTCAGCAGGGCCAAGCCGGACGTGATCACGCCGGCGAAGAGCACAATGCCGAAGGCGGCATGTAGAAGCACGGTGGGAATGAGGCCGGGCGCCGACAAATCGGGGCCGTTTGGCTTGATGGGCGGCAGTACACCGAAATGGATCAGTCCGAACTTGGCAATGAGAAAAACACAGGCCAGAGCAAGGGCGGCCTTGAGGGCGGTCGCCCCATGCTCGAAGATCTTTTCTGCGGCTGTCATTGCCTGTCCTTAAACAAAGTTTGATATCGTCGGCGCGCCGTGGCCGGTCAATCATGAGAAGAGATACCCGGCAAGGTCCCGGCTGATCGATCGGCGGGACCTTCATCGAATATGCCTTAAAATCTACGGTTTCTCGACCTAAGCTTGTAGTGAAAGTCGGGGAAACTAGTCAAGCAACGGAACATCCCGGAAAGATGGAGCGTTGCCGTTTTTTAAAGTTTTGGCGACGGCAGGATCGAAAACAGTTGTTACCTGTCAATCAGATGACCGGCAGGATAAAAGGTGAGACGGCTCCCGGCTGGCGGTGTAAAAGCCACATCGTCGGTCCTTACGAATTCAAGATCTGGCGCATGGGTTGGTCGATTGCATTTTGCAAAGCACAAGACTAACAGTTGTGACGCCGGCCGACTTGTCAAGCATGCGTGGTTATGTGCTGGGACGAAGCCGGGGACACGATATCGGGCGCCGGTGATATAGAAGCGCGGCGGCATCGAGTTCATGGTGATATCAGGTTCACGAGACTGGGTACGGTTCATTTGGCGGCGGACGATCTTTCGATTTCTTCTTCGCGGCGGATCCGGGACGGACGGTTACGGCGCGCGAAGTTCCGGTGTCGGCTTCCCCGGCCGGGGAAGCCCGAGCGCGGAAACCCCGGATGCAGAGCAGCCGGATATGAGGTGCCGATGTATACGGCAACCAACAGCGGGTGTTGGCTGCGATGAAGATTTTTAGCCGGCGCATCCTGATCGCCTGCCAGATCGTGCTGTCTCTTCTTTTGATCGGTTGGCTGATTCATCTGGCCAACGGACAGACGTTGATGGCGACGCTGTCGGACCTGGCGCCCGGACTCTTCATCGCGGCGTTGGGGCTTTTCGGCTTTGCGAATTTGCTCGGAGCTTACCGTCTGCAGGTGATCCTGCGCGCACTGAATGTCGATGTTTCTCTCGCCGCTGCCGTCAAGCTGACTTGGCTTGGTCTCTTCGCTAGCAACTTTCTCCCCAGTTCCGTCGGCGGCGATGCCGTGATCGCAGCCGTCCTGCATCAACGCCGCGAAAAGCTCGGCCCGGTTCTTACGGGTCTCATCCTCAATCGCCTCATCAATCTCGGTGCTTTAGTGCTGATGCTGCCGATCGCCCTCATTCCCGAGGCGTTGGACAAGTTGCGGCCGCAGATTATGGCGGCGGTGTCATGGTCGGCCTTGGGGGGCCTGGGTATCGTCATCGTTGCGGCTGGTCTGGCCGTCATCCTGCGATCCGCCAATGCCTGGTCGCGCTTGTCCGGTGTGGTGGCGAAACTCAATACGCTCTTGCGGACGGCTTTCGCGGCTCAGCGGACCATGTGGTTCGCCGGTCTGATTTCCCTGGTTGTGCTGGCTTTCGGTGCATCTGCCATGGCGGTCCTAGCCAAGGCCCAATTGCCTGAGAGCAATTTCCTGGCGGTCGCCGGGATCGTCCTGTTGCTGCAGATCGTGCAATTGGTGCCGATCACCTTCAATGGGATCGGCCTGATGGAATCCGCGACCACGTTTTGCCTGACGCAGATTGGCTGGCCGCTGCATGAGGCCGTCGCCTTCAGTCTGGCGATGCGGCTCCTCACCATCATGCTGTCACTGCCGGGGCTGCTGGTCGCCCTGTCCTATATGCGCACCACCTGGAAACGCGCCTGAGGGTGATGTCCGGAAAAGCAAAGGGGCCGGCCTCGCGGCCAGCCCCTCTCTCTTCCCCCAGTTGCAGCGTGGAGTGTTACGCCGCCTCCGACTTCCGGTGATACGCAACGTGGCAGTGATTGGCGCAATAGGGCCGACCCGGTTCGGCCGGTTCACCGCAGAAATGGAAACCCGGCTGCTTGGGATCGCCGACCGGCCAGGAGCAGCTTTTGCTGCCGGCATGGGCGCGGGGGCTCGGCGCGCTGCTGCTGGTCATCGCCGGCATGCCCATCGACCCGATGGTGCTGCGCGGCGAGGGCGTGTTTTGTGGCGTCCCGCCTGCAGCCGCATTGGTCACGGTGGCGGCCGGCTGTGCCGGCGCAGTGACAGCCACGGCAGCCGATAGGTTGCTGACGGGTTGGCTGGCGCCGGCCGTCGTGGTCAAGGGCGGCGTGGCACGCACCGGACGGTCCTGGCGGCCGGCGGCGGCCTTGCGGCGCGGCTGAGCGCTGCCGGCCTCACGCTTGATTGGCGATGGGCGGCCGGTCAGGCCGAGGCGATGGGCCTTGCCGATCACTGCGTTGCGGGTGATGCCACCCAGGATGGCAGCGATCTGGCTGGCGGTCTGGCCCTGGCCCCAAAGTTTGCGCAGGGTTTCGATCCGCTGTTCAGTCCATTCCATAGGCGAGCCTCCTTAGATCCGGGTGGATGGCGCGAGATGTTGTGTGGAGCTCATTTCACTCCACAATATGCAGGGAGGCAAGAGCTGCTATGCAGAATCTTGTGGATAGCTGCAGCTAATCCACAAGATTTTGAGGGTAGGATGGGAGATGTTAAGAGATGTTAATCGACCACAGCCAATTGGCGGCCCAAAATATCGAGGATATCGGGCAAAATACGGCTGGAGGCGAGCTGGCGGTTGCGCGAGAGCAGGACGTAATTGGCGTCCTTGTCGCCTTTCAGGACAACCTTGCTGACGGAGAAGAGCGGCTGCTCCTGGCTGCGGCGGTAAATCGAGAAGACCGCCATATTGCCGCGATGATCGATGGCATAGTCCCGCCAGAGCCCTCGGCTTACCTGCCGGCTATAGATCGCCAGCAATTGCGCAAGATCCTGCCGGTTGAAGAAAACCCGCCGACCCTTAACTCGGTAATCCGCGAGAAGAACCAGTTGCGACATCTGCCTCCGCCGGTTATCCGGGGAATCTGGCCGCTGGGCCGGTATCCTGATAGCTCCTTTGCGGAACCGGTACCGACTCGGGGCAGGTCCCCGATCCGGCCATTAGTGTTCCCCAAATCACCCCGGTCGTCCAGCCTCTCACCGGATTATGATCGCCGCCCGGATGGGGCTGCCGATGGGACCACGGAGACGGATTGTCCTGGATACCAGCCTCAGTGGACACGGATTTCCGGGCTGGCGGTCGGGTCGGGTTGATCGTAGCAGGTCACCAGGCCGATCGTACGGTAGCAATAGCCGGCATTGTCGCGCCGCGACGCCGCGTCCATCTGCGCCAGTTCCGCCGAGCTGAGGCAATATTTACCGGTCTGCTGATAGCGCAGGAGATTACAGTCCTGGCCGGTGATGGTCGAAACCAGGTGATCCGAGGCGGTCTTGCCGGTCTGATTGAGGCTGCTGCCTTCGACCAGGCCGTAAACCGCGCCCGCCGTGGTGATCTCGCAGCCGCCCAGCGCAAGGGTCGAGGCCAGGATCAGTGCAACGGACAGGACTTCCGACCTAAATCGGAAAAGCCCCGCTGCTGAATGGAGGGGCTGGTTCTGCCCGATCTGGCGGAAAATCGACATCATCGACCCCTTGATGGCTGGTCTATTGGTTATCGCCGAGAATCTAAGCAAGAAGCGTTCCAACTTGGTAAAGAGGGCGCATGATGGGCCGATGGGCGGCGGGTTGATGGGCCTCGGCCGGCGGCTTCTGCGATTTTGACGATGGCAGGCTATGTCGCTATGTTAGCGCGCAAATTTACCGGAGGGCCGGTTTGCGGGCCGGCCGATTCATGAGCAGGCCGAGGCCGGCCCGGGTTTCCGGGACGGAGCGACGGTCAAAGAGGAATGGGCTGCCGATGGCAGCCGCAAGAGGTAGACGTGGCGGATATTTTTACCGAAGTCGACGAAGAATTGCGGGCCGACCAGGCACGGGCCTTCTGGAAGAAATACGGCAATTACCTGATCGGTCTGGCGCTGCTGGCGGTGCTGGCGGCGGCCCTATGGTGGGGCTGGCAGCAATACAGCGACTATCGGCAGCAGCAGGCCAGTGTCGAATTCCTGAATGCCACGCTGTCGGCGCAGAAGGATGCCGCCGTGGGCAACCCGGCCTTGGACAAGGTCGCGGCCCAGGGTGGCGGCTATGGCCTCCTCGCCCGGTTCCAACTGGCGAGCGATACCGCCGCCACCGATCCCGCCAAGGCCGGCGACCTGCTGGCTTCGATCGCCGGCGACGACAAGGTGCCGGCGCCTCTGCGCGGCCTCGCGGCTGTTGAAGCGGGTCTTCTGAAGTTGCAGGCGAAGAAGCCGGCCGAGGCGCTGCAGGTGGTGCAGCCGTTGCTGGCCGAGGGCAATGCCTATCGGCTGTCGGGGCTGGAGATCACCGGCCTCGCGCAACTGGCCGGCGGCGACAAGGCGAAGGCGGTGGAAACCTATAAGCAACTGGCGCAAGTGGCCGCCGCGCCCGATACCGGCAACCCCGATTTCGCGGCCCGCGCCCAGCAGATGCTGGACCGGTTGCAGCAGTAAGCGGCGGAACAAGGCCGGTTCAACAACCGGTGCGACGGCGACGCGGGCGGCAACCTGCGCGTCTCTGATGAATATGGGGACTTGGCGACAATGGGACTGGGCGACCAGATGAGCGGCGCGATGAAGCGAATGGGCGGGCACGACAGCCAGCAGGAGACGGGGCGGATGATGGGGCAGGCCGGAAGCGGCCGCTGGCGGACGGCGGTTCGTGCTGTTCTTTTCGGAACGGCGGCTCTGGTTGCCTTGAGCGCCTGCGACAAGGCGAAGACGCCCTTGCCGGGTGAGCGGGTCTCGGTGCTGCGGCTCGATCGCAGCCTGACCGCCGACAGCGCGCTGGCCGATGTGAAGGTCCGCCTGCCGAAACCCTATACCAATACGGATTGGGCCCAGGTCGGCGGCAACCAGACCCATGCGATGTATCATCTGCAGGTCAATAACGCGCCGCTGAAGCAGGTCTGGTCGACCGATGTCGGATCCTCGGCCAACGATGACAACCGCCTGCTGGCGGAGCCGGTCATCGCCAATGGCATCGCCTATGCGATGGATGCCGATACGGAGATTTCCGCCGTCGATGCGAAATCCGGCAACCGGCTGTGGCGCGAGGATCTGACGCCGGACGATGCCGGCGATACCTTGTTTGGCGGTGGCCTGGCCGTGGCCGAAGGCAAGCTGGTGGTAAGCAGCCCCTATGCCAAGGTCTATGCGCTCGATGCCAAGACCGGCAAGAAGATCTGGGAAACCGATGCGCCTTCGCCGATCCGCTCGGCGCCGGCGGTGAGCGACGGTCGCATTTTCGTCGTCACGGTCGACAACCAGCTCGTGGTCTATGCGCTCGATGACGGCCGCCGCCTCTGGGCCAATGCGGGTGTCGAGGAAGCGGCCGGCCTGCTCGGCGGCGCGACGCCGGCGGTGCTCGGCAATGTCGTCGTCGCGGCCTATACCTCGGGCGATCTTTTGGCCTTCGACGTGGTCAATGGCCGCATCCTGTGGAGCGACAATCTCGCCGGCAAGACGCGCGGCGACGCGACCGCGACCCTGACCGATATCCGCGGCCGGCCGGTGATCGACCGCGATCTCACCATTGCCGTCAGCAATGGCGGTGTCATGGCGGCGATCAACACCAAGCGCGGTGGCCGGGTCTGGGATGCCAGCATCGGCGGCACGCAGAGCCCCTGGGTGGCCGGCGACTTCATCTATGTCGTGACCAATCAGAGCGAGGTCATCTGCCTGCAGCGCCAGGACGGGCGCATCAAATGGGTGCAGAACCTGCCGCCTTTCGAGAACATGGAAAAGCACAAGGACCCGATCTACTGGACCGGCCCGGTTCTGGCGGGTGACCGCCTGTTGGTGACGGGCTCGGACGGTTATGCGGTGTCGATTTCGCCCTATACCGGCAAGATCCTCGGCCAGGAACAATTGCCGGGTCGTTCGCATCTGCCGGCGGTGGTGGCGGATGGCACGGTCTATCTGCTGACCGACGATGCGAATCTGGTTGCCTTGCGCTGAACTCGTGAACCGGTCTGGCCGCAGACGGCCGTGCCGGTTCCCGGCTGCTTTATCTGAGTGAAACGGGGAACATGCCCTTTACCGTCGCCATCGTCGGCCGGCCCAATGTCGGCAAATCGACGCTGTTCAACCGCCTGATCGGCAAGCGCCTGGCGATCGTCGACGATCGCCCGGGCGTCACCCGCGACCGGCGATACGGTGCCGGGCATCTGGCCGATCTCGACTTCACGGTGATCGATACCGCCGGTCTCGAAGACGTGCGCGACGACAGCCTGGAATCGCGCATGCGCGAGCAGACCGAGCAGGCGGTGGAAAGCGCCGATATCGCGCTGCTGGTGATCGATGCGCGCGCCGGCTTGACCTCGGTGGACGAGCATTTCGCCCGTCAGCTCCGCAAGAGCCGGACGCCGGTCATTCTGGTTGCCAATAAGAGCGAAGGCCATGCCGGCAAGGCCGGGGCGATGGAAGCCTTCTCGCTGGGGCTCGGCACGCCGATCGCGATCTCCGCCGAACATGGCGAGGGGCTCGGCGATCTCTATGATGCGCTGCAGCCCTATGCCGATGCCTGGCAGGCCAAGCGAGGCGGGAGATCATCCGGGGCCGGCTCGGAAGCCGAAGCTTTGGAAGCGGCGGCACAGCCGCTGAACCTGGATGCCGAACTGGAAGCTCTGCCGGGAGACGAGATCGAGACGCCGAGCCATCTGCAGCTCGCCATCGTCGGCCGGCCCAATGTCGGCAAATCCACCATGATCAATCGGCTGATCGGCGAGGAGCGGCTGCTGACCGGGCCCGAGGCCGGGATCACCCGTGACGCCATCGCCATCGACTGGCAGTGGCGCGACCAGCCGATCCGCCTGATCGACACCGCCGGCTTGCGGCGCCGCTCGAAGGTGGTCGAGAAACTGGAGCGGCTGTCGGGTGCCGATACGGAACGGGCCGTGCGCTTCGCCCATGTCGTTGTGCTGGTGCTCGATTCCCACGACATGCTGGAAAAGCAGGATCTGACCATCGCCCGCCAGGTGATCGAGGAGGGTCGCGCCCTGATCATCGCAGCCAACAAATGGGATGCGGTCGAGGACAAGAACGAAGCGTTGAAGAAGCTGCGCGAGCGGTTGGATCTCTCGCTGCCGCAGGTGCGCGGGCTGCCGGTCGTCACCATCTCGGGCATGACGGGGCGCAATCTCGATAAGCTGATGGATGCGGTCTTCACCATCTATGCGCGGTGGAACTGGCGGGTGCCGACGGCGCAGCTCAATCGCTGGCTGGGCGAGGTGCAGCAGATGCATCCGCCGCCGCTGGTTGGCGGCCGGCGGGTGAAGATCCGCTATATGACCCAGATCAAGACACGGCCGCCCACATTCGCGCTCTTCGCCCAGATGGCCGACGAGCTGCCGGATGCCTATCACCGCTATCTATTGAACGGCATCCGCGATACTTTCGATCTCAGCGGTATTCCGCTTCGCCTCTATACGCGGCGCGGTGAGAATCCGTTCGACCGGGACCGGAAGTAAGTCGTCTCATCATCAGCGGTCGCTTTGTACCGAAGCCAGTCGCGACAGATCCTGGCGCATCATCCGCGAGAGCGACAACGCGATGCAAGGTTTCGCTTCCTGATATCGCCTGCGGCGGCCATGGCTGGTTCAGGTTGCCGTTCATTTGCCGATGCCACACCCAAGATAGCCCCTATCGGGCAGCTTGAGCGCGTGCTTGTTTCTTTAACGGGCGCTCGGGTGAGTGACGCAAGATCGAACCGGGCCGGTCCCGGGGATGTTGAGGCGCGATGCTTTCAGATTGACGCGTGGGTGTTTCAATCTGAAGGCTGAATCGTCTTCTATTCATTGAGCTTTCGGCGCCGGCTGGCGGGAAAAAGCTGTAGGGCCGTCGTCTTCATTGTGCGGGCCGCGCTAACTGGCTTGGCGATGCCGTATCGGCTTTCCGCTGCTTCTACAATTTTTAAAGATATTTTAATGCGCGCAAATCAGAGAATGGATTCTCGGTTGCGGCTAGGGGCTTTGGGGGATGACGATGCGACGCAAGCCAAATTACTTACTGGCAAGTGCCACGGCCTTGCTTCTCTTCACAGGCATTGCCGTTGTTCCTGCTGCCGTCAGAGCGGACGATAGAGGTTTTTTCGTGGGGGCTGACGCAGGCGCCGTCTTTCGTTTCGGTTCGTCTCATACAACACATGGCGGGGCAAGTTTCGGCGGTGGAGCCACGGTACATAATGTCGATTTCGATACCGCTTATCAGCTAGGCGGCCATGCAGGTTATCGCTTCTCGTCCAATTTGGCGGTTTTCGCTAGCTACAATTACATCGGAGGCGACGTGAGCTGGCAAGCGTCGTTCGCAGGCGACAGCCCGGATGGCCACTTCGACGGGAACGCCATCTCACATGTTGTCATGGCCAACATAACCTATACGCCGTGGACCAGCGATGCCACCGCATTGAACATCACGCTGGGCGTAGGTGCTTCGGTCAATCAGTTGCAGAGCGTTAAGGAAAGCTATCCCGCTCAAGAGTTTCATCTTTCCGACGGTACAAAAGTCAGTCCCGCCGCCCGGGTCGGGATTGGAATCAGGCACCAGCTGGCTTCCTGGCTTGAACTTGGCGCGGATGCTGCTGTCACGTATTACGGCGGTTTCCAGACCGGCAACGAGCGAACCGGCGTAATCCCTGGAAAAACACCGATCGGACGCTATGGAATCGATCCGGCCTGGGGTGTTTCTGTCGCCGGTTCCATCAGAATGGCGTTCTGACATTCCCCCCCCGATCGAGGTGGCGGGATGTGAAAGCAATTCCCCTCAATCGTGTGTCCATGGAAGGGAAGAGGCGATCGCGAAGACCGGCGCTGGAGTGCGATGCTTTCATTTATCGAATAGAGCCGGATCCTGTGTCCGATGTGCTGTGTTCCGGTCAGGCCACTGGTCGGCACGGCGGCCGGGCAGTGGCTCCGTATGCGACTGCTTGCCTCACCGTGCCGTCTTGCGCAGTTGGCGGATATACCAGAGCAGGATCAGGGTCAGCGAGGCGAAGACGGCGCAGGCCAGGATGACGGCGGCGACGGCGAGGCGCGGCGTGCCGGCCGAGCGCAGGCTGAGCCACATCAGAACCGGCAGGGTCTGGGTGTCGCGATTGGTGAGGAAGAGCGACATCACGAATTCATTGAGCGAAATCACGAAGGCGAATAACGCGGCTGAGATGATGCCGGTCGAGACCGAGGGCAGGACGATCTCGATGAAGGTCCGCAGCGGCTTGCCGCCGAGATCGTAGGACGCTTCGACGATGCGATGGTCGATGGTGCGGAAAGTCGCTTCCATCAGCATGAAGACCAGCGGCATGGCCCAGAGCGAATGGGCGAGCATGACGAGGCCGCGTGAGCCATAGATGGCGAAGCCGCCGATATCCAATCCGCCGAAGGCGATGGCGACGCCAAGGCCGAGCACCACGCCCGGCATGAAGAGCGGCATCATGATGGCGAGATAAAGCGCGTTCTTGCCGGGAAACTTGTAACGCTCGAAGACCCAGGCGGCGAGCACGCCGGAAACCGTCGAGAGCAAGGTCGTGCCCGCGGCGATGACGAGGCTGTTCTTCAAGGCATCGACCCATTGCGGGCTGCCGAGAAAGTCCTGATACCATTTCAGCGACCATTGAGTGATCGGGAAACGAATCATCGAGGCGTCGTTGAACGACATGGTCAGCGTGACCAGGATCGGGATGGCGATATAGGCCAGGATGAAGACGGTGAAGGCGAGGCTGAGCAGCCGTAGCACGACCACATCAAGGCGGCGGCGCGTCGCGGCCGGCGGCAGGGAAGCTTCCATTGTGCGTGTCGTCTCAGGCATGGAAGGAGGTCCGCTTCGACATCAGCGTCCGGGTGAACATCATGACGATGGCGACGCCGATCGCGAGAACCATGGAGAAGGCCGCCGCTTTCGGCCAGTTATGCTTGCCGAGCATCTGTTCCTGGATCATGTAGCCGACGGTCCAAAGCGTATCGGGGCCGAGCGCCGAGGGTGTCGCATAAGTGCCCATGGCCCAGATGAAGGACTGGGCGAAGGCGACCAGAATACCGGTCCGGGTGAGGGGCAGCAGGACTTCACGCGCCGTGGTCACGGGTGCCGCACCGAGATCGGCACTCGCTTCCAGCATCCTTTTGTCGATGCCGTCGAAGATCGACAGCAGGATGAAGAAGCAGAAGGGCAGGGTGACATAGATCAGGCCGACAAAGGCAGCGAATTCCGTATACATCAGACTGATCTTGTCGCTGATCAGGCCGGTGGAGAGCAGCGCATAGCTGAGCAGGCCGTTCTTTGGGAAGAACATCCACCAGCCGAAGATGATGGAGATTTCCGAGATCAACAGTGGGCACAAAGCAAGCGCGATGAAGCAGAGCCGCCATTTCGTCGGCTGCAGCCAGACCAGCAGGGCGAAGGCATAGCCGATCAACACGGTGAAGACTGAGGAGAGCAAGGCGAGCTTCACCGTGGTCCAGATCGCCGCCGTGAAGAGCGGGTCGAAGAGCAAGGCGGCGTAATGTTCCAGCGTGAAGCCCGGCACATAGAGGCGCTCATCGGGATGCAAATTGAAGCTCATCCGCGCCATATAGAGCGTCGGCAGGCCGAAGAAGATGAGGACGATGACGAGGGCCGGCGCCATCATCAGCCAGGGCGTCAGCCGTTCCAGGCGCTTCGCCCGGCGCCGGGCGGCCTCGAAGGCTTGATCGACAGAGGTGGCGGTTTCCGTCATGGCGCCGCTCACCGGTAGGTCCGCATGTCGGCGCTTTGCCAGCCGACCGTGACCTGATCACCGATCTGATGGCGTCGGTCGCCGGCTTCGTCGGCGAAACATTCCAGCGCGCCCGCCTGGAGGTGATAGCGATGGAAATCGCCGAGGAACTCGATGAAATGGATGCGGGCGGTCAACCGGTTCTCCGGCGCGGCTGCCTGATCCATCAATTGCAGCCGGGCGGGCCGCACATAGAGCCGCCAGTCGCCATCGGCCGGCTTCTGCTGCAGATGGAGATCGAGCGGCGCGCCGGCCCGGTCCAGGGTCTGGCCGCCGGCGAAGGTCACCGGCAGGCAGCAGCTTTCGCCGATGAAGGTGTAGACGAATTCATTCGCCGGTTCGTGGAAGATACGCTCGGGCCGGTCGATCTGCTCGATGCGGCCCTTGTTCATGACGGCGACGCGGCTGGACATCGCCATTGCCTCGCTCTGGTCATGGGTCACATAGATGGCGCTGAAGCCGATTTCGTCATGCAGGCGCTTGATCTCGGTGCGCAATTGCAGGCGCAAGGAGAGATCGAGGGCCGAGAGCGGTTCGTCGAACAGCAGGATGGCCGGCCGCACCACCATCGAGCGGGCGAGGGCCACGCGCTGCTTCTGGCCGCCGGAAAGCTGGCTCGGATAGCGGTCCTCGTAGCCGCCGAGGCGCACGATCTCCAGGGAGCGGCGTATGCGATCCGGCATTTCGGCTTTGGCGACACCCCGCATCCTGAGGCCATAGGCGATGTTCTCCGCCACGGTCTTGTGCGGGAAGAGCGCGCCCGACTGGAAGATCGTCGCGGTATCGCGTTGATAGGCCGGTAGATGGTCGACGCGGCGGCCATCGATGCGGATGGCGCCGGAATCGAGATCCTCGAAACCGCCGATCAGCCGCAGAGTGGAGGTTTTGCCGGAACCCGACGGGCCGAGCAGGGTGACGAATTCTCCCTTCTCGACCGTGACGGAGACGTCGTCGACGGCGACGACATTGCCGAATTTCCGCCGGATACGCTCCAATTCGAGCGCATGGGTGTTGCCCATTGTGGCTGCTCCACAGGTGTTCGTGTGATGGGTGCGGCGAACCGGCAGGGCCTGTTGATGTCAGGCGGCTGCCGGCTCGCTACGTGTCGTCGGATGGCTGGGGGGTATCCCCCGCTGTTACCCTTGCGTCGTCTTGGCGATGGTCTGCTTCATCCGCGCATCGAGGGTGTCCCAGTTGGGGCCGAACTTGGCCCAGCCGTCGATGCTGAAGAGATTGAAGGTCTTGCGTACCTCGGCCTCGTTCCGAGGGTAATTGGCCCAATGCGCCGGCGGCGTCAGGTCGCTGCGGGACATGAAGTCGGTCGAGGCGTCAAGGAAGCGCTGCTGCGTTTCCTTCTCCAGGAGATAGGCCATGAAGAGATCGGCGAGGTCGGAATGCTTGGTGCCGCGCACCTTCATGAACCAGTTGGTGTAGGAGGCCGTGCCTTCATGGGGAATGGCGGCGCTGAATTCGCTGCCATGTTCCTTGATGAAGCCGTAGGCGTCGGCCGAATACATCATGGCGACCTCGGCCTCGTCCTGCAGCATCAGGTTGGTGAGCTCGGCGCCGTCCTTGTACCACTTCGCCATCTTGAGCTTTTCCAGCTCCAGGAACAGCGGCTCCATTTCCGCCGGCGTCCCGAAGACTTCTTCGATGCCGGGCTTGGTGTTGGAGAGGATGGCCGGGATGCAGAGGTCCCAATAGAAGGCCGAGGCATCCATCGTGGTCTTGCCCTGGGCCTTGGGATCCCAGAAATTGCGCCAGCTATCCGGCTTGATGCCCGATCCGTTGGCGGTCAGCATCCAGAGCGAGCCGCCGCCGAAGGGCACGCCATAGTCCTTGGCCGGGCCGCGTTCGGCATCGAACCAGGGATAGACGGCGCTGAAGCCCGGGATCTTCGAGCGGTCGGTCTTCAGGAAAAGCTTTTCCGCGAGGCCGGCGGAGCTGGTGTATTCATCGGCGATGGTGATGTCGAAGGGCGGATTATCCGCCGGGGCGGCGACGATCTGCGCCACCATCTGGTCCCAGCCGCCGACGGTTTCGACCTTGGTGCCGTATTTGGCATTGAAGGGCTCGACGACATTGGCGCGGAAGCTCAGCTCGTGATTGCCCGACCAGGACACGACGATCAGATTCTCGCCGGCGAAATCGGCGCGGGCCGAGGTGATGGGTGCGCGGCCGATAATGGCGGGTGCGCTGAGCGCGGTCGCGGCGCCGAGCGCCGTCTTGATCACTTGGCGGCGGCTGATCCCGCGTATTCCCTTGTTCCGATCCATATGTATCTCCCAGACTTTGCTTGATGGCGGATGAATGCGTTGGCGGTGATGACTGTGCGGCAGCGTCAGAAGCTCGGTGTCAGAAGCCCTGGTCAGAAACTGGGCGGCGTAATCGCCCAGATGACGACGGCCTCCTCGGTGCCGATATTCTGGTAGCGATGCGGCGTGGTGCTGGAAAAGCTGAAGCTGTCGCCCGCTTTCAGCGTGAAGGATTTGTCGCCGATCCAGAGCTGCATCACGCCCTGGAGGACGATCCCCGCTTCCTCGCCGCGATGAGTATAGGGTGTGTCGCCGCTTCCCGTGCCGGGCGGGAAACGGCTGAGCAGCATTTCGAGCTGGCCCTGCAAATGGGGCGAGAGCAACTGGTCGGTGATGCCGCTGCTATAGCCGAGGCTGCGCCGATTGGCGGCGCGCACGATCAGGCCGCGTTCGGCGGGATCGATGCCTTCCTCGTTCTGGAAGAACCAGCCGACGGTGACGCCCAGCGCCCGGGCGATATCCTGTAAGGCGGTGATGGCGGGGGAGGCGATGCCGCGTTCGATCTCACTGAGATGGCCGACCGAGAGACCGGTCGCCGCCGCGAGCTGCTGCAGCGTCAGATCCCGCGCCTTGCGGGTCTCGCGGATCATCTGGCCCAGCCGGTCCGACAGATTGCCGGATGCCCCGGATGCCTCCGTCTCGCTCAACGACAAGGGCCGGCCCGTTATTCCCCCAGAACTCGCCATGAGATGATTTCACTGCTCCCCGTTTCCGGCGAGCATGGGGGAGGTCCGTGAAATTTTCAATCTCGTTTTTCACGTCCCTGATGAGGACACGAGTCGTTTTCGAAGATCAGCTTGATCGGTGTTACCTTTTATGAGAATTTAATCTCACACTGTCTTCGTTGTGTTAGAGCTCAGCCCAGCGCCGGAGCAGGTTGTGGTAGCAGTTGGTCAGGCCCAGCACGGCGCGATGATCGTCGGAGAGGGCCTGGCGGGTCTGGATGATGGCCATGTCGAGGTCGAAGAGCTCCTTGCGCTTGGCATCGTCCTTCACCATGGACTGGGTCCAGAAGAAGGAGGACCAGCGCGTGCCCCGGGTGATGAGATTGACCCGGTGCAGGCTGACCGACGGGTAGAGGACCATGTGCCCGGCCGGCAGCTTGACGGCATGTTCGCCGGCGGAATCCTCGATCACCAATTCACCGCCGTCATAGTCATCGGGGTCTGTCAGGAACAGGGTCGAGGAGAGATCCGTGCGGATGCGCATGCCGATGCCGGGCACGGCACGGATCGCATTATCGACATGGGCGTCGAATTTCATGCCGGCCTCATAGCGGTTGAAGAGCGGCGGAAAGACGCGCAAGGGCAAGGCGGCGGTGGTGAAGAGATCGCAGCGGCCGAGGGCGCGCAGGATCAGTTCACCGAGCTCGCGCGCCTCCGGCGTGGTCTCCGGCAGCTGCAGATTGTGCTTCGCCCGGGCGGAGATCTGACCGGCCGTCACCTTGCCGTCGACCCAGGCGGCGCGTTCCAGCACGGCACGGCAATGGGCAACCTCATCGGGCGACAGCACATTCGGAATCTTGAGCAGCATCGAGCGGTTCCATCCCTCGTTTCCGGATGATGTCTCATCCACATGATTGCCTGCATGGCATTGAATGCACATGGGGACAGCCCTATCGGGCCGTCCCCGCCTTTTCCCAGGGCCATCCGCCGGTGCCTGGCTGGAGAATGTCGGCGTCAGAAGGTCGAGTTGACGGTGAACAGGAACGTCCGGCCCGGTGCCGGCACGGCCCGTGCCGTTGTCGGGTTCTCTCCCTGGAAGAAGGTGTCATAGTTGACCCGGTTGCCGAGATTGTAGCCGTTCAACTGGAAGCCCACATGCTCGAGCTGATAGGAGAGCATGGCATCGACGGAGAGCGAATAAGGTATCCGGGCCATGCCGTCATCGCGAATCGCCATGCCGTCACGATAGGTAACGCCCGCACCCAATACCAGCAGGCCCGGCCCGGCATTGAAGAGCGAGGTCAGGTCATAAGTCGACCAGATCGAAAACGCGTGGGGTGCCACGCCGCCGACCTTCTTGCCGATATTGGCTGCATTGGCGGCGTTGCTGACATCCAATGTCTCGCTGTCGAGATAAGTGTAGTTGAGATTGACGGTCCAATCCTTCGTCATCTTGCCGGTGACGCCGAGTTCGATACCCTGGACCCGCTGCTTGTTGCCGGAGGTGACGACATCGCCGGTATCGGGATTGGTCCCCTTGGCATTGTTCTTGTTGATGCGGAACAACGCACCGGTCAGGCCGAGGCGGTCGTCGAACAGGCTGACCTTGGCGCCGAATTCGAAGCTCTCATTGCGTTCCGGATCCAGATCCCGGGCGCTGCCCAAAGGCGTCACGCCGCTGGCCGGGAACTGGCCTTGGGGATTGGTCGAGGTGGCATAGGAGACATAATAGGTCTGGCTCTTGGTCGGCTCCCAGACGATGCTGGCCCGGGGATTGATCTGGCTGGAATGCGAGGTCAGCTTGTTGCCGTTGCCCTGGCGGTATTTGGCATCGAAATTGTCCCAGCGCAGGCCGCCGATCAGCGACAGTTCATCGAAAATCCAGAAGCGTTCGCTGAGGAACAAGGCCACATTGGTGGCGGAGGATTGCTTATCCGCCGCCGGATTGCGCACCAGTTTGTAGTTGCTGTCATGGCTGGGGTCGAACAGGCTGGTGGGCGTTTTCGACCCGGCCGGTGAATAGGCGAGCGCCTTGCGCTTGTCGTTCTGATAGAAGGCGTCGATGCCGGCGACGACTTCGTGGCGGAAGTTCCAGGTGTCGAACTTGGCGACGCCGGTGGTCACGTTCTGGATGCCCCAGCTATCCTGCAGATAGGAGCTGCCGCCGCCGGCACCGTAGCTCGCCAGCGGATTGCCGCCATTGAAGAGCCGGTTGGAGCAGGTGGCATCGGGGCAGGTCGGCGAGCTGGTGCTCCAGTCGCGCGAATAGAAGCCGAGGCGCGTGTCGTTATAAAGGCTCAGCCAGTCAGTCGCCTCGTGGCTCAGTTTCGCCGTCAGGACATCGACATTGGTCTTGTCCATGTCCTTGTCCTTGCCATACCAGGTCGAGCGCGACACGCCATGCTCGGTGACAGGCGTGGACACATCGGTGGGCGACCGGCGGGCGAAGGGCACGCCGTAATCCGGCGTGCGGTCGTCCTCTTGATGCAGATAGGCAATCGTCAAGGTCGTGTCGGTGTTGAGGCCGAAGGCGATCGAGGGTGCCACCGCCCAGCGGTTGCTCTCCACCTGGTCGCGGCCGACGATATCCGCATGGGTCGCCATGGCATTGAAGCGGATGGCGACATTGTCGCTCAGCACCTGGTTGAGATCGAGGGTCAGGCGCCCGGTGGGCCCCATGCCGCCGGTCGCCGCGCCGCTATATTTGTTTTCCAGGAAGGGCGTCTTGGTGACGGTGTTGATGGCACCGCCGGTCGTGCCCATGCCGAAGCTTTCCGAGGAGGGTCCCTTCAGCACCTGGATTTCCTCGTAGTTGAAGGCGTCGCGGGAATAGACGCCGAAATCGCGCAGACCGTCGGCATAGATATCGCCCTTGGCGTCGAAACCACGGATCTTGAACTGGTCGCCGGCCATGCCGCCATTGCCTTCACCGCTGGAGGCCGTGATGCCGGGGACGTTGCGCAGAGCCTGATCAAGCGACACCGTGTTCTGTTCGCGCATGAGCTGCTGGGGGATGACATTGATGATCTGCGGCGTGTCCTGCACGGTGCCGGGCATGCGGTCCAGGGCCACCTTGGCCTTGAGCGTGTTGGGTGGCGTTACGATGGCATCTGCGACATTGCCTTCGCCCTCGAGACTGACCGGAGCGAGATTGATGCCGCCGGCTCCCGTCGCCTTGATCACCGTCACCGAGCGCGCGTCGATGAAATGATAGGAGAGATGCGTGCCCGCAAGCAGGCGGGTCAGCGCCTCGGCGGGAGCGAGATGCGCCTTCACCGACGGTGCGGTCAAGCCGGCCACATCCTCGGAGGCGAATAACAGCTTGAGCCCGGCCTGATCGGCAAACGCGGTCAAGGCGCGGTCGAGGGATTGCGCCGGGATGTTGAAGGGAAGCGCTGCCGTATTAGCCTGGGCGAGTTGGCTGCGGCTGATTGGGGTGGAGGTGGTCTGAACGGCGCGCGCGAGACCGGGTTCGCCGCGTGCCACGATATCGGAATCGGCCTCGGCGGGTGCGCCGGTGACGGCGAGACCCAAAGTTGCGGTCGATGCCAGCAGAGCCGATTTCCAGCCGGCCGCCCGGCCGTCGCGATATGCCGATTCACAGGCGCCCCACTCACCAGAAGCCGATGTACGATAGGCCACGTCGTCCCCCTCAATCTCAAATGTTCCACGTCAGATTCCGCAAATGCGGATCATTCTCAATATCAAGGAGACGAAGCGGACATGGGAAACCGACAGTGGCGAGCAGGCTTTTTTCCGGCTTTTTGCCGGGCCGCGACAATTCCGCGCGCTTGAAGGAGGTCAGGGAGTACCGTGAGAAGGAGGGCCCCCTTATGCATCACGCGTGATCGGCTTCCCGCAGAAGAATGAGGAAAGGCAGGCGCAGGATCTCGATGCCGAGGCTGTGGCGCAGGACTTGAAGCGTGCCGTCGGGATCGGCGAGATCGAAAACACCGGTCACCGGCAGGCGTTCCAGGCGGCGGCTGGCGAGATAGAAGCGTGGCAGGCCATAGCGGTGCAATTCGCTGCAGACCTCGATCAGGGGGCGGTGGTTGAAAATCAGTTTTCCACGTTGCCAGGCCGTGAGGGCCGCAACATCGGCCGCGGCGGGCGGCGCGAGAAAGCCTGCCGCCGCGTAGCCGATGTTCTCTCCGGCCGCGAGATGCAGGATGGCATCACCGGCGGCGACTTCGACCGGTCCCGTCAGTGAGACGACCGTCACCTGGTCGTCGTCGCGACGGATATCGGCACTGTTCGTGTCGGCTCCCGTGTTTATGTATGTGTCCGCATCCGTGTTTGATGTGAGGCGGGTCCAGCCGCCGGCCGCCTCGACGGTGAAAGGACGGTCGCGATCGGTTGTTGCCGTGACCAGGATCTCGCCGTCATGCAGCACCAGCCGCCGCAATCCGGCTGAGAAATCGACCGAGACGGCAGTGGCGCTGTTGAGGTGGATCGTGGAGCCGTCGGGCAAACGCGCCAATCGCCGCTCGCCGGTCCCGGTTGCGAGATCGGCACCGAGAGCCGCGAGCGGTGGGGCCCAGAGCGGCGCCGTGACGGCCGTGCCACCTGCCACGGCCAGTGCTGAGGCGGTCAAAGCTCCACCCAGGACGCGGCGACGGGAGAAGCGCGGAGCACCATCGGATGTGACGATTGGTGGCAATACAAGGCGGGCTGGATCGCGTCGTCGCACAGCGGCAAAGGCCTGAGCGCTGGACGTTGCGCCGAGATCGCGCCACAGCGTTTCGGCCGCGCGGGCGGCGGCCTCATGGGCCGGATTGCGGGTGCGCCAGAGGGCGAAAGAGGCATGGTCGCCGGCCCTGGCCTGGCCGGATTGCAGGAGTGCCAGCCACGCGATCGCCTCATCGCTCAAGCTCCCGGCGCGGCCCAAGTATTCGGCGCTCACATTCCCAATGTCATGCGCCGCATCCGTTGTCGTCTGTCCCGCAGGTCTGTCCTCGATCGGCCCGGTCATGACTCCCCTGATCCCATTTGGCCTGACTCTGTTGGCTGCTGGTCATAAGACGTTTGCTGACGGGGCAAGCGACAGCCCGTGCGATGATTTTTCCGGCGATGAAATTTCACGGTACGATGAAATTCACGGTGCGATGAAATTCACGGCAGCAAAATCGAGCCGATTGGATCACGCGGATCGGACGACCGCCGGATCAGGGGCCGTCAGCCTCGTCGGCCGCCGCCAGGTGATCGCGGCAGTGCCGCAGGGCCTGGGCGACATATTTGATCACCATGCTTTCCGAGACGCCGAGCCGGGCGGCGATACGGGCATAGGACAGGCCCTCGACCCGGCTGAGCAGCAGGGCCTCTCGTGCCTTCGGCGGTGCGGCGCGCAGGGCGTCGTCGAGCAGCCGCAGGCGCTGCTTGGCGATCAGGGCGCTGTCCGGCAGAGGGGCCGGGTCGGCGAGGTCGATGGCATCCTCGGCGGCGGCACCGCGATCGGCCCGCAGGCGGTCGCGGCGGATCCGGTCGATGGCGAGATTGCGCACCACTTGCAGGATATAGGCGCGGGGTTTGGCAACCGGCCGGCCGGCGGCCTGAACATCGGCGAGGCGGAAATAGCTGTCCTGCAGCACCTCGGCCGCTTGGTCGGCGCTGCCGAAGCGGCGCGTCAGGAAGCGCCGCAGTTCGTCATACTGATCCTGGAAATGCCGCAGCAGGCCGGGCTTGTCGCAACGCTCCATCACGCAAACCTTACGTCCACGCCAATCCTGTGCAGCGTCGATTCCACGCCATCCGCTGGTCCCACCCTCAATGTGCTCCTAATGGCGGATCGTATTTAAAATGCAAATCATTCTCAACATGAAACAACATGCACAAACGGCATGAGGCAACAGCATGGGTCACGTGCCAGAAATCCGGGCCTGCCGATGCCGCCGATCTGGCATATTGCACCGCAGCAGCCTTGCTGACCCTTCCGCCATCGCGCATCTGTTCCGGCGGCCGGTTTCGACCGGAAAAGGCTGTGAAAACAGTTTGTTACCGCTGTCAGGCGCCATGACCGGCCGCCATCGGCGGATCAGAGGCCAGGATGACCGACCTTTCTTCCCCCAGAGTGGAAACGCCGAGCGATGCCGTGAGTCATGCCGAATTCGGCGGGCCGGTGACGCTGCGGATCCTCTCCACCGTCTTCTTCACCTTCATCTGCTATCTGACCGTGGGCATCCCCCTGGCGGTGCTGCCGGGCTACGTGCATCTCGACCTGGGTTACGGTTCCGTCCTCGCCGGGATCGCCATCAGCACGCAATATCTGGCGACCCTGCTCTCCCGGCCCAATGCCGGGCGCACCTGCGACCAGATCGGGCCGAAACAGGCAGTGCTCTACGGCCTGATCGCCTGCGGCGTCAGCGGGTTCTTTCTGATCGGCGCGGCCTTGCTGGAACCGACACCCTGGCTCAGCCTGACAAGCTTGCTGATCGGCCGGCTGGTGCTGGGCTTCGGCGAAAGCCTGGTCGGCACCGGGGCGATCACCTGGGGGATCGCCCAGATCGGCCCCAGCCACACGGCGCGGGTGATCTCCTGGAACGGCATCGCCACTTACGGCGCCCTGGCTTTGGGTGCCCCGCTCGGCGTCATCCTCACCCGGCAATTCGGTTTCTCGGCGATCGGCGGCAGCATCGTCCTGCTCGCGGCACTCGGTGTGGTGCTGACCTTCCTGAAGCGGGCGACCAAGGTGATCGCCGGCGAGCGCATGGCTTTCCATCATGTCTTCGGCCGGGTGCTGCCGCATGGCCTCGGCCTCGCCTTGGGATCGGCCGGCTTCGGCACCATCGCCACCTTCATCACGCTCTTCTACGCCAGCCGCGACTGGCCTGACGCGGCGCTCTCGCTGACCCTGTTCGGCGTTGCCTTCATCGGCACGCGGCTGGTCTTCGCCAATGTCATCAACCGCTTCGGCGGCTTCCGCGTGGCCATGGTTTCCTTCGTGGTGGAAGTGGCCGGACTCATTCTGTTGTGGCTGGCGCCGGTACCGCATATGGCATTGGCGGGCGCCGCCTTGACCGGCTGCGGCTTCGCGCTGGTTTTCCCGGCACTCGGCGTCGAAGCGGTGGGACTGGTGCCGGCGCCCAATCGCGGCGCGGCGCTGGGGGCCTATTCGGTCTTCGCCGATCTCTCGCTCGGCATCACCGGGCCGCTGGTCGGTTTCGTGATCGGCGCCTTCGGTTACCCGGCCGCCTTCCTCTGCGCCGCCTTTGCCGCGCTGGGTGGGCTGCTACTGACCGCGACCCTCTATCTGCGTACCGGACGCGGCCTCGCCGCCGCCCGCTGATCGGCGGGCAAGCGCGCCCTTAACCCTTACGTCCGCGCCATCTCCTTGCGCAGCGGTGTCGCCAGATAGCAGCCGAATTCCTGCGGGAAGAAGACCTGCACGCGGGCATGGACCTTGCCCTGGCGGCCGAAGAAGCGGGCATTGTCATTCACCGGGCTGAGCGCGTCATGCCAGATCTCCGGATAGATATAGAGGCCCATGCCGCCGTCGAACCAGAAGGCGGTGAAGCTCTCCGGCGTCACATCGTCGCCGGGCAGGGCAAGTGTGGCGACGAAGGGGCCGCCATCCAGCGGGAAGAACATCTGGCCGCCATCGGGATGGTAATTGGCCCGCCAGATCAGCACATGGTCGCGCGGTCCGGAGGCTCGCAGCTCGTTGGTCTGCGAGGGCTGGCAGCTCCAGCCCAGCACGTAATCGTCGTCGACGGCATGGTTGCGCCCCTTCAGCACATCGCCCCGCCAGTGGAATTCGAATCGGCCCTCGGTGGTGCCGCCCTGATCGCCGGTGCCGGGATCGATCTGCCGCCAGCCCTTGGCCGGCCAGCGCACGATGTCGATTTTGCGTTGCTCGGGATGGGTGATGATCTCGCCATAGCCCTTCAGGGTCTCCGGCGTCGCGATCACCAGCGGCACGTGATGCACCGGCAGGTCCGGCATGCTGGCGGCGTCGGGCTTCAGGTTGGGGCCGGTTTCCGGCCGGATGGCGGTTTGGACCTGCATGTCGGGAATCCATTCTCGCTGGTTGCGTCGCTCCTAGCTTCACCTTAGGTAAATCATTAATCAAATTTAAATTCATAGATAAAATTCAGAACAAAACTTATAGTCGGTGGATGCGCTACAGCCAGCTCCGCGCCTTCGATGCCGTCGCCCGTGCCCGCAGCTTTTCCCGCGCGGCGCAGATGCTGGGCGTCACCCAGCCGGCGATCTCTCTGCAGGTGAGCGCCCTGGAGCGCGCCTATCGCACCGATCTGCTGCTGCGCATCGGCAATGCGCTGACGCTCACACCGGAAGGCGAGGCGCTTTTCGCCCTGACCCGGCAGATGTTCACGGCGGAAGCCGAGATCGAGGACTTGCTGCATTCGACTGAGACCCTGCAGCGTGGTCATCTGCGGCTCGGGGCCGATGCACCGCATCTTGCCCTCGACCTGGTGGCGGCCTTCCGGCGGCGCTATCCGATGATCACCCTGGAACTGGTGCTGGGCAACGCCACCCAGACCTGGAGCGCGGTACTGCAATCGGTGGTCGATATCGCCACCATCGCCAACCCGCCTGAAGACATCCGGGTCGCGCGGCAGCCTTTGGTCAAGCAGGACATGATCGTCCTGGTGCCGCCGCGTCATGCCTTCGCGAAGAAAGCCCAGGTGGGCCTGAAGGATCTCGTCGATCAGCCGGTGATCTTCCGCGAACACGGCTCGAACACCCAGCGCACCCTGGAACAGGCCCTGAAGAAAGCGCACCTCAGCCTGTCGCCCGTACTCACCGTCGGCAGCAGGGAGGCGATGATCGAGGCCGTCTCGCGCCAGGTCGGCATCGGCTTCATCTTCGCGCGCGAGAAAAACAAGGAGGATCCGCGCAGCGTCGCGGTCACGCTGCGGGAGCTGCGTGCCTCCAACAAGAACATGCTGGTCTATCTGAAGCCGCGCCGCCGCCGACGCACGGTGCAGGCGATGATCGAGGTCGCTGCCGATTTCGAGTGAAGGCGAAGCGCCCGGTTCAATACAGCCGGGTGCGGTAGCTTTCTTCCGTCATGCGCTCCGAGGTTTCGGGATCGAGCCCGGCGATTTGGTCGGCGAGAACGCGGCCGAGGCTGGGGAAGTCCTCGGCGGTGCGGTGTTTGTCCAGATTCCACAGATCCGAACGGATCATCGACTTGCCGCAATGCATATAGGCTTCCTCCACCGTCACCCGGAGCGCGGCCTTGGGTGTCTTGCCCTGGGCCTGCAGGCCTTTGACTATCGCCGGATCGACGACGATCTCCGCCCGGCCGTTGACCCGCAGGGTCTCGGTACGGCCGGGGACGATGAAGAGCAGGCCGATCCTGGGATTCTCCAAGAGATTGTGCAGGCCGTCGCAGCGGTTGTTGCCGATGCGGTCGGGGATCAGCAAGGTATGCTCGTCCAGCACCTGGACGAAGCCTGGCGCATCGCCTTTGGGCGAGGCATCGGTGCGGCCGGCAGCATCGCTGGTCGCCATGACGAGAAAGGGCGAGAGGGCGATGAAGGCACGGCAGTGCTTGTCGAGCCGGTCGAGCTGCTTCTTCAAAGCACGCGGGGTCGGTTCGCCGTAATGCGCCCGCAAATCGGCCGGTGTGTCGATGCTCATTCAGGTCTCCTTCCGTTGACGGCGGCGAGAGGCCGCCGGCGAGGGGGTGGTCAATTCGTTTCCGGGATGCCGATCCTGGTCTCGGCGCGGAAGCGGACGGCACCGAGCACCGCTGATCCGGCATTGAGGAAACCGAAAGCGGCGATCAGGCCCGCCGGCCCGATCAAATGCAGCAGAGGTGCGGCCACCAGCGTCCCGGCGACGATGCCGGCATTCTGCACGACGATGCGCAAGGCGAAGATCTTGCCGACATGGGCCGGGTCCGTCGTGCGCCGGATCAGCTCGAAGAAGGGGATGTCGATCAGCGGGCTGCCGGTGCCGCTGAGGAGGGCGCCGACGACCAGCCAGACGGGGGCCGGCGCCAGCAGCCAGACCATATAGCCGAGGCCGGAGAGGAAGCGGCCGAGCAGCATGGCCCGCATGCCGTTGAGACGCCGGAGATTGCCGAGCACGACATTGCAGACAAGCGAGGCGGCGGCATAGATGCCGAGGGTCACGCCGAAACTGTCGATATTGGCGCCGGTCTGCTGCAGCAGCAGATTGAGGCCGATAATGACACCGACCTGCCAGGAGGCGAAGCCCAGCGCCGTGCCCCAGAGATTGAAGCGCAGCCAGGGATTGGCCATCGCCACGCGCAGGGCAAGGTGCAGGTCGCGCGCCCATTGATGGCGTGCCGCCGCAGCGGAAGCGGAGGTGGGTGCCGCTGCGGCGGCGAGATGAAACTGACCCGCCTTCAGCAGCGTGGCAATGGAGACCAGGAAGGTGACGGCATCCAGGGTGAAGAATTGCGTGATCGGCAGGAAGCTGGCGCAGATGGCGATGATACCGGCGGAACCGATCCGCGCCAGGCGTTTGGTCCCGTCCAGCAGGGCATTGATCGCCCGCAATTCGGTAGATGAACGCGCGAGATCGGACATGGCGCTCTGCAGGGCCGGATCGAAGATCGCGCCGAGGGCCGCCATGGCGACGGCGACGGCATAGACGACCGGCAAGGCCGGCGGCAGGCCCGCAAGGTCCATCGCCGGCAGAATGAGGACGGCCCCGGCGCGGGCGGCATCGAGGGCGATCATCAGGGTGCGGCGGTTGAGACGGTCAGCCAGCATCCCCCCGATCATGCCCGAGGCCATGACGCTGAGGGCCTGCACGGCCACCAGATAGGCGGCATTGCCGCCGACCAGGCTGACCGCGAACCAGGCCAAAGCGACGCCGTAAAGCTGATCGCCGGTGACAGAACAGACCTGTCCCGCCCAGAGCCAGGCGATGCGGCGATTGGCGAGGGGGGCGAAGAGTCTCATGAGCGGGCGGCTGGGCTGACGAGGGTGGGCGGCATTGGATCGAGGCGGGCGGCGATGCCTTGCAGCTTAGCCCGTTGATGCGGTCATGTCGTTATACTTCGCTCACCGCAAACATCTCGTTCATCGCTACCGCCCCTTCACCCCGGCTCTCTCCTTACTTCCGCGGGGTGAGTGAACTCGATCCGGTCCAGCGCTTGATGATCTGTCGCAGGGAATGAAGAAATCTTCCTCGTTCCGTGACGACGGGGAGAGGGCTGGCGTCGCTTTGCTGTGGATCCCGGATCAGGGCCGGGGATGGCAGCAGAGGATGGTGAGATGCTGTGTGAACCCGAGATGACGTGAGCGCGGAGACAGGTGCTGCTCAGCTTTCCTGGGCCTTGAAGACCTGGCCGGTCTCGGTGAAGTCCGGGCTGGCGAGGCGTACGAAGGTTTCCGTGATCTCGTCCGGCAGCGGCCGGCTTTCCGGGTCCTCGCCGGGATAGGCAGCCATGCGCATCTTGGTGCGGGTGGCGCCGGGATCGATGAGGTTGGCGCGGACCGGCGTCACGTTGCGCACTTCCAGGGCATAGGTCTGGATCAGCATTTCCAGGGCCGCCTTGCTGACGGCATAGCCGCCCCAATAGGGCCGGGGATTTTGCGCCGCGCGGCTGCTGACGAAGATGGCGCGGCCGGCATCGGAGAGCCGCAGCAACGGGTCCATGCTGCGCAGCAGGCGCCAATTGGCCGTCAGATTGATATCGAGCACTTCCTGCCATTGTTGGATCTCGATATGGCCGACGGGAGTCAGGGGACCGAGGATGCCGGCATTGCCGACCAGGATATCGAGCTTGCCGAAGCGCTCGAACAAGGCGGCGCCGAGCTGATCGAGGGCGTCGTATTGCTTGATATCCAGCGGCACCAGCAGGCTGGGCTGGCCGCCCGCGGCACGGATCGCGTCATCGACCTCCTCCAGCCCGCCGACCGTGCGGGCGGTGAGGATGAGTTTGGCGCCTTCGGCGGCAAACCGCCTGGCGACGGCGGCACCGATACCCCGGCTGGCGCCGGTGACGAGAGCGATGCGTCCAGCCAATCGTCCAACCGGCTGGCCAGCCGGCGCGACGTCAGCGGCGCCAGGGTTAGCGGCGCCGGGGGTAATCGTGTTCTCGGACATCAGGAAGCTTTTTCCGTAACCAGCAGCGACAGTTGCGTGATCTTGCTGCCGCCGTTCTGATCGGTCAGGACGGTCGGGTAATCGCCGGTGAAGCAGGCATCGCAATATTGCGGCCGTTCGGCGTTGCGGGAGTCGTGGCCCATGGCGCGATAGAGGCCGTCGATTGTGACGAAGGCCAGGCTGTCGACGCCGATGATCTTCGCCATCTCGGTCACGTCATGCTGCGCCGCCAGCAGCTTGCTGCGTTCCGGCGTGTCGATGCCGTAGAAGCAGGAATAGGTGGTGGGCGGGCTGGAAATCCGCATATGCACTTCGGTCGCGCCAGCGGCGCGGATCATCTCGACGATTTTCTTCGAGGTGGTGCCGCGCACGATGCTGTCATCGACCAGGATCACCCGCTTGCCCTGCACCTTGGCGCGATTGGCATTGTGCTTCAGCTTGACGCCGAGATTGCGGATCTGGTCGGTCGGCTCGATGAAGGTGCGGCCGACATAGTGATTGCGGATGATGCCGAGCTCGAAGGGGATGCCGGATTGCTCGGCATAACCGAGCGCCGCCGGCACGCCGGAATCCGGCACCGGAATGACGACATCGGCCTCGATGCCGGATTCGCGGGCGAGTTCCGCACCGATCTTCTTGCGCGCCTCATAGACGCTGCGACCGTCCATGACACTGTCGGGGCGGGCGAAATAGATATACTCGAAAACGCAGAAACGCTGCTGGGTCATGCCGAAGGGATGCAGGCTGCGCAGCCCGTCCTTGTCGATCACCACCATCTCGCCGGCCTCGACGTCGCGCACGTAATCGGCGCCGACGATATCGAGGGCACAGGTCTCGGAGGCGAGGATATAGGCGCTGCCGAGCTTGCCGAGGACGAGCGGGCGCACACCCAGGGGATCGCGAACGCCGATCAGCGTGTTGTCGGCGATGGCGACCAGCGAATAGGCGCCTTCGATCTGCTGCAGGGCATAGGTCAGGCGATCGACCACATTGCCGCGCAGATGCGTCGCCATCAGATGCAGGATGATCTCGGAATCGGTGGTCGACTGGAAGATGGCGCCGCGCTTGGTCAGCTCGTCGCGCAGGGTATAGCAGTTGGTCAGATTGCCGTTATGGCCGAGGGCGAAGCCGCCGAATTGCAGATCCGCGAAAAGCGGCTGGACATTGCGCAGCCCGCTGCCGCCGGTGGTCGAATAACGCACATGCCCGATGGCGCCATGGCCGGGCAGGCGGGAGATCACCGATTCCTTGGAAAAATGGTCGGCGACATGACCGGTCGAGCGGTAGGCGTGGAATTCCCTGCCGTCATAGCTGACGATGCCGGCGGCTTCCTGGCCGCGATGCTGCAGGGCATGCAGGCCGAGCACGGTATGGGCGGCTGCATCCTCGTTGCCGAAAATGCCGAAGATGCCGCATTCCTCTCCCAGATGGTCCTCGTCGAAAGGCTGCGTGGTCATCATCGCGGTGACGCTCCGGTCTAAGAGGCGCCTCGGTCCAGGGCGACCTTGGACGCCGATATTCCGGCCGTAGCCGGCGGCTATTGAGCGCCTTGCAAGAGGCGCTCGAGGTCCTTGCGTTCGGCGTCCTTATACCCCGATCCGGAGCCTTGTCCACCCGGTTTCGCGGGAACCTGACCTGCGGCAGGGGCGGCGCTGGCAGAGCCAGGCTGCTGATCCGGGCCGGAAATCGGCGTGACGCCGGCGGCATTGCTCCCGCCCGCATTTGTTCCCTTGGTCAGGCCCTGGAAAGCATCGTTCAAGGCCTTGCCCTGCTCGATCTTCTGCATGCCGGTATCCAGGGCCGTGCTGCCCCGGTCGACGATATCGGCGGGCAGCAGGCCTTTCAGGAAATCCGCGCCCTGGGCGACCAGGCGCTCGGTCCGGGCCTCGTTGATGACATCGGGACGGGTCGTCGGATTGGGCATGGCCCAGGTCATCAGGATATAGGCGAAGCAGACGATGACGCCGCCGCGCACCAGGCCGAAGACCAGGCCCAGCGAGCGGTCGAGGGCGCCGAGGGCGCTGGCCCGGACATTCGACGAAAGGTAGTGGTTGAGGATGCCGAGGATGACCAGGGCGACGATGAAGATGCCGATCCCGGCGGCGATATCCGCCAGCAGGGGTTCCTTGATGTAATGGCCGACAATCGGCCGCAGCCGGGGCAGCAGGAAGATCACCGCCAGGACGGCGCCGACCCAGCTCAGGATCGACAAGACTTCCTTGACCAGCCCACGCGACAGCGCCAGCAGGGCGGAGAGGCCGATGATGGCCAGAACGCAGATATCGACAAAATTCACGCGGCGTCTCGTCGCAATGGGCAGAAAAACATGAAACCGGCCCCCCTTACAGGCTGGAACCGCCGGATCAGACCGGTGATTCCGCCCTCGCCGTACCGAGGGACAGCGATCGCGACTCATTATAGAGCCAGTCGATCAAATCTTGTAAGTGGCCCATCTCGATGACCTGCAGACCGTCGATCGATGTGGCTGTCCGGTCACTCTTGTCCCGTCCATTCTGGCCACGCCCGTTCTTGCCGCGCCCGGCGGGGGCCTGGGGCGCCAGTGCCCGGCGGAAACCGAGCTTGCCGGCCTCGCGCAGCCGCTGCTCCGCCTGGGCCACCATGCGGATCTCGCCGGAGAGGCCGATTTCCCCAAAGACGATGACGTCATCGGGGACCGGCCGGTTGGAGAGCGCCGAGGCAAGGGCCATGGCGACGGCGCAATCGGCCGCCGGCTCGTTGATCTTCAGGCCGCCGGCGATGTTGAGATAGACTTCGTTGCCGGCAATCGCCAATTCACACCGCGTCTCCAGGACCGCCAGGACCATGGCGAGGCGGTTGCTGTCCCAACCCACCACGGCACGGCGGGGTGTCGACATGGGCGAGGGCGAGACGAGCGCCTGCACTTCCATCAGCACGGGCCGGGTGCCCTCCATGCCGGCGAAGACCGTGGCGCCGCTGACATTGCCGCGCCGCTCGGCGAGGAACAGGGCCGAGGGATTGGGGACCTCGTTGAGCCCGCCATCGGTCATCTCGAAGACGCCGATCTCATTGGCCGGGCCGAAGCGGTTCTTGACCGAGCGCAGGATGCGGAACTGATGGCCGCGCTCGCCTTCGAAATAGAGCACCGTATCGACCATATGCTCGAGCACCCGGGGACCGGCGATCTGGCCCTCCTTGGTGACATGGCCGACCAGCAGCAGGACGAAGCCCCGCGCCTTGGCGATCCGGATCAGCTCGGCGGCGCAGGAGCGCACCTGGGCGACGGTGCCGGGGGCCGAATCCAGGCTGTCGAGATACATGGTCTGGATGGAATCGATCACCACCACATCGGGCGGATCGGCGCGGTCCAGGCTGGCGATGATGTCGCGCAGGCTGGTGGCGGCCGCCAGTTGCGCGCTGGCATTGCTGAGGCCGAGGCGCCGGGCCCGGAGCTGAACCTGCTCGACCGCCTCTTCGCCGGAGATATAGGCGCAGGACAAGGCCGGCTTGGCCCGGCCGAGTGCCGCCACGACCTGCAGCAGCAACGTGGATTTGCCGATACCGGGATCGCCGCCCACCAGCAAAGCCGAGCCGCGCACCAGCCCGCCGCCGGTCACCCGGTCGAACTCGGCGATGCCGGTCGCCCGGCGGATCGCCTCGGGGATCGGTGCGTCGAGGCCGACGAAATCGAGGCCCTTGCCGCGCTTGCCGCTGAGCCCCTTGGGGACGGCGGCGGCACTCGTCTCCTCGACCAGGGAATTCCAGGCGCCGCAGGCGTCGCATTTGCCGGCCCATTTGCTGAAGCAGGCGCCGCAGGACTGGCAGACGTAAAGGGTGGTCGATTTCGCCATTGGCCGGCGTCTCTCCTGACGAAGCGGTCCCCGAGTCGCGGTGGATATGCAGCAGCTATCGTAACATAGCGGGCGAGTCGGCTTTCAGATTGCGGCTGTTCTGCTGCAATCCGATGCCATCGCGCCTTAGAGCGGCCGGATCGGCATCTTGATCGGTCCCTCGGCCCGGCCATGGACGAACTGGTCCACATAGCCGTTCCCGGAATGGTCGATCTCCCCCGCCGGCCCGACCCAGACGATCTTGCCGTTGAGGATCATCGCCGCCTGGTCGCCGATCTCGCGCAGGCTGTGCATGTCATGGGTGATGGTCAGCGCGGTGGCGCCGAGATCGCTGACGCATTTGGTGATCAGCTCGTTGATCACCTGGCTCATGATCGGATCGAGGCCGGTGGTCGGCTCGTCGAAGAAAATGATCTCCGGTTCGGTGGCGATGGCGCGGGCCAGCGACACACGCTTCTGCATGCCGCCGGAGAGCTCGGCCGGATAGAGATCACCAACTTCCGGGCCGAGGCCGACGGCGCCCAATTTGCGGATCGCGATCTCCTTGGCCTGGCCGCGCCGCATGCCGCGTCCTTCGATCAGGCCGAAGGCGACGTTCTCCCAGACCGGCAGGCTGTCGAACAGGGCGGCGCCCTGGAACAGCATGCCGAATTTCCGCATCACCTCTTCGCGGGTCTCGGAGGAGGCGCCGATCATCTCCTGGCCGTCGATCTCGATCGAGCCCTTGTCCGGGGTCAGCAGGCCGAGGATGCATTTGATCAGCACCGATTTGCCGGTGCCGGAGCCGCCGATCACCACCAGTGATTTGTCGCGCGGCACGTCGAGGTCGAGATCGTTCAGCACGACCTTGCGGCCGAATGCCTTCGATAACCCGCGGACCTTGATCTTGAGATCGGTGCTCATCGTGCGAAGAACAGCTCCGTGACGACGTAGTTGAAGATCAGGATCAGAATCGAGGAGGTCACCACCGCATTGGTGGTGGCCTTGCCGACACCCTGAGCGCCGCCGCGCGAATGATAGCCGTGATAGCAGCCCATCAGCGCGACGATGAAGCCGAAGACGCCGGCCTTCACCAGGCCGGAAATGACGTCCAGGGCGCGCACGAAATCGACCGTGTTCTTGAGATAGGTCGCATGGTTGAAGTTGAGCTTCACCACGCTCACCAGATAGCCGCCGCTGACGCCGATGATATCGGCGATCAGCACCAGGACCGGCAGCATGATCAGGCCGGCGATCAGGCGCGGCGCGATCAGGTATTTGAAGGGATTGGTGCTGAGCGTCGTCAAGGCGTCGATCTGCTCGGTCACCCGCATGGTGCCGAGCTCGGCCGCCATGGCGGCGCCGACCCGGCCCGCGACCATCAGGCCGGCGAGGACCGGGCCCAATTCGCGGGTCAGCGAGATCACCACCACATTGGGGATCGCCGATTCGGCGTTGAAGCGGGAGAAACCGGTATAGGTCTGCAGCGCCAGCACCATGCCGGTGAAGATCGCCGTCATGCCGACCACCGGCAGCGAATAGAAGCCGATCTCGATCATCTGCTTGACGATCAGGCGCGGATAATAGGGTGGCTGGACGGCGAGGAAGACGGATTTCAGGGCGAAGAGCGTGACGCGGCCGATCGCTTCCAGGCCGGACAGAAAGGTGCGGCCGATGGCCTGCAGGAATGTGAACAAGGCCTACTCCGCCGGCAGATACTGGCGCCGGTAGCGCGCCGAGAAGGCGGTCAGGATTTCATAACCGATGGTGCCGGCGGCACGCGCCAGATCGTCGGCGCTTTGATGCGGGCCGATCAGCTCGACCATCCCGCCGGGCTGAACGAGATCGGACGGCACAGCACCGACATCGATCGAAAGCAAATCCATCGATACTCGACCCACTATCGGTGCGCGATGATCCCCCACATGGACCGCGCCCTGGTTGCTGAGCGCACGAAACACCCCGTCGGCATAACCGCATCCGATGGTGGCGATCCGGGTAGGCTGCGCGCATTTGTGGGTGGCACCATAACCAACGGGTGTGCCTGCGTCAACGTCACGGACCTGGAGGATTTTTCCTTGCAGGCGAACCACTTGGCGCATCGGATTGGGCTCGCCGGGGATCGGGTTGAGGCCGTAGAGGGCGGCCCCCGGGCGGCTCAGGTCGAAATGATAATCAGGCCCCAGGAAGATGCCGGAGGAATTGGCGAAGGAGCGCGGCGTGCCGGCGGGCACGACGCCTCGCGCCACCGCGAGGTGATCCCGGAAGGCCGCCAGTTGCTGCCGGTTGTGGGGCGAGAGGGGCTCGTCGCTGCAGGCGAGATGGCCGATCAGCGCCGCAATCGGGAAGCGCCGCAGGCTGTCGCCCTGCTCGACCAGGGAATGCCATTCGCGGGCGGTCAGGCCAAGGCGCGACATGCCGGTATCGATCTGGATGGCGGCGGGCTGCGGCACCCCCGCCCGGGATCCATGCCGGCACCATTCCTCGATTTCGGGCGGGCTGTCGAGGACGGGCAGGATGCCGGCCTCGATCACCTCGGCGGCGCTGCCGGGAGGCAGGCCGTTCAGCAGGAAGATCTGCGGCCGGTTGGCCGAGGTACCGCCCAATACCTGGCGGAGCGCCAGTCCCTCATCCAGGGTGGCGACGAAGAAATGCCGGCAGCCGGCGGCCAGCAGGACCGGCGCCACCTGGGCGGCTCCCAGGCCATAGGCATTGGCCTTGACCGCCGCGCCGCAGGTGGCGGGCGCCACTTTCGCCGCCAGCAAGCGGTAGTTCCACGCCACGGCGGCGAGGTCGATGGTCAGGAGCGCCGCATTCTGGTCCGGCATGAAGATTCCGTCATTGCTGTCCGAGATGTCCCGGCGATCACCAGATCACAGGAACAAGGCATCACTTAGGCAATTAACAGAGTCGGGCAGCCGGCGCGACGGCAATCCGCGCCATCCCCGATCAATGATGGCCAGTTCAGTGATGGCCAGTTTAGTGATGGTTGGGCAGATGATCGTCGAGGATGAGGTTGCTGAAGCGCGTGACCGTGCCCTCGAAATGCAGCATCACGGTGCCGATCGGACCGTGGCGCTGCTTGGCGAGGATCAGCTCGGCCTTGTTATGCAGTCGCTCGGCTTCCTGCATCCATTGCTGCAGCTTGTCGGTCTCGTGGTCTCCGGGCTTCTTGCGCTCGTGATAGTATTCCTCGCGGAAGACGAACATGACCACGTCGGCATCCTGCTCGATCGAGCCGGATTCGCGCAAGTCCGCGAGCTGCGGTCGCTTGTCCTCGCGGTTCTCGACGGCGCGCGAGAGCTGCGAGAGGGCGATCACCGGCACGTTCAGTTCCTTGGCGATGGCCTTGAGGCCGCGGGTGATCTCGGAGATTTCCTGCACGCGGTTCTCGCCGCCTTTGGCGCTGGCCGAGCGCATGAGCTGCAGATAGTCGATGATGATGAGGTCGAGCCCGTGCTGGCGCTTCAGGCGTCGGGCCCGGGTACGCAAGGCGGGCACAGTCAAGGCCGGCGTGTCGTCGATGAAGAATTTCTTCGAGGCCATGTACTGGGCCGCTTCGACGATGCGGGGGAATTCCTGGTCGTTGACCTCGCCCCGGCGGATGCGGTCGGAGGAAACGCCCGAGACATCGGCCATGATACGGTGGGCGAGCTGCTCGGCCGACATTTCCATTGAGAAGAAGGCGACCGAGAAGCCGTCGCCCGGCGCGTCGCTCTTCGCCTCCTTGGTGGCGTTGAAGCCCATATTGGTGGCGAGTGAGGTCTTACCCATGGAAGGGCGGCCGGCGAGGATGATCAGGTCCGAAGGCTGCAAGCCGCCGAGCTTCTTGTCGAGATCGCTCAGGCCGGAGGGAACGCCGGTCAGATGGCCGTCGCGCTTATAGGCGAGCTCGGCCATTTCCAGGGCGCTCTTCACCACCGAATCGAAGCGCTTCGGACCGCCTTCGGTCTGGCCGCTTTCCGCCAGATTGAAGAGCTTCATTTCCGAGCCTTCGATCTGGTTGACCGCCGTCACGTCGGGATCGTGGATATAGGCATCGTTGACGATCTCGGTGCCGAGCGAGATCAACTGCCGGCGCAGGAAGAGATCGAAGATCGCCCGGCCGTAATCCTCGGCATTGATGATGCTGACGACCGATTGGGCAAGATGCACCAGATATTGCGCGCCGCCGATCTCCGCCAGGGCGCCGTCCTGGTCGAAGAGATTCTTCAGGGTCACCGGATTGGCGATCTGGCCGCGCTGAATCAGTTTCGCCACGGCCTCGTAGATGCGGCCATGCAAAGCATCGGCGAAATGCTCGGGGCGCAGGAACTCGTTGACCTTGTCGAAGACCTGGTTGTTGGCAAGGATGGCGCCCAGCAGCGCCTGTTCGGCCTCGGTATTGTGCGGCGGCGTGCGCGGCGCCAGGACCTCCGAGGGAGTGTCAGCTTGGTTACGCAGGCGAGTGATGTTGGTGGCAGGCGCGTTCGATTCCATGGCGCGACACTATCAGATGACAGCCTCGAGACGGGGCTGTGGATTACGTGAATAACGATGATAAATCAGAAACACCCGTTTCTGCATGACCCTGTGGGAGATCATCACGAAACGTCTGTTTCTACAAAGAAAAACGGCCACCCCGCCGGGGGTGGCCGTTTCTGCGACTCGGAACCCCCTGAACGGGGCTCGGATTACGCTTCCTCGGCCGGGGCCTGGGCCTGTTCGGCTTCCGCCAACAGGGCGTCGAGGTCGACGGTCTCGTCGTCGTCGGTCTTGACGACGAAGCCACCGGCCTTCTCCTGCGCCACGGCTTCGTCTTCCGACTTGGCGACGTTGGCGGTCACATTGACGACCACTTCCGGATGCAGCGCAACGCGCACCGGATGCAGGCCCAGCGTCTTGATCGGCTTGTCCATGATCACCTGGCGGCGATCGACGGTGAAGCCGGCCTTGGTCACGCCTTCGGCGATGTCGCGCGCGGCAACGGAACCGAACAGGATGCCGGTTTCGCTGGCCTGGCGGATGAGGACGATCTTCAGGCCTTCAACCCGGTCCTTGATGCCTTCCGCGTCCTGGCGACGCTTCAGGTTGTTGGCTTCGATCTGAGCGCGTTGCTCATCGAAGCGCTTCTTGTTCGCATCGGTCGCGCGCAGGGCCTTCTTCTGCGGCAGCAGGAAGTTGCGGGCAAAGCCCGGCTTCACCTTCACCACATCGCCGATATGACCCAGCTTCTCGACCCGTTCGAGCAGGATGACTTCCATAATGCCGTCCTCCTTACTTAATCACGTAGGGCAGGAGGCCGAGGAAGCGAGCGCGCTTGATCGCCTGGGCGAGCAGACGCTGCTTCTTGGTCGAAACTGCCGTAATACGGCTCGGCACGATCTTGCCGCGTTCGGAGATGAAGCGCTGCAGCAGCTTCACGTCCTTGTAGTCGATCTTCGGTGCCTGGTCGCCCGAGAAAGGGCAGGACTTGCGGCGACGGAAGAACGGACGACGACCACCGCCGGCGCCACCACGGGCTCCGTCGCGGCCGCCTTCCTGGCGCGAATCGGTACGTTCGGCGCTCATTGGGCATCTCCTTCACTCTGGGCCGCTTCCTGGCGGTCGCGGGTCGGGCGCAGACGGTCGTCGCGGTCGCGATGGCCGCGATCGCCACGGGGGCCGCGATCGTCGCGGTCGCCACGCGGGCCACGGTCGTCACGGTCGCGCGGACCACGGTCGTCGCGGTCACGGCCACGGCTCTGCAGCATGGCCGACGGGCCTTCCTCCAGTTCCTCGACCTTCACCGTCAGGTGACGCAGCACGTCTTCATGGATGTGCATGTTACGCTCCATCTCGATCACCGCCGCGGCAGGCGCGTCGATGTTGAGGAGGACGTAATGGCCCTTGCGGTTCTTCTTGATCCGATAGGTGAGGCTCTTCAGGCCCCAATATTCGCGCTTGGTCGCCTTGCCGCCCTGGGCTTCAAGGATCCCCACGAACTGCTCGGTCAGCGCTTCCACCTGGGCGGCGGAAACATCCTGACGCGCAATAAAGATATTCTCGTAGAAAGGCATCTGCTGATGGCTCCCTCTGGCTGTTGCACGGTCCGGTGCTGGGGTTGGACCCGCTGCCGCCGGAGATCCGATGGAAGAGGGCGTGGCCGCATCAGCTTGCCGGGCCTAGCCGATCTCACGGGGCGAAGCGCCTGTCCTTACACAACAAAAAGCTGCCCAGGACGGAGACCGGCAGGGTTGAGGCGGCGAACTATACAGATCGGCGGCCGGAATGCAAGGCTTGGCGGGCGGTCGCGGCGGCACGGCCCGACCTCGGCTTGACTTGGCGGACCCGCCCGGTATCTATGCCGGCCAGAAAAGCCCGAAGGGGCAATGTATTAACCTATCTTAACAATCATTGGTCTTAACAAAATTGGGGTGGCAGATGGCGCGGGCTTTCGTCTTTCCGGGACAGGGATCGCAGGCGGTGGGCATGGGCAAGGCGTTGGCCGAGGCATTCCAGGCCGCCCGGCATGTTTTCCAGGAAGTTGACGAGGCGCTGTCGCAGAAGCTCAGCCACCTGATGTTCGAGGGACCGGAAGCCGACCTCACGCTGACGGAAAACGCCCAGCCCGCCCTGATGGCGGTCAGCATCGCTGCCTTGCGGGTGGCCGAGGCCGAGGGCGGCTGGCGGCTGGCCGACAAGGCCGATTTCGTGGCTGGGCATTCGCTCGGCGAATATTCCGCTTTGGCGGCTGCGGGCAGCCTGAAGCTTCCGGATACGGCGCGGCTCCTGAAGCTGCGCGGCCAGGCCATGCAGAAGGCGGTCCCGGTCGGGGTCGGCGCCATGGCCGCTTTGCTCGGGCTTGATTTCGACCAGGCCCAGGCGATCGCCGCCGAGGCCGCGAAGGCGACCGGCAAGGTCTGTGCCGCCGCCAATGACAACGCGCCCGGCCAGGTGGTGGTTTCCGGCCACAAGGAAGCGGTCGAGAAGGCCGTTACCCTGGCGGCCGAACAGGGTGCCAAGCGCAGCGTCATCCTGCCGGTATCCGCTCCCTTCCATTGCCCGCTGATGCAGCCGGCGGCCGAGGCCATGGCGGCGGCGCTGGAGACGGCGGAAATCGCCATGCCGGTCGTGCCGCTGATCGCCAATGTCACCGCCCAGCCGGTCAGCGATCCGGCCACCATCCGCCGGCAACTGGTGGAACAGGTGACGGGCACCGTGCGCTGGCGGGAATCGGTCATCGCCATGAAGGCGGCGGGCGTGCATCAGGTGATCGAGCTTGGCGCCGGCAAGGTGCTGGCCGGCCTGATCAAGCGCATCGACAAGGAAATCGAGAGCCAGTCGGCCGGCACTCCCGCCGATATCGAGGCGGTTCTCAAGGTGCTGGCGTAAGATCTGCTGGCGTAAGACCAGCTCGTGCAAGACCGGCACCATCAGACACTTTTCGCGGGAAGGCAGAGTTATGTTCAATCTGACGGGTAAAACGGCGCTGGTGACCGGCGCTTCGGGTGGCATCGGCGGGGCCATCGCCAAGGCGCTGCATGCCCAGGGGGCGGTGGTCGCCCTCTCCGGCACGCGGCGCGAGGCGCTCGACAACGTGGCGGCGGAGCTGGGCGGGCGGACCCATGTGCTGCCCTGCGATCTCGGCGATCCGGCAGCGACCGAGGAACTGGTGAAGCAGGCCGAAGCGGCCATGGGCCAGCTCGATATCCTGGTCAACAATGCTGGCCTGACTCGGGACATGCTGGCCCTGCGCCTCAAGGACGAGGATTGGCAGAAGGTGCTGGACGTCAATCTGACGGCTGGTTTCCGGCTCTCCCGGGCAGCCATGAAGGGCATGATGAAGCGCCGCTGGGGCCGCATCATCGGCATTACCTCCATCGTCGGCGTCACCGGCAATGCCGGGCAGGCCAATTACGCAGCGGCCAAGGCCGGCATGATCGGCATGGCGAAATCGCTGGCCCAGGAAGTCGCCTCGCGCGGCATCACCGTGAATTGTATCGCCCCGGGCTTCATTGCCACGGCCATGACCGATGTCCTGACCGATGACCAGAAATCCCGCATGCTGGGGGCGATTCCGGCCGGCCGGCTGGGCCAGAGCGACGATATCGCCGCCGCCACCGTCTACCTTGCCAGCGACGAGGCCGGCTACGTGACCGGCCAAACGCTCCATGTGAATGGTGGCATGGCTATGATTTGACGGGGTTTTTGCGGTTTACCCGGCGTCTGGTCAAAGCCCGGCAACTATGTTAAGTGAGCCGCGGAAATGCTTGGATGCGGTTGCGCGTGGCTTATATAAATATGTCGTCGCGCATCCGGCCGATAATGGAAGACGGGGGCATGACCGAATCGTCGAGCGCCGAAGCGGCGGCCCGGGACAACCGGCCAGCCGATCTCGGCGAAGGCGATGTCATTTGGGTGACGTTACCACGGGTTAGGACAGTTTAGGGTCGCTGCCGATCCGACCGGGGAGAGCCGGTTTCAATCAGCAGGGCCGGAACATCGAGGAAAGATAAAGATGAGCGACATTGCCGAACGGGTGAAGAAGATTGTGATCGAGCATCTCGGCGTTGACGAGGCGAAGGTCACCGAGACCGCCAATTTCATCGACGATCTGGGCGCCGACAGCCTGGATACGGTCGAGCTGGTGATGGCGTTCGAAGAGGAATTCGGCTGCGAAATTCCCGATGACGCGGCGGAAAAGATCCAGACCGTGAAGGACGCCATCGACTTCATCAAGTCGAAGGCTTCCTAAGGCCACCCGGCTGCGGCTGTCCCGTTGCCGTTCCGGTCTTGCCGGAATCGTCACCGGGGCAGCCCGACACGCCGCCCGCCGGCGGTTGCAGCGTCGCCCGATATGGCGGCGGAAAATCATTTTTGATACAGGACTGAAGGATCGTCATGCGCCGAGTCGTCGTCACCGGAATGGGCATCGTCTCCCCGTTGGGGGTGGGCGTGGAACATGTCTGGAAACGCCTGCTGAACGCGGAATCCGGCATCAGCGGCATTCAGTCCTGCGATGTATCCGACCTGCCGTGCAAGGTCGCCGGCCAGGTCCCGCTGGGCGATACGGCTTCGGGCAAATTCAATGCCGATGATTACGTCACGCCCAAGGACCAGAAGAAGATGGACCCCTTCATCGTCTTGGCGATGGCGGCGGCCCAGGAGGCGGTGGCGAATTCAGGCTGGGTCGCCGAGAGCGACGAGGACAAGGAACGCACCGGCGTCATCATCGGCTCGGGTATCGGCGGCCTGCAGGGCATCTACGAGACCTCGCTGGTGCTGCATGAAAAGGGTCCGCGCCGGGTCAGCCCCTTCTTCATTCCCTCCTGCCTGATCAATCTGGCCTCGGGCCATGTCTCGATCCGCTACGGCTTCAAGGGCCCCAATCATTCGGTGGTCACGGCCTGCGCGACCGGCAGTCACGCGATTGGCGACGCGGCACGGTTGATCGCCTTCGACGACGCCGACGTCATGGTTGCCGGCGGCGCGGAATCGACCATTTGCCGCATCGGCATTGCCGGCTTCGCCGCCGCACGTGCCCTGTCCACCGGCTATAACGATACGCCGACCGAAGCCTCGCGCCCCTGGGACAAGGGCCGTGACGGTTTCGTCATGGGCGAAGGCGCGGGCGTCGTCGTGCTGGAAGAATACGAGCACGCCAAGAAGCGCGGCGCTCATATCTACGCCGAACTTGTCGGTTATGGCCTGAGCGGCGATGCCTATCACATCACCGCCCCGTCGGAAGACGGCAATGGCGGCTTTCGCGCCATGCAGGCGGCCCTGAAGCGGGCCAAGCTGAATGTCGAGGACATCGACTACATCAACGCCCATGGCACCTCGACGCCGCTCGGCGACGAGATCGAGCTTGGCGCCGTGAAGCGCCTGTTCGGCGACCATGCTTATAAGCTGACCATGTCCTCGACCAAATCGGCGATCGGTCATCTGCTGGGAGCCGCCGGCGCGGTCGAGGCGATCTTCTCGATCCTCGCCTTGCGCGATCAGGTGGCGCCGCCGACGCTCAATCTCAACGATCCGTCGGATGGCTGCGACATCGATCTCGCGCCGAAGCAGGCGCGGCAGCGGCCGATCCGGACCGCTCTGTCGAATTCCTTCGGCTTCGGCGGCACCAATGCCAGCCTGATTTTCGTCGGGCCGCGCTGAACCGCCAAAGCCGGTACAGGCACGTGACATGAAACGGCGACTCGTCATCTTCCTCGTCGCCGCCCTGGTGCTGGCCCTCGCCGGGCTCGGCGGCTACGCCTATTCCCTGTGGCGCGATTTCAACGCCGCCGGTCCTTCGCGCGCGGAAACCACCATCGTCATTCCCAAGGGAGTGGGCGTCTCGACGATCGCTGCGATGCTGGCCGACCAGCAGGTGATCGACGATCCGCTCGCCTTCACCCTGGGCGTGCGCCTGACCTCGCAGGGCAAGTCGTTGCAGGCCGGCGAATATGATTTCCCCGCAGGCGTCAGCTCTCGCGCGGCGATGCGGCTGATGATCGACGGCAAGACGGTCAAGCACAAGGTCACGATTCCCGAAGGGCTGACCGTCGCAGAGATCTTCGACATTCTGAAGGGCACACCGCTGCTGGAAGGCGACATGCCGAGCACGCCGTCGGAAGGCGCCCTGTTGCCGGAAACCTATCTCTATCTGCGCGGCGAGACGCGCACCGCCCTGGTCGATCGCATGCAGCGCGACATGACGGCGATGCTGCAGAAGCTCTGGGATGACCGCGACAAGAACATCCCGCTGAGCAAGCCGGAGGAGGCCGTGGTCCTCGCCTCGGTGGTCGAAAAGGAAACCGGGCAGCGGGACGAGCGCGCGCATGTCGCGGCCGTTTTCTATAATCGGATCAAGCTCGGCATGCCGCTGCAATCCGATCCGACCGTCATCTTCGCGATTACCAACGGCAAGAAGCGGCTCGACCGGGCATTGACCTATGACGACCTGAAGACCGCCAGCCCGTACAATACCTATGTCAATACCGGCTTGCCGCCAGCACCGATCTCCAATCCCGGCGTCGAGGCCCTGAAGGCGGTGTTGCATCCGATCAAGAGCAAGGATCTTTATTTCGTTGCCGACGGTACCGGCGGGCATGCCTTCGCGGCGACGCTGGACGAGCACAACAAGAACGTCGCCAATTGGCGCAAGGTGCAGAAGGCCTCCACCGGCAACTGAGCTGTCAGCCCTTCTTCGGCAGCCGTGCGAGGATCGGATCCGTCAAAGCAGGCGAGAGTGTGCCGATCAGCCAGGCCACCAGCGCGGTCGGCCAGGGAAAGGCGATGCGGGCGCGGTCGCGTGCGAGACCGTCGCGGATGATGCGGGCGGCGCGCTCCGCCGGCATCAGGAACGGCATGGCGAAATCATTCGCATCCGTCATCGGGCTCTTCACATAGCCGGGCATGATCACATTGACGGCGACGCCCTGTGCCGCCATCTGCCCGCGCAAGGCCTCGCCCCAGACCTTCACCGCTGCCTTGCTGGCGCAATAGGCTGGCGCGCCCGGAAAGCCGCGATAGCCGGCGAGCGAGGCCATCAGGGCGATCTGGCCCCGGCGGCGGGCCGCCATGCGCGGCAGCAGCGGCAGGACGGAATTGAGCACGCCATCGACATTGATCCGGAAGATCGCCCTGACCTGCTCGTCGCTTTCATTGCCGCCATGGGTGCCGCCGGAAATGCCGGCATTGGCGATGGCGAGATCGAGCGGTGCCACGTTATCGGCGGCGGTGATCCAGTCGGCCATCGCCACCGCATCGCCGACATCGATCAGGGCCGTCTCGACCGTGGCGCCGGCTTGGCGGCATTGGGTGGCGACATCCTGAAGGCGATCCGCCGCCCGGCCGCCCAGGACCAGCCGGCGCCCGGGTGTGGCATAGGCCAGTGCCAAGGCGGCGCCGAGGCCGGAACTGGCGCCGGTGATCAGGATATGGTTCGGGTTGCGCATCATTCCCCACAGGCCGATAAGATCGATTTCGTGCCGTCATGCCGGCCGAGCGGCGGGTCGCTTGCCAGCCGGATGGCCTTCGTCGATGATAGAGCCGGATGCTCACAAGCGGAATCGCCCTGGCGTTTCCGCTTGTGAGCTGAATCCACCTCTACTCTATAAATTAGAGTGCGATGCTTTTAGATTGAAGCAAACATACTTCAATCTAAAAGCATCGCATTCGGGCCGGCATTCCGGCATGAGTCGCAGGATTGTCTGCCTCGATCACGGCCCATCGCGACCGAAGGCATTGAAAGGGAGCAAATCGTGGCGATTGCCAGCATGACCGGTTTCGCGCGCCAGGAAGGGGCGGTCGAGGACTTTTCCTGGACCTGGGAATTGAAGAGCGTCAACGGGCGCAATCTCGATATCCGCAGTCGCCTGCCGGCCGGCTTCGACGGACTCGATGCGGCGATCCGCAGTGCCGCTGCGGAAAAGCTGAAGCGCGGCAATGTCAATGTCGTGCTGACGGTCGACGATCATGCGAAGAGCGGAACCTTCCGCCTGAACGAGGCGGCACTCACTCAGATCGAAGCGTTGATGCGCGATCTCGGGCAGCGCTTCAATGCCGCGCCGCCGCGCCTTGATGGTTTGCTCGCCCTGCGTGGCGTGCTCGATATCGAGGAGGCCGAGGCTTCCGAGGAGGTGCTGGAAAAGCGCCTGCAGGCGTTGCAGCAGAGCCTCGGTACCGCTTTCGCGCAATTGCAGGAGATGCGCCGCGTGGAGGGCGCACGTCTCGCCGCACTCATTGAAGGCCATCTCGCGGAAATCGACCGGCTGCGCCAGGCCGCCGCGACGATTGCCGCCACCCAGCCGGAGGCCCTGCGCCAGCGTCTGCAGCAGCAACTGGCCGATCTCTTCGGCAATGGTGCCGCACCGGCTGCCCTTAGCGAGGAACGCCTGGCGCAGGAAGTGGTGGTGCTGGTGGCCAAAGCCGATGTGCGCGAGGAACTCGATCGCCTGGCGGCTCATGTGGCTGCCGCACGTGACCTGGTCGCCGGTGGCGGCGCGGTTGGCCGCAAGCTCGATTTTCTATGCCAGGAATTCAACCGCGAGGCCAATACGCTCTGTTCCAAAGCGGCCGACCTGACCTTGACGGGCATCGGTATCGACTTGAAGGCCACGATCGAGCAGATGCGCGAACAGATTCAGAATATCGAGTAACGGATTGCAGATATGACCGAGACGGGCGGGACGCAAGGCGGCTTCATCGAGGTGCATCGACGCGGGTTGATGCTGGTTCTTTCTTCGCCGTCGGGTGCCGGCAAGACGACGATTTCCCGTCGCCTGTTGACGGCGGAACCGGGGATTTCCCTATCGGTTTCCGCGACCACGCGTCCGATGCGGCCGGGTGAGGTTGATGGCGTCGACTATCACTTCGTCGATGCGGCCGAGTTCAACCTGATGATCGATCGCGGCGAATTCCTGGAATATGCCAAGGTCTTCGGCCATTCCTACGGCACGCCGCGCAAGGCCGTCGACGATGTCCTGGCGACAGGCAACGATGTCCTGTTCGACATCGATTGGCAGGGCACGCAGCAATTGGCGCAGGCGGCACGCGATGATCTGGTCAGTGTCTTTGTCCTGCCGCCCAGCACACAGGCCCTGGAGCAGCGCCTGCGAGCCCGCGCCCAGGACAGCGCCGAGGTCGTCGCCCACCGTATGTCCAAGGCCGCTGACGAAATGAGCCATTGGGCGGAATACGACTACATCATCATCAACCAGGATCTCGAGACCAGTGTCGCCCAAGTGCGGGCGATCCTTACAGCCGAGCGGCTGCGGCGCCACCGACAGGTTGGCCTCGCGGGCTTCGTCAAAGGCTTGCGGGAGGTTCAGTAGAGTCGTTTACGTCGGACGAGTGAAGTGGAAAAGCCGAGCGCCTAGAGCGCGATAACATCCGACTCTAGGGATGCGCCCGGCCTTTTTCCAGGAACCGTGCCAGGGCGCAGAACTGTTCGATGCTGAGTTCCTCGGCCCGGGCGGTCGGGGGAATATCCAAGGCGGTCAGGGCTGCTTCCGCGTCGCCGAACAGGTTGCGCAGGGATTGTCGCAGCATCTTGCGGCGCTGACCGAAGGCTGCCTGGGTGACCCGCTCCAGATCCTGCTGCCGGGCCGGGTAAGCGGGGCTCGGGCGCGGGATCAACTGCACGATGCTGGAGGTCACTTTGGGCGGCGGCGTGAAGGCGCGGGGCGGTACGTCGAACAGGCGCCGGGGTTCGGTCAGCCACTGCGCCAGCACGCTGAGGCGGCCGTAATCCTTGGTGCGCGGCTTCGCGGTCAGCCGCTCCACGACTTCCTTCTGGAACATCAGGGTCAGTGACTGGAAGGCGGTCGCCTGGCTGAGCCAGTTGATCAGCAACGGTGTTGCGATGTTATAGGGGAGATTGGCGACGATGCGGCGTGGCGCTTGGCCGAGCTTGGCGGCATCAGTTGCCAGGGCATCACCGGCAATGACCTGCAATCGTCCGGGATAGGCTTCGCCGATCTCCGCCAGGGCGGCGAGACAGCGCTGATCCCGTTCGATGGCGATTACCTCACGGGCGCCGTGCAGCAGCAAGGCACGGGTGAGGCCGCCGGGGCCGGGGCCGATCTCGATGACGCTGCCGGCGGAGATGTCGCCCGCGGCGCGGGCAATGCGGCCCGTCAGATTGAGGTCCAGCAGGAAGTTCTGGCCGAGCGATTTCTTCGCGGCCAGATCGTGTCTGGCGATGACATCCCGCAGCGGCGGCAGGCGGTCCGGCTCGGTCATGAGGCGTGGCCTTTCCTCATCCCCGGAATATCCCAGGGTGGTTAGGATATTCCTGCGGGAGTCCCCGCTTACATGCGGATATCGACGACGGCCGAGCGGCGCAGATCGCTGAGATAGCCACGCGCCAGGGTCTCCATGCGCTGCTGGCCGAGACGATCGGCGATCGCCATCCGCGACAGGCCCTCGCCGGCCTGGCGGCCGCAGATGACATAGATGCCGATGCCTTGGCCGGTACGGATCGGCGCGGTCGGTATGCCGATCGGCTGGTTGATGGCTGCCGACTGAACTTCCGGCGCAATGTTGCTGACGGCGAGCGTACCGAGATCGCTATAGACGCCCGGTGCGGCATTGGCGCTCTCCGTCTGCATATTGTCGCAACTGGTGATCTGCTTGGCGACAGCCTTTGCCTGATCGGTTGCCTTGCTGATTTCGCTGTCGGCCGCATTGGAGGGCAGTTGCCACAGGACGCGGCGAAGGGACACGCTGTCGGACCCGGTTGCCGCACCGCTGGCCGGACGAGTGGCTGCGACAACGGCGAGATAATAACCGCCGATGCCCCGCACCGGCCCGATCAACTGATTGGCCGGGGTGTTCTGCACGTCGCTGGTGAGCGCGGGATCGATCTGATCCAGACGTACCCAGCCCTGATCGCCGCCCTGTTCGGCGGACTGATCCTGCGAAAATTGGGTCGCCAAGGAGGAGAAATCGGCGCCTTCACGGATCTGATCCGCGAGCCGCTGGGCCGAGGCCGCAACGGTGGAATCCTGGCTCGGATTGTCGACGGCCAGGAAGATCTGCGCCAGACGATATTCCAATTGGCCCTGGGTCGCCTTGATCCGGGCGATTTCGTCATTGATGTCACTGTCGGTGATCTTCACCGAGGAACGCAGCTTGCTCGAGACCAGTCGGACCCAGCCGATATCGGCTTCGAGCTGATCGGACAGGGCCGACATCAGGATACCGGCACTATTCAGCTGCTGCTGCAACTGTTCCCGTGTCATGCCGTTGCGCTGGGCGATGCGGTTGATCTGCTGATCGACATCTTCCTGACTGACAGTGATGCCGGCCTTCTTCACTTCCTGACGCTTCAGGCGTTCGTCGATCAACTGACGGAGTGCCTGGGGCAGCAGCCGGCGCTCCACTTCAGGTGTATCCGGCAGCTTGGCGGACAGCATGGCGATGCGCATGCGCATCACCAGGTCGAGCTGGGTAATGATCTCGTCATTGACGACGGCGGCGATCTTCAATTCGTCCTGTGCGACCGCCCTGGGGCTCCATTGTGCAATACCGGTACCGATCGCCAAGGCCAGAAGGGTGATGCGCCAGAAGCGCTTCGACATCATCATTGTCACGTCAAGCTATCCATCATGGTCAATACTGTGACCGCAGTCACCCCGCCCTCAGTACATCTTAGTACCCTGATTTCAGGGTGCCTATATTCTTGAAAGTAATCGAGAAATAGGTGGTGAAGCTACTGTCGCTGTTATCCGAGCCGCCGCGCGGGTTGTAGTAAGCGGCCAAATTCAGGCCGAAACACTCGTCGAGGTAGTTAAGGAGCCCGCCGACTTGGGAAATCCGACTTTGCTGGACGTCATAAACCGAACTGACGCCGAGTGTCCAGAAGTCAGCGAAATGGCTGTTGACCCCCACCCCCACATACTCTCGACGATTCTTCGAGGTGTTGGTCGTGCTCGTGGTGTTATTGGCGCTTTCGATCTGCAGGCCCTGGCTACTGTCCAGTTCGAGATAGCTCAGGCCGACGGTGAATTCGGGGATGCCGGCGCTCGCCAATGCTTCCTGACGCTTGAGGCTGCCGTCATGGACGTTCAAGCGGAACCGGTAGCTGAGATCCAGATAAGGATTGGGCGAGAAGCCGGCGCGGCCAACCACGTCGGTCAGGCTGGTATCGATGCCGGTGCCGGTCAGGTTCTGATCGCGGTTGCCCTTGGTGAACTGATAGCTCTGGCCGAGGAAGAGATTGGCCTGGCCGCCATTGTTGAGATAGCCCGACCAGTTGATGCCGTAGGTCGCGCGCGAGCCGGTATCGGCGCGGTCGAGGCCGACGAAGCGGTCGGCAGAGAACAGGCGGGTATCGTCGAGATCGAAATACCGGCTGTCCTCGTTGGCGATCTTGCTGGAATTGCCAAAGGTCGGCGCAGCGACCAACTGGACGATCGGTTCGATCACCTGGGTGAAGCTTTCGCTCGGCCGCACGAAGGGGAAGCGCCAGGTGAAATCCGCCTTCGGCACGACACGCCCGGTGACGCCAGAGAAGGACGTATCGTTGCTGCTCGGGGTGTCGGAGCTGGGATTGACGTTATTGGCGGCATAAAGCGCCGTCTCCAGCGACACGGTCAGCTTGTAGATATCACCCAGCGGACTGGTATAGGGCAACGTGAAGGACGGGGTCGCCGCCACGCGGAACTGGCCCTCATCGTTGCGCCGCACGATATTCATCGTGTCGAAATTCAAGCCGATGGTCGACCCCGCCCAGCCGGGTTCGCTGATGAAATTGTAATCGAGCTTCGGTGCGACGAAGGGTGCGTCCGAATTATAGAGGTCCCGCCGCGTACTCTGGAACGCATAGGCCCAGGCCGACGCGTAGGAACGGCCGAAGAAGCCTTCGGTATAGAGCTGGTCTTGCAACCAGCGCGTGGCGCCGAGGTGATAGTGGCGCAGATAATCCTTGTCGGTCGTGTTCTTGAAATTGAATCCGGCGCGCCAGTCATCATTCAGATTGAAGAGGCCTTCGCCCTCGATATGTCCACGGAAGGCGTTGGTGTCGGTGCCGCCCTTGCTGGAGTCCGACGGGCGATCCTCGACCGTCATCGAGCCGCCAAGCGAGAACAGGCCATCTTCGATCCGCTGGCGATATTGCACCATGCCGACAGCGCCGGGATCCTTCTCCGGTGAGCCGCCATAACGGAAGATCGGTGTCAGCGTCAGATCCTTGTCGTCGCCCAGCGTCAGGAAGTAGGGCTGCCGGTATTGGAAGCCACCCCTGGCCGAATAGGAGAAGCCTGGCGAGAGCAAGCCCGACTGGCGCTTGACGCCGATATCCGGATGCCGGAACCAGGGCGTATAGAAGACCGGCACGCCCCACATTTCCATCCAGGCATCGTGATAGGTGATGGTCTGGTTATCCTGATCCCGCAGCGCGTCGCGCGCCTTGATCTGCCACAGCGGTACCCGCGTCGGATCATCCTTGCAGGGCTGGCAGGGGGTATAGACCGCGTGATCGAAATCCGTATGTGTCTTGTCGAGCTTGGTCGCCTTGTTGGCGGCGAGACGCGACTTATCGGCCATCAGCGCGCGGAAGCCATCGAAGGCGCCGTTGCTGAAGTCGTCGCTGATATCGATGTAGTCGCCGAACATCGTATCGCCGGTCGGCTCCAGGATCGACACATGGCCCGTGGCGGTGATGCGCTTGGTTCGCTCGTTATAGGCGACGGTATCGGCGAGGGCGGTCTTGTCGCCGCGCCGCACCTGGACATGGCCGCGCGCAACATAGACACCGAGATCCTGATCGTAGCCGACCTCGTCGGCGATGAGATGGACGGTGTCAGGGGATTCCTGGTCGGACTGGTTGCTGCCTGGTGCAGCGTTGGTTTGGGGCGTGCTGCCGGTCGTTGCCTTGTTCTGTGGTGCGGTTGGTGCGGGTGCGCTGCCGGTCGCCTGATTGCTGCCCGTCGCTTGCGTATTGCCTGTTTCCTGCGTGGAGGCGGCGAGCTGGGTTCCAGCCGGTGCGGATGTCGGCGCGGCATCGACGGATTGCGGGGCTGCGTCGGAGGAAGCGGCATCGGATGACGCCACCCAGGGGCGCAGCGCGCTGGTATCCTCGGCCGGTCGCGCTGCCGGCACCACGGCGGCCGGCGTGAGCTGCAGGGTGTTGCTTTGCGTTGTCGGATAGAGCAGGCCGTTGTCGCCAGTCGAATCCATAGCGGCGTCCGATTCGCCATCGGCATCCGACTGGGTTGGATTGGATTTCGCATTGCGACGGGCTTCCCAGATCGGCCGGTTCTGCGCGATCCAGGCCTTCAGGCGGGCGGCGCTATCCTCGTTGGACGCTTCGGTGCGCGGTGCTTCGGCAAGAGATGCTGCTGCAACCGAGGTGGCGGCTGGCGTGCTGGGTGTCGGGGCTGCTGGCGTTGGATCACGACCCTCCGCGAAAGCCGGCCGCATGGCGGCATCAAGGCCGAGCCAAAGCGTGCTCACAGACAAACCGAGCACGAGGCCGGTCAGGATATTACCGGTTAGCCAGGACCGCATTCGACTGTAATTCCCTATTCCCTCTTGGCGCCCCCCGGACGGCAATGCAGCCAACGAGGATTCCCCCATAGTCACGGCGCGGCAGGGCCGTCTTGCACGACCCGGAACCACCCCTCACCTGAAATCGCCGCTAAAGTACCATTTTGCGTCAATTCGTCTACTGATTTCATAGCGTTACAGGCGTGGAACGCGGGTCTGTGACGGGCCGCACTGGGGGTGACGCATCGACACCGACTATGCTATTGCTCGGGAACGGTTCCGCCCTGGCTGTGGATAACTTGGGTGGGCCAGCCGGATCACCAATCTCAGCGAGGATGGAATGAAGATCGCCTTTGCCAAGCCGGAGCTACCGGCGCAAGGAACCCTGGTGGCTGTTGTTGGGGAACAGCGCAAATTGGGGACTTTGGCGACGCAACTCGATAAAGCCGGCAAGGGTGCGGTCACCCGTGCCTTGGGGGCAAGCCGCTTCAAGGGCAATGCCGATGAGCTGCTGACCATTCTGGCCCCGGCGGGGGTGGAAGCGGATCGGCTGATCCTGGCGGGGCTGGGCGAGCCGGCCAAGCTCGACAATCTGGCGGCGCAGGCGATCGGCGGCCGGTTGGTGGCGACGCTGAACGGCGTCGGCGAGAAAGAGGCGGCGATCCAGGTCGAAGCGATGCCGGAAAGCGGCTTGGCCGAGGCGGCCTTGGCGGCCCAGATCGCCTATGGCGCCAGGCTGCGGGCCTATCGCTTCGATAAATACAAGACCAAGGAAAAGCCCGAGCAGAAGCCGAGTCTGAAGAAGTTCACCATCTTCACCAGCGATCCGGCCGCCGCCAAAAAGCTGTTCGAGCCGCTGGACAAGATCGCCGAGGCGGTGGATTTCGCCCGCGACCTCGTCTCCGAGCCGGGCAATGTGATCTATCCGGCGACCCTGGCGGAACAGGCGCGCAGCCTGAAGAGCCTCGGCGTCGAGGTCGAGGTGCTGGGCGAGAGCGCCATGAAGAAGCTCGGCATGGGTGCGCTGCTCGGCGTCGGCCAGGGCAGCGAGCGGGAAAGCCAGCTCGTCGTTATGCGCTGGAACGGCGCCAAGGACAGCAAGCAGCGTCCCGTCGCCTTCATCGGCAAGGGCGTCACCTTCGATACCGGCGGCATTTCGCTGAAGCCCGGCGCCGGCATGGAAGATATGAAATGGGACATGGGTGGCTCGGCCGCCGTCATCGGCGCCATGCGGGCCCTGGCGGCGCGCAAGGCCAAGGCCAATGTGGTCGGCGTGGTCGGCCTGGTCGAGAACATGCCGGACGGCAAGGCGCAGCGCCCGGGCGATATCGTCACCTCGATG
>CAYOQR010000016.1:0-10188 GCA_964406155.1 uncultured Rhodospirillaceae bacterium | reverse complement strand
AGACCATCGAAGTGCTGAACACCGATGCTGAGGGCCGGTTGGTCCTGTGCGATGCCATGTGGTATACGCAGGAGAATTACAAGCCGGTGGCGATGATCGATCTTGCCACCCTGACCGGCGCGATCCTGATCGCGCTCGGCACCCATCAGGCCGGCATGTTCGCCAATGACGACGCGTTGTCGGATCAGCTCAGCGCTGCCGGCAAGGCGACCGGCGAGCTGTTGTGGCGCATGCCGCTCGCGCCGGCCTATGACCGCATGATGGATTCGCCCGCCGCCGACATGAAGAACATCAGCGGCAGCCGCAATGCCGGCAGCGTCACGGCGGCGCAGTTCCTGCAGCGTTTCGTGCAGAAGGGCGTCGCCTGGGCCCATCTCGATATCGCCGGCATGGCCTGGGCCGATAAGGATCAGTCGACCTGCCCGAAGGGCGCCACGGCCTTCGGTGTGCGACTGCTGGATCACTTCATCGCCACCCACCACGAAGACAAGTAAGCCGGGACAATCAAGCCGGCCGGGGCATTGGTCACGGCCGGCATGTCGATCACAGGTTCCGATGAGCGAGATCCGCTTCTATCATCTGCAGCGCGCTCGGCTCGAGGATGTGCTGCCCACCCTGCTGGAGCGGGCCTATGGCCGCGGCGACCGGGCATTGGTGGCTGTGGGATCGCCGGAACGGGCGGAGGCGCTGTCGGGCCATCTGTGGACCTACCGGCCGGACAGTTTTTTGCCTCATGGCACCGTCAAGGACGGGTCGGCGGCGGCGCAGCCGATCTATCTGACGGCGGCCGAGGAGAATCCCAATCAGGCGAAGCTGCTCCTGCTCTGCGACGGCGCCAGCCGCGCCGATCTCGGCGCCTTCGATCTCGTTTGCGAATTGTTCGACGGCAATGACGAGATGGCGGTCAATGCCGCGCGGATGAAATGGCGCGACTATAAGGAAGCCGGCCACAGCCTGATCTATTATCAGCAGAACGAGGCCGGGCGCTGGGAAGAGAAGGCGCGAAGCTGATCGCACCACCATTCACGCCACCGCCGTTGCGGCGGCCGCGATCATTGCTGCGCTGCATAAAGCCCGCATAAATTCCCCGGCTCATTCGCAGCGGGGTCATCTGCAAAAAATGCAAAGCCGGAATATCCCGTTTCGATCCTAGGATGAAGACCGGATCGCCAAGCTGTCAATGCCGGCGATCTGAATGTCATCGGATCGTCTCAAGGATCGAACGTTAGGGACGGAGCACTGCATGACCGCGAAGCTGGCGACACGGCTCAGCAAGACGTTGGGCTGCGACCACCCGATCATCTCCGCCGGCATGGGTGGGCCGGCCCGTGCCGAACTGGCGTCGGCGGTTTCCGCCGCCGGCGGTTTCGGCCTGCTCGGCATGGTGCGGGAGCCACCGGCGCTGATCGAGGCGGAGATCGCCGCCGTGCGCCAGCGCACCAACCGGCCTTTCGGCGTCAATCTCATTCCCTTCTCGACCGCGCCGGATCTTCTGGAAGCGGAATTGCAGATCTGCTTCACGGCCCGCGTGCCGGCGATGTGCTATTTCTGGCAGGTCTATCCCGAACTGATCGCTCGCACCAAACAAGCCGGCTGCCTGGTGCTCTATCAGGTCGGCACCCTGGAGGACGCGGTGACCGCCGCCAAGGCCGGGGCCGATGTGCTGATCGTCCAGGGTGTCGAGGCCGGCGGTCATGTGCGCGGGCGGCTGCCCTTGGCCGAATTGCTGCCAGCAGTCGCCAAGGCAGTGAGCGACATACCGATCGCTGCCTCCGGCGGCATCGTCGATGGTGCCGGTCTTGCCGCGGCGCTGGCGCTGGGCGCTGACGGCGTCCATTGCGGCACCGCTTTCCTGGCGGCACAGGAATCCTATGCTCATGACTATCACAAGCAGCGCATCGTCGAGGCGGGGCCGGACGATACGGTGCATACCGACCTCTTCGCGATCAACTGGCCGCCGAATTCGCCGGTGCGGGTGCTGAAGAACAGCGTCACCGAGGCGGTCGGCGACAAGCTCTGGGGCTATCATCCGGACAAGTTGCCGCGCGAAGAGATCGCCCGCGACGACGGCCGGCCGATCTGGAAATTCAGCACCGATTCACCCTTGCGCAGCACCAGCGGCGATCTGGAACAGATGGCGCTTTTTGCCGGCCGTGGTGCTGGCGCCATCCATGCCGTCCGTCCGGCCGGCGAGATCATCGACACCATGATGGAGGATGCCATGTCACGTCTGCAACGCCTTTCGGGAATGACGCGATGACGGCAGCGCTGAGCCCGGCCGAGGTCAAGGAATGGCGGCGAGGCGAGCGTGAGCGGCTGATCGGTGCGCGGCTGAAGCGGACGGCGACGGAACGCGAGCAATGGACCGCCAAGATCATCGAGGCATTGCGGCCGCTTCTGAAAGCGGCGAAGACGCCGATCAGTTTCTACTGGCCCTTCAAGGGCGAACCGGATCTCCGGCCGCTGATGCGTGACCTGGCCGAGGCCGGGGCGCAGCTTGCCTTGCCGGTGGTGGCGACGCCGCGCCAGCCGATGGAATTTCGCCCCTGGACACCCCATTGCAAGATGGAACCCGGCGTTCTGCATATCCCCATCCCGTCGACGGAAGAGCGTGTGGTGCCCGGCCTGCTGCTCGCCCCCGTGGTCGGCTTTGATCCCCGGGGTTTTCGCCTCGGTTATGGCGGCGGCTATTTCGACCGCACCTTGGCGCGATTGCCGGGTGACCGGCAGGTGATCGGTGTCGGCTATGACCTAGCCGAAATTCCCACCATCCATCCCCAGGGCCATGACATCCCCATGACCATGATCATCACCCAGTCCGGCCGCGTGGTCGACTGACGGCATGGCTGCGATGGACGATGACGACCCCACCGAAGCCGCCTCGCCGGTCTGCTATCTGCCGGAGGCCGATGACGGTTATGCCGGCTATCTGACGCCGGCGGAAGTGACCGACTTGCTGCGGCGCTGGATCGGTCTTGCCGGGTCGCATCCGGTGGCGCAGGTGCTGACGGCCCTGCTGGCAGAGCGGGGCGGGAGCGGGAGCAGAGGCGAGGCGGCCGATCTCACGCTGCTGCGTGAGGAGATGCGGGCGACCTTGCCGAAAATCCGCGACGATGATCTGCATCGGCGCTTGAGCCAGGCGTCGAAGACCCTGTAAGGCGACTGCCGTTTCGCAAGCTGCGGGGTTGGCAAGTCGCGGCGCGGCTGCTATCGCTCGGCCTCAAGCAATCAAAACGGAGCGGGGGAAGAGATGGAAGACGGTCTGCTGATCGAACGGCGCGGGGCGCTGCTGGAACTGACCATCGACCGGCCCAAGGCCAATGCCATCGATAATGGGCTGAGCCGGGCCCTCGGCCGTGCCTTCATCGCCTATCGCGATGATCCGGATTTGCGCTGCTGCATCATCGGCGCGGCGGGCGAGAAATTCTTCTCCGCCGGCTGGGATTTGAAGGCGGCGGCCAACAGCGGCCCGAGCGGCGAGGATTACGGCCCGGGCGGTTTTGCCGGCCTGACCGAGTTGTTCGATCTCGATAAGCCGGTGATCGCCGCCGTCAACGGTCTGGCGGTCGGGGGTGGTTTCGAGCTTGCTTTGGCCGCCGATCTCATCGTCGCAGCGGATCATGCCGCCTTCTTTTTGCCGGAAGCGCAGATCGGCCTCATCCCCGATGCTGGCGGCATCTTCCGCCTGCCGCGCCGGCTGCCGGAGGCGATCGCCCTGGAGGTGCTGCTGACGGGCCGGCGCCTCAGTGCCGCCGAGGCGCTCCAATTCGGTCTCGTCAATCAGGTGGTGCCGGCGGCCGACCTCAAGGCGGCGGCGCGGGCCCTAGCGGAACGCATTCTCGAATCGGCGCCCCTCGCTGCCATGGCGATCAAGCAGGCCCATCGCGTGACCCGCGAGTTCGATCTACCGGCCGCCTATGCGGCGCTGCGCGGCGGCAAGGTGCCGGCTTATGACCGGGTGCGGCAGTCTGACGACTATTATGAAGGCGCCCGTGCCTTCGCGGAGAAGCGCAAGCCGATCTGGAAGGGCGCGTGATACCGGGGCAGGGGGCGGCGAGCTCGGCGAGCTCGGCGGGAACGGCGAAATGGGGGTGACGGTGCTGGTGTTTATCGCCGTTGCGGTCCTGCTGCGGATTGCTTTCCTTGTGGTGTCGATCCGCCATGAGCGCGCTTTGAAGCAGCGGGGGGCGATCGAGATCGGCGCCGGCAACACCAAGGTGCTGATGCTCGCGCATATCGCCTTCTATGTTGCCGCCATCGCCGAGGGTGCTGCGCGGGCGGCGCCGATCGATGCGCTATCGGTGCTCGGCATGCTGATTTATGCGGCCGGCATGGCGGTCCTGGTGATGGTGGTCCGCCTGCTCGGCCGCTTCTGGACGGTCAAGCTGCTGATCGCCACCGATCATGTCCTGGTGACGCATCCGCTGTTCCGTCGGCTGCGGCATCCCAACTACTTCCTGAACATCCTGCCGGAGCTCGCCGGTTTTGCCCTCGCGCTGCATGCCTTCGGCACGCTGGTCATCGGTCTGCTGATCTATGCGGTGCCCCTGGCGATCCGTATCCGTCAGGAAGAAGCCGCGATGCGGACGCGTTTCAAGGCCTATTAGGCCGTCACCTTTGTTCTCTCCATAAACGAAGGGCCCGGCGTAACCGCCGGGCCCTGGTTCTTGATCTCCGCAATCGCCTTAGGCGAGGCGGCCGTGGCAGTGCTTGTACTTCTTGCCTGAGCCGCAGGGGCAATCGGCATTGCGGCTGAGCTTCTTCCAGGTCGCCGGATTGTTGGGATCGATGCCATCCGTGGCAGCGACCGGCGCCGCCGATGGTAAAGTCTCCTCCGGGATCTCCTGTGGGACCTCTTCCTGGGCGCGGATCTCGATATGCGACAGGACCGAGGTGACCTGCTCGCGCAGGCGCGCCAGCATGCTCTCGAACATCTCGAAGGCTTCGCGCTTGTATTCGTTCAGCGGATCGCGCTGGCCGTAGGCGCGCAGGCCGATGCCGTGGCGCAGATGGTCGAGCGAGAGCAGATGCTCCTTCCAGTTCTGGTCGAGGATCTGCAGCAGCAGCGATTTCTCCGCCATGCGCAGGATTTCGGGGCCGAAATTGGCGGCCTTCTCCGCCATCTTGCGGTCGACCGCATCGGTCAGGCGCTCCAACATCGCCTCGTTGGCGATGCCTTCCTCCTTGGCCCAATCGGCGAAGGGCAGGTTGAGGCCGAAGATGCGCAGCACTTCCTCATGCAGGCCGGTCGTGTCCCACTGTTCGGCGAAAGCCTTCTCCGGGATGTAGCGACCGACCAGGTCCTCGACCACCTCGTGACGCATATCGGCGATCTCTTCCTTGAGATCCTCCGCCTGCATCAGGTCGCGCCGCTGCTCGTAGACCACCTTGCGCTGGTCGTTCATCACGTTGTCGTATTTGACGACGTTCTTGCGGATGTCGAAGTTGCGGGCTTCGACCTTCTGCTGGGCCTTTTCCAGGGCCTTGTTGATCCAGGGATGGACGATCGCTTCGCCTTCCTCGAGGCCGAGGCGCTTCAGCATCGTATCCATGCGCTCCGAACCGAAGATGCGCATCAGGTCGTCTTCCAGCGACAGGAAGAAGCGCGAAGCGCCGGGATCGCCCTGGCGGCCGGAACGGCCACGGAGCTGGTTGTCGATGCGGCGGCTTTCATGGCGTTCGGTGCCGATCACGAAGAGGCCGCCGGCCTGGAGGGCGATATCTTTCTTGGCGGCGACGTCGGCCTTGATCTCGGCGATCTTCTTTTCGCGGGCGGCTTCGTCGGCGATCTCCGCCGTCTCGCGCTCGATCCGCATCTGCAGGTTGCCGCCGAGCTGAATGTCGGTGCCGCGGCCGGCCATGTTGGTGGCGATCACGACGGCGCCCGGCACGCCGGCATCGGCGATGATATAGGCTTCCTGTTCGTGATAGCGGGCATTCAGCACCGCATGGGGGATGCCCTTCTTCTTCAGGATGTCGGAGAGCAGCTCCGATTTCTCGATCGAGACGGTGCCGACCAGGACCGGCTGCTTGCGGGTGCGGCATTCCTCGACCAATTCGGTGATGGCCTTATATTTCTCCTTCGCCGTGCGGTAGACCTGATCGTGCTGGTCGTCGCGCTTGACCGGCACATTGGTCGGGATCTCGATGACATCGAGATTGTAGATCTCGGAGAATTCCGGCGCTTCCGTCATGGCCGTGCCGGTCATGCCGGCAAGCTTCGGATAGAGGCGGAAATAGTTCTGGAAGGTGATCGAGGCGAGGGTCTGGTTCTCGTTCTGGATCGAGACGTCTTCTTTGGCTTCCAGCGCCTGATGCAGGCCTTCGGAATAGCGCCGGCCTTCCATCATGCGGCCGGTGAATTCGTCGATGATGACGACCTTGTCATCCTTGACGATATAGTCGACGTCGCGGGTGAAGAGCTTGTGGGCGCGCAGGGCCTGGTTGACGTGGTGTACCAGGTTGATGTTCTGCACGTCATAGAGCGAGCCCTGGCTGAGGAGGCCGGTGCCACGCAGCAACTGCTCGATATGCTCGGTGCCTTCTTCCGTCAGCGCCACATGGCGCGACTTCTCGTCCTTCTCGTAATCCGCCTCGGCCAGATGCGGGATCAGCTTGTCGACCTTCATATAGAGTTCGGAATTGTCTTCCGTTGGGCCGGAAATGATCAGCGGGGTCCGCGCCTCGTCGATCAGAATGGAGTCTACTTCGTCGACGATGGCGAAGCTGAAGGGCCGCTGGACCATATCCTCCAGGCGGAACTTCATGTTGTCGCGCAGATAATCGAAGCCGAATTCGTTATTGGTGCCGTAGGTGATGTCGGCGGCATAGGCCTCGCGACGCTCGGCATCGTTCAGGCCATGGACGATCACGCCGGTGGTTAGGCCGAGGAAACGATAGACCCGGCCCATCCATTCGGCGTCGCGCTTGGCCAGATAGTCGTTGACCGTGACGACATGCACGCCCTTGCCTTCCAAGGCGTTGAGATAGACCGCCAAGGTGGCGACCAGCGTCTTGCCTTCGCCGGTCTTCATTTCGGAAATCCTGCCCTGGTGCAGGACGATGCCGCCCATGAGCTGGACATCGTAATGGCGTTGGCCCATGACACGGAGCGCGCCTTCGCGGACAGTCGCGAAAGCATCCGGTAAGATATCGTCCAGGTCCTCGCCTTTCGCCAGGCGTTCGCGCAGCCAGACGGTGCGGGCGCGCAATTCGTCATCGCTCAGGGCCTTCAGTGACGGCTCCAGGGCGTTGATTTCGGCGACGGTGGCGTTGAGGCCCTTGATGAAGCGATCACTGGCCGATCCGAAGATCCGCTTGGCAAGGGCGGAGAACATGCAAACCTCGATTTTTCCGTATAATCCGATTGGGTGCGGGAAACAGATAGGTCCGCCGCCCCCGCCTGTCAACTTGGGCTCAAGCCGGGCCAAATTTATAGTGAGGCCGGGCCTTTCCCCTTGTACGCCGACAGGGAGAAAGGCAAGATGCCGGCCGCCCGACCGCCCTGGCGGTTGCCTCGAAAAATCAATCTTTTCAAGGGATAGGCACCCCTTTATTGCCGAGGATATTCATTTGATCATGTTTCATCAGACGTCGATCGCGAAAACCCGTCGCCACGGCCTGCTGGCCGCGTCGCTGAGCCTCAGCCTGACCCTGGCCGCCTTGCTGGCGCCGGCCGTTCCGGCACTGGCCGACGATGCCAAGCCGGCGGCGCCGGCTGCGCCCGCCGGAACCGATGCGTCGGGCGGCGCTGCCGGGACCACGGAAACGAAGCCTATCGATCCGAAGACGGTGGTGGCCAAGGTGAACGGCCAGGACATCACCCGTCAGGATGTTATCGAGTCGGCCCAGAGCCTGCCGCCGCAGATCAAGGCCAATATGGAAATGGTCTTTCCCCAGCTCACCGAGCGCCTGGTCGGGCTCAAGCTGCTGAGCGCCCAGGGCCGCCAGGAGAACCTGCAGGACGATCCCGAGGTCAAGGCGATCATGAAGCGGGTCGAGGACGACGCGATCCGCCAGGTGCTGCTCTCCCGCCTGATCAAGGAGAAGGTGACGGATGCGGCGATCAAGGCGCGCTATGACCAGAACCTGAAGGACAACCCGCCCCAGGACGAGGTTCGCGCGGCGCATATCCTGGTTGGCACCGAGGCCGACGCGAAGGACATCATCACCCAGCTCAAGAAGGGCGGCGATTTCGCCAAGCTGGCGAAGGACAAGTCGATCGACAAGGGCAGTGCCGTCAATGGCGGCGAACTGGGCTTCTTCACCCGGGACATGATGGTGAAGGAATTCGGTGACGCGGCCTTCGCCATGAAGCCGGGCGATGTCAGCGACAAGCCGGTGAAGAGCCAGTTTGGCTGGCATGTGATCAAGCTGGAAGAGCGCCGCAAGCAGACGCCGCCGACCCTGGATGCCGAGAAGGATCAGATCCGCGAACTGCTCTCCGAGGAAGCGGTGCAGCAGGAGGTGAAGGATCTGCGCGCCAAGGCGAAGGTCGAGTTGTTCAATCCGGACGGCACGCCGATCAAGCCGTAACAGGCATAAGCCGCAGCAATCGCGATCGTCAAAAAGGGGGGATTATCGCCATGGCCCATCAGGTGTCGCCGCTGGCGCCGAAAGTGACGCCGGCCCTGTCGCCGGTCGCCGGCGTCAAGCTTACCGGATATGAATGCAATATCCGCTATAAGGGACGCAGCGACGTCATGCTGATGGAACTGGCGCCGGGCAGCACCATCGCCGGGGTGCTGACCAAATCCCTGACCCGGTCGGCCCCCGTCGATCTCTGCCGCAAGAACCTGAAATCGGGGAAGGCGCGGGCGATCCTGGTCAATGCCGGGAATGCCAACGCCTTTACCGGCAAGGCCGGCATCCAGTCGGTCGAGCGCAGTGTGAAGGCGACGGCGGCAGCCTTGGGGTGCAAGCCGAGCGAGGTCTATATCGCTTCGACCGGTGTCATCGGCGAGCCGCTGCCGGACGAGCGGATCACCGGCAAGCTGCCGGCCATCATCAAGTCGCTGAAGGCCGATGGCTGGGCCGACGCGGCAGCGGCGATCATGACCACAGACACCTTCCCCAAGCTGGCGACGCGCACCGCCAAGATCGGCAAGGCGACCGTCACCATCAACGGCTTCTGCAAGGGTTCCGGCATGATCGCCCCGGATATGGCGACCATGCTGGCCTTCGTCGCCACCGATGCGAAGATTCCGGCCGATATCCTGCAGACGCTGCTGAGCCGGGGTGCGGACCGCTCCTTCAACAGCATCACGGTGGATGGGGATACCTCGACCAGCGACACGCTGCTGCTGGTGGCGTCCGGGCAGGGGGCGAAGCATCCCAAGCCCGTTTCCGCCGGCGACAAGCTGCTGAAGGATTTCCGCGAGAAGCTTGAGGACCTGCTGCAGGACCTGGCGACCCAGGTGGTGAAGGATGGCGAAGGCGCCCAGAAGCTGGTGACCATCGATATCAGCGGTGCCGCCAGCGCCGCCGCCGCCCGGCGCATCGGCCTCGCTGTCGGCAATTCGCCGCTGGTGAAGACGGCGATCGCCGGCGAGGACGCCAATTGGGGCCGTATCGTCGCCGCTGTGGGCAAGGCCGGCGAGAAGGCCGACCGCGACAAGCTCTCGGTCAGCGTCGGCGGGGTGGAGATCACCCGCAACGGCCAGCGACGGCCGGATTACGATGAGACGCCGGTCGCCAAGCATATCAAGGGCCAGGAGATCCATATCGCCGTCGATGTCGGTATCGGCAGCGGCAAGGCGCGGATCTGGACCTGCGACCTGACCCATCGCTATATCGAGATCAACGCCGATTACCGGTCGTAAGACGCGAGAGATTGATGATGCCCCACGAGGCGCCGCATGCCCTATGAGTCGCTGCGCGAATTCCTGACCCGGCTGGACGCGGCCGGCCAGTTGCGCCGTGTCTCGGTGCCGGTCGATCCGCATCTGGAAATGACCGAGATCCAGACCCGCCTGCTGGCCGAACAGGGGCCGGCAGTGCTGTTCGAGAACCCGGTCGGCAAGGACGGCAGACGTTATGATATGCCGGTCCTCGTCAATCTCTTCGGTACGGTGCAGCGGGTTGCCTGGGGCATGGACCGGGAGCCCGAGCAGTTGCGCCAGGTCGGCGAAACACTCGCCTTCCTGAAGCAGCCGGAACCGCCCGGCGGCTGGCGCGAGGCGCTGGAGA
>CAYOQR010000015.1:0-86021 GCA_964406155.1 uncultured Rhodospirillaceae bacterium | reverse complement strand
CAAAACTACTTCATAGCCGCCGGATATGGACCCACATGAAAGTCCGACGCTCTAGCCGCGTGTCGGGACGACGATGCAGTCTTGCTTGGCGGCGCGGAGCTGGGCGCAGCGGGATTTCGCGTCGCTCCAATTGTCGAAAGGACCAGCCAGGATCCGGTGATGGATGCCCTTGCCACCAAGATCGACGGATTGGCGGCTGAGGGTCAGGCCGGTGAGGACGGTACCGAATTGCTGCCGCAGCCTGTCTTCCTCCGCCTGGGCCGCCGTCTCGTTCGGCAGAGAGGCAAGCTGAATGGCGAAACCGGAGCTTGGCTTCGTCGTCATGGGCTGTATGGCGGCGGCTTGTGCGGTGGATGGCGCGGCGGTGGATGGTGTCGCGACCGGTTGTGGAGCGACAGGCTGTGAGGAGGCCGGTTGGACCGGTGCCGCCGATGCGGTTTTCTCGGGCTTGATCTTGCCCGCCTGATTGTCCCCCGATCCATTATTTCCAGAAGCCGTCGTCACCTGATCGAGTGGCCTGCTGCTGAAATACGGTACGGTGGAGATACTGTTCGAGGGGATCGGCGCGGCGGCCGGCGGCCGGCTCGCCGCCGGTGCCGGGTCGACCGTTGTGCCCGATGCCGGATCAAGGGGCTTGCTGCTGAAATATGGCACGGCGGAAATGCTGTCGGCAGGGATGGGTGCGGCACTTGAGGGCTGTGCGATAAAAGGCTGCGCGGCCGTTTTCACCTCTGCCGAGGATTGGCCCATCGCGCCCAGGAACTGAGGCGTCGTTGTCGTCGAGGTCGTTGTCGATTGGTTATCGGTTCCTGCCGCGGCGGCCGGCGACAGACGGCCGAGAATGATCTGTCGATTGGTGGTGACGACGGTGCGCTCGGTCTCGCTGAGATCCGGCGAGGCGCTGGCACGGCTCAGCCATTGAAAAGCGGCGAGGTCGTTCTGCGTCACTTGATCGCCTTTGGCATAGGCCAGACCGAGGCGGGCCTCGGCATGACCATTGCCCTGAGCGGCGGATTGTACCATCAGCGACATGGCCTGGTCCGGCTTCAAGCCGACGTCATGACCATCCAGGGCCAGCGCGGCCCATTGATACTGGGCTTCGGCATCGCCGGCTTCGGCCAAAGGCCGTAATGCGTTGGCGGCTGTGGCATAATCATGCGCCTCGATCGCGGTTTGCGCCGCCGTCATGTCGGCACAAGCGAAATTGCCAGCCGATCCGCCGGCCAGCAGCAGCGCGGCCATCGATGGTCCGAACAGCCATCGGCCCATGATTGGCCGCCGACAAGATGCAGCCACGCCCCCCACCCCCAAAGATTGATGACTGGGGGTGCAGCATAGCGAAAAAAGCCGGGTCTCGGCCACTTGGAAATGCCGCACCGGCAGTAAATGGCCGCGCGGCCGAGCAACCTGGTGCGGGCGTTCAGGCGGCGGTAATGGTGGCCACCCGGCTTTCGAGCGCGGTCACCAGGGATTGCGCTTCGGGATTTCCGTCGCCGGTGAGCTCGTTGTCCAGGATGTAGCGCAGGGCCTGGAGATGGCTGGCGACAAGCTGCAGATCGCTTTCGGACACGGTGCGGCTCGCCTGGGTCAGCCGGCTGAGCGACTGGCCGATCCGGGTGATCAGCGGAAAGCCGAAAGACCCGCCTTGCCCCTTGATGTTATGGGCGAGGGCAAAAATCGCCCGGATATGGGTGGCGCGCTCGGCCGGTACGGCCAGGGCGGCATCGAGGTGATTCTGGCAGGAGGTGAGATCCGACCGGGCCCATCTTACGTAGTCACGGGCCAGGGCGGCGACGGCTGCCTGGGCCCGCGCCAAGGTCTGGGCCATCCGGTTGGAGCCTTGATTTTGGTCACTCATAGCTGAAGGCTAACATGAAATTCGACCGCGTCCAGGGGGTTGGGTGCACTTTAAGCGTGAGAACAACACACCCGGCTATGGCTAAAGTCGTTTTGGCAGATAGGTCGCGACGAATCCCGTCGCGATGGTCAGCAGGCCGCTGGCGACGAAGACGGCGCGGAAATCGAACTGCAACAGCAGCAGGGTATAGAGCGTCTGCGGCAAGAGATCGCTGAGATCGATATAGGTCTGGAAGACAGGCGACATCTGGTTGCGTTCGTGCGGCCGGACGAAGCGCATGAAGGGGATGTTGCCGAGCGCATCGAGCACGACGATGCAGGCGGCACCGGCCAGCAGCAGCAAGCCGACGATCAGCGGATAGTCGTAGAAGACGGCGACCGCCAGGGTGACCACGCCGCCGGTGAAGAGGCCGAATATCAGCGGCGCGCGGATGCCGAGGCGCTGCGCCACGAGGCTGATCAGGGGGGCCGTCACCAGCATGAAGTTGCCGGCGCCGACCAGCCGCCCGGCCCATTCCGGATCGACATGGTGATCTGTCATGTAGAGGGCGGGATAGATGAAAAACATCGACCACCAGCAGGACCGGCCGAAGGCGATGGCCCAGCTCAGCCGCAGCCGCCTCTGGCGGAGGAAATGCAGCAGGTTGCGCCAGGGATTGCCGAACTGCCGGACGGCATCGCCGGGCGAGACCAGGGCCGGGTCGTCGCGCATGCGCAGATAGAGGAAATAGCCGATCAGGACGACATAGCTGACGACCGAGACTATGGCGGGGCCGATCATGCCATGTTCCTGATAGAGCCGGATGCCGAGCCAGGGACCGACGCCCCAGGCGATACAGCTCATGAAGAGGCGCAAGGGTTCGGACTTCACCAACTGATGCCGCGGGATGTAGTCCATCATGTAGAGCAGCAGGGCGATGCGGCAGGCGGCGGCGGCGAGTGCGCGGCAGATCATGCCCGCCACCTGGCCGGGAATCGTGTCGGTTGCCAGCAGCAGGACGCCCAGCATCGCCACCACCATGCCGGCGACATAGAACCAGCGCCGGCGCAGGCGCTGGATGAAGAGCGGCGAGATCAGGTTGAAGATAAGGCTGGTCAGGCTGGTGAGCAGGAAGGTGGCGCTGACCCAGGGGCGCGAATGGTCGAGCCCGAACTGCCCTTGATAGAGGGCATAGGCCTGCAGCGACAGGGCTGTCGAGACCATGGCGCGGCCGACGGAATCCAAGGTGAACAGCATGGCGAAGACCCCGGCACCGGGCTTGGCCAGAGATCGGATGAAAACTGGTTGATTGACGTCCATCGCAGCAGCGGGTCGAATGCAGGCCGCCCAGATGGAACGATTCCGATCGGGCCTGCTTATGTAACACGAGGTTCATTAAATGGCGATTGATTTGGCGCTTTATCGCTTGACGGCTGTGGCGGCCGTGGCCGCTCTCCGCCGTGGCGAGGTAACCCCGCTCGATCTCATCGATGCCGCCTATGCGCGCATCGAGGCGACCAATGCCAAGGTCAATGCCATGGTGACCCTCTGCCCCGAGCGGGCGCGCGACGCCGCCAAGGCGCTGATGCAAAAGCCGGTCGAGGCGCGCGGCCTGCTTTGCGGCCTGCCGCTGGCGATCAAGGACCTCAGCGACGTCGCCGGGGTGCGGACGACTTATGGTTCGCCGATCTTCAAGGACCACGTGCCGGTCCGGTCCGATCCCATGGTGGAGCGGCTGGAAGCCAATGGCGGCATCGTCATCGGCATGTCCAACACGCCGGAATTCGGCGCCGGCGGCAACACCTTCAACGAGGTCTTCGGCGAAACCCGCAATCCCTGGAACGCCGGGCTCAATGCCGGCGGCTCCTCGGGCGGGGCCGCCGCCGCCCTGGCGGCCGGCCAGACCTGGCTCGCAACCGGGTCCGATCTCGGCGGCAGCCTGCGGACGCCGGCCAGCTTCTGCTCGGTGGTGGGCCTGCGTCCCAGCCCCGGCCGGGTCGCCCGCAATCCCGGCGAGGTCCGGTTCGACACCATGTCGGTGGAAGGGCCGATGGCGCGCAATGTCGCGGATGCGGCGCTGATGCTGGATGCCATGGTCGGCTATCACGAGATGGACCCGATCTCCCTGCCGGCGCCGGCCGACAGCTTTCTATCGGCGGCGCAAGGCGGCCGCCTGCCGCGCCGGGTGGCGGTCAGCACCGATCTCGGCATCACCCCGGTCGATCCCCAGACCCGGAGCATTCTGGCCGCGGCGGTCGCAAAGTTGCGTGAGGCCGGGGTCGAGGTGGTCGAGACCTGTCCTGACTTTGCCGGGGTTCCCACCGCCTTCCAGACCCTGCGGGCGGTGGATTACGCGGCTTCGATGCGGCCGCTGCTGGATCGCTACCGCGACCAGTTGAAGCCGGATGTGATCTGGAACGTCGAGAAGGGCCTCGCCCTGACCGTCGAGCAGATCGGCCAGGCGACCCGCCGGCGCAGCCGGCTCTATGGCGAGATGGTGGCATTCCTCAAGGACTTCGACCTGCTGATCGCTCCCGCCGCCTGCACGCCGCCCCGCGATATCGCCGAACGCTGGATCCGCGAGGTCGACGGCATCCAGATGGAGAATTACGTCGACTGGCTGAAAATCGCCTCGGTGATCACCGTCAGCTCCTGCCCGGCCCTGGCGCTGCCGGCCGGCTTCACTCCCGACGGGCGCCCGGTCGGGCTGCAACTGGTCGGTCGGCCGCGCGGCGAGGCGGCGCTGCTGGCGGCGGCCCAGGCGATGGAAACCCTGTTCGGGCTCGCCGGGCAGGTCCCGGTCGATCCGCGAACCCCTTGATCCAGCAACCCCTTGAAAGGACGGGAGAAGTTCCAGCCTTCTCCCGGCTTGTGAGGGGGGTGTCCTGCGGCTATAGTGCCTGCCGCTTTTTGCATCAGCGAAATGACGAATTCCGGCGGATAGGGTGTCACATGGATGAATTGCGCGGCAAATATGTCGATGAAATCACCGAAGGCATGACGGCGGTCTTTTCCAAGACCGTGACCGAGGCCGATATCGTCCTGTTCGCGGGGGTCTCCGGCGACACCAATCCGGTGCATCTCGATGAGGAATTCGCCAAGACGACCCTGTTCAAGGGCCGGATCGCCCATGGCATGCTGTCGGCCGGCTTCATTTCCGCCGTTTTCGGCACCAAATTGCCGGGGCCGGGTTGCATCTACATGTCGCAATCGCTGAAATTCAAGGCACCGGTCCGCATCGGCGACACGGTCGTCGCCCGGGTGACGGCAACCGCCGTCGATCGCGAGAAGGGCCGGGCCACCTTCACCACGACCGCCCATGTCGGTACCACCCTGGTGATGGACGGCGAGGCGCAATTGCTGGTGCCGAAGCGGCCTGCCTGATTTTTGCGGCGTGATTTTTTGCGTATGATGGCGGGTCTGGAAATTAGTGATGGATGGTGCAGGTTGAAGTATCGACGAGGCTGCCGCATTCATCCGACAAAGAGCAGCCGGGTAGAGAGCGGCACAACATGCGTCTGATCCGCCATCATCAGGATGTTCCAGCCGAGGCCCGCCGGGCGGTGGTGGCGCTGGGCAATTTCGACGGCGTGCATCTCGGCCATCAGGCGGTGATCACCGAGGCGGCGAAGCTCGCCCGGCAGTTGAATGCGCCGCTGGCGGTCATGACTTTCGAGCCGCATCCCCGCGCCTTCTTCAAGCCCGACCTGCCGCCCTTCCGCCTCACACCTTTCCGCATCAAGATGCGGCACCTGCAGGCGCTGGGCGTCGATTATGTCTTCAGCCTGCCCTTCGATGCCGAGCTGGCGGGCAAGAGCGCCGAAACCTTCATGCGCGAGATCCTGATCGAGGGGCTCGACGTGGCTCATGTCGTGGTCGGCTACGATTTCTGCTTCGGCAAGAACCGGGGCGGCAACGCCCAGGTGCTGGCCGAATTCGGTCGTGTCCATGGTTTCGGCGTGACCTCCGTCGCGGCGGCCCAGGATACCGGCGGCAATACCTATTCCTCGACCTTGGTGCGCGACCGTCTGCTGGCCGGCGATCCGGCCGGTGCCGCCTTGACCCTGGACCGGCCCTGGGAGATCGAGGGGCGGGTCGAGCATGGCGACCAGCGCGGCCGGCTGCTCGGCTTCCCGACCGCCAATGTGGCGCTCGGCGACTATATGGAGCCGCGCCTCGGGGTTTATGCGGTGCGTGCGGCGGTGGATACCGGCGAGGCGCCGGTCTGGATCGACGGTGTCGCCAATCTCGGCCGCCGCCCCACCGTGGGCGGCACCCGGGTGCAGCTCGAGGTGCATCTCTTCGACATCTCGGCCGATCTCTACGGCAAGCATCTCCGGGTGGCCTTGCTGGGCTTCATCCGGCCGGAGATCAAATTCGCCGGGCTCGATCAGTTGAAGGCGCAGATCGCCCAGGACAGCGAGACGGCCCGGCACATGCTTGCCGCCTATGCCGGGCCGCAGCCCGGCCAGCAGGCGGCGCTCGGCTTCGAGCATGATGACGAGCAGGGGAAGAACTGATGCTCCGTCATGCGATCTCGACCGAATATATATGCGTGATATGGATCGACCGAATTAGCGCCGCCCGCGCCATTTAAAGCGTGGGCCGGTCCGCAGGATCCGACGGACCGTCGGATATGGAACTCGTACGAATAGAGATACATCGTGGATTACAAGACAACCGTCTTTCTACCGAAGACCGATTTCCCCATGCGTGGCGATCTGCCGAGCAAGGAGCCGGCGATCCTCAAGAGCTGGCAGGAGATGAGCCTGTTCCGCAAATTGCGCGAGGGCAGCAAGGGGCGCGAGAAGTTCGTCCTGCATGACGGCCCGCCTTACGCCAACGGCAACATCCATATCGGCCATGCGCTGAACAAGATCCTGAAGGACGTGATCAATCGCGGCCAGCAGATGATGGGCAAGGATGCCTGCTACGTGCCGGGCTGGGATTGCCACGGCCTGCCGATCGAATGGAAGATCGAGGAGAAGTACCGCAAGGCCGGCAAGGACAAGGATGCGGTGCCGATCAACGAGTTCCGCCAGGAATGCCGCGATTTCGCCGCCCAGTGGATCGACGTGCAGCGCGAGGAATTCAAGCGCCTCGGCGTCGAGGGCGACTGGGATCATCCCTATACGACCATGGCTTTCGCCGCCGAGGCGCAGATCGTGCGCGAGATCGGCAAGTTCGTCATGAATGGCGGGCTGTTCCGCGGCTCGAAGCCGGTCTTGTGGTCGATCGTCGAGAAGACGGCGCTGGCCGAGGCCGAGGTCGAATATGACGACCATGTCTCGGATATGATCTGGGTCAGGTTCCCGATCGTCAAGGCGCCCAAGGCCGAGCTCGTCGGTGCCGCCGTGGTGATCTGGACCACCACGCCCTGGACCATCCCCGGCAACCGTGCCGTCGCCTATGGTGCCGATTTCACTTATGCGCTGATCGAGGTCGCCGGTATCGCCGAGGGCGCCAAGGTGAAGGTCGGGGACCGGCTGCTGGTGGCTGCCGATCTCAAGGAGAATTTCGACAAGGATCTCGGCATCACCGAGGCCAAGGAACTGGCCCGCTTCGCCGGCAAGGATCTCGCCGGCGTCGTCTGCCGCCATCCGCTGGCCGAGCTTGATCCCTTCTATGCCCGCTTCGAGGTGCCGGCCCATGCCGGGTCTTTCGTCACCACCGATGCCGGTACCGGCTTCGTGCATATCGCGCCGGGCCATGGCGCCGACGACTATGAGCTCGGACTCGCCAACGGCATCGAGGTGCCGCAGACGGTGGGGCCGGACGGCGCCTATTACGACCATGTCGGCCTGTTCGCCGGCAAGCGCGTGCTGACGCCCTATGGCAAGAAGGGCGATGCCAATCCCGCCGTGATCGCGGCGCTGAATCAGGCTGGCGCCTTGCTGAAGACCGACAAGCTGACCCACTCCTATCCGCATTCCTGGCGGTCGAAGGCGCCGCTCATCTTCCGCAACACGCCGCAATGGTTCATCTCGATGGAGAAGAACGATCTGCGGCAGACGGCGCTGCAGGCGATCGAGGAAACCCGCTTCGTGCCGGCCGCCGGCAAGAATCGGCTGCATTCGATGATCGCCAACCGACCCGACTGGTGCATCTCGCGTCAGCGCGCCTGGGGCGTGCCGATCGCCGTCTTCGTCAACAAGAAGACCGGCGAGCTGCTGCGCGACCAGGCGGTGATCGACCGCATCGTCGAGGCCTTCGCCAAGGAGGGCGCCGATGCCTGGTTCGCCAGCGAACCCGCGCGTTTCCTCGGCAATCAGTACAAGGCCGAGGATTTCGAGCAGATCATCGATATCGTCGATGTCTGGTTCGATTCCGGCTCGACCCATGCCTTCGTGCTGGAACACGAGACCCGTGCCGATCCCGCCTGGGACCTGCGCTCGCCGGCCGATCTCTATCTCGAAGGCTCGGACCAGCATCGCGGCTGGTTCCATTCCTCGCTGCTGGAGAGCTGCGGCACGCGCGGTCGGGCGCCCTATAAGGCGGTGCTGACCCACGGCTTCACGCTCGACGAGCAGGGCCGCAAGATGTCGAAGTCGCTCGGCAATACGGTCTCGCCCCAGGATGTGATGAAGCAATACGGCGCCGACATCCTGCGCCTCTGGGTGGTCTCGACCGATTACTCCGACGATCAGCGCATCGGCCCGGAAATCCTCAAGCATCAGGCCGAGGCCTATCGCCGCCTGCGCAACACACTCCGCTACCTGCTGGGTGCCCTGCATGGCTGGCAGGAGAGCGAGCGACTGCCGGCGGCGGAGATGCCGGAGCTCGACCGCTGGGTCCTGCATCGTATCGCCGATCTCGCGGCGAAGACGCGGGAAACAGCCGATGGCTTCGACTTCCATCCCTGGTTCACCGAGCTGCACAATTTCTGCGCGGTGGATCTCAGCGCCTTCTATTTCGACATCCGCAAGGATGCGCTCTATTGCGACGCGCCAAGCTCGATCACCCGCCGCGCGGTCCGCACCGTGCTGCATGAGCTCTTCACCCATCTGACCGCCTGGCTCGCTCCGGTTCTGTGTTTCACGGCCGAGGAAGCCTGGCGGCACCGGCCGTGGAAGGATCAGATGGGGACGGATGCCGCGGGCAACGAGGAAAGCGTCCATCTGCGCCTCTTCCCGGCGCCGCGCACCGAGTGGCGGGACGAAGCTTTGGCGGCGAAATGGGAAAAGCTGCGCGATCTGCGCCGGGTCGTCACCGGCGCCCTGGAACTGGCGCGGGCCGGCAAGCAGATCGGCTCCAGCCTGCAGGCGCGGCCCGTCGTCCATCTGACGGCGGAACATCGCGCCTTGCTCGCCGGGCTGGACCTCGCGGAAATCGCCATCACCTCGGGCATCGTGCTGAGCGATGCGCCGGCACCGGCCGAGGCCTTCTCCCTGGCGGATGTGCCGGGCCTCGCCGTCCTGGTCGCATCGGCCGAGGGCGAGAAATGCGAACGCTGCTGGAAGGTGCTGCCGGAGGTTGGCCATCATCACGCGCATCCGACGCTGTGCAACCGCTGTTCCGATGCGGTCGATGAGGTGGCGGGGCAGCCGGCGGGGGCGGTCTGATGCGGATCGTCTCCCCCCGCCTGGTTCTCCTGGGCGGCGTGCTGGCGGGTCTTGTCATCCTGGCCGATCAGGTCAGCAAATGGTGGCTGCTGACCGGCCTGATGGCACAACCCCAGGTTATCGAGATCACGCCCTTCTTCAATCTGGTCGCGGCCTGGAACCGGGGCGTCAGTTTCAGCCTGTTCCATAACGAGGCGGCCAGCGGCCCGTTCATTCTCTCGGCGATTGCGATCGTCATTTCCATCGCCCTGATGGCCTGGCTGACCCGGATCCGTCATATCCTGGCGGCGGCCGGAACCGGCCTGGTGATCGGCGGGGCACTGGGCAATGTCATCGACCGGCTGCGCTTCGGGGCGGTTTTCGACTTCCTGGATGTCTACTGGGGGACGTATCACTGGCCGGCCTTCAACCTGGCGGATTCCGCGATTGTCCTGGGGGTCGTTCTACTGATGTGGGATGGGTTGTTTCACGGCACGGAACGGGGTAAAACCTGACCCCATGACGGAGGTACCGGTAATGCGTCGGAAGACCATGATTCTCTGCGTTTCGGCTGTTGCCGCATCGGCCTTGCTGGCCGGTTGCGAGGCGACCAAGGAAACGCTCGGCCTGACCAAGCGCTCGCCTGACGAGTTCAAGGTGGTGTCGCGCGCGCCCCTCAGCATGCCGCCGAATTACAGCCTACGGCCGCCGACACCGGGTGCGCCGCGCCCGCAGGAAGGCACCACCCGCGACATGGCGGAAAATGCCGTCTTCGGCCATCCGGGTGCCGGTATCAACGATCAGCTTCCGCCGGCGATCGGCGAAGGCGCCGTGGGCGGCGCCGAATCGGCCGGCGAATCGGCCCTGCTGCAGAGCGCGGGGATCTCCGGGGTCGATCCGAATATCCGTAAGGAAGTCGACGCCGAGACGACGCAGGACGAAGCCGATTCGCGGAGCCTGGTCGATACGCTCACCTTCTGGCGCGAACCGCAGCCTTACGGCACGGTGGTCGATCCGGCGGCCGAGCAGAAGCGCCTGCAGGAGAACGCCGCTTTGGGCAAGCCGGTGACGTCGGGTGACACGCCGGTGATCGAGCGCAAGCAACGAGGCCTGCTTGAAGGTATTTTCTAAACGCCGCAGGCCTGGCCTGCTCAAGATGCCGGCGACCCTGATCGCCGGCATCGTGTTTTTGGGCTTCTCCCTGGCGCCGGAAATGGGCCGGGCGGAGGTCTTCGACGCCCAGAGCTTCACCCTGAAGAACGGGTTGCAGGTCGTGGTGCTGCCCAACCACCGGGCGCCGGTGGTTTATCAGATGATCGTCTACCGGGTCGGCGCGGCCGATGGCCTGCCCGGCAAGAACGGTGTCGCCCATTTCCTCGAACATCTGATGTTCAAGGGCACCGACAAATTGCAACCCGGTCAGTTCACCAAGGAGATCGACCGGCGCGGCGGTGCCGACAATGCCTTCACCAATCAGGACATGACGGCCTATCACCAGGAGATCGCCAAGGAGAACCTGCCGCTGATCATGTCGATGGAAGCTGATCGCATGACCCATCTGCGCCTGACCGATGCGGTGGTGCTGCCGGAGCGCGATGTCATCATCGAGGAACGGCGCCTGCGCATCGATAACGAGCCGGGCGCGCAGTTGATGGAGATGATGAACGCGGCCCTGTTCCTCAACCATCCCTACCGGCTGCCGGTGATCGGCTGGCGCCACGAGATGGAACAGTACACTACGGCCGATGCCGTCGCCTTCTATCACCGCTATTATGCGCCGAACAACGCGATCCTGGTGATCGGCGGCGATGTCACCGTGCAGCAGGTGCGGCAATTGGCGGAAAAGTATTTCGGTCCCCTGCCGCGCCACGATCTGCCCGCCCGCCAGCGTCTGCAGGAGCCGCAGCAGGTGGCGCCGCGCCAGGTCGAGCTGACCAGCGATCTCGTCACACAGCCCTATGTGGTGAAGACCTATCTGGCGCCATCCTATCGCCTGGGGCTCGATAACCGGCCCGCCAAGGACAATGACGCCTATGCGCTGCTGCTGCTCTCCGAGATCCTTGGCGACGGCACCAGCAGCCGGCTCTATCGGCGCCTGGTGATCACCGACAAGACGGCGACCGACGCCGATTGCAGCTACGATCCCGGCGCCTATGACCTCGGCACCTTCAGCTTCTATGGGAGCCCGGTGCCCGGCGGCGATCTCAAGAAGATCGAAGCGGCGGTGGCCGATGAAATCGCCCTGGTGCTGAAGGACGGCGTCACCGATGACGAGCTGGCCCGCGCGAAGCAGCGCCTGCGGATTGCCACGGTGAAGGCGCGCGACGGCCTGTCGGGTCCGGTCGGCCTGGTGGCGGCGGCGCTTGCCAGTGGCCGCAGCCTGGCGGATGTGCAGGCCTGGCCGGACCGCATCGATGCGGTGACGGCGGCGGACATCCAGCGCGCGGCCAAACAGGTCTTCGACGACAGGCACTCGGTGACCGGGCGCCTGCTGGTGGCCCGGGCGGAAACCGCCGGCACGCCGCCGGCGGAACAGCCGCAGGTGCCGCGCGGCAATGCGATCGACGGGGCCGCGCCCAGTGGAACCATGCAGTGATGACGGTGCGATGATGCGGTCGGTTTCTTTCTTCGTCGCCCTGGTCTTCGCCGGCTCGGTCCTGTTCGCGCGACTGGCCGAGGCGGTCGAGATCCAGCAGGTGACCGGCGAGAGCGGCGTTTCCGCCTGGTTGGTCGAGGATCACGCCAATCCGCTGATCGCCGTCGCGGTCGGCTTCCGTGGTGGATCGGCGGATGATCCGGTGGGCAAGGAGGGGCTGGCGCAGCTCGCGTCGGGCCTGCTCGACGAAGGGGCCGGCGATATCGATTCCGCCAGTTTCCAGCGGCAGTTGAACGACAACGGCATCGAATACGGGTTCGATGCCTCGCGCGATTCCTTCACCGGCCAGATGCGCCTGCTGAGCGAGCAGCGCGATCTTGCCTTCAAGCTGCTGCATCTTTCGCTGACGGCGCCGCGTTTCGATGCCGAGCCGGTGGAACGGATCCGCCAGCAATTGCTGGTGATGATCGAGGACCGGTTGTCGGACCCCAATACGATCGGCGCGCGGGCGGTCAATCAGACGCTGTTCGCCGGGCATCCCTACGGCCGGCCGAGCTTCGGCACCGCGCAGACCATGCGGGCGATCGAGCGCGGCGATCTGCAGCAATTCGTCCGGCAGCATTTCACCCGGGACCGGCTGTATCTGGTGGTGGCCGGCGATATCACGCCGGCGCAATTGAAGCCGTTGCTCGATTTGACCTTTGGCGATCTGCCGGCCAGCAGCGATCTGTCCAAGGTCCCAGAGGCGAAGATCGCCGATAAAGGCGGCGTCATGGTGGTCGACCGTGCCATCCCGCAGAGCGTCATCAATTTCGCCCAGCCCGGCATCAAGCGGGATGATCCGGATTTCTTCGCTGCCTATGTGGCCAATTACATCCTCGGTGGCGGCGGCTTCTCGTCCCGCCTGATGACCGAGGTGCGGGAGAAGCGTGGCCTTGCCTATGGCATCAGCACCGATCTGGTGACGCTGGACCATGCCGGCCTGATCTGGGGCCAGGTGCAGACGGTCAATCAGCGGGCCGCCGATACGATCGGCATCATCCGCGCCGAATGGGCGAAGATGCGCGACAAGGGTCCGACGGCGGCTGAGGTGGAGCAGGCCAAGACCTATCTTCTCGGCTCCTATCCGCGCCTCTTCACCTCGATCGCCGGCACGGCCCGTGCCCTGCTCGGCATTCAGCTCGAAGGCCTCGGCATCGACTACGTCAAGCGCCGCCAGGACGAGATCGCCAAGGTGACGCCGGCGGCGGTGGCCCAGGTGGCGAAGCGCCTGCTGCAGCCCGACCGCCTGCTCTTCGCCGTGGTCGGGCGGCCGGAAGGCGTCACCGCCAACCTGCCGGTCCCGGGCGGCAAAGCCGGTGAGCAGCCGGCATCCGCGCCGGCGCCTGCGGCGGAACCGAAACCGAGCAACGCCACGCCATGAACCGGCTGCCGAAACCGGCAGACGTCGCCATTCCGGACCCCGAGGAAACAGGCGCTCCGGTGCCGGTCGAGCCGCTGCCGCGTTTCGGGCCGCTCCAGATCGTTCTGCTGACTGGCCTTACCGCCCTGGGGCCGGTTTCCACGGATTTCTATCTGCCCTCGCTGCCCAGCATCGCGCGCTATTTCGCCGTGGGCGAGCCGCAGGCGCAGTTGACGCTCAGCGCCTTTCTCGCCGGCTTCGCCGTGGCGATGCTGATCTATGGATCGCTCTCCGACCGTTTCGGCCGCAAGCCGGTCCTGATCGGCGCGCTGATTGTCTTCACCCTGGCCAGTATCGGCTGTGCCCTGGCCAACGGCATCGAGCAACTGATCGTCTTCCGCACCCTGCAGGCGGTCGGCGCCGGCGCCGGCCCGGTGATCTGCCGCGCCGTGGTGCGCGATGTCTATGGCGCTGGCGGGGCGTCGCGCATCCTCTCTTATCTGGCGGCGGCGATGGCCTTGGCCCCGGCCGTCGGCCCGATCATGGGCGGGTTCCTGCAGGACAGTTTCGGCTGGCGGTCGATCTTCTGGGTGATCGCGCTTTACGGCGTGGTCGGTCTTGTTGCCACCACCTTGTCGCTGCCGGAAAGCCACCCGCCCGCGAACCGGGTGGCGCATGGCCCGCTCACCATGCTGCTGACCTTCGGCATGCTGCTGAAACATCGCCGCTATGTCGGCTTCGTGCTGTGCCAGACCTTCAGCTATAGCGGCATCTTCTGCTTCATCTCGGGCTCGTCCTTCGTCTTCATCAATATTCTCGGCGTCGCGCCCAAGCATTTCGGCTGGTGTTTCGCCGTTTTCGTCATCGGCTACATGATCGGCACGATCCTCTCGGCGCGGCTGACCCATCGCATCGGGATCGATGGGATGGTGCGGCTCGGCAGTTCCATTGCCCTGGCGGCGACTCTGCTGCTGGTAGGGGTGACGGTGATGCAGCAAAGCATTCCCGGGCTGCTCATCCCGCTCGCGCTCTATATGATCGGGATCGGCATGGCCTCGCCCAATTCCCAGGCGGGCGCGATCGGGCCATTCCCGAAGGCGGCAGGGGCCGCAAGTTCGCTGCTCGGTTTCCTGCAGATGTCGGTGGCGGCCGGCGCCGGGGCGGTGCTCGGCCATCTGGCCGCGCGAACGGCCTTGCCGATGACCGTCGCCATCCTGCTATCCGTGCTGGCGATGTGCCTGTCCTATTGGGTCCTGGTGCGGCCGACCGGCCGGGCCCAATAAATCCTTTTAGGTCGACCGGCTCTATCCGATCAGCGAGAACGCATTACTTCTTGGCGCCGCCGATATGCTCGTTCAGCGTCTGGCGCCGCTGATCCTTCTCGGTGGCTGAGTCGCCGCCGAGAATATTCTGGATCATGCCCTCGATGGTGGTCGGCGGACTGACCGGCTGGGCCGGTGTTTCAGGTGTGTCCGGGGTGAGCGACGTGGCCGCCGCCGAGGCAATCTCGCCGCCGCTGGAGCGGGCGATATCGCGCGGCGGCGTGCCGGTCAGCGCCTCCGCCATGAAGTCATGCCAGATGGCGACCGGCAGCGCGCCGCCCGTCACCTTCTGCATCGGCGAATTGTCGTCATTGCCGACCCAGACACCGGCCACGAGATCGCCGGTTAGGCCGATGAACCAGGCATCGCGATAGTTCTGGCTGGTGCCGGTCTTGCCATAAGTCGGGCGGTCGATCTTCGCACGCTTGCCGGTGCCCCATTCGACCACCGACTGCATGACGTCGAGCATCTCGTTGACGGCGGTGCTGGAGGCGACCCGGCCCGGCCCATCGCCGCTGCGCTGATAGAGGACCTGGCCGTCGCGGGTCGTGATCTGATCGATGCCGCGCGGCCAGACGCCGCGGCCCTGATTGGCGAAAGTGGCATAGGCGCCGGTCATTTCCAGCAGCGAGGCGCCGCTGGTGCCAAGGGCGATCGAGGCATTGTTGTCGATCGGCGAGGTGATGCCGAGCCGCCGCGCCGTCTCGATCACCTTCTTGCGGCCCACCCGCTCCGAAAGCTGCACGGCGACGCTGTTGAGCGACCGGGCGAAGGCCTCGCGCAGATTGACGTCGCCATAGAACTTGTCCTGGTAATTGCCGGGCGACCAGTTGCCGACCTGGATCGGGCCGTCGAAGAAATGATTCTCCGGCGTATATCCGTTCTCGAAGGCGGTCAGATAGACGAAGGCCTTGAAGGAGGAGCCGGGTTGCCGCAGGGCCTGGGTCGCACGGTTGAACTGAGTATCGTGATAGCTGGTGCCGCCGACCATGGCGCGGACCGCGCCGTCGGGCGTCATCGCCACCAATGCGCCCTGGCTCGCCTTCATCTCGGCGCCTTTTTCCTGCAGCACGCGATTGAGGTCAGCCTCGGCATCGCGCTGCATCCTGGCATCGAGCGTGGTCTGCACGATCAGGTCCTGCTCGCTGGCACCGACATAAGACGAGACCTGGTCGATCACCCAATCGGCGAAATACTGGCCGATCTGGCCGCCGGCCTGGGGCGCCACGGCCGGCGCGGTCTGGGTCGCTATCGCCTTCGCTTCGTCCGCGCTCAGGTAATTCGCGGCGACCATGTTCTGGATCACCTGCTGGGCGCGGGCCTTCGCCAGGTCCTTGTCGTTGAAGGGATTGTATTTCGACGGTGCCTTCAGCATGCCGGCCAGCATGGCGGATTCGAAGATCGTGATCTGCTGCACCGGATGGCCGAAATATTTGCGCGAGGCCGCGTCGACGCCGAAGGTGCCGGCGCCGAAATAGACCCGGTTGAGATAGAGCTCGAGAATCTGCTGCTTGGTGAAATTGTGCTCCAGCCACAGCGCCAGCAGGACTTCCTGGCCCTTGCGGTGCAGGCTGCGTTCCGGCGTCAGAAAGATGTTCTTCGCCAACTGCTGGGTGATGGTGCTGCCGCCCTGGACCACGTCGCCGGTCCGCAGATTGACATAGAGCGCCCGGGCAAGGCCCAGGATGTCGACGCCGAAATGGCTGTAGAAGCGGCGATCCTCGGTGGCGAGAACGGCTTCCGGCAGATAGGGCGGCATCTCCTTCAGGGTCACCCGCGTGCCATAGAGGTCGCCATAGCTGGCGAGGATGCTGCCGTCGGTTGCCAGCAGCGTGACGCTGGGCCGGCGTTTGATCTCGTTGAGGCGGCTGACATCCGGCAGATCATAGGCGCACCAGGCGACCAGGATCAGCACCAGGAAGCCGCCCCAGATGCCGGCGATGAGAGACCATTTCAGCAGGAACCAGAGAACGGGGCGGCTGCTCTTGGAGCGGCGCGGCGCAGGGGCGGGATAATCGGAACGGGTCATAACAGCCTAAATGCGTGGCCCAGTTTCGGGGACCGGATACGGCCTTTTACCAGAGCCCGGCCGCCACAGGGTAGTGGTCGGTATAATCTGACCAGCCTTCTTCAAAAGATCGACCATGATCCATCTCAGCACCGGCCTGTGGCGCGCTGAAGGACCGCTGAGGGCAGCTTGCGGGTGGGATGATGGCGAAATTGTGGCGCTGTTCAGACGGTGCGAGTCGCGCCCGATTCGGAATCCGAGTCGGGCGCTATCTGATCGGGCCTCACGCAGTGCGGCGGCTGGTCGGCGATTCGGCCGAGCCGTCAAGGCGCAGCATGACCTCGGTGACGACCTGTTCCAGGCACTGATCGGGATCCGGCTGCTCCAGATAGCTGCGCAGGATCGTCAAGGCCTGGCCGACCCAACCGGCCGGCGCCTTGCCGTCGCGATGGGCCGGCAGATTGCCCCCCGCCATGGCAAGCTCGACGAACAGGCGCCGATAGGCGGCCGGTAGCTGGCACTTGTTGAAGAGGCGCTCCTGACCATGGCCGCCTTCATCAGCCATCAGGCGGCGGACATTGCCAATGGCGATGTCGCTCTTGACGGACAGGGTCTGCAGCAGGAAGGCGAACTGGCCGATCGCCAGGGCCCGCAGGATCAGGCTGCCGCTGAGCAGGCCGTTCTCCTCCAGCCGCTGGGCGAAATCGCGCAATTCCTCGGCCGGATGGCCGGCCATGCTGGTCAGCAGGAAGTGCTCGCGGCTGTGATGCAGGATCAGCGATACGCGCTGGGCCGGCAGCGCATAACGCTGGATCAGCCGTTCGAGGAGCTTGCCCGTCACCGCCGTCGTCAGCCGTTCGACGATGGCGACCGGCAGTGCCGGCCGTTCGCTCAGCGCTTCGTTGATTCGCGCATTGTCGGGGAACTGATCGAGGATACGGTGATAGCCGCCGGCATTGATCGCCGCGTTGCTGTTCGCGGCAATGCGCAAGACGGCGACCTGATCGCCGCTGTCGATCACCGCGCTGGTGACGGCGACCGAGAGATAGGCGCGCTGGCTGACCACCCGGACATGAGCCGGGGAGGTGCTGCGGATGACTTCGAGAAGATCGTCTTCGGTCAGGACCGGCGAATTGGCAAGAATCGGCGTCGCCACGTCAATGACATCCTTGGCCAGGCGCAGGGCCAACCCGGTGTCGAGATCCGCCGTATTCTGCAGGCTGGCTGCCAGGCGGCAGCGCAGAGCAACTTCGACCTCCGGTAGAACGGCCTGAATGATGGCCAGAGCGAGGCTGCGCTCGGAGTCCGATAGCTGGCCCGCCCCATAGGCGACGCCAACGCGCAGCATTGTGGCGGCCCGGCTGTCGGCGCTGGGATCGTTGATCAGCTTATCGACATCCGCCTGGGTCAGTAGTGCCAAGGCTTTTCCATCCTTATTCTCGTCAACCCGGTCGAAGTCTTAATGCAGTCGTTTCATCCCATGCAAGCACGTGAACCTAAAAAAACCTTTAAAATCAAATATATACAATAAATCTTAAGATTGTTGAGAATTGTCTCTTTCGGCCCCGGGGCAGGCTTGCCACGACGCCAAACTTAGTTATTATGCCGGCCACGCGTGATCGGCCCGCCAGCCTAACGCGACGCCAAACCACCTCCGGACACAATGTGACCGGGGCGGCGAATCCCCAAGTGGTTGGCCCCTGTGGCGGAATTGGTAGACGCGCCTGACTCAAAATCAGGTATCTCACGATGTGCTGGTTCGAGTCCGGCCAGGGGCACCAAACTCTTTCACACATCCGCATCCGTCTTGCGACTTTGTGAACGCCTTCCCAGCGGCGTTGTCGCTTTGTGACAGTATTATACGAAAATTCGCGGTTGATGCGATGTTTCTGTCACTGCGGCACCAAAATTGCGTCCTGGTGTCGCATTCGCCGGCGCCGCAGTTGAGGTGGGGCGTTGCCTTTGATGTCCCCGGCTTCTCCCGGTGGGTTCCCTGCCCGAAGGTCCCCCAGCCTGGATGTGAAACAGCCTCTGCCCGAATAGCCTATGGCGATCACAGCCATGTCACGTCGATATCACGCCTGGCGGGACCTTTTCGCTTTCGTCCGGCAACATTGGCCGGCTATGGTGCGCCGCCAGGATTGGCGTCGGCGCAACTACCGGAAAGAGCGATATGAAAATCACGGTCATCGGTACGGGTTATGTCGGATTGGTTACCGGCGCCTGCTTCTCGGAATTCGGTTTTGACATCACCTGCGTCGACACCGATCCGCGCAAGATCGAGGCTCTGCAATCAGGCAGAATTCCGATTTACGAGCCGGGATTGGAAGCCTTGGTCCAGCGCAGCGCCTTGGAAGGCCGCCTGCGTTTCACCACCGAGGCCGGTCCGGCGATCGAAAGCGCCGATGTCGTCTTCATCACGGTGGGGACGCCGTCGCGCCGCGGCGACGGCCATGCCGATGTCAGTTTTGTGATCCAGGCGGCGGAAGCCATCGCCGATCATCTCAACGGCTACAAGATTGTGGTCACCAAATCGACCGTGCCGGTGGGGACCACCCGGCGCATCGCCGAGGTGATCCGGAAGCGCCGTCCGGGGGCCGAGTTCGATGTCGCCTCCAATCCGGAATTCCTGCGCGAGGGGTCGGCGGTCGAGGATTTCATGCGGCCGGACCGGGTCATCATCGGCACCGAAAGCGAGCGGGCGAAGGCGATGCTGCGCCAGCTCTATCGGCCGCTGCATCTGATCGAGACGCCGATCCTGTTCGCCGATCTGGAAACGGCCGAGGTCATCAAATATGCCTCCAATGCTTTCCTGGCGATGAAGATCACCTTCATCAACCAGGTGGCGGATCTCTGCGAGAAGGTTGGCGCCGACGTCCATCACGTCGCCAAGGGCATCGGCCTCGATCGTCGGATCGGACCGAAGTTCCTGCATCCGGGGCCGGGCTATGGCGGCTCCTGCTTCCCCAAGGACACGCTGGCACTGGTGCAGACCGCGCGCGACCACGATGCACCGATCGAGCTGATCGAGACCGTGGTACGGTTGAACGAGGCGCGCAAGGTCGCCATGGCCGACCGCGTCGTCGAAGCCCTGGGCGGCGATGTGCGCGGCAAGACCATTGCGGCGCTCGGTCTGACCTTCAAGCCCAATACCGACGACATGCGCGAGAGCCCGTCGCTGGTCATCCTGCCGCGATTGAAGAATCTCGGCGCGAAACTGCGCTGCTTCGATCCCATCGGCATGACCGAGGCGCGCGACCTGATGCCGGATCTCGATTATGCCAGTGATCCCTATGAGGCCATGCAGGGCGCCGATGCGGTGGTGTTCCTCACCGAATGGAACAGCTTCCGGGCGCTCGATCTCAACCGGATGAAATCTATTCTGCGCCAGCCGCTGGTGGTCGATCTGCGCAACATCTACCGGCCCGAGGATCTGCGCGAGCAGGGCTTTACCTATCATAGCATCGGCCGGCGCTGAGCATGGCCGTTCTTGTGACCGGCGCTGCCGGCTTTATCGGTTCACAGGTTGCCCAGGCCTTGCTCGACCGGGGGCAGGCGGTCATCGGCATCGACAATATCAACGCCTATTACGACACCGGCCTGAAGCGGGCGAGGCTGGAACGTCTCGAGGGCAACAAGCTGAACGGCACCGCCGGCTTCCGCTTTTTCCCCGTGGACATTTCCGACCGTGCGGCGATGGAAGATCTGGCCGCACGCGAGGGGGCAGGGATCGAGGGGATCGTGCATCTCGCGGCCCAGGCCGGGGTGCGCTATTCGCTGACCAATCCCTTCGCCTATGTCGCTTCCAATCTGGTCGGCCACATGACCGTGCTGGAACTGGCGCGGCATCTGCCGAAACTGCAGCAACTGGTCTATGCCAGCTCCAGTTCGGTCTATGGCGGCAACAGCAAGGTGCCGTTCTCGATCGAGGACCGGGTCGATGATCCGCTCTCGCTCTATGCCGCGACCAAGCGGGCCGACGAGGCGCTCAGCATCTCCTATGCGCACAGCCATGGCCTCGCCCAGACGGGCCTGCGCTTCTTCACGGTCTATGGCCCCTGGGGCCGGCCGGACATGGCCTATTTCAGCTTCACCAAGGCGATCTTCGCCGGCGAGCCGTTGCGCATCTTCGGCAATGGCAGCATGCGGCGCGACTTCACCTATATCGACGATATCGTCGCCGGGGTGCTGGCGGCGCTGGACCGGCCGATCGCGGCGGGCGAGCACCGGGTCTACAATCTCGGCAATAACGCGGCGGCCAGCGTCAACGACCTGATCGCGGCGATCGAGACGGCGACCGGCCGCCCGGCGCTCCGTAACGAGGTACCGCCGCCGCCGGGCGAAGTGGCCGCCACCTGGGCCGATATCGAGGCCAGCAGGCGCGATCTCGGTTTCCAACCGAAGACCGCATTGCCCGAAGGTATCCGCCGTTTCGTCGAGTGGTATCGCGGTTACTACCGCGTCTGACTCTCCCTACCCGTTCTAGCGTGCCCGGCGGCGCTGTGCCGACCGGGCTCGGTGCTTCTTGTTCCAGATGATGATGCCGGTGACCGAGAGCATGGTCACGACGAGGCCCGTCGCGCTGATGAAGATGCGCCCGGGCAGGCCGGCGACCTGCCCGCTATGCAGGGGGAACTGCGCCTGGATGAAGATGTCGCCGGCAGTGCCCTGGCCGGGCAGGATGACGCTGACGACCTCGCCGCTGCGATCGTCGAGATAGATGATCGGTGTACCGAGGCCGAGGCCGCGATCATTGGGCGCATGGAAGAAATAGACACCATACGCACCGAACGGTTTCGCATCGTAGACGCTGGTTGGTGTCAGGTCCCAACCGTGCCGCTTTGCCTCAACCGCAGCAATGGCAACCGCCGCGTCGAAGCCGATCCGCGGTTTCGACGTATCGTGCAGTCCCTGCTGCAAGCGGAGCTGGGCACGCTCGGCCGGCATCGGCGTCAGCTTCGAGAAGAGCGAGACCGTGGGCCGGAAGACCTGCTGGTCGAGCGTGAGATAGACGCCGCTGACGGCGATCGACAGGAGCACGAGCCAGAGCCAAAGCCCGGCGGCGCGGTGCAGATCGAAGGTCAGGCGATAGCTGCCGGCACCCCGCTTGATCAGCCAGGACGGCTTCCATTTGGCGAGGAAGGGGCGGGCCCGGGGCAGGGTCAAATAGAGGCCGATGAAGCAGTCCAGTGCCCAGAGGATGGCGACCGAGCCGAGGATCAGCTTGCCGGGGCGCCCGACCGTCAGTTCCGCGTGGAGTTCGTAGAGGAACGGGATGAGCTGCGGGCGCGCGAAGCAGCAGGCGCCGAACCGGCGCAGACCGAGAATAGCGCCGCTCGCCGGATCGATGAAGACCTGATCGGCGTCGAGGTCATAGGGCTTCCCTGTCGCGGGATCGGTCTTCGGACGGATGCTGGCCACGATCGTCCGGCCGGGCTCGGGGCGGAAGGGCAGATAGGTGACCGTGAGCCGGGGATCGGCCTGCTCGACCCGGGCCGCCAGTTCGCCTGGCGAGAGCAGGGGACCGCTGGCCCGCGCCCGATAGAGTTCCGGATTGAGCCAGGTATCGAGTTCGCGCTGGAAGGCGATGATGCTGCCGGTCGATCCGGTCAGGATCAGAAAACCCGCCAGCAGCAATCCGGCGTAGCGGTGCAGGTAGACGCAGATATCGCGGGCGCCGATCCGCGCCCGCGACTTCTTCATCGTCCCGGTTTCGGCCGCGCTTACCATCGGTACCGCAGATTGCCGATCACCGTGCGGCCCTCGCCGTAGAAGCAATTGCCGCCGGAGCAGGACGAGACATATTTCTTGTCGAGGATGTTGTCGACGTTGATCGAGGCGCGGATGCCCTTGATCTCGTAATGCAAGGCGGCGTCGAACAGGGTGTGGCCGGGCACCGTGAAGGTGTTTTCGTCATCGCCCTGCACCTTGCCGACATAGCGCACGCCGGCACCGAAGCCGAGGCCTTCGAAACTACCCTCCGGCATGGTGTAATCGGCCCAGAGCGAGGCCATGTATCTCGGCAGCGTGCCGGGTGTGTTGCCCTTGGTCCCCTGCGTCGTCTTGGTGATGACGGGATCCTGATAGGTGAAATTGGCGAGCAGATCGAGGCCGTCCGTCAGGCTGGCCTTGCCTTCCAGCTCGACGCCGCGCGCGCGGATCTCGCCGGTCTGCACCGTATTGGTCGGATCCTTCGGATCGACGGTGGAGACGTTCTGCTGCGTCAACTGATAGACCGACAGGGTGACGAAGCTCTCGAAGCCGCTCGGCTGGTATTTCAGACCCGCTTCGTATTGCTGGCCGGTGGTCGGCTTCAAGGCGCCGTCCTTGTTGACGCCGAGCGTCGGCAGGAACGAGGTCGAGGCGCTGATATACGGCGAAAGGCCGAAATCGGTTTCATAGAGCAGGCCGGCGCTCCAGGTGAAATGGCCGGGATCCTGTTTCTGCGTGAGGCCGGTGATGTTGTTCTCGGTGGTCGACCAGGTGAAGTCGTAGCGGCCGCCGAGCACCAGAATCCAGTTGTTCCATTTCACCTGATCCTGGGCATAGATCCCGAATTGGTGCTGCGTCTGATCCGAACTGCTGTTGATCTTCGGTGTGGCGATATCCTGGTGATAATCCGGATCGAGAACATCCAGCGTCTTGCCGTTGGCGCTTCCCGTGCGGTTCGCCAGGGACTTCCATTGATAGTCAAGGCCGCCTATTGCCTTGTGCTCGACCGCGCCGGTCGCGAAATCGGCCTGGGCGTGGTTGTCGAGGGCGATGGCATCCATGTCCGGCTGCGCCACATAGGCGACGCGCCGCAAGGTCCGCCCGTCCGCCGCCAAGCCGTTGCCGTAGATCTTGCGGGAGTCGAGATCGAGATGCATGTAGCGGAAGCTTTGCGTGGCACTCCAGACATCGTCGAAACGATGCTCCAACTGATAGCCGGCGCTGTATTCGTGCTTGTAATAGCTGTCGAAATCCTTGTCGCCGTCATCGAAGCTGCGCGGCAGTCGCCCATACTGGTTCTTGTCGAGTGTCATGGCGCGCGGCAGGAAGACGGCGGAGGCGCCGTTATCGTCGCGCAGGTAATTGGCGAAGACCGTGATCTTGGTGTCTTCCGTCGGTTTCCAAGCGAGCGATGGGCTGAGCGAGATGCGGTTGTCGGTCGAATCGACGGTCTGGGTATCGGCCATGCGGAAGAGCGCATTGAAGCGATAGGTCAGCTCGTCGTCCTCGGTGAGGGCGCCGCCGAAATCGAAAGCACCCTGATAGCGGTCGTGATTGCCGATGGTCAGTTGCAGTTCATGGATCGGATCGGCGGTCGGCGCCTTGCTGACGAGATTGACGATGCCGCCGAGATTGCCCTGGCCGTAGAGAATGGAGGCCGGGCCCTTCAGGACTTCGATGCGCTCCAGCGAATAGGGTTCGATCCGATAGGCGGCATAGTTGCCGGGCCGGTTGGAGATCTGCGGCACGCGCAGGCCGTCCCAATAGAGATCGCCGGCGAAGCCGCGAACGGTGAACCAGTCGGCGCGGACATCGGGCCCGTATTGCTCCGGCGACACGCCGGAGGTGTAGCGCAGGGCCTGGCTCAGAGTCTGCACGCCCTGGGCATCCAATTGATCCCGGGTGATGACGGTGACGGAACGCGGCGTCTCGATCAGCGGCGTATCGGTCTTGGTGGCCGTGGCGCTCTGCTTGGCGACATAGCCCTGCACGGGACCCCAGGCGGTTTCCGCCTGGCCCTGGCCCTCGATCGTCACCGGACCGAGATTGATGGCGCCGGCACTGCCGGGCGCCGCCTTGCTCAAGGCGAAGCTCGTCGGGCCGGTCGCGACATAGTTGAAGCCGCTGCCGGCCAGCAGCTGCTGCAAGGCGGCGTCATAGGTGAGGGTGCCGCTGACGCCGGGCGAAATGATGCCGCGTACCGCCGTCGGATCGACGCTCATCTGAATGTTGGTTGCCTCGCCGAATTGCCGCAAGGCCGAGGTGAGCGGCTGAGCGGGAATGTTGAAGCGGGCGGTGGCCGGTGCTGCGCTTGTCGCCTGCGCAAGCTGCGGCAGAACCGGTGCCGGTTCCTGCAAGGTCATTTCCCGCAGCCGGTCCTGCCAAGATGCGGCGTCATCCGCCCGCGCCGGCACGGCGCTCAGGATCAGCATGGCGGCGGAAGAGAAACCGATGGTGTGGAAGATGGTGCTGGCCAATAAGAATCGCTGCCGGCCGGTTCCCCGTTGGCCGGCGTCGATCCGCCCCGAATTCGACGTCATTCTCGCAATACCCCAATTGAAAAAGCCCCGCAGGGCACCCCTCGGCCGGTTGCATTGATAATGCAACTGATTCTCAATTGCAAATCAGTAATGGAAATGGCGGAACCATGGACGATGGACTGCAGGCAATGTTCAAAAGATGCGGCGCGGTGCTTTGCAGGTTTGGCGGATGAAGGGCGGTGTGTGACGCGCGCGTGACCGTTGCGGCTGATCCGGCGCAAAAAGAAACCGCGCCCTGATGGGCGCGGTTGGCAGATGGGCCGGGAGGCTGCCGGACTTACCGGCGGCCCATATCGATTGACTCTTTACTGGGCGGCGTGCCGGCTGAGCTGCGGCCGGTTCTTCAGGGCCGTCTCATACATCGCGATGATCCGGGCGCGTTCCTCGCCATCGAGTTCCAGGCGCGGCGGACGCACCTTCTCGGAACCGAGGCCGACGATCTGCTGGCCGATCTTGATGTACTGCACCAGCTTGATCTTGGTATCGAGATGGAGCAGCGGGGTGAACCAGCGATAGATGCTGCGCGCCTCGGCGAAGCGGCCGTTCTGCAACAGATCCCACAACACAACGGATTCCTCAGGGAAGACATCGGTCAGGCCGGAGACCCAGCCGGCGATGCCGAGGACGGCGCTTTCCATGACGAGATCGTCGACGCCGCAGAACAGGGTGAAGCGGTCGCCATGCAGGTTATGGAGATCGGTGATGCGGCGCGGGTCGTCGGAGGATTCCTTGATCGCGACGATGGTCTTCTCGCCGGCCAGTTCGCTGAAGGTTTCCGGCTTGATATCGACGCCGTACACGATCGGGTTATTGTAGATCATGATCGGCAGGTCGCTGGCGCGGGCGACGGTGCGGAAATGCGTCAGCGTCTCGCGGGTATCCGACTTGTAGACCATGCCGGGCAGCACCATCAGCCCGTCGATGCCGATCTTCTGCGCGTCCTTGGCATACTGGCAGGCGAGCGCCGTCGTGTATTCCGAGACACCGGAGAGGATCGGCACCTTGCCGCCGGCGACTTCCTTGGCGGCGGCCAGCACGGCGCGCTTCTCTTCCGGCAGCAGCGAACAGTTCTCGCCGCAGGTCCCCAGCATGATCAGGCCGTCCACCCCGGATTTCAGCAGGCGTTCGATGGACTGCTGGGTGGCGGGCAGGTTCAGGCTGTTATCGGCATTGAACTGGGTGGTGACGGCGGGAAAGACGCCGGACCAATAGGGATGCGCGGGCTTCTGGCTGGACATGGACGGGGTTCCTCCGAATGGGCTGCGTTGATGGGTGGATATTGTATACAATCTACAAATCTGTCAAGATGTTTTTGGCCGACTCGATAATTCAGGCCATAAGGGCGGCGAGTGGGGCGGGCCGGAAACCGGCCACCCTGCACCGATATGGCCGATGAAACTGGCCGGGCCAAAGGTAGCCGGGCGATGCAAAGGTATTTGGGTAGGTGGAAATGGCGCCGAAACCGGCTCCGCAGGATGGGATGAACGGGCTGCTCAGCAAGCGCACGATGGCCGATCAGGTCGCCGAGCTGTTGCGGCAGCGCATCCTGAGCGGCGCCCTGCCGGCGGGGATGCCGATCCGCCAGGAGCATCTGGCGGCGGAACTGGGCATCAGCCGCATTCCGCTGCGCGAGGCGCTGAAGCAATTAGCGGCGGAAGGTTTCGTCACCATCGCCTCGCATAAGGGCGCGACCGTGGCGCCGCTCTCCATCGCCGAGGTCGAGGAACTGTTCCAGTTGCGCCTGCGCCTGGAGACCTGGGTGCTGGGCCTCGCTCTGCCGCGCCTGACGGCGGCGGATCTTGCCGCACTCGATCAACTGATCGCCGAGCAGCGAGCGCCCGACAGCCTGCCGCGCTGGGGCGATCTCAACTGGCGCTTCCATGAGGTCATGTATCAGCCGGCCGGCCGGCCCCTGACCCTGAAGATGCTGAAGCGCATCCACGACAATATCGATCGCTACATCCGTCTGGAAATCTCGCTCAGCGCCGGCCGCGACCGGGCTTTCCGCGAGCACGAGGAATTGCTGGCCTATTGCCGGGAGGGTGCCGTGGCGCCGGCGCTGGCGCTTCTGGAACGCCACATCCAGCAGACCGCCGAAAGCCTGATCGCTCAATTGCAGACGCGGGAAAAACCCATCGCCGCAGATTAGAGCGCGGTGCTCTCACGGTGACGCATCCTGGCATCAACGTGAGAGCCGAAGCCGTCCCTGGAATATCGGGCCTCCCGTATCAGGTCCCCACGTATCGAGCCTTATGCCCGCTTCTGCATGATCCGCCGGAAATCGTGGATCGCCTGCTGGCGCGCCCGGTCGTCGGACAGGTCCTGCAGGAACCGCTTGAGGTCGAGGCTGAGTGCCGCATAGTCGTTGGTCCAGTCCCAGCCCTTGCGGGCTGCCTCGGCCTTGACCGGGTTGAGCCGCACCGTGCCGCCCTCCTGCAGTTGCGCACCGGCGCCGCGATCCAGCCGATAGACCTGATCGAGGGCGGGAACGATCACCTGATCGGCGGCGACACCCAGGGCACGAACCGTTTCGGCCTGAGCGGCCAGGGCCTCTTCCTCGCCATGCACCAGGAAGATGTTGCGCCGGACCGGCAGGCGTTCCTTGATCCAATGCTGCAGATCGGTCTGGTCGGCATGGCCGGAATAGACGTCGATCCGGCGGATCGTCGCCTTCACGGTGATATGCTCACCGCGAATGCTGACCTGGGTGGCGCCGTCATCGAGCAGGCGGCCGAGCGTGCCGGGCGCCTGATAGCCGACCAGCAGCACCGTGGCATTGGGGCGCCAGAGATGATGCCGCAGATGATGTCGGACACGTCCCGCGTCGCACATGCCGCTGGCCGAGATGATGATGGCGCCGCTGGTGATGTGGTTGAGGCGCTGGCTTTCCTCGACGGTGGAGATATAGCGGATATTGGTGGCGCGGAACGGGCTGATGCCGGGGTCGATATCGGTGAGCTTGTCGAGATGCCGTTCGAAGACCTCGGTCGCCCGCACCGCCAAAGGTGAGTCGAGGAAGATCGGCGCCTTCAGCAGGCGGTTGCGCAGCATCAGCCAGGAAAGATCGGCGAGCAGCTCCTGGCTGCGCTCGATGGCGAAAGCCGGGATCAGCAGATTGCCGCCCCGGGCGAGGGCCGCCTTGACCTCCGCCTCCAGGATCGCCCGCCGGCCGTCATCGTCGATCTGCGGCCGTTTGCGGTTGCCATAGGTCGATTCCACCAGCAGGTAATCGATGCCCTGGGGTGCTTGCGCCGGGCTCTGCAGCGCGCTGACCTCCGGGCCGAGATCGCCGGAGAACAGCAGCGAGAGTTCTGGCTGCTTGGGATCGCCGGTTTCCACGATCACCTCGATCGAGGCCGAGCCGAGGATATGGCCGGCATTCCACCAGCGCGCCTTGACGCCGGGCGCGACCTGCTGCCAGGCATCATAGGCGATGGCCTTGATCTGCGTCAGGCAGCACGCCGCATCTTCGGTGGTGTAGATCGGTTCGACCTCGGGCCGGTCGCGGCGGCGCTGCCGGCGGTTGAGCTGCTCCACCTCGAATTCCTGGATATGCGCCGAATCCGGCAGCATCCAGGTCAGCAGGTCGGCGGTGCCGTCGGTGGTCCAGATCGGGCCGCGATAGCCGTGGCGTGTCAGTTTCGGGAGCAGGCCGGAATGATCGGTATGGGCATGGGTCAGCAGGACGGCGGTGAGATCGACAGGCTCGAAGGGGAAGGGCTGGTAGTTCAGCTCCTTCAAGGCATGGGGACCCTGGAACATGCCGCAATCCACCAGCAGCCGGGCCTGCGGTGTCTGCAGCAAATAGGACGAGCCGGTGACGGTGCCGGCGGCGCCGAGGAAGCTGAGGGTGACGGTCATCGGAACTCCCCACGGTAGTCGGTGCGATAGTCGAGCGACATAGTCTAGACGCTCGAGACTATATCGCCCGCCTTGTCCCCGGAAGGAGGAAGGCGGGCGATGATGTCGCAGGTTGATTTTCAGACCGGTTGATTTTCCGACCGGCCGCTTCTCAGAACTTGCCGGCGCGGAAATCCTCGACAGCTTGGCGCAGTTCCGCCTCGGTGTTCATGACGAAGGGACCGTATTGCGCGATCGGTTCTCCGAGGCGCCGGCCGGCAAGCAGCAGCAGTCGCGCACCGCTCGTTGCATCGCCGATGATGGTCACGCTGCTGCCGTCGCTGAGCCCGGCCAGCTTCCCGGCATCGACATTGGTCGCCTCATTGGCCGGCCCGATCACAGTGCCGCCTTCATAGACATAAACGAAGCCGGCATGATCGGCCGGCAGCGGCAGGGTCACGGCGGCGCCGGGATCGAGCCGCAGGTCGAGGTAGACAGGCGCGGTGCCGCCGCTGCCAGCCGCGCGGCCGGGACCGGTGACGATGGAATTGGCCGTATCGGCAAAGGTGCCGGCGACTACCTTACCGCGAGCGCCCTGACCGAGATCGACATCGGGAATCTCCGACGCGGCGATGTCGCGATAGCCCGCCTCGATCATCTTTTCCTTGGCCGGCAGATTGAGCCAGAGCTGGAAGCCCCAGAGCAGGCCGTTCTCCTGTTCCGGCATTTCCGAATGCACGATGCCGCGTCCGGCGGTCATCCATTGCACGCCGCCCGGTCCCAACTGGCCGCTATTGCCGTGATTGTCGCCGTGGCGCATCCGGCCCGCCAGCAGATAGGTCACCGTCTCGAAGCCGCGATGGGGATGATCGGGGAAGCCGCCGATATAGGCGGACGGGTCGTCCGATTTGAACTCGTCCAACATGAGGAAGGGATCGAAGCCCGCCTGATCGGGAATACCCTGCAGCCGCTTCATCCTGACCCCGGCGCCATCCGTCGCCGGCCGGGCGGCGATCAGCCGCGTGACCCGGCGGGCGGCTGCCGTGCTGTTTGTTGCCTGTGTCCTGGCTTGTGACGACATCTTGTCTCCTTCCTGTGATCAGCGCCCGATCAGTGCCGGGGAATGTCCCGGACTCTTTGCACATAAAATGGCCCGCGCCCGCCGGCCCGACCAGGGGGTGCCGTGGAAACGGATTGTTCGCAATGGATGAACGATCAACGGGCAGATGATCTGGGGCCGGATGCCGTCCTGTCCCCGCTGCATGCGGCTCTGCTTCCAGGGCTGCTTGTCTTGGCTCCGGCCATTCTCTAGGGTCTGGCTCCGAAACATTGTTGCAATAACCGGGGCCGGGCAACTTTCCTGATCGGCGGGCGCCCGGCTTCGTTTGTGAGGATGACATGGCACGACGCCCCCAGACACCCAGCAAGACCGTTTCCCTGCGCGCCGGCCGGTCTGGCAAAGCGGCGGAGAAAAAGGCCATGCAGGCAAAATCGGGCGATCTGGCCGAACTGGAAAGCTTTCTGAAAAAGCATCCCGAGACGGAATTCGTCGACGCCTTCATCACCGATCTCTGCGGCACGATCCGCGGCAAGCGCATCCCGGCGCATGAGGCCGCGAAGGTCTGGCAGGCCGGCGTGCAGATGCCGTTCTGCCTCTATTTCCTCGACGTGACCGGCGAGGACCTCGATCCCGGCCAGCGGTCGGAAGCGCGCGGCGATCCCGACGGATCGGCCTGGCCGGTCGCGGGCAGCCTGCAGCGCGTGCCCTGGGCCGAGGTGCCGACGGCGCAGGTCCTGCTCACCATGCCGGATCAGGCCAATCAGCCCTGCCGCGTCGATGCCCGCCAGGTGCTGAAGGACCTGCTCGCCCGCTTCAAGCCGCGCGGGTTGACGCCGATGGTGGCGGTGGAGATGGAATTCTATCTGACGGACCGCAAGCGCGGCGCCCAGGGCGAGCCGCTGCCGCCGATCTCGCCGGCCACCGGCCTGCCCGACAACACCCGCCAGCTCTACAGCATCAGCAGCCTCGACGTGTATGGCGCCTTCATTCGCGATGTCGCCCATGCGGCCAAGATCCAGGACATCCCGGCCTCGACGGCGATCACCGAGAACTCGCCGGGGCAGTTCGAGATCAATCTCTATCATACCGACGACGCCCTGGCGGCGGCCGATCATGCCATCCTCCTGAAGCGGGTCATCCGCGAGATCGCCAAGCGGCATGATTTCGAGGCGACCTTCATGGCGAAGCCTTTCCTCAATCAGGCGGGCAGCGGCATGCATGTGCATTGCAGCCTGCTCGACGGCAAGGGCGCCAATGTGTTCGACGACGGCAGCGAAGCCGGCGGTCCGCTGCTGCGCCAGGCGGTCGGCGGACTTGCCGCCACCATGGGCGAGGCCATGGCGCTCTTCGCCCCCAATCTCAATTCCTATCGCCGCTACCAGCCGGGCAGCCTGGTACCGACGGCACCGAGCTGGGGCACCAACAACCGCTCCGTTGCCTTCCGCATTCCCCTGAGCGGCGGCAAGGCGCGGCGCATCGAGCACCGGATCGCCGGCGCCGATGCCAATCCCTATCTGACGGTCGCCGGCATCCTGGCCGGCATTCTGCACGGGATCGAACACAAGCTGACGCCGCCGGCGATCGCCATCGGCGATGTCAGCCAACAGCGCGACGAGAGCCTGCCCTTCTCCTGGGATGCCGCGCTGGACCGGCTGGCGCAGGCGACGATTCTGCCCGATTATCTCGGGGCCGATTATCTGGCGCTCTATGTCGATACCAAGCGGGCGGAGATGGCGAAATTCCAGCGCCGGATTTCGACCCAGGAATATGAGTGGTATCTGTAAGGCGCGGATGGGGCGGATGAGCGGGGGCGGCAGGTCGGTCCTCGCCCGTCGATGGTGGCGGGATAGCTTCTGACGAGAGAGGGGCGATGCATTACGATCCGCGCAGCGAACCCCACGGGCTGTCGCATAATCCCTTCTACTCCCTCGTGGTGCCGCGCCCGATCGGCTGGATCACCACGGTGAGCCGGGACGGCGTCGTCAATCTCGCCCCTTACAGCTTCTTCAATGCGGTGGCCGGCGATCCGCCCTTCGTCATCTTCGCCAGCGGACCGCGCAAGGATTCCCAGCGCAATGCCGAGGAGATGGGTGAGTTCGTCTGCAATATCGCGACCTACGATCTCAGGGCGGAGATGAATGCCAGTTCCGCGAAGCTGCCGGCCGATGTCAGCGAGCCGGAGGTGATCGGCCTGGAAATGGTGCCGTCCGTATTGGTGGCGCCGCCCCGGGTCAAGCGCAGCCCGATGCATCTGGAATGCCAGTACCGGCAGACGGTGAATCTGGTGACCGGCGAGGGCGAGACCCTGAGCGATGCCATCGTCATCGGCGAGGTGGTGCAGGTCCATATCGACGATGCGGTGATCACCGATGGCCGGGTCGATCTGACGAAGATCCGCCCCATCGCCCGGCTCGGCTACATGGACTACACCGTGGTCGACACGATCTTCGAGATGAAGCGCCCGCGCTGACGGTTTGTGCGGCTATCCGGTCGGGCTTGAGCTTGGCTTGTGGGTGGCATTGATCGGCGTGATCCCCGAAGCTCTTCGGCAAGTTAAGTGCTTCAACTGCAACTGTCTCATCTGACGTCGCCACCCCTCACCCCAACCCTCTCCCCGTTGTCACGGGGCGAGGGAGCTTAAGGGCTGATATTACTCGATCAATTCGAATGAGGGGCGATGGAGTCTTCCTCGCCCCACTTGTGGGGAGAGGGTTGGGGCGAGGGGTGGCAACAACAACCGGATGTTGCCGTGTGCGCCTATTTCTTTAACGGGATATCAGTGGACGGGTTGCCTTTATGACGAACCGCGCATGCGGGCGATGGCGATATCGAGCGCGGTGGCCCAGGGGCTGAGTGCATCGGCCTCGGTCAGCACATCCAGGCCCTGGCGCGTCATCGTGCCGGGCAGGCCGAATGTATCCAGCGGTGTCCGGGCCGGCAGATCCGGCCGGCTGAGCACGGTGGCCGCCGCACCTCCGGTCAGGGCGGCAGCGAGGCCACGGGCGACATCAGCCGGCAGGCCCTGGCGGATCGCCTGTTCGGCCACCGTGTCGATCACGGCGAAGCTCCAGAGATAATAGGCGGCCAGGGCTGCGGCGGTGTCGAATTGCGCTTCCGTCTCGACGGCGAAGACCGCGCCCAGCTTCGCGAAGAGATTCCGGGCGGCGGCACTTTCGGGGAAGATCGGTGTGCCGCCGGCATTGAGCGCGGCGCAGGAACTGGGCATGGCGCGGATGGCGGTGGTGCCGGGTACCGCGGCCTGCAGGCCTGCCTGGTCGATATCGATGGCGACGCAAATGAGCGTCTGGCCTGGGCGCCAGGTGAGGGCGCGCAGGCAGTCATAGACGGCGGCGGGCGGTGTCGCCACCAGGATGAGATCGGCGCCGTCCACGACCGCCTGATTGTCCGGCTGGATTTCCGCGCCGCAGGCGGCTGCGAGATCGGCTGCCCGCGCGGCATTGCGCGGCGACAGCAGGATGCGCCGTGTGTCGCCCGCCCGCCTGAGGCCATGCACGACAAAATCGGCAAGTCCGCCGACGCCGAGGATGCCGAGTGTATCTTCTGGAATGGGCGTATCCGAGCGAGAGCCGGCCATGAGGCATATCCTCCGTTATCCGTGACCTTCATCGCGGAAAGCGAAAGGCAATGCAAGCGAGGCGCGGTGAGCTATCCGCTCAACACGGCGGGGCAACATGCCCAGTCAACGCGCCCAGTCAGCGCGGTGGGGCGATGAGGGAGAGATTGGCGAGGAACTGACCGGTGGCGGCCTGCCAGGAAAAGGTCTCGGCATGGGCCCGGCAGCGATCGGTCGGAACGGCCAGCGCTTGTCTGACCGCGCGGCCGAGATCCCAGTCGAGGGCGCCGGCGCCGCTATCGCCCAGCACATCGCGCGGCCCGGCGACGGGGAAGGCGGCGACCGGCACGCCGCTGGCGAGAGCCTCGAGGACGACGAGGCCGAAGGTATCGGTCAGGCTGGGGAAGACGAAGACATCGGCGGCGGCGTAATGCTGCGCGAGCTCGGTTCCCTGCTTCGCGCCGACGAAGACGGTCTTCGGGAAACGGCGCTGCAATGCCGCCCGCTGCGGCCCATCACCCACCACCAGCTTGGTGCCGGGCAGATCGAGGGCGAGGAAGGCTTCGATGTTCTTCTCGACGGCGATCCGGCCGACATAGAGATGGATCGGCCGGGGCAGGTCGCGCAAGGTTTCGGGAAAATCGCCGGGACGCGGCTTGAAGAGGTCGAGATCGACGCCCCGCGACCAGTGCCGGATATTGCGGAAGCCGCGCGCCGTGAGGTCGTCGGCGATCGAGCGCGTCGCCACCATGACGCTGCTGGCGGGGGCATGGAAGCGCCGCAGGATGGCATAGCTCAGCGCCAGCGGGCAGGAGAAGCGCTCGGCGATATATTCGGGAAAGCGGGTGTGATAGGCGGTGCTGAAGGGTAGGTGGTGGGCTTTGCAATGGGCCCGGGCGGCATGGCCCAGCGGCCCCTCGGTGGCGATATGGATGGCATCGGGCCGGATCTCTTCCAGGCGACGCGCGATATGGCGGCGCGGCCACAATGCCAGCCGGATTTCCGGATAGGTCGGGCAGGGCACGGTGCGGAAATCGCCGGGGGCGATCATCTCGACCCGGTGGCCGAGGCCGATCAGTTCCTGCATGGTGCGCGCGAGCGTCCGCACGACACCGTTGATCTGCGGCTGCCAGGCATCGCTGATGATGGCGATGGAAAGCGGGGACATGGTGGAACCGAGGTTGTGGGGAGCGGGGATGCTGTCGATCACGCCTGCATCATCGAGAATTGCCGCACCTGGGCCCATTCGACGATTTCCAGCCGGCCGTCGCGATGTTCGACCAGGGCCGTGCAGCTCTCGACCCAGTCGCCGTCGTTGCAATAGAGGATGCCGTTGATGTCGCGGATTTCCGCCTTGTGGATATGGCCGCAGACGACACCGTCGAGGCCACGGCTCTTCGCTTCTTCCGCCATGGCGATTTCGAAATCGCTGATGAATTTCACCGCGTCCTTGACCCGGTGCTTGAGATAGGCGGAGAGCGACCAGTAGGGATAGCCGAAGGCGAGGCGGATCCGGTTGTACCAGTGGTTGAGAACGAGCGCCAAGGTATAGGCGGTGTCGCCGAGCTTCGCGAGCCAGGGTGCATGGCGCATGATGCCGTCGAAGCCGTCGCCATGCACCACCAGCAGGCGGCGCCCGTCGGCGGTCTCGTGGATCGCCTCGTTGGCGACGATTACGTCGCCGAAAGCCATGCCGTCATAATCGCGCAGGGGATCGTCGTGATTGCCGGGAACGAAGACGACGCGGGTGCCCTTGCGGGCCTTGCGCAGCAGCTTCTGCACCACGTCGTTGTGGCTCTGGACCCAGAACCAGCTCTTCTTCAGGCGCCAGCAATCGATGATATCGCCGACCAGATAGAGATTGTCGGATTCGTGATGCTTGAGGAAATCGAGTAGGAATTCCGCCTTGCAGCCGCGCGTCCCGAGATGCACATCCGAGACGAAAATCGCCCGATAGCGCGTCGGTGCCGGTTCGACATTCATGGCCGTTCAGCCGCTCCTCTGCCTCGTGATGCGACTCGGGATCAGCCGGATCGCAGCGCGGCAGACAATGCGGCAAGGCCATGACGAGGTAATGACAATGCCCGCCCCGTCAAGGAGCGGGCATTGAAATTCACCCATGTGTCATCGTCTTGTCGCGGCTATGTCATGAAGGCGGCCGGCGCCGGTTCCGCACCGGTCGGGTGCTGGTGCGGCGGCCTCCCAATCAGTCGTGTTCCAATCAGGCGCCGGCGATGGTCATGCCGTCGATGCGCAAGGTGGGCGCATCGGTGCCGTAGCGGAAAACGAGATCGCTGGCCGGGGTGAGGTTCAGGAACATATCCTTGAGATTGCCGGCGATGGTGACCTCGGAGACGGGATAGGCCAGCGCGCCCTTCTCGATCCAGAAGCCGGCGGCACCCCGGCTGTAATCGCCGGTGACGCCGTTGACGCCGTGGCCGATCAGTTCTGTCACATAGAAGCCCTGATCGATTCCACCGATGAGGTCCTCGGCCGAGATCGTCCCGGCCGCCATATAGAGATTGGTGGGCGAGGGCGAATCGCCCCGCGTGCCGTGACCGGTGGTGGTCAGCTTCAACTGCCGCGCCGAGCGGCAGCCGAGGATCCAGCTCTGCAATACGCCATCGGCGATCAGCTCGCGCCGCCGGTTGGCGACACCCTCGCCATCGAAGGGTCGTGAGCGCAGGCCGCGCGGACGATGAGGATCATCGACGATGGTGATGCCCTTGGCGAAGACCTGCTTGCCCATCTGCTCCTTGAGGAAGCTGGTACCGCGTGCGATCGAGGCGCCGTTGATGGCGCCGACGAAATGCCCGACCAGGCCGTTGGCGATGCGCGGATCGAAGACGATGGGCAATCTCGCGGTTTGCGCCTTGCGCGGATTGAGGCGCCTGACCGCGCGGTCGGCGGCGGCTTTGCCCAATGCCACCGGATCGGCGAGATCGCTGGCATAGACGGTGGACGAATAATCGTAATCCCGTTCCATCGCGGTACCTTCGCCGGCGATCACCGAAACACTGAGGCCGGTGCGGCTGCCGCTATGGCTGCCATGGAAACCGTTGCTGGCAACCAGTGCCATATCGACCCGGCCCCAGCCGGCCTCGGCTCCTTCGGAATTGGTGATGCCGGGAACCGCACGGGCGGCTTCCTCGGCCAGGCGCACTTTCTCAGCGAGCTCGGCTTCGCTCGGCTCCACCGGATCGAGGCTGTCGAGTTCAGGCCAGTCGTGGGCCAGCAGTTCCGGCTCGGCCAGGCCGCAGAATGGGTCCTCGGGCACGGCCCGGGCCATGGCGACGGCGCGGTTCGCCAGTTCGTCCAGCATGGCGCTGGAGAGATCGCTGGTGGAGACCGTGGCTTGGCGCTTGCCGATGAAGACCCGCAGGCTGACATCCTGGGATTCCGAGCGTTCCAATTTCTCGCGCTGGCCCAGGCGCTGGCCGAGGCTCAGCGAGCTGTCGCGGGCGAGCCCGGCATCGGCGGCATCGGCGCCGGCGGCCTTGGCGCGGTTGATCAGGCTTTCAAGCAGGTTCAGCGTGTCGGAAAAGCGATCGGTCTTGCTGCGGTCCGGCGTCATGGTGATCCTCGTCAATTTGACCGCAGCCTAGAACCATGGCGGCAAAAAGGCCAGCTATCCGAACGGGTCCTGAAGCTGTCAGCGGCTGTGCGGCTGGGTCGGTCGGTCGTCGAGATGGTAGCGCAGCAGCGGCAGGTGGCGATCCGGGGTCAGGTCCGAGGGGACGGCGCCGCAGGGCACAGCGCCCTGTCGGCGATAGAACGCCTCGGCATGGGGGTCGCTGATGATCTGGAAATAAGCGAAGCCGAGGCCGCGCGCCAGGGTGGCGGCATGGCGGAAGAGATGCGTGCCGATGCCGCCGTGCTGATGATCGGGCGCCACGAATAGCCAGTCCAGGCTGAGCAGACCGTCTGTCAGGTCGAAACCGTAGAAGCCCAGGCGTTCGTGCCGGCGGTTCTCGGCGACGTAATACGGGTGGCGGCGAATCTGCTCCGGCGAGATCGTCATCACGCTGCGGCACTTCGCCATGAAGGTGGCGTCATAGCCCCAGCTTGCCTTGGCGAACAACGCCAGATCGGTCAGGGCCGCCGCTTCCTGGGGCTGGGCCGGACGCAGATGGCAGGCATCGTCGCCGGCGCCGGATATGACGGTCAATCGCGTCATGCCGCACATTTCCCCGACTGGCTTTTCCCCGACTGGCTTTTCCCCGGCTGACTTTTGCTCGCGTCGCTCATCCTCAAGCCGCCCTTCCCGAGCTTTCACAATTCTCTGGGCTTTCGCGGTTGTTTTCGCAACCGATGGCTGACAGTCTATCCCGCATGTCCGCACCGAGAGCAATCCCCCGCATTCGTCTTGTCATTCTTGGCCTGATTCTCGCCGCCGTCCTGATCGTCGGCGGCGGATATCTCTATCTGCGCGACCTGACCGGCGGCGGCCATGAAAGCGAGGCGGTGGCCGCGCAACGGGCCAGCTTCATGGCCTCCTGCAAGCAGCAGGGCCGGATCGCCAATGGCGGCGGCGCCCTGGCGATGGACGATGCAACGGAAGAAGCGCTGGATCGCTATTGCGGCTGCGTCGCCGACCGGCTGGAGCAAACGCTGGATCCGATCGAGATCGGCAAGATCGGCGACGGCTCGGCCACGCCGGATATTCTGGCGAAGCTCGAGCGCATCGTCGCCGCCTGCCGGGTCCAGGTCATCACGCCATCGCCGGATAACAAACCGGCGGACTCTCAGCCCGCCGGCAACTGATCCGACCCGCGTCGACGGAGCCGGAGCGCGGGTCAGTTCAGAGGAGACCGGTCGACGGTGTCAGACCGGCTTGGCCAGCATCGTCATCGTGTCGATGGTGAAGCTGCCATCGGATTCGATCTCGAAATGGCGTGCGACCTCCGCCGACATGCGCTGCTGCAGCGAGCGGATCGCCTGGACATGGATCTCCGGTGTCTGCATGCGCGCGACCCAGCTCGCGAAATCGAGCCGCAGGCGCCGCCTTGTCACCTCGCCCGGTGCGAAGCCGGCACGGCTCAGTGCCTGCTGCCATTCGGCGATGCTGTAATTGCGGACATGGGACGGGTCGCGCAGCATCTCGATGGTCTGCAGGAAGGTATCGAGCAGCGGATTGTCCGGCGCCACCACATCGGCGAAGGCGGCCTGGCCGCAGGGCCGGATCACCCGGCGCGCCTCGCGCAAGGCGGCGTCGAGATCGTGCCAGTGATGGGCGCTGAAGCGGGTGAAGACGAAGCCGAAATCGGCCGCCGCGAAAGGCAGCAATTCGACCGCGCCGCGCTGGGTGACGACATTGTCGAGGCCGCGATCCACCGCCGCCCGGGTGACGGCCGTCAGCATATCCGCCGACAGGTCATAAGCCACGACCTCACGGACATGGGGGGCGACATGGAAGCTGACATGGCCGCCGCCGCAGCCGAGATCCAGGACGCGAGCATGGCCGATCCCGGTCACCAGCCCGGCCAGTTGCTGCAGATCCTCGCCCTGGGCGTGGACGGCGCTGGTGACATAGGCATTGGCGCGGGGGCCGAACTGGTCGGCGACGACATCCTGATGATCGCGACTTTGCGGGGCACCTTGCGGTGTGGCGGCGTGACTGGTTGTGGACATGATGGGGTCTCGGCTTGATCCGGTTGCGGTGGGCTCGAGGATGTGGCGAAATCGATACCGGTACTAGACTGCTAGTTATCCTGGTATAAAAACTGCTATGAGCAAGCGACCGACATCTCCTTCCCAACCGATATCGCCTATCCCGGCCGGCAAGACGCCGCCGGAAACCCAGCGCCAGGCTTTGGGGGCCTTTCTTCGGGCCCAGCGGGCGCGGCTCGGACCCGCCCAATTCGGTTTGCCGGCTGGCATGCGACGCCGGACTCCGGGCCTGACCCGGGAGGAGGCGGCACAGCTCAGCGGCATCAGCGCCACCTGGTATACCTGGATTGAGCAGGGCCGCGACGTTTCCATCTCGCCCGCCGCCCTGGCGCGGCTCGCCCGGGCCTTTCGTCTGACGCGGGCGGAGCGGGCCTATCTCTTCGACCTCGCCGACAAGCGCGATCCCGATGCGCATCACGATGCCGAGGACAGCGATCTGCCGCCGACCGCCGCCGCGGCCCTGCGGGCCATCGCCGTTCCGGCCTATCTGCTGGACCGCTACTGGCGGGCGCGGCTGTGGAATGCCGCCGCCGCCGATCTCTTCGTCGGTTGGCTCGATGAGAGCGCGATCCCGGAGATCGCCGGGGATCGCAACCTGCTGCGCTATATCTTCCTCTCGCCCGCCGCGCGGCAGTTGATCGTCGATTGGGAAGAGCGGGCACAGCGCGTCGTCTCGGAATTCCGCGCCGATCACAGTCATGCGCTGGACGACGCGCAACTGCATGCGCTGATCGACGATCTGCGCCGCCGTAGTCGCTTCTTCGCCAAAGCCTGGGAAGCGCAACTGGTGCTCGGCCGCGAAGGCGGCGAACGGCGCTTTCGCCATCCCCGACATGGCGCCCAGCGCTACCAGCAGCTTGCCTTCAGCCTGGCGACCCAGGCGGAGTGCAAGCTGATCATGCTGGTGCCCTCGGACGCGGCCTGATGCCTCAAGCCTCGTTGCTCAGGCGGCGGCCGGTTCGGCGGTCTCCGGCGCGGCGGCTTGGTCTGTCGCCGTCGCTGTCGGCTGTGCTTCGGCCGGAACAGTCTCGACCACCGGGCAGGCCGAGGCCATGGACGGTCCGGTGATGACGTCGAAATCGTTTGAGTTCTGTCGGTTCATGATCGATCTCCTGTCGTGATCGGTTTCAGGGTTTAGGAAACCGCTCCAAGGCAGACGGGGATTCGATGAACCGGGAACCGGAAAAACGAAAGCCGCCTGACAAGGGGCGGCTTCGGGGTTGTGTCAGATGCGCACGATCCTAGGCCGCCGGGCTGTACCAGCGGTACCAAAATCGCGAGGTGCGCACGGCACCGGAAAGGATCGTCATCTTGCACATGGCGGCGAGTGTAACCATAGGCCGGGAAATCTGGCAAGCCCCCTCCCTATACCCCGTTGCCGCAGGTCTGCCATGTGGGCCGATGGAGGGATCTGCTTGGAACGGGATTTTGACACGAGATTTGACAGGCGCGCCGCAAACGGGTGATAAGGAAAGCATGCGCCAGATACATGCGATCATGATGACCACCACCCAAACGACCACGCCGCAAGGCGGGTTGCCGGGTGGTTGCGCGCGCTGATCGTCGAACAGCGCTAAACCAACCAAGGGCCCCGCCGGCAACGGACGGGGCCCTTGGTTTTTATGCACCATCTCCGCCCCTCCGATTTGCCGCAGCCCGGTTCACCGCAACCGTCCAGGCAATGGAGGATTTCATGGACGACATCGATCACCGATCATTGGGCAGCCGGCTCGACCTCTTCCATCAGCAGGAGGACGGGCCCGGCATGGTGTTCTGGCATCCGCGCGGCTGGGCGGTCTACCGGGTCATCGAGGAGCATATCCGCCGCTACATGCACCGCGCCGGATTCCGCGAGGTGAAGAGCCCGCAGATCCTGGCCCGCGATCTCTGGGAACGCAGCGGCCATTGGGAGAAATTCGGCGCCAACATGTTCGCGGTCGCCGATGGCGAGCGCGTTTTCGCCGTGAAGCCGATGAGCTGTCCCGGCCATGTGGCGATCTTCAACAGCCGGCTGCGCTCTTATCGCGACCTGCCGATCCGCTATGCCGAATTCGGCGCCTGCCACCGCAACGAACCGTCGGGATCGCTGCAGGGGCTGATGCGGACACGGGCCTTCACCCAGGACGATGCCCATGTCTTCTGCCTGGAGGCGCATGTGGAGGACGAGGTCGCACGGTTCTGCCGCCTGTTGCGGCGGGTCTATCTCGATTTCGGCTTCGGCGATTTCAAGGTCGCCTTTTCCACACGGCCGAATTTGCGCGCCGGCAACGATGCATTGTGGGACCGGGCCGAGGCGATGCTGGCGGCGGCGGCGAAAGCGGCCGGCCTCGATTACGAGTTGCAGCCCGGCGAAGGCGCCTTCTACGGGCCGAAGCTGGAGTTTCTCCTGCCGGACCGGGCGGGCAAATTCTGGCAGTGCGGCACCATCCAGCTCGATTTCGTGCTGCCTGAGCGGCTGGGCGCGGGTTTCGTTGACGCGGCGAACGAGCGAGTCCGGCCGATCATGCTGCATCACGCCATTCTGGGGAGCATCGAGCGTTTCTTCGCCATGCTGCTGGAGCGCTGGGCCGGCAATCTGCCGCTGTGGCTGGCACCGGATCAGGTGGCGGTCGCTTCGATCCAGGCGGCGCAGATTCCCTATGCCCGCGCGGTGGGGGAGGCCTTCGAGCAGGCGGGGCTGCGGGTGGCGCTCGATCTCCGGTCCGAGACTCTCTCGCGCAAGATCGTTCAGTCGCGCGCGGAGGCCATTCCGATCCTCGCCGCGATCGGTGCCCGCGAGGCAGCCGACGGCTCTGTCGCGCTGCGTTTCCGAGATGGGGCACAGCAGGTGCTGCCGCTGGCGGCGGCGGTGGAATTCCTGCGGCGCGAGGTGGCGCCACCGCTGCCGGACATCACGGCGGGTGATCGCGACCGGCCGGCGGTCGATGCACCAAGCGAGGTGATGGGTGGTGCGGCCGGCGCCGCTGGCGACCGTGCCTGGCATTCCATCTGGTGCTGAGATGGATGGGATGAGGGAGAGGAAAGAATGATGATCGACTGGCGGCTCTATCTGGCCTTCATCGCGGCCTCGGCGATCCTGATTGCGATTCCCGGACCCAATGTGGCACTGATCACGGCGAACAGCATCACCCATGGCCTGCGCCGGGGCCTGTTGACGGTGGCCGGCACCAGCAGCGCCATGGCGCTGCAATTGGCGCTGACGGCGGCCGGCCTCAGTTCACTGCTCGGTACTCTGGCCATTGTCTTCGACTGGCTGCGCTGGCTCGGCGTCGCCTATCTCATCTATCTCGGTCTGCGCGCCTGGCGGCGGCCGGCCGACGATCTCGCCCAGGCGGCGATGCGGCCCCAGGCTCGGCGCCAGATTTGGCTGCGCGGCTTCCTGGTCTCGCTCACTAATCCGAAGACGCTGTTGTTCTATGGCGCCTTCCTGCCGCAATTCATTGCGTCGGACCGGCCGCTCGGACCCCAGCTCGCCGTCTTGTCGCTGAGCTTCCTTGTGCTTGCCACGGTCCTCGACAGCACCTGGGCGATCTTCGCCGGAAGGCTGCGGGGCGTTCTCCTGCGGCGGGGCCGGCTACGCCATCGATTGACGGGTGGCCTGTTGATTGGGGCCGGAATCGGGCTTGCACTGGCGCAGCGGCAATAGGCCCCACCCCTTGTACAGCTTTGGCCGCGACCCCATTTCCAGGGTTCGGCGGATGATCGGGTCGATCCGCCACAGGTGTTAATGAGCGGAGAAGCGCGATGAAATGTCCGGTGTGCCAGGAAGACCTCGTCATGAGCGACCGGCAGGGAATCGAGATCGATTACTGCCGCAAATGCCGCGGCGTCTGGCTCGATCGCGGTGAGCTGGACAAGATCATCGAGCGCAGTGGGCAGGACATGGCACGCGCCGCGCCGGCGCGTGAGCCGGAGCGGACGCAATATCATCGCCGCGATCATGACGACGACGATTACAAGCACAAGCATTACCGGCGCAAATCCTGGCTCAGCGAAATCTTCGACTGAGAAATTTTCGACTGAGGCCGGGCACAACCTCGGGTCTTGCCGCGATCCATGATGGCGATCCGGCTAGACCTTCACGAAACGACAGAAGATCCGCAGGGATGCATGCGTCTAAATCGGGGAGGCCCGAAGACACGAAGCCGGCGGAGATCAAGCGAAAGAACATCAAGACGCGGAGCGAAGCAAAGCGGCAGTAGAGATCCGATGATGCCATCCCCTGTTCTGCCATCCCATATTCAGGAGATCGAGGATCGGCTGCGTGAAGCGGCCCGCGCGATCGATCCCGCGGCCGCCGAGAAACTGCGCCTCTATCACGGCTCGGCGACACCGCATTTCGGCCTGTCGACGCCGCAGCAATATCAGGCCTATCGCAAGGGCTACAGCTTCTCCTCTCTGACGGCGGTCGAACAATTGCCGATCTGGGATGACGTCTGGCGCCTGGGACCGCATCACGAAACCCGGTCGCAGGCCTTGTTCTTCGCCGCGCGCTTGCGCAAGGCCGAGGATCTCGTCCGGGCCTGGCCGGTCGTGCGGGACTGGATCGGCGCGGTCGATAGCTGGGATACATCGGACGAGCTGTCGGCGCTCTATACCCGCATCCTCGAGATCCTGCCGGACGAGGCCTATCCGGTCTTCTGCGCCTGGAACCGCTCGGCCAATCCCTGGGAGCGACGTCAATCCATCGTCGGCCTGCTGTATTACGGCGGCCTGCGCCGGCAATTGCCGCCGATCGGCCGCATCCTGCCGCTGGTCGAAAGAGTGCTCGATGACGCGGACCGCTTCGTGCAGAAAGGAATCGGCTGGACCCTGCGCGAGGCTCTGCGGCCCTATCCGGCGGAGACCTTCGATTTCGTCCAGCGTCACGCGGCGCGCCTCTCGCCGGTTGCTTTCGCGGAGGTTGCGAAGAAGCTGCCGGTGGAGCAGCGCAACCGGCTGAAGGCGCTGCGTCAAACAGCCAGGCGGAAAGCGAACAAGGTGGCCCAACGGAGCAGGACACCCAAACTGAGTGGGGCAGGCAAGAAAGAAGGCGGCAACTGAGCCCAGTTGCCGCCTTCTTTTTGGTTCAACGGATGACCGGTCAGGCTGCCAGATCCTCGCCCGCCAAAGCGCGGCGGATCAGGTCGGAGGTCTCCTTGCGGCCATAGAGGGCGATGAAGGAGCCGAAGCGCGGCCCCTGGTCCTGGCCGAGCAGGATCTCATAAAGCGCCTTGAACCAAGCCCGCAGTTCCGGGAAGGCGTGGCGCTTGCCGATCTCATAGACCTCGTTCTGCAGTTCCTCGGCACTGGCCGTGTCCGGCGCCTTGTCGAGATAGGCGAGGAGATCGCCGAGCGCCGCCCGTTCCGTCGCGTCCGGCGCCCGGAACTTCTTGGTCGGCTTCACATGGTCGCGATAATAGTTGATGGCATAGCCCACCAGCTTGTCGAGGAAGGGCGCCGATTGCGGCGTCGCTTCCGGGCGGTACCGGGTGATGAAGCCCCAGAGCGTTTCCTTCGCCTCGGCATTGCAGACGCTGGCGAGGTTCAGGAGGATGCCGTAGCTGAGGAAGGCCTTGTCCTTTGGCGGCTTGCCGTTATGGATATGCCAGGCCGGATTCTCCAGGCGCTGCGCTTCCGCCTCGCCATCATACTTCTCGACGAAGGTGACGTAGTCGTCGACCGCGCGGGGAATGACGTCGAAATAGAGCCGCTTCGCCGCCCGGGGCTTCTGATACATGAAGAGGGAGAGGCTCTCGGGCGGGGCATAGGTCAGCCATTCCTCGACGCTGAGGCCGTTGCCCTTGGACTTGGAGATCTTCTGCCCCTTGTCGTCGAGGAAGAGCTCGTAATTGAAGCCGTCCGGCGGCGGCGAGCCCAGTTCGCGGCAGATCTTGTTGGCGAGCTGCACCGAGGGGATCAGGTCCTTGCCGGACATCTCGTAATCGACGCCCAGCACATGCCAGCGCATCGCCCAGTCCGGCTTCCATTGCAGCTTGCAGCGCCCGCCGGTGACCAGCGTCTCGACCTTGGATCCATCCTCGTCCTGATAGACGATGGTGCCGGCGGCGGCATTGGTCTCGAGCACCGGCACCTGCAGCACGCGGCCGGTCTTCTGGCAGACCGGCAGGAAGGGCGAATAGCTGGCGGCGCGTTCCTCGCGCAGGCTGGGGAGCATGATCTCCATCACCTGCTCGTAATGCTTCAGCACATCGAGCAGGCCCTGGTCGAAGCGGCCCGACATGTACCAGTCGGTCGAGGACTGGAACTCATATTCGAAGCCGAAGCTGTCGAGGAAGCCGCGCAACATGGCGTTGTTATGGTGCCCGAAGCTCTCATATTTGCCGAAGGGGTCCGGCACCTTGGTCAGCGGCTTGCCGAGATGCTGGGCCAGCATCTCCTGATTGGGGACATTGGTCGGCACCTTGCGCAGGCCATCCATGTCGTCGGAAAAGGCGAAAAGCCGGGTCGGGATGTCGGACAGGCGCTGGAACGCCTGGCGCACCATGGTGCTGCGGACCACCTCGCCGAAGGTGCCGATATGCGGCAGGCCCGAGGGGCCGTAGCCGGTCTCGAACAGCACATAGCCTTTCTCCGGCTTTTTCCCGGCATAGCGCGCCACCAGTTTGCGCGCTTCCTCAAAGGGCCAGGCCTTCGCCGCTTCGGCATAAATGCGTTCGCTCGTCATCTCCATCGGTCTCCGATTACAGGCTGATCAGTACGGGCGGAGACTAGAGGCGGCAAGGGGTTCCGGCAAGTGTGCAGTGCGGCAATTCACCGCCCAATCGCATTTCGGGCGGCACATTCCTATTGGCGGAGGACGATATCCGCGGCGACCGGCAGGTGGTCGGAGGTCAGGGCCGGGCCGGTATCGAAGGCCGTCACCCGGAGCCGGCCGCGGGCCAGGATATGGTCGATCGGCAGGCGCAGCGGCGCCGACAGCCAACGCGGCCAGCTCGGCGCCAGATTGCGGTCGGGGTTCCAGTTGCCGGCCTGGCGCAGATCCCGCATGACCGGGCTCCAGGGGGCTGAATTGAAATCACCCATCAGGATGGCGTCGGGACCGCGCGTCGCCAGATAGCGGGCGAGCCGGTCGGCCTGCTCCATCTGCGGCGAGGTTCCGGCCAGGATATCCGCCAAGGTGACGGTCGGCCGCCGGCCGTCACCGGACCTGTTTTCGGGCGGATACTCTTCGGGGACGAGGCCGATCAGCGGCGAGCTGACATGGGTGACGAAGAGATCGACCGGACCGCCTGGCAAATCGATTTCGGCGCTGAGGACGACCGGGCGGCGGTCTTCCAGGCGGGTGGCGGCCACGTTCTTCAGCGGCTGGCGGGAGAGCAACATGTTCTCGCATTGCGGCACGCTGTCGAGGCAATCCACCTGATATGGATAGACATCGCGCAGCGCCCCGAGCGCGGCCTTCAGGCCCGGCGTGACCTCGACCAGGCCGATGATGTCGGCATCGCTGCTGCGGAGGTAGCGGATCATCGCCTCATAGCGGGTGTTGCGATACCAGGTGTTGAAGGACACCACCCGCAAGGTGGCGGCGACATCCGATCCGACGGCCGGCACGCGATCGGCGGCGATGGCATTGGAGAGCGGGGAGGGCCAGACGATCCAGAGCTGCCACAGTGCCAGGGCGGCGGCGACCGCCGCGCTGCGCCACCGGCGCCTCAGCATGGCCGCCAAGGTCAGCAATCCGGCGATCCAGCAGAATTGCAGGGCGAATTGCAGGAGAATCCCCGTCAGCCACCACCGGCTGCCGAGGCTGCCGATCAAGGCGCCGAACCCGACCAGCACCAAGGTCGTGTACCAGGCGTATCGCGCTGCCCGCCGCAGCTTTCCGGTCAATGCCCTCATCATAGATCGCAATCGTCATTCGTCATGGGTTGAGGCGCCGAGCCGCTTTGTGCCGCTCGTATCCTGCCGTCATGGTGCCTGTCCGTCATGATGCCCTGAGTCGGCGGGCCCTCCTGTAGCACATTTGATCGCCGCAGGTTAATCTGTGGCGCGTTGCGGGAGGCGGTCTCAGAAGATGATGTGGACGTGATGAGCCATCGGCGGCCGGCGCAGTTGCGGCTGGCGGGATTGCGCCTGGTTGCCGCGATGCCGGTTATCTTGCTGTCGGCCGTCCTGCTGTCGGTCGTGCCGGATCGCGGATCGGCCGCGGGTACGGTGATGACGGAAGGAACGGGAAGCGCGGAGATGCCGGGCAGTCCGACCCCTGCCGCGACTGCGCCGGATGCGGCTGCTGGCGAGGGTGCTCCCGCTCAAAGCGGCGGCATGCAGGATGTATCGCCTTCCGACGATCCGGATGCGGCGCCGTCCGACGATCCCGTCTGGGCTTATTTTCTCGGCAAGGCCTCTTTCATCTTCTATCACGATTTCGCTGCCGCATTGCTGCAGCGTTTCGATCTCTCCTATAGCGGCAAGGAAGATGCTGCGGTCGATCAGTTGACGGCGGTGCTGCTGGTCGCGGAGGGCGGCAAGCGCTATGGCGGCGTACCGGCCCTGGATGCCGTGCAGGGCTGGCTGGATTCCTGGCATCAGGCGGCCCGGGACGATGCGCTGGCTGCGGGCAATGGGGGCGGATCGGCGGATCAAGCCGGTGCAGCTCCGGACGATGCCGATCTGCCGGAAACCTGGGCGGCGCAGCATCTCAATGCGGATCGTCTGATGCGGGTTGCGTGCCTGATCTATGGCAGCGATACCCGGGCGCACAGCCTGCTGCGCGACAATGGCACGCTACCGGCGAACGAGGCGCGGGACTGTCCGGCGGAATATGCCAAGGCGAAGGAACGCTGGGCCGGGGCTCTGCGCGACGCGCGGATCGTCTGGCGCGCGGCGGCGGCCGATGCACAAGGTGTCCCGCTGACTCTGGAATATAAGCCGGCCGGCAAGCCGTCTTCGGCGGATATCGTCAACTGGCTGCACGATGTCGGCCTGTTCGACGCGCTGGTCGGCGATCTCAATCAGGACATCGTCTTGCCGGCCCCGATCAAGATCGTGCTCGATCAATGCGGCACGGCGACGACGAGCTTCGATCCGGATAGCGGCACGCTGCGGCTGTGCTACGAATTGCTGCAGGGCGTCTATGACGCCGCCTCGGCACAGAATGTGGAAGCGCCGCCGGAATGATTCGCGACAATGATCTTCCGGCGGCGCTGGTCCTCTTCCCCGGATAGGGGCGATCAGGCGTAGTATTTGCCGAAGCGGTTGGCGAGGAAAGCGTCGAGGTCGCACATTTCCTGGCGGATGAAGCCCTTCTTCGGCAGCTTGCCGTCCTGCTGCAAATCGAGCATCGCGCAGATGCCGGCCGCCGTGGTGATCTGGATCGCGCTCATCAGCTTGCCGTCGATCTCCTGGGCATAGATCTTCTTGGCATAGGTCTGCTGGGTCAGGCGGCCCTGCTTGGTGCCGGTGACGGTGACGAAGATCAGCACCACGTCCTGATGGGTGATCGGCACCGATCGTTCCATGATGTCCTTCAAAAGGTCACGCCGGTCGCGCAGGCGCAGGTCTTCCAGCAGCAGCTTCATGATGTCGCGATGGCCGGGATAGCGCACGGTCTTGTAATTCAGGCTCTGCACCTTGCCGTCCAGTGTCTCGCAGAGCGTGCCGAGGCCGCCCGAAGTGTTGAAGCATTCGTAGTCGATGCCATCGAGCGAGAAATGCTCCAGCCCTTCCAGCGGCATGACCTCGACGGACTTGCCTTCGTAGATCGCCTCGCAGGGATTGCAGTATTCGTTGATCAGGCCGTCGGTCGACCAGGTCAGGTTGTATTTGAGGCCGTTGGCGGGGAATTCCGGCAGGGCGCCGACCCGCATATGGACTTCGCGCAAGGTATCGAAATCCTTGGCGAGGTGATTGGCGACGATCGAGATGAAGCCCGGCGCCAGGCCGCATTGCGGGGCGAAGGCGGTGGTGGCCTTCTTCGCCACGCTGCGCACGGCGCGGGTGGTGGCGACATCCTCGGTCAGGTCGAAATAATGCGCGCCGACCTCGGCGCAGACCTGGGCGACGCCGGGATTGAGGAAAAAGGGCAGGGCGGAGAGGACGGCGGACTGGCCCTTGGCGACCTTGGCCAGCGCCTTGGCATTGGCCACATCCACCTTCTCGGTCTTCGCCTTCTTGCCGCCGGCCTGTTTCAGGAAACCGGCATCGGCATCGGCCAGGGTGATCTCGTAATCGCCGCTGGCATGCAGCAGATCGACAATGGCGCCACCGATCTTGCCGGCACCGAGAATCAGGACCTTACGGCTCATTTTTTCCTCATTTCTTATGGGGTTGCGGTCAATCCGCGAATCATAGGCGGGGGCGAAGTCTTGCCTAAACCCGGCGAAAGGTGGAAAACCGGGGCCGGGGCCGACGAATCGCCGGCCTGCTCCTGCCAATTGGCTTGATCCGCTCCGGTGGGTGACCGGGAAATGGCGGGCGACCGGGAAGCGGCGAGCGGCATATGTGATGACGAGAGGCGGGGGTAAGGCAGTAGATGGCGAAACGCAGTCTGGACGATACGGATCAGCGCCTGCTGGCGATTTTGCGGGCCAATGCGCGTCTGCCGACCGCGGCTTTGGGCCGGCAGCTCGGCCTCTCGCGCAGCGCCGTGCAGGAGCGGCTGAAGCGACTCGAGCGTGACGGCGTCATCAGCGGCTATACCGTCATCGTCGGTGCCGAGACCGAGCGGCCCGGCGTCACCGCCCATGTGTTGCTGACCCTCGATCCGAAATTCCAGGACCGCGCGATGGCGGCGCTGAAGGGCGTGCCGGAAGTGGCGGCCTGCTACACGGCCAGCGGCGTCTATGATGCCATCGCCATGATCAGCGCCAGCACCTCGGCGCATCTCGACGAGGTGCTGACCAAGATCGGCAAGCTGCCCGGGATCGCCCGCACCACCTCGGCGATCCTGCTCTCCACCATGTTCGAGCGGAAGTGAGGCGCCGCCAGGGCCCCATTCTGCGATCCCGCTCGTCCATCTCTTAAGGGTTTTATCCGTCCGCTTCTCAACCAAGGGAGTTCAGCCATGACCGGTCCCGGCGAGATTGAAGCGGCGGCGCGCCGCATCTCCGCTTATGTGCGCCGGACCCCGGCCCTGGCGATGGAAGCAGGGGTGTTCGGTCTGCCGGTGGCCCTGGTCCTGAAGCTTGAATCGCTGCAGCATGCCGGCTCGTTCAAGGCGCGCGGTGCCTTCAATGCCCTCTTGAGTGCCGAGGAAGGCAGGGGAGAGAGCGCCGGTGTGCCGGCATCCGGCGTCATCGCCGCTTCCGGCGGCAATCACGGTGCGGCGGTGGCCTTCGCCGCCCGGGCGCTCGGCCATCGGGCTGAGATCTTCGTCCCCGAACTGGCGAGCCCGGCGAAGATCCAGCGGCTGAAGGATTTCGGCGCTGATATCCGGATCGTCGGTGCGAATTACGCCGAGGCCCTGGCGGCGGCCGAGGCGCGGCAGGCGGAAACCGGTGCCCTGTCGGTCCATGCCTATGACGAGCCGGCGGTCCTGGCGGGGCAGGGGACGCTCGGCCGGGAACTCGACGCGCAGGTCGCCGATCTCGACACCGTCCTGGTGGCGGTCGGCGGCGGCGGCCTGATCGGCGGTGTCGCTGCCTGGTATGGTGGCTTACGCAACAACCGCACCCAGGTGGTCGGCGTGGAGCCGGCGGCCTGTCCCAGCCTGCATGCCGCCTTGGCGGCGGGGAAGCCGGTGGATGTCACGGTGGGCGGCATTGCCGCCGATTCGCTTGGTGCCCGGCGGGTCGGCAAGCTGATGTTCGAGATCGCCCAACGGGCCATCGGGCGTTCGGTGCTGGTCGAGGAGGAGGCGATCCGCTCGGCCCGGCAATTGCTCTGGCGCGATCTACGCCTCGCCGTCGAGCCGGGCGGCGCCACGGCACTCGCGGCCCTGCTCTCAGGCGCCTATCCCTATCGTCCCGGCGAGCGGATCGGGGTGGTCATCTGCGGCGGCAATACCGATCCCGCGACACTCGCCTGAAAGGTTGCCTCGACAGGCCGAACCGACGGGAATCCGCCCGATTCCGCAACCCCGGTGCATGGACCTGTATGCAGATGACGGCTGCGGCTTCGCCCCGCCCGTATCCGCTCCCGGATATTTGATCGCTGATTCAAAATCCCCCGCCTCAAAACGTGGGAGATCGCGCTTTTTTGACCGCCTGAATTATTGCGACTTGATGACAATTCAATCATAATTTTACGGTGTTTTCGTGTCGGTCCGACCGGGATTGGCCGGATGGATCGAGCGAGGGGGGATCGGCCAGGGATTTGGCAAGAGGGATTTGGCAAGGGGGACAGGCCGGGGCCGGCCGAATATTCCCCCCCGGGCATATCCGCTGGGCCGTATGGGGTGTAGGAACAGGTCACTCAGATGAATATCGTTTCCCGTTTCCACGGGATCCGGGCCGCGCGATACCGCTGGCTCGTTCCCGTGATTTCCACTGCTGTGCTTTATGTCCTGGGTTACGGTGTTCCGGCCCTGTTCTTCGGCATCTATATCAAGCCGGAACGCATTCCCTTCGATTTCGGCCTGCAACTGATCCTGGCGATCCTGGTCTTCACCGTGTCGCGGCGCATCTGGGCCTTCCTGCTGCTGCAGACCCTGCTGGTCGGCGTGCTCTATGTCGGCAGCGCCATCAAGACCGCGCTGCTGGGGCGGCCGATCATGCCGGAGGACATGCACAATATCAGCGCGCTGATCCGCATCCTGGGGCCGCTCGGCTGGCTCCTGGTCGGCTTGCCGCTGGCGCTGATCTGCAGCCTTTTCCTGTTCAATCTCCGCCTGCGCGGTTCCTCGACCAAGGCGGCCTGGGGCCTGCTGCTCGCGATGCCGGTGACCGCCTCGGTCGGCCCCGGCCCGAAGATGCTGGAACAGGCCCTGGATCAGGCCTTCAACAATTTCCCCTGGGACCAGCGGCAGAACTACATCGAACGGGGCGGCACGCTGAATTTCGTGCAGGAAAGCGTGCGCGCCATGGCCGACCGCAAACCGGCGCCGCAGGAAGCCGAGGTGCGCGCGGCGGTCGCCCGGCGCGAAACCGCCAGCGGCGCGCGGGTCAACCTCGCCGATCTCTACGCACCGGGCGATGAGCCCTATCGGCGCAAACGCAATATCCACATGATCCTGGAAGAGAGTTTCTGGGATCCGAGCCTGCTGACGGCGGCGCATTTCAACCAGCCGCCGCTCGATCCGCGTTTCGTCGATCTGTGGCGCCAGACCGGCTTCACCCATGCGCTCAGTCCGGCTTTCGGCGGCCAGACCGCCAATGCCGAGTTCGAGATGCTGTGCGGCTTCCCGCTCAACGAGGTCTCGGTCAAATTCGAATACGGGCTGAAGAATGCGGTGCCCTGCCTGCCGCGCCTGCTCGACAAGGCCGGTTACCGCTCGATCGCCTCGCATCCCAATCTGCCGGCCTTCTGGAACCGGCAGGTGGCCTTCAAGCTGATCGGCTTCGAGACCTTCTGGGCCGGTACCGATTTCAAGATGGACGATCTCGGCGGCGATCAATATCTCTCCGACCGGTCGCTGCATGCCCAGGTCGCGGCCAAGCTCGCGGAAAGTCAGGCGGCGACCAATGATCAACGCCCGGTCTTCGACTATATCGTCTCGATCTTCGGCCATTGGCCCTATCCGCCGAGCGCCGGCCGGCCCGACGTCATCACCTCCGATACCGCCGTCGAGGAAGTGCTGCATTACGCCAATGCGGTCTATTACAAGTCGCGGGAGATGATGGACGAGATCGAGCGCCTGCGGCGCAGCGACCCGGATTCGCTCATCGTCATCTTCGGCGACCATCTGCCGTCGCTGGGGCCGCGTTTCGCCGGCTATACCGAATCGGGGCGCCTGGCGCCGACCTTCGGCGAATTCTCCGCCACCGATTACGCCTTCTCCGCCTCGACACCGCTCATCGTGATCGATGGCCGCCGGGGGCCGTTGCAGCTCGGCGCCATGCCGATGTACCGGATGCCTCGCCTGATCATGGACCTGATCGGCGAAGACGGCCCGGCCATGTTCGATCTCGCGGCACCGCCGGTCCAGGCCAAGGCGCGGCCCCTGCCGGGCGTCATGCTGACCTATAACGGTGACCGCGCCGGCAAGCTGTGCCGCGACGACGACGCGGTGACGGGCGGTCACGCGGGGAATGCGGAGGGTAGTTTGGGCGGCGCGGCCGATTGCGCCGGTCTCAATGCCTGGCTGGAAGATGTGCTGATGATCTCGCGCGATATCTTCAGCGGCCAGGGCCATGCGCTGAAGCTGATCGGCGGGGCGGCCATCGCCGGCGGCAATGGCGGCAATGACGATCACCGCGACGGGACCATCCCCGATGTCAGCAGCGCCGTCTCGCATTTCGACGATCCGGCCACTGATGACGGGAGCGATGCCCTGAGCTTCAAACCCGGCAGCGCCGAGCCGGCCGGCAGCAGATAGGCTCGGCCCTATCCGTAGCAGGCCTTACTTCCGTAAAGAGCAGGGGATCGTTCAGATCGCCATGCTGACCAGGCCGGCGCTGCGGCTTTCGTCGATCAGCGGCGGCTCGGCGCCGGCGCGCCGATAGGCTTCATCGGCCGGTTGCAGTGGCGGCACATGCAGGCCTTCACCGATATATTGCTGGGCGATCACCTGGGTGGTGAAGGGCGCATGCGACTGTCCGTCCGTGCCGGCCGCATCATTGCCGGCCTGTGCCGTGGCGGGGCGGTTCGCGTCCTCCGGCGCACTATCCGTCGCCGTCCGGTTGAGCCCGGGCTGGTTGCCCTGGACGGAAGGGCTCCTGTTAGGGTCGTTTCCGTCGGCCGCATCCTGCGCCGCCCGGTAGCTGTCGGCCTTGCTCTGCTCGAGTTGCGCGGTTTCAGCGGCGGCGGTGGCGGTCCGCTGTGCCTGGTCTTCCAGGGTGTCGAGGCCACGCTGGCGGTTGCGCCGTAATTGCTGTGCCTCGGCGGCGGCGGTCACCGTCGGGTCGCGATAGGTCAATGTCCGCGATGTAATGCTCGTCTCAACCATGATCCGCCATCAGTCCCGGTCGGGACCCCGCATACCCAGTGATGATTTCAGGTCCAACGTCATCGATCATCCTGCCGGCACACCATGCTGCCTCATCAGGATCGATCTGACCGCCATATTATCGCTCAGGCCGTGTCAAAGCGGAACTGGTAACAATGGTTAATCCCTCTCGCGCCGGAAATTATGACCTGCGGCGGGGGCGATCGCCTCAGAGGCCTCACAGGGTCCCCACAGGGTCCCCGTGGTTCAACGGATTATTAACCATACTATTCCAGCTGTATCTTGAGGAACGGAGCCGGTTGCAATCCTTTAGGGGTTCTTAACGGTCTGCCCCTACGGTAATTGATCCAGAATACTGAAAACCAAGACCGACGATCACTGCGATGTGGCGGTCCGGATAAAAGGCACCTGCTGTGGGATTCCAGTTGGGCGACGCGACAGTCAGTATGACGCCCGGAACCGACGCAACATCGGTTGATTGGCTGCGTCAGGCGATCGAGGGATCGGGCGACGTTGCCTATTTCTGGGATGTGGCCAGCGACAATATCACCTGGGTCGGCAATGCCCGGGATATGTTCGGCGATGCCGCCGGCGAGCCGGGCGCCGCTGCCGTCCAAACCGGGCACAGCTATAACAACCGGGTACATCCCGAGGATCTGCCGATCCGCCTCAAGGCCCTGTCCGACCATTTCGCCAATGGCCGCATGTTCGATTGCGAGTACCGCCTGCGCAACGGCCACGGTTCGGTGGTCTGGGTGCATGACCGGGGCCAGGCCGTCATGGGCGAAAACGGCGTGCCGGTGCGCATGACCGGTACCTTGCGCATCATCACGGCCCGCAAGCAGGGCGAGGCGCGGCTGGAGCGCATCGCCAATTACGACGACCTGACCGGGCATTATAACAAGCGCCGGCTGCGCGAGGAGCTGGAACACGCGCTCAGCTATGCCCGGCGTTTTTCCATTCCGGGTGCCTTCATCGTCATCGGTGTCGACAAGCTGGCTTTGATCAACAATGCCTATGGCTATGAGGCTGGCGACGCCCTGCTGGTGACGATCGGCCAGCGCCTCGACCGCTTTCTGCGCTCCAGCGACGTGATCGGGCGCCTCGGTGGCGACCGGTTCGGCGTCATCCTGACGCAATGCCCCGAGGAAATGGTGCTGCATGCCATGGAGCGCATCATCGAGGTGGTGCGCGACAAGGCGATCGAGGTCAACGGGGTCTCGATCCCGGCAACCGTCTCCATCGGCTGCGTCTTCTTCCCCGGTTTCGTGAACACGGCCTATGACCTGATCGCCAAGGCCGAGACGGCGCTCAACCAGGCGAAGCGGGCGGGGCGGAGCTGCTACAGCGTCTATCGCGCTTCCGAGCAGCAATCCCTGCTCTTCCGCCGCAGCCTCGATATCGCCGCCCAGGTCCAGGCGGCGATGCGCGAGAAGCGCCTCTCTTTCGTCTATCAGCCGATCGTCAATGCCAAGACGCTGGAAGTCGCCAAATACGAATGCCTGCTGCGCATGCGCGGCGACCGGGGCGAGATGGTTTCCGCCGGCGCCTTCGTGCCGGTGGTCGAGCAGCTCGGCATGACCAAGGTGATGGACCGCTATGTCCTCGATCTCGCGGTCGAGGAATTGCGCGCCCATCGCGATATCGGCCTCGCCGTCAATATTTCCGGCCTGACCGCCACCGACCAGACCTGGCTGCGGGCTCTGATGTCGGCGGTCAAGGCGAGCCCCGATATCGGTCCCCGGCTGGTGGTCGAGATCACCGAGACGGCGGCGCTGCACGATGTCGAGGAATCCGCCCGCTTCGTCAATGTCGTGCGCGATCTCGGCTGCCGGGTGGCGATCGACGATTTCGGCGCCGGCTTCACCTCGTTCCGGCATCTGAAGGCGTTGACCGTCGATCTGGTGAAGATCGACGGCTCCTTCGTGCGCAATCTCAGCCAGAACCAGGACAACCAGCTCTTCATCCGCAACCTGCTGTCGCTCGCCGAAACCTTCGGCCTGCAGACGGTGGCGGAGTTCGTCGAGAATCCCGAGGATGCAGCGCTCCTGACCGCCGCCGGGGTGCATTACCTGCAGGGCTTCTATTTCGGCCGCCCCAGTCCCCGCCGTCCCTGGATGATCGGCGAGCGGATCACGCCCGAGCCGCTGAAGGCGGAAACCGTCTGACCCGGTCCGTCACGACGCCGGCCCGATAGCCCCCCCCGAATCTTCACCCGGCAAGACGGGATTGCCAGTCGGGCCGCGCTTCGCCATAACAGGGCGATGTTTCTTATCTGTTCCCATCCGCGTCGCCGCGATGCCTGAGCCCGCCGCCTTCCTGCCGGTCGACCGCCGGCCGGTCCTGCTGGCCGGCTTCAGCGAGGTGGTCTGGCTGGATGCCGATACCTTGCTGGAGGAAACGGCACAGCCCTTGGCGCCCCAGGCGGCCGTGCAGCGTGCCCGCGCCACGCCACCCTTGCTCTGCCATCTGCCGACGGTGGTCCGGCGGCTGCGGGTCGAGCGCTTCCCGGCCTTCGACCTGCTGGAACTGTTCGCCTTCGTCCGCCCGGCCTGTTTCTGCCTGCCGACGCCGCGCGGCCTGGGCGAGGCCCTGGGCCTGGCGATCCCGGCACCCCAGGATCTCGCGGGGCAATGCCGGCTGCTGCGCCAGGCGGCGCGCGCCTTGCTGGCGGAGCTGGCGGCGGCGAACCGGCAGCGCCGGCGCCTGACCGGCCTTGCCCATTATCTCGCCCGCGCCGGCTGGAGCTGGGGTCCCGATGTGCTGCGGGCCCTGGGAGCCACGGAGATGGATCCGCGCGCGGTGCCGGGCATCGCCGTCTGGGACGACCTGCCGGAATGGAGCGAGACCGCGCCGGAGCCGGCGGCGGATTCCGTGCCGGTGGAGGCCGAGGAGGCGCGCCGCTATCTCGCCGAATTGCTGGCCGAGGGCGCCGAGCAACGGCCCCAGCAGATCGACTACACCACCGCCCTGGTACCAGCCTTTGCGCCGCGCCTGGAACCCGACAGCCCCAATCTGGTCCTGGCGGAAGCGGGGACGGGGGTCGGCAAGACCCTCGGCTACCTGACGCCGGCCGGTCTCTGGGCGCGCAAGAACAAGGGCCCGGTCTGGATCAGCACTTATACCCGGCATCTGCAGCACCAGATCGATCAGGAACTGGACCGGCTCTATACCAATCCGGCGCTGAAGGCCGGCAAGGTGGTGATCCGCAAGGGCCGCGAGAACTATCTCTGCCTGCTCAATCTGGCGGAAACCGCCGGCAATGCCGCCCAGCCCAGCCTCGCCATCGCCGCCGGGCTGATGGCGCGCTGGGCCATGGCGACGCGCGACGGCGACATGGTCGGCGGCGATCTGCCGGGCTGGCTGCCGGACTTGATCGGCGCCAATCGCACGCAAGGCTTCGCCGACCGGCGCGGCGAATGCATCTATGCCGCCTGTCCGCATTACAGCCGCTGTTTCATCGAGCGCTCGGTGCGGCGCGCCCGCAAGGCAGAGATCGTCATCGCCAATCATGCCCTGGTGATGATCCAGGCCGCCCTCGGACCGGATGAGAAGCAGTTGCCGACCCGCTATGTCTTCGATGAGGGGCATCATCTCTTTTCCGCCATCGACGGTGCCTTCGCGGCGCATCTGACGGGACAGGAGACCTTGGATCTCCGCCGCTGGCTGCTGGGTTCGGAAGGCGGCCGCTCCAGCCGGGCACGGGGCCTGAAGCGCCGGGTCGAGGATCTGGTGCTGGACGATGCGCCCTCGATCGATCTCCTGCAGCAGATCCTGGTGGCGGCGCGGGCGCTGGTCAGCGAGGGCTGGCATCAGCGGTTGATCGACGGCCATCCGATGGGGCCGACGGAGGCCTATCTGGCGGCGGTCCGCCGTCAGATCCTGGCCCGGGCGCCGAGCGACGGTGCCGGCTACAGCCTGGAGACGGCGACCCTACCCTTGGACGAACGGGTTGCGGCCATGGCGGTCGATCTCGACCGCGCCCTTGCCGAGTTGCAGAAGCCGCTGCGCGATCTCGCCGGCCGTCTCGCCAAGCGGCTGGATGACGATGCCGATACGCTGGACACGCCGATGCGGCTGCGCATCGAGGCCTTGTCGCGCGGCCTCGCGCGCCGGGCCGAGATGGAACTGGGTGCCTGGCGCGCCATGCTGAGGACGCTGACCGGTCCGCAGGGTTCGCTTCCGCAAGGCGCGGGCTCCCAGAGTCCTGGCGGGCTAGGCGAGGATTTCGTCGACTGGTTCGCCCTCGACCGCAGCGACGGCCGCGAGATGGATGTCGGCCATTACCGCCATTGGCTCGACCCGACCCGACCCTTCGCCGAAGTGGTGGCCAAGCCGGCCCACGGCATCATCGTCACCTCCGCCACCCTGACCGATGGCAGCGGCACGGCGGAGGCCTGGGCAGCGGCGGAAATGCGCACCGGCGCTGTGCATCTGCCACTGCCGGCGATCCGCGCCCGTGTCGCCTCGCCCTTCAATTACGCCGATCAGACCCGGGTCTTCATCGTCACCGATATCGGCCGCAACGACATGGACCAGATCGCAGCCGCCTATCGCAGCCTGTTCCTGGCAGCGGGCGGCGGCGGGCTCGGGCTCTTCACCGCCATCGCCCGTTTGCGCGAGGTGCATCGCCGGATCGCGCCGGCCTTGGAACGGGCCGGCATCGATCTTCTGGCGCAGCATGTCGATGCCATGGAGACGGCCACCCTGATCGATATCTTCCGGGGCGAGATCGATGCCTGCCTGCTCGGCACCGATGCGGTCCGGGACGGCGTCGACGTGCCTGGCCGGGCCTTGCGCCTGATCGTCTTCGACCGCGTGCCCTGGCCGCGCCCGGATCTCTTGCACAAGGCGCGCAAGGCGACCTTCGGCGGGGCGGCCTATGATGACCAGTTGACGAGGCTGAAGTTGAAACAGGCCTTCGGCCGGCTGGTGCGCCGGGCCGACGATCATGGGGTTTTCGTGCTGCTGGACAAGGCCATGCCCTCGCGGCTGCTGACCGCCTTCCCCGAAGGCGTGACGGTGGAGCGTCTGGGGCTTGCCGAGGTGATCCGCCGGACCGGCGAGTTCCTTGCGCCGCCGCCCGCCAATGCTTCCGCCGCTTCCCCGGCCGTTAACCCACCTGCCATCAACCTTTCTTGAGGAAGATCGTTTCTGAAGCCGAACGAAGGCGGGCCGGAGGCCGCCGGGAGACCCTTGAGTTTCCCCCTGATCCAGTTAGATTGGCGGCCGATTTTCCCCCTGAACTCACGCAATGGACCGGAGTACGCCATGATCAATCACCATGCCGCGCTGATCTACACGATGGTGCTGATGTCGGCCGCGGACCGCGAAATGTCGGATGCCGAACTGGCATCGATCAGCGACATGATCGGGCATCTGCCGGTCTTCCGCGATTTCGATCGCAACAAGATCAGCAAGACGGCGCTGGCCTGCGTCGATCTGCTGCAGTCCGATAATGGGTTGGAAAAGATCCTGAAGGACATCAAGGGTGGCCTGCCGGCGAAATTGCGCGAGACCGCCTATGCCTTCGCCTGCGACGTCGCGGCGGCGGATGGGCATGTGACGCAGGAAGAGGCGCGCCTGCTCGAACTGATCCGCGATACGCTGGATGTCGGCCGTCTGCCGGCGGCGGCCATCGAGCGTGGCGCCCGCGCCCGTCACATGACGGTCTGATCGACCTCGGTCTTCAGTCTGTAAAAACGATGCGGGCCGCATTGCTGCGGCCCGCATCTCCCAACGTCGTCCCAGTTACGCCTTCCCAGTTGGGTTTTTCAGTCGTCGGCGGTTATTGCGACGCCCAGACGATCCGCGCCAGCCATTGCACCTGATCTGCGGCGACGAATTGACCGGCGGCGGTCGGCGCGCCGGAATCCTTGCCCAGCGCTTCCAGATAGAGGCCGTCGGTGTCGCGGCGCCCCAGCCGGCGCACCTGCACGCCCGCGCCGGCGGTGCCGACCAGGACACGGTCGCCGCGGCGGATTTCCGCCGTGGGTGAAATCACGACGACATCGCCGTCGCGATAAACAGGGTCGAAATCATGCCCGTTGATCTCGATGGCATAGGCATCGGGGTCGGTCGCCAGCGAGGCGGGAATGCGGCCCCAGGCGGAACCCTGTGGGCGGCCATTGGCATCGAAGCAGTCACCATCGGCGACCCGGCTGAAGGCGACCACCGGCAGGGCACGCGGGGCGGTGCCGGCCGCATTGGTCTTGGCGATGATACGGCCGCCGCCGATCGGCTGATCGAAGCCGCTGCCGGGGGCGCCGGTCAGGGTGACGAAGCCGCTGAAGCTTTCGCCGGTGACGGCCAGGACCTTGGAAAGGGATTCGGTGTTCGGCCAGCGCGGGCGGCCTTCCCGGGTGATACGCTTGCTGGGATTGAATGCCGTCGGGTCGAGCCCGGCGCGACGCGCCAAACCCGAGGGGGACAGGCCGTATTTCGCGGCCAGTCGGTCGATGCCACGCCACACGTCAACGTGTTGCAACATGATCGAGCCTCCTTGTTCTTTTTAAGCCGGACTCCGTCCGGCGACGCCAAAGCAGACCCTCATTGGCCGGCTTCCGATTCAATGGCCAATTACATCAAATCCTATGCCACGCCGTTCCCATCCTAGGACCATTTAGTTAGTGAATATTTGCAATGATTTGGGGCGTAGTTTGGAAATTTACAGCAAAACGATATCATCATATTTGCATTTTGCAAATATGATTATTATCAAAATGCAAATATCTTTTGCATAATGCTAATCCGGAATGGAGAGTAACGGCGTCGAATTGGCGCCGCGCCGACTTCCTGCTATAGCCGCCCGGACAGGTGATGCAGGCCGCCATGGCTGACCCACGCTTGGCCACGAGGCCAGGTTCCTGGTGTCGACCCGAATGGCGGAGAAGGGGACCTCAGTGAGCGAAACGTCATCCGCAACAACCGCCGGATCACGTTCCGGCGCGGAACGCGGCTGGAACTGGTACGGCCTTGCCGGGCCGTTCCTGCGGTGCCTTCCCGCCGAAACGGCGCATCGTTGCGCGATTCTGGCCTTGGCCTCGGGCCGGCTGAAGGTACGGCCGCAGGACCCGACGCTGCAAGCGCGGCTGAGGCAGCGCCTGTGGGGCCTGGATTTTCCCAATCCGGTGGGACTCGCCGCCGGCTTCGATAAGAATGCCGAGGTCTGGCGCGAGGCACTCGGCCTCGGTTTCGGCTTTGCCGAGGTGGGCAGCGTCACGCCTCAGCCCCAGCCGGGCAATCCGCGCCCGCGCCTGTTCCGTCTGAAAGCGGCGGAGGCGGTCATCAACCGCATGGGCTTCAATAATGACGGCGTCGCGGCGATGGTCCAGCGGCTTGCCGACCGCGACCGCAGGCATGGCATCCGCCGGGGCATCCTCGGCATCAATCTCGGCAAGAACAAGACGACGGAGGATGCGGCGTCGGATTACGAGATCGGCATCCGGCAATTGGCGGATGCCGCCGATTACCTGGTGATCAATGTTTCCTCGCCCAATACGCCGGGCCTGCGCGCCTTGCAGGGCCGCGATGCCCTGGCGGCCCTGATCGCCCGGTCGCGCACCGCCCTCGACCGGACCATCCCGACCGATCCACCGCCGCTTCTCCTGAAGATCGCACCCGATTTGACGCCGGAAGATCTGGCGGATATCGCTGCCGTCGCCCTGGCGGGCGGGCTGGACGGCCTGATTGTCAGCAACACCACGATCACCCGGCCGGCAGGGCTCGATCCGCGCCTTGCCAAGGAAGCCGGCGGGCTCAGCGGTCGGCCGCTCTTTACCCTTTCCACCGAGATCCTGCGGCAGGTCTATCGCCTGACCGAGGGCCGGTTGCCGATCATCGGCGTCGGCGGCATCGCCAGCGGGGCCGATGCCTATGCCAAGATCCGGGCCGGCGCCTCGCTGGTCCAGCTCTACAGCGCCCTGGTCTATCGCGGGCCGGGCCTGGCAAGCGAGATCAACCGAGACCTTGCTTCCCTGCTGGCGGCGGACGGTTTTGCTACCGTCGCGGCGGCGGTGGGGGCCGATCATCGACGGGGTTAAGGTTTCTTGTCGGCGATGCAGCCCCTTAATCACGTCTTAACTGTAAGTCGTTAATGAGGGCGGACGATGCGACGCTGGTCTCACGTCCTGCTCTTCTGCCTCTATGCGCTCGCCATGCCGGCGGTGGCGCTGCTGTTGCCGCACCATATTCCCGCTTTCCCGTCCGTATTGGCCTGGCCGGCCGGCGGCTTTGTCTTTCTGCTGGGCGCCTTGTTCCATCTGAGCCTGGCTTTGATCGTCATGGCTGGCGATCTGCGGCGGTCTCGGGAAGAGGTCCGGGATCTTGCAACGAGGGTGACGACCGATCAGCAGCGTCTGGCCGTAACGGTGGAGCGCCTGGACCAGTCCCTGGCCGCGATCGAGGATCAGGCGCCGCCCGATGTCGGCAATGTCCTGGCCGAGGTCAAGGTCCTGCAATCCCTGGTCGAGCGCCTTTATTCCGCCCGGGCGGCCAGTGAGACGACCAATGCGGCAACCGGCGAGACGGCCCGTGCGATGGCCGGAACGGCGGCCGGGTCGGGCGCGGCGGGGCTGCAGCGGCTGCCGCTGGTGAAAGCCGACGGGCTGCAGAACCGGACCAGCGAGTCGGTAAAACCGGCGAAGCCGGTCGATGTTAAACCCTCGGCCGCCAGGCCCGGCACGGGCAAGACGGGCGAGGGGAGCAAGACGGGCGAGGGGAGCAAGGCGGGCGACGGCAAGGCCCCGGCTGCCCCGGGCAGCGCCGAGGGCAACGGCAATAACGGTAACAGCCTGCCGATGCCGCCGATCGCCGAGGGGCTGGACGAAAAGACCATCCTCGATCTGGTGCGGGACGGATTGCGCGAGAACGGGGTCGAGCTGGCCTTGCAGCCGATCGTCAGCCTGCCCCAGCGCAAGCGCCGCTATTTCGAATGTTCCTCGCCGATCCGCGTCGGCAGCGACCGGGTGCTGATCCCCGAGCAATATATCGATATCGCCGAGCGTCATGGCCTGATCACCGCGATCGACAATCTGATGCTGTTCCGCTGCATCCAGATGCTGCGCCGGCTGCGCCGATCCAATATCACCACCGGCTTCTTCCTGAATATCTCGCATCACACCCTGGCGGATCGCGATTTCTTCCATCAGTTCATCAACCTGATGGCGCAGCATGCGGAACTGGCCCCGAACCTGATCTTCGAATTTTCCCAACGCGGGATCGAAAGCGCCGATCAGGCCTTGTGGAGCGACCTTGCCCGGCTGGCGCAGATGGGTTTCCGTTTCTCCATCGATCAGATCTACAGCCTGGATATCGACATCGCCGATCTCTCCAGCCGTCACTTCCGCTTCCTGAAACTGGAAGCCGATCAGTTGCTGGAGGCGGTCTCGACGGGGCAGATGGGCGACGATCCCGGCGCCCTGAAGCGGGTCCTCGATTCCTACGCCATCGATCTCATCGTCGAGCGGATCGGCGATGAAACCATGCTGCGCGAATTGTTGGATTTGCATATCGATTTCGGCCAGGGCTATCTATTCGGCGAACCCCGGCTGGTCCGCAACGAAATGGCGAGCCCGCTGTCATAAGTCACTTGGTGTAAGTCAATCAGGCCCGGCGGCAGTCGCGGCCCATCGAAGCGAGCGAGCCTTACCTGTCATGAGCCATCAGCCCCATTTCTGTCGCGGCGTCGCGGAGATCGCCGACAGCATCGATTGTGTGATCCTGGATCTCTGGGGCTGCATGCATGACGGTGTCACCTGTTATCCGGCGGCGATGGACTGCCTGCGCGAGCTGCGCCGGGCGGGCAAGCAGGTCGCCATCATCTCCAACGCTCCCCGGCGCACCGGCGAGGTCGCCAAGCGGATTGCGGAGATGGGCATCACGCCGGATCTCTATGACGGCCTCTATTCGTCCGGCGAGGAAACCTGGCGCCAGATCCAGGAGCGGGCGACGCCGGAGCTGCGCCATATGGGCCGCGTGGTCTATCCCATCATGTCGGCCAAGGACCGGAGCCTGCTGACTGGTCTCGATCTGGAGGTGACGACGGAGATCGAGCGGGCCGGATTCGTGCTGGTGATCGGCGTCGATGGGCCGCAGGACCAGGTATCGCAGTTCGAGGATGTCCTGCGCCGTGGCGTCTGGGCGGAGCTGCCGATGCTCTGCGCCAATCCGGACCTGCTGGTGCATCGCGGCGGCGTTGCGGAAATCTGTGCCGGCGCCATTGCCGCGCGCTACGCGGAACTGGGCGGGCGGGTGATCTATAACGGCAAGCCCTATCCCGGGATCTATCGGCGCTGCCTGGCAGAAATGGGGATCGACGATCCGGCCCGGGTCCTAGGGATCGGCGATTCCTGCCGCACCGATGTCGCCGGCGCCGGCGGGATCGGCGCCAAATCGCTGTTCCTCGGCGGTGGCATCCATAAGGACGATGTGCTGCGGGGCGATATCATCGATCCCGCGCTCACGCGCGACATGATGCAGCGATACGGCGTGATGGCGGATTACGCCATGGCGGCCCTCGCCTGGTAAGGCGGGGAAGACGGCCGTCGTGAAGGCCAGCATCGTGAGGGCTAGCCTTGCCGGTTGGCCTTGCTAGGATAGCCGGATCATAAAAGGCCGATACGGGATGAGCCGGTGGCAGAGGCGCCGCGTCGAAGCTGGGTCTGGGAATTCGATCATCCGCCGGCAACCGTCTGGCTGCTGATGGCCGATACCGCTCGGCTCAACGAGGCGAGCGGCCTGCCGCTCCATACCATCATCGAGACGCCGCAGCCGGACGGGTCGGTTCTGACCACGGGGGAGGGCCGGATCGGTCCGGTTCGTCTGGCCTGGCGCGAAATTCCGGTGACCTGGATCGCCGGGGAATGGTTCGAGCATAACCGCGTTTTCAACCGGGGGCCGTTGGAGTTCCTCGGCGCCAGTCTGCGGCTGGAGCCCAGTGCACGCGGCACGAAGCTCACCTACAGCGTGACGGCGACGCCCGCCAACTGGCTTGGCCGGCTGCTGCTGGCGACTGTTTTTTTCCCCGGTGTCCGGCGCAGTTACGACCGGATGGCGGCATCGGCCAACGCCTTTGCCAAGGGCGAACGGGATCAGGTCTTTCCCTATGACCCGCCGGTGGTCTCGGCCGATTTGCGTCAGCGCGTCGACCGGATCGCCGCCGAGATCGAGGCGACGCCCAACGGCCATGGCTTGGCCAGGCGGCTGGCGGATTTCGTGTTGGCGGCTCAGGATGTCGATCTCGGACATATCCGGCCGCTGACCCTGGCGCGGCGCTGGCAGGCTCCGCCGCTGGCCGCGATCGAGCTTTGCCTGCAGGCTGTGCGCAGCGGCCTGCTGGAATTGCGCTGGGACCTGCTTTGTCCCAGTTGCCGGGGCGCCAAGGTCTGGTCGAGCACGCTCGACCGCCTGCCGACAGAGGCGCATTGCCCGTCCTGCAACATCGATTACGACCGCGACTTCTCGCGCAATGTCGAGGCTTCCTTCCGCCCGGCAGCGGGTATCCGTTCCCTGGTGAGCGGGGAATATTGCATGTGGGGGCCGGTCTCGACACCTCATGTCAAAGCGCAGATCGCCCTCGCTCCCGGCGAACGCCGCGATCTCGCCGCCGATCTCGAACCCGGTCCCTATCGCCTGCGGAGCTTGGAGCCAGGGCCGGCACTGGAAATCGACTGGCCTGGGGAGCAGGTAGAAGAACAAGAGGGAGAGCCGAATGCCGCTGGTTTTCCTGGGATCGTCTATGGCGATACCGGGATCGTTGCCGAGGCATCGGCACCGCCCGGCCGGCTGATCCTGGAAAATCGCAGCGGCCGGCCCGTGATCGCCATCATCGAGGATCGCCGCTGGATCGCCGATGCCTTGACGGCGGACCGGGTGACGGCGCTGCAGGCCTTCCGCGATCTCTTTTCCGATGAGGTGCTGCGGCCGGGCGACGATGTCAGCGTCGGCCATGTTGCTCTGCTTTTCACCGATCTCAAGGGCTCCACCGCGCTTTATCGCCGGATCGGCGACGCCGCCGCCTATCGCCTGGTGCGCAACCATTTCGCCTTCCTGACGTCCGTCATCCGCGATCACGAGGGAGCTGTCGTCAAGACCATTGGCGACGCGGTGATGGCGGCTTTTACCGACAGCCGCCAAGCGGTGATGGCGGCGCTGGCGATCCAGCGGCGGGTGGAGGCCTTCAACAGGGAGAATGGCGGGGAGAGTGGCTGGGGGGAGGGAGCGGGCGAGGGACTGGTCATCAAACTGGGAATCCATGCCGGGCCAGCCATCGCCGTCACCCTGAACGACCGGCTGGATTACTTCGGCTCGGTGGTCAATATGGCGGCCCGGTTGCAGGCGCAGTCTCTCGGCGGCGATCTTGTCCTGTCGGCGGCGGTGGCCGGCGATCCGGATGTTGCACCGCTGCTCAAGGATCTCGCAGCCACTCCCGACCAGGCCATTTTGAAAGGTTTCGAACAACCGCAGCCCTTCCTCCGGCTGCGACCGTAACGGCGCCCGGCCGCCGCTCCGGCGATAGTCAGGCAGGATCGGGCAGGATACGAAAAGAAATGGACGCTGACAGGTGAGGCTTGGCCGGGGGAGCGGACGATCGGGGTAACGGAATGTAAAGGCTGTGGCAGCCATGCTGTCGGTCGATCCCGGTTCCGGTCCGGCGATGGGGAGATGGGTCGGCGTGCAGATGGAAGATCCGATGGCGGCGACCAGCGCCAGCGATGACGGCGAGGCCAGGTATCAGGAACTGTGCCGCCGGGCAATGGGCTCGAATGTCAATGAGACGACCCTGCTCGCGACGGATTATCTGAATCATATCAACGAAATCGTCATGCTGCTGGAGCTCATCCCCGACGTCCCGGAATGCCTCGACGACTGCAAGGGCTGGCAGCCGCTGAGCTATCAGGAGCATTTCGCCCAGAGCGGCATCGCCGACCGGGACCTGGCGATCGAGGCCTATGATTATGCGCCGGCGGCCTTCCGCCAGCCCTTCGACAAGCTGGTGGGCGAGATGAACCGTCTGGTCGGCATTTCCGTCGCCCGGCTGGACGAGGCGCTGCAGATCGGCGATCCCGATATCACGCGGCTGATCGCCACCAAGGCCTCGCGCAATCTGCAGGACCTGATCGGCCAGGCCAGCGCGGTGATCCATGGCGATGCCGCGATTCTCGCCCAGGCGGATATCGATCAATTGATGGAGCTCGGCTGATCGCGATACGGCAATCCGGCCGGCAAGCTCTGCATTTCACGCAAGCATTCGGCACTTTGCGGTTTCTGGACTTCCTCGCGGCGGCTCCGCTATAGTCCGGCGAATGCTGCGATGCGGTATAATGATCCATAAAGCAGGCCGGTCCTGCGATTTGTTTGGGAGGGGTTCGTGGTCGATTTTCCGAAGGTTCCGCTGGGCGACTGGCGCAAGCTGGCAGCCAAGGAACTGAAAGCCGCCGATCCCGACAGCCTGACCTGGCAGACGCCGGAAGGTATCTCGGTGAAGCCGCTTTATACTGCCGACGATCTGGAGCGGCTGGAAGTCGTCGGCACCTTGCCGGGCCTGCCGCCTTATGTGCGCGGGCCGCGGGCCACGATGTATGCCAACCGGCCCTGGACCATCCGGCAATATGCCGGCTTCTCGACGGCGGAGGAATCGAACGCCTTCTATCGGGACAATCTGCGGCGCGGCCAGATGGGGCTCAGCGTCGCCTTCGATCTCGCCACCCATCGCGGCTACGATTCCGATCATCCCCGGGTGGTCGGCGATGTCGGCAAAGCGGGCGTCGCCATCGATTCCGTCGAGGATATGAAAATCCTGTTCGACGGCATTCCCCTCGACAAGATGTCGGTCAGCATGACCATGAACGGTGCCGTGTTGCCGGTTCTCGCCGGCTATATCGTCGCGGGCGAGGAACAGGGTGTTCGGCTGGATCAGCTCTCGGGCACGATCCAGAACGACATCCTGAAAGAATTCATGGTGCGGAACACCTATATCTATCCGCCCGCCCCCAGCATGCGCATCGTCGCCGATATCATCGAATACACGGCGAAATACATGCCGAAGTTCAATTCGATCTCGATTTCCGGCTATCACATGCAGGAAGCCGGCGCGACCGCCGTGCAGGAACTGGCCTTCACCATCGCCGACGGTCTCGATTACGTGCGGGCGGCCCTCTCCAAGGGCTTGAAGGTCGACGAGTTCGCCCCGCGCCTCAGCTTCTTCTTCGCCATCGGCATGAACTTCTTCATGGAAATCGCCAAGCTGCGCGCCGCCCGCTATCTCTGGGCGAAGCAGATGAAGCAGTTCGATCCGAAGGATATGCAATCCCTGGCGCTGCGCACCCATTGCCAGACTTCGGGTGTCAGCCTGACGGAGCAGGATCCCTATAACAACGTCGTCCGCACCACCATCGAAGCGATGGCGGCGGTGCTCGGCGGCACCCAGTCGCTGCATACCAATGCACTGGACGAGGCGATCGCCTTGCCGACGCCGTTCTCGGCGGCGATTGCCCGCAACACCCAGTTGGTGATCCAGGAGGAAAGCGGCATCCCCAATGTCATCGATCCCCTGGGCGGCAGCTATTACGTGGAAAGCCTGACCGACAGCCTGGTCAAGGAAGCCGAGAAGCTGATCGCCGAGGTCGAGGCGCTGGGCGGCATGACCAAGGCGGTCGAGAGCGGCATGCCGAAGATGAAGATCGAGGAAGCGGCGGCGCGACGCCAGGCGCGGGTCGATCGCGGCGAGGACATCATCGTCGGCGTCAACAAATACCAGTCTGGCCAGCAGGCTGAGATCGACGTGCTCGATATCGACAATACCAAGGTCCGCGAACAGCAGATCGCCCGCCTGCAGAAGATCAAGGCGACCCGCGATGCAGCCAAGGTCGAGGCCGCGCTCAATGCCCTGACCGAAGCGGCGGAGACCAATACCGGCAATCTGCTGGCGCTCAGTGTCGAGGCGATCCGTGCCCGCGCGACGGTCGGCGAGGTGTCGAACGCGCTGGAGAAGGTTTTCTCGCGGCACAAGGCCGAGATCCGCTCGATCGCCGGCGTCTATGGCGCGGCCTATCGCGACGATCCCGAATTCAAGGAGATCCAGGACAAGATCCAGGAATTCGCCCGGGTCGAGGGCCGGCGGCCGCGCATGATGGTGGTGAAGCTGGGTCAGGACGGCCATGACCGTGGCGCCAAGATCATCGCCACCGCCTTCGCCGATCTTGGTTTCGACGTCGATGTCGGGCCGCTGTTCCAGACTCCGGAGGAAGCGGCGCGCCAGGCGATCGAGAACGACGTGCACGTGATCGGCGTCTCCAGCCAGGCGGCCGGCCACAAGACATTGGTGCCGCAGCTTGTCCAGGCGCTGAAAGCGCAGGGCGCCGGGGACATCCTTGTCATCTGCGGCGGTGTCATCCCGGCGCAGGATTACGATTACCTGCGCCAGGCCGGGGTGGCGGCGATCTTCGGGCCGGGCACCAATATTCCCAAGGCAGCGGCGGAGATTCTGTCGCTGGTGCATCGCGCGCGCCAAGCAGCCTGACGGAGGGCCACATCATGGCTGACAGCGAACCCGTCCTGGCTCGGCGCGGTTATCCCTTCGCCGTGACTGCGGCGATCCTGCTTTCCGCCCTCTGGCTCTATGCCAGCCTGCAATATCTCGATGCGGTCATGGGGCTGAACACGCTGCGGCAATTGCTGCCCCACGAGATCGGCGCCATTGTCACCGCTGTCACCCTGCCGATCCTGGTCCTCTGGCTGGTTGTTTTCTCCTTCACCCGGCGCCGGGATCTCGCCCGGCAGACCGCCAGCCTGCAGGCCCGGTTGCGCGAGCTGACCTATCCGGTCGAGACCAATGAGGCGCGTATCGGCCGGGTCGCCGAGGCCCTGCGTCGGCAAACGGACGAGCTGACGGCGGCAACGACAGCGGCGCATGACGCGCTGACCGGTATCCGCGACGTCTTTCGCGATCAGACGAGCGAGCTGGAGGCCGTCGCCCGCACCAGCGGCGAAACCCAGGGCCGCATCGAAGCGAGCCTCGCGGCGCAGCGCCAGACCCTGGTGGAGATGACAACGGCGGCGGACGCCCAGCGCGAGCGGCTGGAAGCGGCAGGCGCTGAGCAAGCGGCGACCCTGGACCGGTTGGCGGCCGAGGGGGCGGAGCGTGTCGCCCGGGCGCTGGATGAGAAGCGGGCCGCGATCGAACGCATCATCGACCGCATCATCGATCATGGCTCCACCGTGCAAGAGGCGGTTGAAGCGGAGGCGGCACGGCTCGGCGATCTGGCGGAGCGGACCACGGTGCGCCTCGGCGATGAAATCGGGCTTCTCGCCGACCGCCTGGATCAGGCAGCGGAACAGGCCGACGAACGTCAGCGCAAGCTGCGGGCTCAAATCGAAACCGAAAGCACCAATCTGGCGGAAGCCGGCGACGCGGCTGGCGAGAAGATCGCCGGTGTGGTCGCCAATCTGATGACGGGCCTCGCCCGCTCCACCGAAAGTGCCGGGCGCCTCGGCGAGGAGATGACGGCCAAGCTTGGTGTCATGCTCGACCGCAGCCGTGACCAGGCGGCGGCGCAGACCCAGGCGATTGCCGAGAAACTGGCGGCGCAAAGTGCCGCCATCGCCGCCGCGCGGCGCGACAGCGAGACGGCGCAGAACGATCTGCTGGCGGCGCTCGGCCAGCAGACCGCGCTGCTGCAGGACAAGATCACCGAGGCCGGGGAACGGCTGGCGGCCCGGGTCGCCGCCGAACAGGCGGCACTGGAACGGGCTGCCGGCACGGCCGAAGGCCGGCACCGGGACCTTGAACTGGCGATCGGCGGTCACCTCGCCGGCCTCGCCCAGGCGATCGAAGGGCATCATCAGGCCTTGGCCGAAAGGGCGACGGAAGAAGCGTTGCGCCTGACCCAGATTCTCGCCGATCTGCGGGTGCAGCATCAGGATCTCTCGGAGGCGGTGGACCAACATCGCGCTCAATTGGCGGTGGCGGCCGATGACGCGGCCCAGCGCCTGGCGACGGCCTTGCGGCGGCATCAGGATGCCGCCTTCGCCAGTTCCAGCGCCACCATCGCCGAGGTCACCCGCAAGACCGGCGAGATCCAGCGCAGCCTGCGGGAGCAGGGCGATGGCATCATCACGATGACGCGTCAGGTCGCCGAGGATCTGGTTTCCAGCCTGGAGCGTCTCGGCGGGCAGATCGGCAAGACCGGGGCCCAGACTTCGGCCGAGAATGCCAGGCTGGAGGAACTGACCCGCGACCAGGCCGACCGTCTCAAGGCTGCCGCGACGGCGGCCGGCGAGCAGTTCCGCGAAACGCTGGAACGTCTGGCCGGCGACATCGCCGCCGTCACCGCCGAGGCGGCGGGACGGATCGGCGATCACGGCCGCGATCTCGGCGGCGCCCTGGAACGTCAGCGCCTGGCGCTGGCGGAAACCGCCCGGGAAACCATCAATCAGCTCGGCAACCGGATGCAGGATCTCGGCGCCGAGATCGACAAGGCGGCCGGCGCGATGGGCGAACGGACAGATCGCCTGGCGGAACTGGTCGACAGTCAGGGACAACGCCTCGGACTGGCGGCCGATGCCTCGGCCCAGCGTTTCAAGACCCATATCGACAGCCAGCATGCATTGCTGACCGGCCTTGCCGAACTGGCGGAGCGCAAGAACAACGAATTGGTTCACCTGCTGGACAGGCAGTCGATGATCCTGGAGGCGGCGGCCAATCGCGGCGCTGGCCGCTTCTCGGCCTTGCTTCTCGATGAACGGCAGCGCCTGACCGAGGTGATCACGGCGGCGGAAGCCCGCAATGCCGATCTCATGAAACTGGTCGATGGCCAGGGCGAGCGGCTGGGCGCGGTGATGAATGAGGCGAGCACCCGCTTCGCCGATCAGATGAAGGCGCATGAAGAACGCTTGGCGGAACTCGGCGCGGCCCGGGACCGGCATCAGACGGAATTGGCTCAGCGGGTCGATGGCGAGGCACAGCGTCTCGCCGCCGCTGCTGATGCGGCGGGTCAGCGTTTCGCCGAGCATCTGACATCGCATGAGCGGCGGCTGGCGGAGATCAGCGCGGCGACGGACCGGCATCAGGGCGAGCTGGCGGCGCTTGCTGACCGGCAGGGACAGCGTCTCGATGCGGCGGCGGATCAGGCCGGCCAGCGTTTCGCCGATCATCTGCGCTCCTACGAACAGCGTCTCTCCGAGATCAAGACGGCGACCGATCTGCGCCATGCCGATCTCGCCAAGCAGATCGATCTTCAGGGCGCGCGACTGGAAACGGCGGCGGATCAGGCTGGTGAGCGTTTTGCCGATCACTTGAAAGCGCATGCAACTCGCCTGACCGACATGCAGGCTGCCGCCGATGTGAAACAGGCGGAGCTTGCGAAACAGATCGATCGTCACGGTGAGCAACTGGCGGCGGTTGCCGATCAGGCCGGCGAGCGCTTCGCCGGCCATCTGACGTCGCACGAAGCCCGACTGACCGAGCTTCAGGCCGCGACCGATCTCAAACAGGCGGATCTGGCGCAGCGGGTCGATTTTCATGGCGGGCGGCTGGAGACGGCCGTGGACCGGGCGGGGCAGCGTTTCGCGGAACATCTCCGCAGCCATGAGCAGCGCCTGTCGGAAGTGAGTTCGGCCGCCGATCTGCGCCAGGCGAAACTGGCGGAAACCGTCGATCAGCAGGCGGCGAAGCTGGACCAGCTTCTGACCGTTTCAACAGAACGCCTGAGCGAGACGGTGGCGCGGCAGGGCCAAACGCTGGAACAGGCGAACGATGCCGTGTCGCGGCGGTTGCAGGACCAGATCACGCGGCATATCGCGGCCCAGGAAGAGGCGATTGCCGGGCTGGAACGGCGCGGCCAGGACCTCGAGAGCCTGCTGCTCGGCCAGAACGAGCGGCTGAGCGGGGTCGCTCATGAGGCGGCGGAAGGGTTCAAGCGGTTGCTGCGCCAGCAGGCCGACGAATTCCTGGCGGCGGCGGACAGTGTCGCCAACAAGACGACGGTGCTGACGGCCGCGACCGTCGAACAGCGCGATGCCCTGATCAAGGCGGCGGAGGAAGCGGCCGGCTTCTTCGAGACCGCTTTGCGCACCCATGCTCGCGAGATCGCCGCGGCATCGGCGAGCGTGGTGCAGCAGACCGAGGGATTGTCCGCGGCGGCGCGGGTCCAGGCCGAGCAGATGACAACGGCGCTGAAGACCGGTGCTGAGCAGCTCGACGAGATCGGCCGCAGCCGCACCGCGCAGATGCAATCGGCCAGCGACACGGCGGCGGCAAATCTGCGGCAGAGCCTGGAAGCGGAAAGCAAGCGGATCGAAGAGCTGTTCAGCGGCATCGCCGACCAGGGCCGCAAGCTGGTCGCGGCGGCCGACGATCAAGCGGTCAGCCTCGGCAAGGCGGCCGCCCAGGCGACGGAGGTCGCGATCAACATGCGCGACGTCCTGGCCCAGCAGGCGCAGTCTGCCGGTCTCGCCGGTGCCGAGATCAGCGACCGGGCGGCAGAAGCCGGCAAGCATCTGCAGGCCCATGCGATGGAACTGGCGAGCGCCGTGCAGTCGATCATGTCGAAACATGCGGCCGGCATCAAAGCGGTGAGCGATGCGACGGCGGAACAGGCCCAGGGTCTGGCCCAGGCGCTGGCACGCCAGCATGCCGACCTGAAGATTGCCGTGAGCGAGACGTCGTCGGCGACGGACAGTATCCGCCAGGCTTTGCGGGCGCAGATCCAGGATCTCGGCGACATCACCGAGAAGGTGACGATGCAGGCGCAGGTGATCAGCACGGTCTTCCGCACCGAGGCCGGCGCGCTCAGCGAGGCGGCGGTCAAGGCAACGGGCGGCGCCGGCGAGCTGCAGGAATCGCTCCGCACCCATCTCGGTGTCCTGGACGAAGCCGCGCGTCTCGCCGTTGACAAGGCAACGGCCGCCCGCCAGGCGATCGAGCAGCAATGCACGGTGCTGCGCACGGCGCTGGATGACGGCATGCAGCGGGGCGCCGCCCTCGGCGGCCTTTATCAGCGCCAGGCCCAGCATCTGGCCGAGGCCGGCGATACGGCCCGCCAGCGGCTCGATCAGATGGGCGAGGTGTTGCAGAACCGGGCCGATGCGCTGATCGCCGTCGTCGAACAGACCACGACCCGCCAGGATGAGGTGCACCGGGTGCTCGCCGATCGGGTTGCCGCCATCGGCGATGCCGGCAAGGCCGGCGAGGCGGAGATCGCACAGCTTGGTCTCTCGATCGAAAGCCTCGTGCGCCTGCTCCGCAACACCACCCAGGAAACCGCGCGCCAGGCCCATGGCGTGGTGCAGTCCTTCCGCGACGGCGCCGATGCCTTGAGCGGCGTGACCCAGGGGGCGATGGCGCAGGTCGGCAATATCAAGGATGCGCTGCGGGACCAGATCATGGATTTGCAGCAGCTTTCCACCCAGGTCGGTGATCTCGCGCAATCGGTGCGCGCGCAATTGAAGGCGCAGATGGCCGATTTCGTCGGCGCCGCGGCGACGGCGAAGCAGAGCGCCGATGCCGCCCGCAGCGATGCCACCGCGACGACGGCGATGGCGGCAAGGCAGGCCTCCATTCTCGGCGAAGCGACCGACCGGATGAAACAGCAACTGGCCGGGATCGCCGCCGATCTCGATGGCCGCATCCAGGCGCTGGGCCTGGCCAGCGACAAGGCTCTGGCTCAGGCGACTGCGCTCGGAGATCAGTTCCAGGGCCAGGCCGACAAGCTCGGCAAGGCGATCGAGGACGCGAATGACCGGGCCGACCGGCTCGGCCAGGCCTTCCGCACCCGCAGCGACGAATTGGCGCAAAGCTCCGGACTGGCGCTGGAACGGCTGGAGATGCTGCAGAAGACCCAGCACAGCACCACCCGGGATGCCTTCCTCAGGGTCGCGGCCACCATGATTGACGAATTGAACGGCCTGGCGCTGGATATCCACAACCTGCTGGATGCCGAGATTCCCGACGAGATCTGGAAGCGTTTCCGGGAGGGTGACCGGTCGGTCTTCGCCCGGCGCCTGTTCCGGATGAAGGATTCTTATGTGATCCCGGCGATCGAGCAACGCTACCAGCGCGACGAGCGCTTCCATGATATGGTCGACCGCTATCTGCGCAAATTCGAGGATCTGTTGAGCCAGTCGGGCAATGCCGATCCGGAGGCCGTTCTCAATGCCACCTTCATCACCGCCGATGTCGGCAAGCTCTATCTCGTCATGGCCCGCAGTCTGGGGCGCGCGACTGAACATTGACCTTGGAATCGCGGCGCCACCCGCGCGGTGATCCTGCCGTAAGGATGATATTGCCATGAGCGAAGAAAAAGCCCCGGCGACTCATGTCGATGGGGCCGCCCGTACCGATCGGGCCGCCCAACCGAAGGTCGGCCAATGGCAGGCCTTCAAGGCGCTGCTGCCGCATCTCTGGCCGGCCGGCAATTGGGATCTGCGCGGCCGGGTCATTCTGGCGCTGACCTTCCTGGTGATCTCCAAGCTCGCCAATATCTATGTGCCGATCCTCTTCAAGCACATGGTCGATGAATTGTCGGGTAGGCCGGCGGCCGGAGCTGCGGTGGCCACGGCGGGCGTCATCGCCATGCCGGTCGGACTGCTCTTGGCCTATGGCCTTGCCCGCGTTCTCTCCCAGGCCTTCGCGGAACTGCGCGACGGCATCTTCGCCAAGGTCGCGCAGCGGGCGATCCGTCAGGTTGCCCTGGATACCTTCCGCCATCTGCATGCGCTGTCGATGAAGTTCCATCTCGACCGCCAGACGGGTGGCCTCAGCCGGGCGATCGAGCGCGGCGCCAAGGGCATCGAATTCCTGCTCTTCTTCGTGCTCTTCAACGTGTTGCCGACTTTGCTGGAGATCGGCCTGGTCTGCGCCATCCTCTGGAAGCTCTACGATTGGCGCTTCGCGGCGGTGACGGCGGCCACCATCGGGATCTATATCTGGTACACCCTGGCGGTGACCGAATGGCGCATCAAATTCCGTCGCCAGATGAACGAGTCCGATCAGTCGGCCAATACCAAGGCGGTCGACAGCCTGCTGAATTACGAAACGGTCAAGTATTTCACCAACGAGGAACACGAGGCCCGGCGCTACGACGTGGCGCTCAAGATCTATGAATACGCAGCGGTCAAGAGTCGAACCAGTCTGGCCAGTCTCAATATCGGCCAGGCGCTGATCATTGCCATCGGCGTGACGCTGATGATGGCGATGGCGGCCAGCGGCGTTGCCGAGCATCACCTGACCGTCGGCGATTTCGTGCTGGTCAATGCCTATCTCATCCAGCTCTATCTGCCGCTGAATTTCCTCGGCACCGTCTATCGCGAAATCCGCCAGTCCCTGATCGATATGGAAGCGATGTTCGCGCTGCTCTCGGTCGACGTCGATATTCCCGACCGGCCGGGCGCGGTGCCGCTCCTGGTGACGGCCGGCTCCGTCGTCTTCGAGAATGTCGAATTCGGCTACGATCCCCGCCGTCCGATCCTCAAGGGGGTGAGCTTCCGGGTCGAGCCGGGCAAGACGCTGGCGATCGTCGGGCCGAGCGGGGCCGGGAAATCCACCATCTCGCGCCTGCTGTTCCGCTTCTACGATGTGCAGAAAGGCCGCGTGACCATCGATGGCCAGGATATCCGCGAGGTGCAGCAGCAAAGCGTGCGCGCGGCGATCGGCATCGTGCCGCAGGATACGGTGCTCTTCAACGACACGCTGGAATACAATATCGCCTATGGCCGACCGGGTGCCTCGCGGGCGCAGATCGAAGAGGCGGCACGGTTGGCGCAGATTCACGGCTTTGTCGCGAAACTGCCGGACGGGTATGAGACCCGGGTCGGCGAGCGCGGGCTGAAGCTCTCGGGCGGCGAGAAGCAGCGTGTGGCCATCGCCCGTACCATTTTGAAGGCGCCGCCGATCCTGCTGTTCGACGAGGCGACCTCCGCCCTCGACAGCCAGACCGAGCGCGAGATCCAGGCCAATCTGCGCGAGATGGCGCGGGATCACACGACCTTGGTGATCGCCCATCGCCTCTCCACCGTGATCGATGCCGACGAGATCATCGTGCTGGAAGACGGCCGGGTCATCGAGCGCGGCCGGCATCCGGAACTGCTGGCGGCCAATGGCAAATATGCCGTGATGTGGCGCCGGCAACAGGAAGCGGCGGCGCATGACGCGGCCTTGATGGAGAACCGATCCTTGGACCGGCGGGCAACGGTATGAGTATTGATATTGCCGCTCTGGCGGAGAAGCTTCTGGCCGGCGACCGACGCGCCCTCGCACGTGCCATCACCCTGGTGGAATCCGACCGGCCGGATCATCGGCGGGCGGGCGAAGCCCTCCTGGACCGGCTGCTGCCGGCGACCGGCAAATCCATCCGCCTTGGCATTTCCGGACCCCCGGGTGTCGGCAAATCGACCTTCATCGAAAGCTTCGGCCAGTATGTGATCGACCAGGGGAAGCGCCTCGCCGTCCTGGCGGTGGACCCGTCCTCGCGCGTTTCCGGCGGCTCTATCCTGGGCGACAAGACCCGGATGGAGGAATTGTCACGCCGGCACGAGGCCTTCATCCGGCCCTCGCCGGCGGGCTTGGCCCTGGGCGGCGTTGCCCGCCGCACCCGCGAGGCCTTGCTGATCTGCGAGGCGGCCGGTTTCGATCTCATCGTTGTCGAAACGGTCGGCGTCGGCCAGTCGGAGACCACGGTCGCCGAACTGGTCGATATGTTCCTGCTGCTGCTGCTGCCGGCGGGTGGCGACGATTTGCAGGGCATCAAGCGCGGCATCATGGAGCTTGCCGATCTCATCATCGTCAACAAGGCGGATGGCGACCTGCAGGCGGCGGCCCAGCGCACCGCCGCCGATTACCGCAATGCCCTGGGCCTTATGCATCCTTTGCACCAGGCCTGGAAGACCGAGGTCGTGCAATGTTCGGCGCTGCGTGTGCAGGGTATTGCCGAGGTCTGGGAGAAGGTCGTGGCCTTCGACCGGCAGATGGGAAAGAGTGGCGAGCTGACGGCGCGGCGGCGGGATCAGGCCCGTGCCTGGCTGTGGCGCGAATTGTCCGACAGCCTGCTGGAGGCCCTGAAGGCACATCCCGGCATCACCGAACGTCTGGTGGAGCTGGAAGCCCGGGTGGTGGCGGGCAAGACCACGCCGGGTGCCGCCGCACGCGACCTGCTGGCGCGTTTCTTCAAGGGTTAGCCGGTCCGATCAGTTTGCGGCTTCCGCAAGAAGCCACTCGCGCAGCAGCCGCGCGTCGCGGCGGCGCAGGATTCGCGGCGACCAATGGATGCGATATTCGCCAAACGAGAGGGGCGGCAGGTCGAAGGGACGGATGAGCTGGCCGGCGGCCAGTTGCGCGGCGACGAAACGCTGCTCGACCAGGCCGATGCCTTGTCCCGCCAGTGTCGCCTGGATGGCGCTGTCGTCGAGATCGAAACTGTCGGCGTCGTTCAGCGGCAGGTCCGGGAGGCCGATCCGATCGGCGAGGAGCCGCCAATCCCAGCCATCGGGCGTGTTCAGCAGCAGCGGCAGGTGGTGGAGCATGGTCAGCGGCAAGGGTGGTCGGCGGCGGCCCAGCAGGGCTGGAACGCAGGCCAGGACCGAGCCATCGGCGAAGAGCAGGTCACTCTCCGCCTCTTCCCCTCGCCTCGGAACATTTCGCCCCTGAAGTCCCTGCCCCGGAATTGGGGCGCGGCGCCGGTAGTAGATCATGACATCGGCGGTACCCGGGTCCATGGCAGCCGTGCCGCTGATCGCAAGGTCGAGCTTCAATGCCGGCTGCTGGCGTTTGAGATCGATCAGGCGCGGCATCAGCCAGCGCAGATAGAGGCTGGAGGAGACCTGCAGTCGCAAGGTGTCGCTGCGCCCGCGATTCGGGTGCATCCGCTGCAAAAGGTCGAAGGCCTGCCGCGCCAGGGGCAGCAGTTTGCGGCCATGATCGGTGAGGTGCACGGCCTGCGCCTCACGCCGGAACAGGACGGTGCCGAGGGCTTCCTCCAGCAGCTTCACCTGGCGGCTGACGGCGCCCGGCGAGACATTCAGCTCGGCCGCCGCGCGGGCAAAGCCCTGATGCCGTGCCGCCGCCTCGAAGGCGCGAACCGCATTGAGCGGCGGCAGGTGCCGGGATCCTCCTCCGTGATCTCCACCATGGGCACTTCCACGGGACGGATCGGCAGGCTCAGAAAAGCTGAGCCTTGGCGGCGTTTTCCTGCGTTGCGCGCGTGATCTGTTTTCTGCCATAGCCATATCATCATGGCGGAGCAGGAAGCGGTCAATGCGACAGCGTGAGGATGGAGGGCAGCCGGCAGCGGCGGAAGAGGGGCATCTCATCGCCATCTTCATGGCGGTGTCGGCGGTGGTCGCCGGCGTCGCCATGGATGTCCTGGCCAAGGCGGCGGCCCTGCACGCGCCGCCAACGCAGATCACCATGATGCGCTGGATCTATGGCGCCATCGCCCTGGCGCCGATCCTGATCGTCCTCAGGGTGCGCCCCGGCCCGATCTGGCGGCCGATCTATCTGTTCCGGGCGGCGCTCAATCTCTTCGCCAGTTTCTCGCTCTATTACGCGCTGGCGCATCTGCCGCTCTCGGTGGTGGTGGCGGTCTTTTTCCTGGAGCCGCTGGGCGGGGTGGCCCTGGCCGCGCTTTTCCTGAAGGAACCGGTTTCCGGCCGCCGCCTCGGTGGGATCGCCCTGGCCGTCGCGGGCATCCTCCTGATGACGGGGCTGAACGGCTGGGCGCTCAATCTCGATCTGCTCATCGCCGTCCTGGGGGCGCTCTGCTGGGGCGGCATGCTGGTGCTGACCCGCTCGGTCGGCCGCGACGAGCATGTCCTGTCGCTCATGTTCTGGATGGCGGTGACGACCTCGATCGGCATGGCGCCGATCGCCCTGCCGCATTGGCAGCCGATGGACATCTCAGGGCATCTTGCGCTGATCGGGGTGGCGGTCTGCGGGACTTTTTACGGCACCCTCAGCATCACGGCCTTGCGCCGGGCGCCGGTCCGGATCAAGGCGGCCTGCACCTTCCTTTCCTTGCCGCTTGCCTTTGCCGCCGGTTTCCTGTTCTTCGGCGAGGTGCCGGATCGTTTCGCCATTGCCGGCGGTCTGGCGGTTCTGGCGGGGGTTGCCATCGTCCTCCACCGGCGAAAGGCGGCTCCAGCCCTGGCCCCGCAGCAGGGTTGAAAGGGTGGAATCGCCTTGACCTAGCGGCGTTAAACCGGTAGAACCGCCGCGACTTGGCCGGAAACAACGCATTCCGGCCACTTTGGTTTAGATAAGTTGCTGAAAAGAAAAGGATTTGGTCATGGCTCGTCGTTGCGCCATCACCGGCAAGGGTGTTCAGGTTGGCAATAATGTCAGCCATGCCAATAACAAGACCAAGCGCCGCTTCCTGCCGAATCTGCAGGAAACCTCGCTGCTGTCCGACACCCTCGGTCAGTCGGTGAAGCTCCGCCTGACGGTGAATGCGATCCGCACCATCGAACACAATGGCGGCATCGACGCCTATCTGCTCGACACCGCGGACAGCAAGCTCACCGATGAAGGCCTCAAGCTGAAGCGCCGCATCGAGAAGGCCGCCGCCAAGGCCAAGGCCGCCTGAGATAGATCTGTCGTCGGTACTTGACGGGCGACCGCCCGTTAGAGGGCCGAGATGGATAGAGTTTGAGAAACCCGCGCTTGCCGCGGGTTTTTCTTTGCTTATGATTCGCCGTGATCCCGCCATCGCCGCTTATGCGGCACTGGCGCAGCCGCCTGGGCATCATCCCGGTCACCGGCTGCAGGGGATCGCTCGTCGGGGGTTTTCCGCAAGGCGGCGCTCTCGTCTCGCAACCTTTTGGCTCGCCCGGGTATGTCCCCGGTCACCGAGAAAGGGATTCTATGTTGTTGTCCAATGTGGTGCATTGGATGAACGGCTTGCCGCCCGAGGCAATGCTGGTCATCGAAGTGCTCATCTGCTTCAGCCTCATTCCGGTCATGCTGCGGCTGTTCGGCCCGGCGGGGCTGTTCGTCTATATCGCCATCGGCATCGTCGGCGCCAATATCCAGGTATTGAAAGCGGTCAAGTTCGAGATCTTCAGCGATCCGACGGCGCTTGGCACCGTGCTCTTCGCCTCGTCCTATCTCTGCACCGATATCCTGACGGAATATTACGGACGCAGGATGGCGAAGCGCGGCATCTGGCTCGGCTTCGCCGCCATGCTGATGATGACGACCATGATGATCCTCGCCATGGGCTACCGGCCGCTGACACCGGCCGAGGCCGGTGCCGACATGGCCTGGTCGCTGCCCAATCACGATCACATCATGGCCCTGTTCCTGCCGGCCCCGACCCTGCTCGCGGCCAGCATGACCAGCTATCTGATCAGCCAGTTCAACGATGTGCTGATCTTCCAGCGAATCCGCGCCTGGACCGGCAGCCGGCATATGTGGCTGCGCGCCGCCGGATCGACGGCGGTCTCGGCCCTGATCGACAACACCATCTTCAACAGCCTCGCTTGGGTGATCTTCCCCTGGATCCTCGGCGAAACGCCGATCACCATCAGCGCGCTGGTCTTCACCTATATCATCGGCACCTATTGGATCCGTCTCGCCATGGCCATGGCCGAGGCGCCCTTCATCTATGTCGCCGGCTGGTTCCTGCCGCCGGAAGACCGGCTCCGCTACCAGCGGGAGAACCAGTCCCAGGAGCTGGCTTCGGCGCCGGCCTTGTCGTGATCTATCTTCCCGCGCGGGGACGGATGTAAGCTGCCTCCATCGTGCTGTGACGATGGAGGCAGTGATGAACGATGTTCCACGCCGTCATGTCGTGACCGGCCTGGCCGGCTTGTCCCTCGCGGCCCTGCTGGCGGACCCGGTAAAACTTGCGATGGCGGCCGGGAGCCTGACGACGGTCACCACCAAGACGCCCAGCGGACGCAAGATCTCGGCCGCGCTCGGCATTCCGGCCAAGGTGCCGGCGGGCGCTGTTCTGCTGGTGCATGAGTGGTGGGGGCTGAACGACCAGATCAAGGGCGTCGCCGCCGAACTGACGAAACTCGGCTATCTCAGCCTGGCGGCGGATCTCTACGACGGCAAGGTGGCGAAGGATTCCGCCACCGCCGAGCTTCTTTCCGGTGCGGTCGAACCCAAGCAGGCGATCGAGACGCTCACCACCTGGGTGGATTATCTGCGCCGGCGCCCGGATTGCACGGGTAAGCTGGCAACGATCGGCTGGTGCTTCGGCGGCGGCTGGTCACTGCGCACGTCGCTCGCCCGGCCGGTCGATGCCACCGTGATCTATTATGGCGACGTGACCCCCGACGAAGCGGCCTTGCAGACGCTGAAGGGGCCGGTTCTGGGGCACTTCGGAAATCGCGACCAATACATCACGCCGGCCTCGGTCGACGTGTTCGAAGCGCGGATGAAGAAGATCGGCAAGAAGGCGACGATCTATCGCTACGACGCCAACCACGCCTTCGCCAATCCGACCGGGCAAAATTACGAAGCGGCGGAGGCGCGGCAGGCCTGGGACCGCACCGTGGCTTTCCTCAAACAGACGATCGGCGGCTGATCCGCCCGGTTTCGAGCTGTCAGATTTCCGGGATCGCCTGCAGGACGAACAGCGCCTTCAAGAGCGCGCTGGGTTCGGCATTGGGGAAATAGGTCTGGAAGATTTCCTGAATCTTGTTTGAGCGATAGAGGCGCGACAAGGTGAGATCGGCGGCGAGCTTCAGGCGGTAATCGTTCTGCCGGACCACCAGGCCGAAGGGCTCGACGCTGAGGGTTTCCTCGGCGACCTTGACCTTGGTCGGGTCCTTGCTCTGGTTGCGCAGGACCATCAGCGTGTCGCGGTCGCCGAAATAGGCGTCGATCTTCTTATCGAGGAGCGAGCGCAAGGCCGAGTTATGGCTCTCGAAGGTCACCACCTCGCCGGTGATCAGCAGGCGTTGCAGTGTCGCGCGCAGCATGCCCTCGGTCGTGGTATTGCCGACCACGCCGATGCGGCGGCCCTCCAGATCCTTCATGCTGCCGATCGTCGTGTCGGTGCGGGTCATCAGGCTGACGCCGGAGACCCAGATCTGCAGGGTGAAGTCGAATTTCTGCATCCGCTGGATGGTCTGCGAAGTGCCTTCGCAGAGCATGTCGATCTTGCCCGAGGCCAAATCGCTGAAGCGGGAATCGGCGCTGACGGTGACGTATCTGATGGCGAGATCGGGAATGTTCTGGGAGTCGCGCAGGGCCTGGACGATCTCCTCGCACAGTGCGACGGAATAGCCGTGCGGCTTGCCATCCTTGTCGATCTGCGAAAAGGGCGGCTGGTCGGGACGCACACCAAGGAGAATGGTCTTGCGCGTCTTCAGCGTGTCGATCGTGTCGGCCCGCGCTGATGCCATGCCGAGGACGGATGCGATCGCCAGGCCGGCGACCAGGGCGACAGTGGCGGCCAGGGAGGCGATGGACTGACGGCGCGGCCGGCTGCCCATAGACGCGCTTGCCTCGGATGCGATGGCCACGGACCCGCCGGCTACAGACCCGCCGGCGGGGATTGCCTTGTCTTGACGATGTCCGCTCATGTCTCGCCCCTGACCCATTCCTGACCGGGATATTCTGCCCGGATCGGCGGATAGCGTCACGCCTCAATGTTCGGCGAAAGCGCGCACCACAAGGACCGGTTGAGCGAGGCGCGAGCGGGCGAGGGCCGGGTCAGCGGCGCCGGCGGCGCGGCAGATGGTCTTCCTCGAACAAGGCGGCCAATTGTTCCAGGACGGTTCCGCCGAGCTGCTCGGCATCGACGATGGTGACCGCCCGCCGGTAATAGCGGGTGACGTCATGACCGATGCCGATGGCGGCGACCTCCACGGCTGAGCGGGTCTCGATCCAGTCGATGGCCTCACGCAGATGCTGTTCGAGATAGTTGCCGGGATTGACCGAGAGGGTGGAATCGTCGACCGGCGCGCCGTCCGAAATCACCATCAGGATCTTGCGCTGCTCGGGTCGCCCGATCAGCCGCTGATGCGCCCAGAGCAGAGCCTCGCCGTCGATATTCTCCTTGAGGATGCCTTCGCGCAGCATCAGGCCCAGATTCTTGCGGGCCCGCCGCCAAGGCGTATCGGCCGATTTGTAAACGATATGGCGCAAATCGTTCAGGCGCCCTGGATTGGCCGGCTTGTTGGCGGCGATCCAGGATTCCCGTGCCTGGCCGCCCTTCCACATGCGGGTGGTGAAGCCGAGGATCTCGACCTTCACGCCGCAGCGTTCCAGGGTGCGGGCGAGGATATCGCCGGTCATGGCGGCGACAGTGATCGGCCGGCCGCGCATGGAGCCGGAATTGTCGATCAGCAGCGTGACGACCGTGTCGCGGAACTCAGTATCGCTTTCCTGCTTGTAGCTCAGCGGCAGTTCCGGATTGACGATGACCCGCGGCAGGCGGGCGGCATCGAGCAGGCCTTCTTCCAGGTCGAAGTTCCAGGACCGGTTCTGCTTGGCGAGCAGCCGGCGCTGCAGGCGGTTCGCCAGCTTGGCGACGACGGCCTGCAGATTGACCAATTGCTGGTCGAGCATCTGCCGCAGACGGGTGAGCTCGTCGGCATCGCACAGTTCCTCGGCGCCGATCACCTCGTCGAATTGCGTGGTGTAGGCGCGATAAGCCGGTTCATGGCGATTGCGGCCGAGATCGTGCTCGTTGCGCCGGCCGGGTTTGCCGGGTTGCTCTTCCCCGTCCTCGGTCGGCATGTCCATTTCTTCTTCGCTGCCGGCGACTTCCTCGGCATCGGCTTCGCCCTCCGAGGCGGACTTCTCCATCGGCGGCTGCTGTTCGCTCTCGCCCTGTTCGCCGCCCTGCTCCTGAGGCTGGTCGTCGGGCTGGTTCTGCTGATCGTCCTGATCCTCGCTCTGGTCGTCGCTGGAATCGAAATCCTCGTCGCTCGCTTCCATTTCGAGATCGGCGAGCAGGCGGCGAACGGCCTTGGCATAAGCGCGCTGGTCATGCAGGTTGTCGCGCAGATGAGCGATGTCGTTGCGTACCTTGGGGTCGAGATCGGTGCGCCACAGATCGACCATGGTCTTGGCCGTCTCGGGAACCGGCTGGCCGGTAATCGCCTCACGCACCAGCAGGCGCATGACGTCGGCCATGTTGGCTTCCTGCCGCGTATTAATGCGGGAGAAGCCTTTCAGCTTGCATTGCTCGTTGAGGGCGGCCGCCAGATTGTCGGCGACCCCCTTCATGCGCTGGCAGCCCAAAGCTTCGACGCGCGCCTGTTCCACCGCATTGAAGACTTCGCGGGCGAGCGGCGTCTTCGGGCATTCGCGGGCATTCACCTTGGCGTCGTGATAGCGCAGCTTCAGGGCGATGGCGTCGGCTTCGCCGCGGGCATACGCCACCTCCGCCGCCGGCAGATGCCGGGCGGGCAGCGGCAGGCGCGCCTCGCTGCCGAGCAGATTGGCGGGCCCCGGCGAGAAGCTCGCCTGGAGATCGCCGCGCTCGGCGATGGCGCGCATCGTCGCGCCGGTGACACGCCGGAATTCCTCCAGCGGATTATGCGGGCCGGACGTCATCGCGTGACCCCTTGCTCTCAGACCAATTGGGCGCGGGTCACGCTGTCCTTCAGGTCGACGCCGAAGCAACGCTGGTAGTATTCGGCGACGATCGGTCGTTCCAGTTCATCGCATTTGTTGAGGAACGACACGCGGAAGGCGAAGCCGACATCGTTGAAGATGCGGGCATTCTCGGCCCAGGTGATGACGGTACGCGGGCTCATGACGGTCGAGATATCACCGTTGATGAAGCCGGCGCGGGTCAGTTCGGCGCAGGTCACCATGGCGCCGATCGTCTTGCGGCCGGCATCGTTGTCATAGGTCGGCGACTTGGCGACGCAGATATTCACTTCGTCGTCATGCGGCAGGTAGTTCAGCGTGGCGACGATGTTCCAGCGGTCCATCTGGCCCTGGTTGATCTGCTGCGTGCCGTGATAGAGGCCGGTC
>CAYOQR010000014.1:0-87475 GCA_964406155.1 uncultured Rhodospirillaceae bacterium | reverse complement strand
CACCTATCCGCTGCCCGAGGCCCAGCTCGACCGCTTCCTGCTGCAGATCGATGTCGATTATCCCGATATCGCGGCGGAGCGGCAGATGCTGATCGTCACCACCGGCACCGATGAGCTGCCACCAGAGGCGGTCCTCTCCGGCAGCGAATTGATGGCCGCCCAACGCCTGGTGCGCCGCCTGCCGGTCGGCGAGAAGGTGGTCGATGCCATCCTGCGCCTGGTCCGTGCCGGTCGTCCGGACAGCAGCGATCTGCCGGAGGTGAAGACGCAACTGGCCTGGGGGCCCGGCCCCCGTGCCGGCCAGGCCTTGATGCTGGCCTGCCGCGCCCGCGCCCTGATCGAGGGCCGCCTCAGTCCGTCGATCGACGATGTCGCTGCCCTTGCCCATCCGGTCCTGCGCCATCGCATCGCCCTCAATTACGGCGCCCGGGCGGAAGGTGTCACCCTGACCAGCGTGATCAATCGTCTGGTCGGTCTGCTGGGCTGAGCCGCGCGACATGGCAGCATCGCCCAACGAGTCGGCGCGCTCCGCTGCGGCAGCGGCGGCGAACCGGGCCGAACGCCTGAAAGGCCAGGCGGCAGGCATCGCCAGCCGCCTGCCGCCCTTGCTGATCGCCGCCGAGCGCATCGCCTTGACCGTCGAGCAGGGCGTGCATGGCCGGCGCCGCGTGGGGCGCGGCGAATCCTTCTGGCAGTTCCGGCAATATTATCCGGGCGACGATCTCAAACGCCTGGACTGGCGGCAATCGGCGAAGTCCGACCGGCTTTATCTCCGGCAGATGGAATGGTCGGCGGCGCAGACCGTCTATCTCTGGTGCGATGCCTCGCCCTCCATGGCCTATGCCAGCAGCCGCAATCTGCCGACCAAGCTGGAACGTGCCCAGGTCATGCTGCTGGCGCTCGCGACCGTGCTGTCCCAGGCCGGCGAGCGCGTGGCGCTGCTCGGCAGCGGCGAGCCGCCGATTGCGGGGCGCAATGTTCCGGAGCGTCTCGGCGAACGCCTGCTGCGCACCGCGCCGGCGGAACGCCAGGACGCCGAAGATGGCCTGCCGCCCCATGCCCTGCTGCCGGCCCATGCCCATGTGGTGATGATCAGCGATTTCCTGGTGCCGCTACCGGAACTGGCCGCCATCGTCGACCGCTTCGCCGATCAGGACATTCACGGTCATCTGCTGCAGGTACTGGACCCGGCGGAAACCGATCTGCCCTTCACCGGCCGTGTCCGCTTCGAAGGGCTGGAGAAGGAAGGTAATCTGCTGATCAGCAAGGCGGACCTGCTGCGCAGCGCTTATCACGACCGGCTGGTGGAACATTGGCAGGGCTTGCGCGATCTGGTCACCAGCGCGGGCTGGAGCTGTTCACGCCATGTGACCAATGACTCGGCCACGAAATCGCTGCTGCAGCTCTATCAATGGCTGGCGGCGGATTACCGCCTCCGGCGTTAGCGCGGTGCCGATGCCCAGTAAACCGATGCGCAGTAAGCCAGATACCCAGTGATGCTTCAGCGACGCTTCGATGATGTTTGATATGCTTGCAGGAAAGACGCCCGGCCCATGCTGTCCCTCGGCGCTTTGAGTTTCGCGGCACCCTGGGCGCTGGCGGCATTGATCGTGCTGCCGGTTCTCTGGTGGCTGCTGCGCCTGACGCCGCCCAGCCCGCGGCGTATCGCCTTTCCGGCGATCCGGCTGCTCTTCGGCCTGAAGCCGCGCGAGGAGACACCGGACCGCACCCCCTGGTGGCTGATCCTGCTGCGCCTTGCCATCGCCGCCTTGCTGATCCTCGCCATGGCCCGGCCGCTCTGGAACACCAACCCGACCGGTGCCGCACTCGGCGATCTTCTCCTGGTGCTGGATGACGGCTGGGCCGCCGGCAATAGCTGGCCGGAACGCCAGGCAGTTGCCCTGGACCTGATCGCCGCCGCCGGTCGGCGCGACGGCAAGGTGCTGCTGCTGACCACGGCACCCCATGCCGATGGCAGCGAGATCGCGCTTCGGCATCTGACCGCCAGCGACGCGACCGGCATCGTCGCCGCCCTGCAGCCGCAGCCCTGGCCGGTCGACCGGCAGAAGGTCCGCCAGGCCCTGGATGGCATCACCCTGGCCACTGGCACGGAAATCGTCTGGCTGACCGACGGTATCGCCGCCACGGCCTCCGCCACCGATTCCGCCCTGGCCGACCGCCTGCGCGCCCTCGGCACGCCGCGCATCCTGACACCGGCCGAAAACAGTCTGCCGATCCTGCAGCTGGCACCGCATCGCGATACCGACGGCATCACGGTCAAACTGGTGCGTCCCTTCGTCGGCGCGCCGCAGCGCGTTTCGATCCGCGCCCAGGATCGCGACAGCCACGGGCTCGGCGCCGCCGATCTCGAATTCAAGGCCGATCAAGCAACCGCTACCGGCCATCTCGCCTTGCCGCTGGAATTGAAGAACCGGGTCAGCCTGATCACCGTGGACGGCCAGAGCAATGCCGCCGCTGTCGCCCTGCTGGATGATGGCGGCGGCCATAAGCCGATCGGTCTCATTTCCGACAATCCCGCCCAGGGCCAGCAGCCGCTGCTCGGCGAGCTCTATTTCATCGAGCGTGCCTTGGCGCCGAACAACGAGGTTCGGGTGGGCGATTTCAACACGTTGTCGGTGCAGCCGATCTCGATGCTGATCCTGCCCGACCAGACCGTCCTCGACAGCACCGCGCGCGACAAGTTGCGGCAATGGGTCGAGCGTGGCGGCATGCTGGTCCGCTTCGCCGGCGAAAGGCTCGCCAATGCCGACAACACGGATGACGACCTGCTGCCGGTACGGCTGCGGCGCGGCGATCGGGCGGTCGGTGGCGCCCTCTCCTGGAGCCAGCCGCTGCATCTCGCCGCCTTCCCCGACAAATCGCCCTTTGCCGGGCTGATCGCGCCGAAGGATGCGACGGTGACGCGCCAGGTCCTGGCCGAGCCGGATATCGATCTCGGCAACCGGACCTGGGCGCGGCTGAGCGACGGCACGCCGCTGGTCACCGGCGCCCAGCGCGGCAAGGGCTATGTCGTCCTGTTCCATACCAGCGCCAATGCCGACTGGTCCGACCTGCCGCTCTCCGGTCTTTTCGTCGACATGCTGCAGCGACTGGTATTGACGGCGGAGGGTGTGCCGCCGGCCGCCGAAAGCGACAGCAAGCCGCTGCCGCCGGTCGCTCTCCTGGACGGCTTCGGCCATCTCGTCCCGGCCACCGCTGCTGCCTTGCCGGTCACCGCTGCCGAGATTGCCCAGAACCTCCCCGGCCCACGCCATCCACCGGGCTTCTACGGCCAGCCCAATCTGCGGCGCGCCCTCAATCTCAGCCCGGCCATTCCGCGCCTGGCGCCGCTTGGCATCCCGGGTGAGAAATTGCAGCGCAACCCGACGGTCGATCTCCGGCCCTGGGCCCTGTTCGCGATTCTCCTGCTGCTCATTGCCGACCAGGTCATTGCCCTGGTACTGCGCGGCCTCCTGCGTGGCCGCTGGTCCAGCGCCGCCCTGCTCCTCGTCGCCGGCCTCGGCACATTCGGCCTCGGCATGACCACCGACGGTCGGCCGGCAGCGGCCGCCCCCATGTCGGATCAGGCCATCGTCGCCCTGACAGAGACCACGCATCTCGGCTATGTGCTGACCGGTGTCGACCAGGTCGATACGGTCAGTAAGGAAGGCCTTGCCGGCCTCACGGCCATTCTCCTGGAACGCACCGCCGCCGATATCGGCGACCCGGTCGGCATCGATCTCGAGACTGACGATCTCACGTTCTTCCCGGTGATCTACTGGCCGATCACCGCCTCGCAGCGGACGCCTTCGCCCGCCGCCATCGGCAAGATCAACAAATACCTCGCCAATGGCGGGCTGATCCTGTTCGACACCGCCGATCAGAATCTCAGCGGCTTCCAGGCGAGTGGCGACAGCCCCGCTTCCGCCCGGCTGCAGGAATTGACCGCCGGCCTCAATATTCCGCCCCTGCGCCCCATCCCCGCCGATCATGTGCTCACTCGCGCCTTCTATCTCCTGAAGGATTTTCCCGGCCGCTGGGTCGGGTCGACGCTCTGGGTCGAAATCGGCAACGAACAGGTCAATGACGGCGTCGCCAGCATCATTGTCGGCGGCAATGACTATGCCGCGGCCTGGGCGGTGGACGGCAACGGCCAGCCGATCTACCCGGTCTCGCCGGGCGGCGAGCGGCAACGGGAAATGGCTTACCGCTTCGGCGTCAATCTAGTCATGTACGCCCTGACCGGTAATTACAAATCCGACCAGGTACATGTGCCGGCAATTCTCGAAAGGCTCGGACAGTGACGGGACAACTCTCACTCGACGCCTATACGGTTGCCGCCAGCCCGCTGCTGCCCTGGCCGGTGATCGGCATCTTCGGCGGCCTGATCCTGCTGCTGACCCTGTTCGGCCTATGGCGGCGGGCGCATGGCTCGCTCTTGCGCCTTGCCCTGGGCGCCGCCCTGATCGCCATTCTCGTCAATCCATCCGTGATCGAGCAGCAGCGCCGCTACCAGAAGGATGTCGCCGTCGTCCTGGTGGACCGGTCGCCCAGCATGGCGCTGGAAGACCGCACGGCGGAAGCCAACAAGGCCCTGGCGGCGGTGAAACAGAAGCTTGCCACCTTCGATGATCTGGAAACCCGGGTGGTGGAAAGCACCGGCGGCAACGACCCTTCCGACAAGGGTACCGAGCTGATCGATGCGTTGCACCGCGCCCTGGCCGATCTGCCGCCGAGCCGTGTCGCCGGCAGCATCCTGATCAGCGATGGCCAGGTGCATGACGCACCGGCGGATGGCCATGACCCGGCGATCACCGCGCCGCTGCACCTCCTGATGACCGGCAATCCCGCCGCTGGCGACCGCCGCCTGCTGCTGACCGAGGCGCCGAGCTTCGGTCTCGTCGGCAAGACGGTCGCCGTCAAGCTACGGGTGGACGATCTCGGCAGCACGCCGGCGCCGGGCGCCACCGCCGCTCTCACCATCAAGCGCGACGGCGAGGCCCTGCCGACCGAGAATGTCCTGATCGGCGAGGAACAGACTCTGCAACTGCCGCTCGGCCATGGCGGTCAGACGGTGTTCGAATTCACCGTGGTGGACGGCCCGCAGGAGCTGACCCGCATCAATAACTCGGCCGTCATCACCGTCAACGGCGTGCGCGACCGGCTGCGCGTACTGCTGGTCTCCGGCGAGCCTTCGCCGGGCGAGCGGACCTGGCGCAACCTGCTGAAATCCGACCCATCGGTAGAGCTGATCCATTTCACCATCCTGCGGCCGCCGGCCAAGCAGGATTCGACGCCGATCAACGAGCTGGCCCTGATCGCCTTTCCGATCGACGAGCTGTTCAATTTCAAGCTCAAGGAATTCGATCTGATCATCTTCGATCGGTTCCAGCACCTGAACATCCTGCCGGATGAGTACTTCCATCACATCGTCGATTACGTCAGGGACGGTGGCGCCGTGCTGGAAGTGGCAGGCCCCGGTTCCGCCGGGCAGTTCAGCCTCTATCGCACCCCGGTCGCCGATATCTTCGGCGCCCTGCCGACCGGCGATGTCCTGACCGGCGGCTTCCGTCCCACCTTGACCGATGTCGGCCGGCGCCATCCGGTCACAGCCGACCTCGTGCCGCCCGATCAGGACGGCGCGGCAGCCAAGACCGATCCCAAATGGGGCCGCTGGTTCCGCCAGATTCCCGCCAATACCAGTCGCGGGACGACGGTGATGACCGGCCTGAACAACTTGCCGCTGCTGGTGCTGGAGCGTTTCGGCAAGGGCCGCGTCGCCCAGCTTTTCTCGGATCAGATCTGGCTCTGGTCGCATGGTTTCGAGGGTGGCGGGCCGCATGCCGAACTCATCCGCCGCATCGGTCACTGGCTGATGCAGGAGCCTGAGCTCGAGGAAGAGGATCTGCGCGCGGCGGTGGTCGATGGCCGGCTGGAAATCACCCGGCAAAGCCTCGGCACGGACCTGCCGAAGCTGACGGTCACCCTGCCCGACGGCAGCCAGCAACAGGTGACGCCGAAGGATGCCGGTCGCGGCCATGCGATGGCAACGCTCCCGGCGGCGCAATCGGGGCTCTATAAGGTGACCGATGGGCAGCGCCAGGCCTTCGCCGCCTCGGGCAGTTTGAACGCGCTGGAATTCCGCGATCCGCGCGCCAGCGCCGCGCCGCTGACGCCGCTGATCAAGTCGACCGATGGCGGTGTTTTCAGCCTCTACCAGTCCGGCATGCCGGAGATCCGGCGGGTCGCCGCCGGGGGTGAAATGGCGGGCAGCAGTTGGCTCGGCCTGCGGCAGAACAGGGATTACGTCGTAACCGGCCTGCGCCAGGTACCGCTGCTGCCGGTCTGGCTGGCTCTCGGCCTGACCATCGGCCTCCTGCTGCTCACCTGGCGGCGCGAAGGCCGCTGAAAACCATCACCGACAGCCCAAAAGCAAATCGGCCCTGTCAATGACAGGGCCGATCGCCGTTATAAAGACTGCCTGAGCGATCAGAGCTGCTTGGCCAGATCGTCGTCATAGGTCTTCAGCAGGTCCTGGACCAGTTGGTGGTCGCAGCCCTTGCTGTCGACCAGCTTGCGGGCATCGGTCTTGGCGGTTTCGATCAGGGTCAGGCGCTCGCCGGCGCCGATCTCATGATTGACCTTGCCGTCGATATAGGTCGAAAGCTTCTTCCAGGCATCGCCGTCAAGCTTGGTCTCGCGGCAGAGCTGGGTCGCGCGGATCGCCTCGTAATACTTGCTGTAGGTCCCTGCCAGGTCATTGGCCGAGGCCAGAGCGGCGCCGCCGGCCACACCCGCAGCGATCAACGCAGCCAGCGACAACCGGGAAAGATTCTTTTTCGACATTTTCAGGTAATCCCTCTTGGTGGGTGTAAAAACTGTGGCTAGTCTCTGGCGGAAGCGACTCGTTTGCAACTGCTTTTTGCGGTAAAGGCAAGGTTTCTGCAGCCACTGGGCGGTCGGCGCCGGCAGATGCGGCAGGCCGCCGGACGGATAGCAGCAAGATCGGGCCTCCATCCGCCGGAGGATCGAGATCATGCAGCGAACCACACGATTCCGTGAGTTGGTGGAGGATCCGGAGATCCTGATTCTCCCTGGCGTCCACGATGCCTTGTCGGCCCGCATCGCCGCCGAAGCCGGCTTTTCCGCCGTGACCTGCGGCGGCTATGCCGCCACCGCCAGCCTGCTGGGTGCGCCCGATATCGCCCAGCTCTCGATGACCGAGATGGCCGATCTCTATGCCAGGCTCTGCGATGCCGTTCCCCTGCCCATTCTCGCCGATGCCGATACCGGCTACGGCAATGCCGTCAATGTCGCCCGCACGGTTCGCGCCTTCGAGCGTGCCGGCGTCGCCGCCTTGTTCATCGAGGATCAGGTGGCACCCAAACGCTGCGGCCATATGGAAGGCAAACGCGTCATCCCGGTCGCCGAAATGGTTGCCAAACTGAAGGCCGCCCTGGATGCGCGCATCGACCACGACCTCGTCATCATGGCCCGTACCGATGCCCGGGCGATCGAGGGGTTGGAAGCGGCAATCGAACGGGCGCAGATCTATCGCGAGGCCGGTGCCGACGTGATCTTCGTCGAGGCGCCGCTCACCGTCGATGAAATGAGCCGCATCTGTTCGGAAGTGCCGGCCCCCTGCATGGCGAACAATGTCGAGGGCGGGAAGACGCCCGTGCTGTCCGCCGCACAGTTGGAAGAGATCGGCTATGCCCTCGTCGCCTTTCCCGTTGCCGCCACCTATGCCATCGCCCAGACATTGCGGCGGCTCTATACGATCCTGCGGCAGAGCGGCGACACCGCATCACTGCAGAAGGAGCTGGTCGGGTTCGCCGCCTTCCACGATATCGTCGGCTTGCCGCAATTGCGCGAGATGGAACGACGCTGTGAGGGCTACGCCCGCGATCTTCTGGAGAGGCTGGCCGATCCGGAACGGCGCGAAGGTTGACGCTGCGTTCTGTTACTGCGGCGAGCGCCGCGGCTTGCCCGGCGAGACGACGATAGGCCCAAAATCGGGAATCTGCCGGCGATCGAGCATTTCGAGGATTTCCATGCCGAGGAACCCGCCGGCCGGGTCGCCGTCGCGGGAGAGCGGCAGCATGCACCATTCATAAGGCTGCGACAGGCCGTCCGGCAGCTTCAGCGCATTGTCGCCGATGATCGCCTTTCCCTTGGTCGCGAGATAGGTGAAGCAGGCAACCCAATCGATCAGATCGTGATGCTGGTAATCGATCTCGTCCATATAGAGACCGGTGCAGTCGATGCGGGCGAATTCCGCATGCATGGTACCGAAGACCCGGTAGCGGAAGCGCAACGGATTGCGTTCGATATCGCCCATATTGATATTGGCGAGATAGGCCCGCATATCGACCGGGTCGATCTCCTGGCGTGACGGCGGCCGGCCGTCCTGCCATTTGCTGCGCCAATAGGTGAAAAGCTCCCGTATCTTCCAGTGCTTCCCCTGGTCCGGATGCTCGAAATCGACAAACTGGTAGCGCGGCTCAGTCAAAATGCCACTCGATCAGTCATGATGAGGTTTCTGGCCGGCATGATCCCCTTGGAAACCGTTGCGTCCCGATTGTCAGCCGATCTTGCGGTAAGAAGCAAGTGCTTCCTCGCTCAATCGCTGCAAAGCACGACCTTTGCCGCGATTTCGTCGCTAATTTGTAAAATCGACGAGCTGCTTTAATCCTTCTTCGCCAGGGTTACGCCGATGCGCGCCGTCACGGCATCGTAGTTGATGCCGTCATAAACCTCGATGGCGATGAAGCCGCCGGCGGGGTCGTCGCCTCGGCGCAGCGGCAGAATGGCGTATTCATAGGCATCACCCGATGCAGCACCTTTCAGCAGGTTGTCACCAATGACACCGATATGATGAGCATGCACATAGCGATAGCAGTCATGCCATTCCACGGCATCCCGCTCCCGGTAACTGAGCTCATCGAGATATCTGCTGCTGAAATCCATGTTGGAATAGGAAGCTACGGCTGTCCCGACCAACCGGAAGAAGACCCGGAAAGGATCGGGGGAAATCTCCCCCATGAGAAGGCTCGGCAGATATGCCCGCATCCTCACCGCGTCGATTTCCTGCCGGGAGGGCGGCAGGCCATCGACACGCAAGCTGTCCCAATACTCAAACAAGGCCCTCGTCTTGCCGCTGCGAGCCTGGCCGGCATGGCGGAATTCCTCGAATGGCTGCCGGAACGATGGCGATGGAAACTGTGCGATGATATCCTCCCCCATGTCCCGCGGGACCGCGCTCGTTTGGCACCCCGAGACAGTATCTGGGGCAGGGTATCACCGAATTATCGAGCCTGCGCAAGCGGATAGATGTCCCAATCACCTGGGTGGAAAGGCCGGCCTCGTCAGTCGCGTGAGCGGCGTCATCGCCCCGCCGATATTGAGCTCATAGCGGCCCTCCGCGAGGAAAGCGGCGTCGATCGGCGCGGCGGAGCGCACATAGCCCATGACCACGGCCCGGCCGAGTCGGACGCTGTATCCAGCAGAGGAAATCTCGCCCACCGGCAAGCCGTTGCGCAGGATCGTCTCTCCACCCCAGGGAAAGACCTGACCGTCATCCAGGGTGAACATCGCGAGACGCTTGTTGCTCCCCTTTCGCTGCTGTGCCAGCAGCGCGTCGCGGCCGATGAAATCGCAGCCCTTGTCCAGCTTCACCGCATACATCAACCCAGCCTCGATCGGCGTTTCGTCAGGCCCAAGCTCCAGAGCGAAGGCCCGCCGGCCGGCTTCAACCCGCAGAGCGTCGATCGTGTAATAACCGGCGTCGCGCAAACCGAGATCGGCACCCGCCGTCGTCAAGGTGTCATAAACGGTCGCCATCAACTCGCTCGGCACATAGAGCTCGAAACCGGCACCGCCGATATAGGCGATCTGGGCGGCCCGCACGCGGGCAAGGCCGATATCGATCATCAGCGTCTGATTGCCAGCGATCGCCCCACCCGTCTGCTGCACGGTAGCGATTTCCGGCGAGACCCGTGCCAGGATGTCGCCTGATTTCGGCCCCATGACCGAGATCACTCCATAGGCCGAGGTGACATCCGTCAAGACCGCCTGTGCATCGCCGATCCGCTGTTCGATCCAGGCAAAGTCGCGCGTCGTCTGCGCCGTGCCGGTGATGATGAGGAAGCTGGTCGGTGCGACACGCACCACCGTCAGATCGGATTCGAAACCGCCGCGCTCGTTCAGCATCGCCGTATAGACCATGCGATCGACCGGCACATCCATCTGATTGGCGCAGAGCTTCTGCAGGACCAGCAGCGCATCGCGCCCCTGCAGCAGGAATTTCGAGAAGGAGCTTTGATCGAAGATTGCCGCCGCCTCGCGCGCGGCCTTCTGCTCGGCCAGCATATGCGGCAGCCAGCCCGGCGTGCCGAAGGTGTCGCGGATCGATGCCGCATCGGCGGGAGCGAAATAGTTCGCCCGTTCCCAGCCCATGCGCGAGCCGAACCGGGCGCCTTTCGCCGCCAGGCGGTCATAGAGCGGCGAGCGGCGCAGCGGCCGCGCCGATTGCAGCTCATGGCGCGGATAGCGCATGGCATAATGCAGGCCGAGGCTTTCCACCGTGCGCTCGCGCAGGAAGCGGCGATTGGCGAGATAGGGCGCCAGGCGCCGGATATCGACATCCCACAGATCCTGGCTGGGCTCGCCGCCCACAATCCATTCCGCCGTCAGCCGGCCGGCGCCGCCGGAATTGGCGATGCCGGCGGAATTGAACCCGGCACAGACGAAATAATTCGCCACTTCCGACGCCTCGCCGAGAATGAAATTGCCATCCGGCGTGAAGCTCTCCGGCCCGTTCAGCAATTGCTTCACCTCCGCCGTTTCCAGGCAGGGCGTGCGCTGCAAAGCGTTCTGCATCAGGATCTCGAAATGATCCCAGTCTTCCGAGAGAAGCTGAAACTCGAATTTGTCGGGAATGCGCTCGACATCCCAGGGTTTGGCCTTAGGTTCGAAGCCGCCCATCACCAGGCCGCCCACTTCTTCCTTGTAATAGATGTAGCCGTCGGGATCGCGCAGCACCGGCAGATCGGCATGCACGCCCTCGATCTTGCCCGTCACCAGATAGAAATGCTCTGCCGAGAACAAGGGCACATTGACGCCGGCCATCTGGCCGAATTCCCGCGCCCATTGGCCGGCGCAATTGACCAGATATTCGCAGGCGACCTCACCCTGATCGGTGACGACACCGGTCACGCGCGGCCGTGCTGTGCCCGGCGCCAGGGTCACGCCCGTCACCTTGATGCCCTCGATGATCCGCGCGCCGCCGAGGCGCGCGCCTTTGGCGAGCGACTGCGTCAGATCGGTCGGATTGGCCTTGCCGTCATTGGGCAGCCATACGGCACCGGCCAGATCGTCGGTGCGCATCACCGGGAACAGCTTACCAGCCTCGGTCGGTGAAATGAATTCCGCTTCCAGGCCGAAGCTCTTGGCGCTGGCCAGGCTGCGCTGCAATTGGATCATCCGGTCCGGCGTCCGGGCGACGGTGATCGAGCCGCATTTCTTCCAGCCGGTGGCGAGGCCCGTCTCCTGCTCCAACTGAGCATAGAGCTCGGTCCCGTACATGCTCATGCGGGTCATGGCGCGGCTCGCCCGCAACTGCCCGACCAAACCTGCGGCATGCCAGGTCGTGCCACAGGTGAGCTGTCCCTGTTCCAGGAGCAGCACATCCTTCCAGCCGAGCTTGGTCAGGTGATAGGCGACGCTGGCCCCGGCGATGCCGCCACCGACGATGACGACACGGGCTTGGCTCGGCAGTTTGCTCGGGGCAGTGCTTGGGGCGGTCATGGTAACAACCTCAGGCTGGAAGGGAAAAAGCGGAAAACTTTAGTTGCAACAAATTGCCATATTTTGGCATATTATGCAACACATCTTAGCGCCTTTTCATGTCAGCCATGCGACAGTGTCGGAACTTAACCCTTGCATCCCAGGGGAAATTACTTAATTTCCGTCGCAGACGCTGGCAGGCGCAATTCCGGCCAGGCGGCCACCGGTCCTATCGTTTCGGTCCTGCGGCAGCCCAGGGTTGAGCACCGAGAGTTAGCGTCCTTCGTGTGGTTTGAACTGCCGTTCCAACTGGCACTAAGGAGGGCATCGGAAGCGCCGGCGTCAGCCCCGCCCCGGATCGATTATCGGATCGATTGGGCGAGGCCAGCGGCTCTCCGACCACCAACGACATCCAGGTCGAGCGGCTCCTTTCGCGAAAGGAGTTGCCCTATGCGCTTGCTCGTCATTCAGCATTGCCCCGTCACGCCCGCCGGCCGGGTGGGCGAAATCGCCGTCGGCCGTGGCGTCGAGATCAAAACCGCCTTCCCGCACCAGGGCGAGACCCTGCCGTCGTCCAGCGCGGAGATGGATGGCCTCATCGTTCTCGGCGGGCCGATGCATGCTGGCGACGATGCCGGCTATCCCGCCTTCGCCGATATCATCGCCTTGATCCGCGACTGCCACCGGCATGACGTGCCGGTGCTCGGTATCTGCCTCGGCGCGCAGTTGATCGCCCGCGCCTTCGGCCAGCGCGTCTACCGCTTCGGCGGGCTGGAAGTCGGCTATCCGCCGGTCTATCTGACGCCGGCCGCCAATGACGATGCCCTGCTGCAGGGTATGACCCACGAGCAGCGCGTCATGCAGATGCACGAAGACAGTTTCGACCTGCCGCCGGAAGCGGTGCTGCTGATGCGCAACGAGGTCTGTGCCAATCAGGGTTTCCGCATCGGCCGGTCCATCTATGGCTTCCAGTTCCATCCCGAAGTGACCCAACGGGAGGCGCGCTCTTTCCCGCGCGACTGCTGGAATTCGATGGTCGCCAATTTCGGCGATCAGGCGGAAGCCCGCGAGACCCAGGCCTTGAATGAGGCGGACCGTTATTACGATCAGGGTGTCGCCTTCTGCCAGACCATGACCGAGCGGTGGCTGGATCTGGTCGAGGAATCCATGGCCGGTCGCGGCACTCCGGCGAAACGCCGGCAGGCCTGAGCCGCCGGATCTGCAGCGCCAGACCTCAAGCATTGGGGGCTAAAGAGATGTCTGAGCTCGGTACGCCGTTCTGGTGGCGCGCGGCCCCTCGGCCAGCCCTGCCCCGATGCGAGGCGCCCGCCCGTACCGATATCGCCGTGATCGGTTCCGGTATCACCGGACTGGTCGCGGCGATCCATCTGGCCCGGGCCGGGCGCCGGGTCGCCGTCTTTGACCGGGCCGAGATCGGCAGCGGCGCTTCCAGCCGCAATGCCGGCTTCATCGGCCGGACCCTGAAATACAGTTTCGGCGATCTGCTGCGTAAACACGGTGTCGACCAGGCGGTCGCCACCTATCGCGAGATGCAGGATGCCTTCGACACGGTCGGCGAGACCATTGCCGAATTCGGGATCGAGTGCGGCTATCAAACCCATGGGCGGCTGGTGCTTGGCCATACCGCCAAGCAATATGACGAGATCGTCGCCGAATACCGCTCACGCCAACAGCATCTCGGCGGCGAATTCTTCGCCATCCCGAAAGCGGAGCTGGCAAGCGAGATCGCCAGCGACCGATATGCCGGCGGGGTGGTGGTGCCGGACATGGCGGCGCTTCATCCCGGCCTCTATCACCAGGGCCTGGTGCGGGCCGCCGAAGCCGCCGGAGTCGGCCTTTACCCCTTCACCCCCGTCACCGGCCTGCGCCGCGACGGCGATGCCTGGCACCTCACAGTCGGCGATGGCGCCGCAAGCCGTGCCTCCCAGGCCCTGCTGGCGACCAATGGCTATAGCGGCCCGCTCCTGCCCTGGCTGCGGCGCCGGCTCATTCCCTTCGATGCCTGGATGATCGCCACGGCCGAATTGCCCGCAGCGCTGATGAGCCGCGTCCTGCCCCGCGACCGGACCTATATCGACAACAATATGAATATCGATTTCATCCGCCGCTCGCCGGATGGCCGGCGCGTTCTCTTCGGCGGCAAGACCGGCACCAAATCGACCGTCCCCGTCATGGCGCGGCGCCTGGCCGGCGAATTGCGCGCGATCCTGCCGGATCTCGCCGGGATACCGATCGAGGATGCCTGGACGGGACGTTGCGCCGCCACCTTCGATCTCTACCCGCATCTGGGCATGGTCGAGGGGCTGCATTATGCCGTGGGCTATTGTTTCGCGGGCGTCCCCATGGGCACCCATTTCGGGCGGATCATTGCCAACCGCCTCCTGGGGCGCGGGCGCCGCCAGTCGGTTTTCGCCGACCGCCCCTTCCCGACGATGCCGTTCTATACCGGCAATACCTGGTTCGTTCCGCCGATGATGCGTTATTACGACTGGAAGGATGGCAAGCGCCACGCCGCCTAGCCTATGAGCTGAATGGCTCTCCGGCGGCGGCGCGGCATGCCAAGTCCGGCGGTTACTTGCCGTCCTGCTCCAGGAAGATGGTGTAGAACTTGCGCACCGTCTTCGGCATGTGCCAGGTGCCCTTGAAGCCCTTGGCGATGGTGAAGGTGTCGCCCTTCTTGAAGACCTCGGTGTTGCCCTTCTGATCGGTGATGTGCACTTCACCCTTCAGGATGTGGCAGAACTCGTCGAAGGGATAGCTGGTCAGCTTCAGCGTGCCCTTCTGGCATTCCCAGACGCCGGTCATGAACTTGCCGGTCTTGTCGGTGAAATAGTTGTGGCTGGATTCGACCGGGTTGCCGTCCACCAGCTTGCCCAGGGTCGTGACGCCGCCCTGCTTCAGGCCTTTGCCCTCGGGGCCGTCCTTCGACATGCGGACCAGTTTCTTGCTCATGCTCTCTCCTCGATGCGCAGATAGATAGGCGGCGGCCCGTTTCAGCCGCCGCCACGCCTCGATAACCTGTTGCCGGGAAACTGTCTATCGCCGTCATGCGAAACCGCCGCGCGGAAGCGGCGTTTCGCGCGGTCTTCAACTGGCCCGTGCGAGCGAGAGGCTGATCACCGTCGCCGGCGGCAGCGCCGCCTCGGCCTCGGCGATCGCCGCCGAGACGAGGGAGATGCAAAGCCCCGGCTCCTCGAAGCTGGTCACCACCTCGCCGGGATGCGCCGGCGGCACCGGCACACCCTCGGCCTTGCCGGGCAGCCCATACAGCCGCAGACGGCCATCGCAGCCCCGCCGCAATTCGGCTTCCAGCGAGACGTGACGCCAGATCTCGGTCTCGCCGCGCCGCCAGTCCTCGCGGCACTGGCGGATCAGATCGACTTCGATATCGACGGTGACTGTTCTGCTGATCGGTTTCGCCGACCGGATGCGGCGAAATGGCACAACACGGTCCTGCGTGCCGCGATCCTGTGCACTTGCCACGCTGCGGTTCTGAGCACTCCGCATGGCCGCCCCTCCTGGGGATATCGGCGCGGATGGACAGCGGGTCGGGCGCCGCGGCCTCCGCACCGTCCCGCACTTCGCGATATGACGTAGAACGCCCGTCACTTCAAGAGGAAACCGCCTCATATTTTCGTCAACGGCGCGGCCCTGTGACCTCCGCAACACATCACTCGACCCGCTGGCACGATCGGCATAACCTGCGCATATCCGTTCGGCGTCCCACCGTAAAAATTCCATGAAGAAGGAGGCCCCCATGTCCGCCAAGATGGCTTATACGCGGCTCGGCCGGAGCGGCCTGCGCGTCTCCCGACTCTGCCTCGGCACCATGACCTATGGCACGACGGCCTGGCGCGACTGGGTGCTGGACGAGAAAGCCGCCCGGCCCTTCTTCGAGCGGGCGCTGGAAGCCGGCATCAACTTCTTCGACACGGCCGACACCTATTCCAACGGCGTCAGCGAGGAGATCGTCGGCCGTGCCATCCGCGACTTGGTGAGCGACCGCGAGGACGTCGTCATCGCCACCAAATGCTATTTCGGCACCATCGGCGACAAGCCCAACCGGCGCGGTCTCTCCCGCAAGCACATCCTGGATGCCTGCGACCGCTCGTTGAAGCGCCTCGGCCTCGACTATATCGACCTCTACCAGATCCACCGTTTCGACCCCGAGACACCAGTCGAGGAGACGATCGCGGCGCTGCACGAACTGGTCGAGGCAGGCAAGGTCCGCTATATCGGCGCCTCCTCGATGTATGCCTGGCAGTTCGCCAAGTATCTCTATCTCGCCGACAAGCTGTTCCTGACCCGCTTCGTCTCGATGCAGAACCACTACAACCTGATCTATCGGGAAGAAGAACGGGAGATGATGCCGTTCTGCCAGGAGGAAGGGATCGGCTGCATCCCCTGGAGCCCGCTGGCGCGCGGCTTCCTGGCCGGCAACCGCCACCGCCAGGGTGGCGGGGACACCCCCCGCTCCCGCACCGACGACTATGCCGGCAAGCTCTATTACCGGGACGACGACTTCGCGGTGGCCGACCGGAATGCCGAAGTCGCCCGGCGCCTGGATGCCAAGCCCATGCAGGTGGCGCTGGCCTGGGTGCTCAGCAATCCGGTGGTGACGGCGCCGATCGTCGGCGCCAGCAAGATCGAGCATCTGAATGACGCCCTGGAAGCGCTGCAGATCACCCTCTCGATCGAGGACAAGGCGGCGCTGGAGGAATGCTACCGCCCTCATCCGGTGCTGGGTCACGGCTGAGCAGGTGGCGGTGGCGCCACCGGCCGGTCAGGCCGGGCTCTCGCCCTCCGACCGCTGGATCAGGGTGCGGAGATTCTGCAGATCGCCGAGATTGGCATCTGACACCGCCCAATAGGTGACGTCGCCGGCCGTCCAATAGAGCAGGTTGTAGCCCCTCAGCGTCAGGGCTTCCGGTCCCGGCTCATGCGCCTCGCCCTGCATGACCGGGCAGGCGAACACGTTGATCAGATGGGAATGCCGGCGATAGACCAGCGCCGCCACCGGCCGCCGGTCAATATAATCGAGCCGCCCGCCCATCAGCGGAAAGCCTTCCTTGCCGAGATCGGCCACTGCCGGCGCCACATCGACCTTGCCATCGAACCAGGGCTTGACCGTCTGCCGATCGGAAGAGGCGATATCGATCAGATGCCCGGCCATCAGCGATCGGATATGGCTGGCAACGACCTGGTCGGCGATCTGCGGCTCGTCGCCATCCCGCATCAGCCAGTAGGTGCCGGCGCTGGAAGCCACGACGGCCACGGCCACCGAGGCCGCCATGGCGAATATCTGGCGCCGCTGCCAGCCTTTCGCCGCCGGCTTGCCGTGATGCGGCACCTTGGCGGCCCGGCTGTGATACGGGGCGATCATCAGGGTCAGGCGGTCGCGCAGTTCGGCCGACGCCGCATGCCGTTCCAGTCCCGCCTGCAGGGCCGTGCTCAAGGCGGCCTTCGCATCACGCAGGGCACGGCAGCGCGGACAGGCAGCGAGATGCGCCTCCAGCATCAAGGTGCTGGAAAGATCGAGCTCGCCATCGATATAGGCATCGATCCGCGCCGCGACCCGCTCGCAATCCATGGTCCGATCACCCTCCATGCGCCGCCTCATTGCCATTATGGCCGTCAAGATGCTTCGCCAACTGGTCGCGTGCCCGGGCCAGCCGGGACATGACGGTGCCAACCGGAATTCCGGCGATTTCCGCAATCTCTTTGTAGGAGAGGCCTTGTATCTCGCGCAGGACGATGACCTCGCGATAATGCAGCGGCAGTTTCTCCACAGCCTCGTTCAGGCGCAATCTCATCTCCTTTTCATTGAGCAGCGTTTCCGGCGTTTCCGCCGCCCGGGGATGCAGGGCAACCACCGTCGCCCGGTTCGCCGCTTCCAGGGCGGCCTCGTCATCGGTGAAGATCAGTTGCTGCGGCCGGTTCACGCGCAGCCAGCTAAAGCAGCAGCGGCGAACGATGGTCAGCATCCAGGCGCGCGATTCCGGACCGCGATAGGTGCCGAAATGCTTCAAAGCCTTGAGAAAAGCTTCCTGGACGACATCGTCGGCGTCGCTGCGATTGCCGGTCAACCAGCGAGCCAGATTGAAGGCATCGTCAAGATGCGGCAGCATCACCCGCTCGAAAGCATCCCGCTGCGCCTGATCCGCCACGTAACGACTCCCTGTTGTCCCGCGGAAAAGAGACTCACGCATCGGTCACTTTATTCCACGCCGCCCTTTTCTTCGACCCCGGCACGGGAAGGCGGGCGGACCGATGCCGGAAATGCCCCGATGGCCTATCTCCCGGAATATCCCGATGCCGGCCCCGGTCGATTGGACAGCGGATCGATGTTGCGGCAGCAAGCCCAGGCACACGGACCTACAAGCGAGGCTGAGATGGCACGATCAGACCGGCATCCAGTTGCCTATCACCCCCTCACCATCTTCCTGCACTGGCTGACGGCGGCCCTGGTCATCCTGCCTTTCGCCATCGCCTGGATCGCCCTGCGGGTTCCGGACACGGTCGCCCTGCGCCTGCTGCCCCTGCATGAAACCGCGGGGGCCACTATTCTCCTCGTGACCTTGCTGCGCCTGTGCTGGCGTCTGCGGATCGGCCCCGGTCCGGCCCTCGGCGCCCTGCCGCACTGGCAGATGATCGCCGCCCGGACAGTGCAGGGCCTGCTCCTGCTGCTGCTGATCCTGCAGCCGATCCTCGGCTGGCTGACCGCCACGGCGGCTGGCCTGCTGCCGGCGGCGCTGGACAGCATCGCCTGGCTGCATCCGTTCCCGCCGGACAAGCATACCTATCTGTTCCTGGCCGCCTGCCATTACTGGTCGGCCCGGGCCCTGCTCGCCTTGCTCGCCTTGCATATCGCCGCCGCCCTTTACCATCATTGGGTTCGGCATGACGATATCCTGCGCCGCATGCTGTCGACGCACCGGCTCCCGGAAGGGGAATAAAACCCGTGACCAGCCCGTCTTCTCGATTGACCATGATGTCTGGCGGAGGGGCTCGAAACGAGGGGGATGCCGGGACGGGGTAGCTGCGGCCGGCGGGAATATTCGGCTGCGCCGCCCAGTCTAATCCCGAGGGCCTGGAATTGAGGTCCCGATCCCCAGATACCGTTCATGCTCACGGAGGAAAGTCCAAATGATGCGACCGATGCACTATCTGACCGCTGGCCTGGCCGTGGCCGCCGTCACCGCCGGCCTGGCCTTGATGACCTCCGGTGCCGCCTGGGCCTTCGGCTCGAGCAGCTCGTCCGACAGCAGTTCCTCATCCAGTTCCGCACCATCCTCCGCCAGCACCACCTATAACGCCGCCCTGACGAAGATCAATGCCGGCGATTACACCTCGGCGATCCCGCTGCTGCAGCAGAGCCTGTCCAGCAATCCCCGCAACCCCGATGCCCTGAACGAACTGGGCTTCAGCTACCGCAAGCTCGGCCAGTACACGGAATCGCTCGATGCCTACAAGAAGGCCCTGGCCCTGCAGCCCAATCACATCGATGCCAACGAATATCTGGGCGAGCTCTATCTGCAGATGAAGCGGCCGGATCTCGCCAAGCAGCAGCTCGAGGTCCTGCGCAAGCTCTGCCCCTCGGGCTGCGAGCAGCGCAGCGACCTGGAAAAGGCGCTCAGCGGCTATCAAGGTTGAGAAAGCCTCAGGGCTGAGAAAGCCTCAGGGCTGAGAAAGCCCGGCAGACACGTTGCGGCCGGCGCAGACGCACGCCGGCTGCAGGCCGCCCCGGAAAGCGCAGGTCCGGGAGACGGCGACCGCGCCCGGTGGGCCGTGAATTCCCGGCTCCTCTCCCCAAAGGGGCTGTCCCACCGGGTGCGGCTTTACCGGGTGCGGCTTTACCGGGCGCGGTCTTACTAGGCGCGTCTTCTGGGCACGGTTTCATGGCATGCCGGTTCTCACCCGCATTGCCCGCCGCACGTCCCCCCGTCAGGCCAATGCCCGCACGGCCTCGTCGTGGATCAATCCCATGATGCGCCGCTTCAAGGCAATGAAGGCCGGCGATGTCAGCAGATCGACCGAGCGGGGCCGCGGAATATCGATCTCGATCATTTCCTTGATCCGCCCCGGCCGCGCCGTCATCACATAGACCCGGTCGCCCAGCAGGATCGCCTCGTCGATATCGTGGGTGATGAAGAGCACCGTCTTCTTCGCATTCTCCCAGATTTCCAGCAGCAATTCCTGCATCAGGGAGCGGGTCTGGCTGTCGAGGGCGCCGAAGGGTTCGTCCATCAGCAGGATTTCCGGATCGTTTGCCAAGGCGCGGGCCAAAGCCACGCGCTGCATCATGCCGCCCGAGAGCTGCTTCGGATAAGCCTGCTCGAAGCCTTCCAGTCCGACCTCGCCGATGAACCGCCGGGCGATGGCCGTCCGCTCCGCCGCCGGCCTGCCGGCCAGCTCCAATCCGAATTCGACGTTCTTCTGCACCGTGAGCCACGGGAACAGCGTGTAGGATTGGAACACCATGCCGCGATCCTTGCCGGGGCGGGTCACCGCCTGGCCGTCGAGATCGATGCGCCCGCTGGTCTGTTTGTTGAGGCCCGCCACGAGGCGCAGGAGGCTCGACTTGCCGCAGCCGGACGGGCCGACGATGACGGCGAACTCGTTCTCCGCGACATCGAGCGAAATGCCGTCGAGCGCGGTGACGGGATTGCCGCGTTTCGGCACGAAGCGCAGCGAGACGTTCTCGATCTCCAGCTTCGCCGCCTGAATTTTCCCCATATTCGGTTCCCTCAATTCTGCACGGTCCAGGGCAGCAGGCGATTGCGCAGCAGCTTGAAGATCTGATCGCTGATAAGGCCCAGGAGTCCGATGACGGCAATGCCGAGAAAGATGCGGTCGGTGAAGAGACCCCGCATGGAATTCAGGATGAAATAGCCGAGGCCCTTATTGGCGGCGACCAGTTCCGCCACCACCAGATAGGTCCAGGCCCAGCCCAGGGTCACGCGCAGGGCATCCATCACCCCCGGCAGGGTCGCCGGAATGAGGACCTTGGTGATGACCTGCCGTCGGCTGGCGCCCAACGTATAGGAAACATCGAGCAGGTCATGGGAGACATTACGCGAGACATCGGCGATCAGGATCAGTTGCTGGAAGAAGGTGCCGATGAAGATGACCGCGACCTTCTCCACCATGCCGATGCCGACCCACAGGATCAGCAGCGGAATCAGCGCCGAGACCGGCAGATAGCGCACGAAATTGGTGACCGGTTCGATCGCCGCCTCGACGATCTTGAAACTGCCCATCAAGATGCCGAGCGGCACGGCGAAGATCGAGGCCAGCACGAAACCGGACATGATCTCGCCAAGGCTGACGCCGGTATCGACGAAGAGAGATCGATCGCTGACACCATCGATCCCAGCCTGGATGACGGCGATCGGTGTCGGCAGGAAATCGGCGCGCACCAGGCCGCCATAGGCCAGGATGCACCACAGGGCCAGCAGCAGAAACCCCACCGCCGCGCTTACCGTGAGGTAAACGCGGCGCGGGATTTCCTTCTTCGGCGCCGTGTAAGCGTCGAACATCGTCATTACTGATTGACGAAGCTGTAATTGATGAGATCGGCCGGCGTCGGCTTCACCTGCAGCTTGCCGCGTTCCGACCAGATATTGATCGCCTCCTGGACGGTATTGGACAGCGGCCCCGGCTTGTCCTTGGTGCCGAAGAAGGCCTTGTTATCGTCGGCGCCGTAGAACTTGATTCCGCTCAGCGTATCCTTGAAGTCCTTGGGATCCTTCAGCCAGCCGCCGACGCCCTTGGCCATGATCTCGATCGAATCATCGGGATGAGCGCGGTAGTAATCGACCGCCTCGTTCCAGGATTTGACGATGGCGGCGACCTCTTTCTCATGCGCCTTCATCCAGTCGGTCTTGACGATGATGGCATCGGTGATCAGGCCCGGCGTGGTCGAGCTGTCGACCAGCAGATGGCCGAAATCGGTTGCCTTGCCCCGGCTCAGCCAGGGCTCCCAGGTGACGGCCGCGTCGACCCGTTTGCCGACGAAGGCGCCGCCGGCATCGGCCGCCGTCATATTGACCACGTTGAGGTCGGATTCCTTGATGCCCGCCCGCCCCAACAGGACGTTCAGGTAGAATTCCGAGACCGATCCCTCGCTGACCGCCACCTGCTTGCCCTTGAGATCGGCGATCGTCTTGATGTCCTTGTTGGCGACGATCCCGTCACCGCCGTCGGAATCGTCGATCGCCACGACATATTGGAAATCGTCCGGACGCTTCATATAGAGCAAGGCGGTATCGACGGTGCTGGCGATCATCTGAATCTGATCCGCCATCAGGGTCGGAAAGCGTTCCTTCGGATCTTCCATCACCACAAGTTCGACATCGACTCCGTTCTTGGCGAAGAAGCCCTTGTCACGGGCGATATAAAGCGGGCCGTAGCCGACCCAGGTCGAATGGGCGATCTTGATCGTGTCGGCCGCCGCCGGTTTCCCGCCGGTCATGCCGCCGTAAGCGAGGCCGGTCACAACGGCCAAGGCCAAAGCGAAATGTTTACGCATGTTGTCATCCTCCCAGTTGGCCGGGCGCCACCGTTCCGGCGCCGGATCTCATGCTGTCAACGCATGGTCGTTCTTATCGGCCGCCGCCGGCCTTGCGCCGTCGATGGCATAAGCTGAGCAAAGGAAGTCGCGTCTCGTTTGCACGCACTGTGATCGAAGCGGAGAGCGCGCCAGCCACTCGACCGGCGACAAGGGCCGCCACGGTTGTTCCGGCGGGTTGCCTCGATACAGTCCCTGACGTGTTATGAAATTGTCCTGACATCAGATTGTCGGACCGCAAGATCTCTGCGCCTGCAGCGGCGGAAATGTCGGACAGGTATCATTACCGGCAACCTCACTGTCATCGATGACAGCAGCAGTCATTCCTATTGCCGCTTCCGCAGCCAATTGGCCTGTCACAAAAATTTTTGCTGCGTTGCAAAAATTCAGGATTGATAACCTCGATTTCATTCATAAATGTTAATGCTGCAATGCAACGCAAGCCACCATATCTGCGGCGTCATCGATCTTGGGATGCAAGGCCTGCACGTCCGGGCCTTGCATCCCTGCTTGACGCGATCCTCTCCTGGCGCCGGCCAACGGCATCGGCGGCGAGGATTCCTGCGCGACCAGTACCGTCCGGGACGCCGCCCATCATTGATGCCGAGTCCAACCCGCGAGCTGCGATGCCCGGGAGTGCAATGTCTGGGAACGCAATGCCCACGAAAACGATGTCCCGGGAGACACCGGTGGGATTGCGGCATCCGCTGACCGCCAGCTTGACCTTTCCCACCGATCTCGCGCCGCAGCGTTCCGCCACCGCCCTTCATCGCGTGCAGACGGCGACGCCGGAAATCGGCGGCGCCGAAAAGCTCGCCGACATATTGCGTGCCCGCACCGACACACCGGCCGGACCGGCATCGCCGCGTCACTCGTCAGCGCTCGCGCTCGCGCTGCAAGGCGGCGGGGCGCATGGCGCCTTCACCTGGGGCGTGCTCGATCGCCTGCTGGAAGAACCGGATCTCGCGATCGACGCGATCAGCGGCGCCAGCGCCGGCGCGATCAATGCCGTGGCGCTGGCGGTCGGCTATGCGCAGGATGGCCGCGACGGCGCGCGCCGGATGCTGCTGCAGCTCTGGCAACGTGTCGCCGATCTGGCGCAGATCAGCCCCCTGCAACCATCGCCGCTGGAGCGCCTGGCGCCGAACTGGCGCAGCGACTGGTCGCCCGGTCATCTGCTGCTCGATCTCTTCACGCGCTTCGTCTCGCCCTATCAGTTCAATCCCTTCGGCATCGATCCCTTGCGCCAGATCCTTCTCGACTTGGTGGATTTCGATCTCCTGCGGCGCGACGACACGATCCGCCTGTTCATCGCAGCGACCCGCCTGGAAAGCGGCGCGATGCGGCTTTTCACCAATGCCGATCTCAGCGTCGATGCGGTTCTCGCCTCGGCTTGCCTGCCGGCGATCAATCAGGCGATCCGCCTCGATGACGGCTATTACTGGGATGGCGGCTACAGCGCCAATCCGCCGCTCCTGCCGTTGATCGACCGCGCACTCGGCGAGGCGATGACGCCGGAGATCCTGCTGGTGCGGATCGATCCCACCCATGACGAGGCCGTACCCATGACCGCCGGCGGTATCCGCAGCCGCCTCAACCGCGTCGTCTTCAACGCGCCGCTCAATGCCGAGTTGCGCCTGCTGGACTGGCTGCGCCGGCAGCCGGGCGGCGATGACCTGCAACCGGGTCGGCTGGGCGCCCGCCTCGCGGCGTTGCGGCTGCATACCGTGGCGGCCGAGGATGTCATGCGGCAATTGGGCGATGCCAGTAAACTCACCCCGGACTGGGCCTTCATCAGCCGGCTCCACTATGTCGGACGCCAGGTCGCAGATGATTGGCTGAAGGGCGTCTCGCACCTGCCCGGAGATTCACCGGCGTCTGATGAGAACGAGACGGCCGACGCGGCCCGCCTCCAGTGGCCGGAAGCACCGGCGGAAACGCCCGCCTGAGATGGCCGCGCCGCAACACCGCCCAAATCATGAATCGCGCACCTATTAACCACACACTCATTAACCGCACATTCTGTGCGCGAGATCACTAAAATCCTAAAGATCTGCTTAAGGTCAAATTAACCAGCCATCGGCAACACTTCCTCCAGGAGGAAGGTGCGACATGGAACCCGGCAAAACGACCCTCACCAGATTGGACGTGACGGATGCGCTGGCGATAGCAATGGCCACGACCTGTGCCCTCTCCAGCCGGGCCAGCCAGTATCTGGAATCGACGCTTCAGCCATGACCGCTCGAACAAGCCACCGCGCATCTTCTCTGCGGGCATCCTTCCACGAGCCCGATACCGAGGCCGCCGCTGCGCGTGACAAGGCGCTGACGCAGTTGATCGAACTGGGCCTCGCCCTTTCCTCCGAGCGTAATCACACCCGGCTCCTGGAACGCATCCTGCTAGGCGCCAAGGACCTGACCCATGCCGATGCCGGAACGCTTTATCTGCGCGTGGGCGACGAGCTGCATTTCAAGCTGATCCACAATGATACGCTCGGCCTCTCGCTCAGCGGCAGCACCGATCAGCCGGCGGTCTTCGCGCCCCTGCCCCTCTATCACGCCGATGGGACGCCCAACCGCAACAATGTCGCCACCTTCGCCGCTTTGTCCGGGCGCCCGGTGAATATTGCCGATGCCTATGACGCGGCTGATGAATTCGACTTCTCCGGCACCCAGGCCTTCGACGCCCGGACCGGATATCGCTCGCAGAGCTTCCTGACCGTTCCGCTCAAGACGAATGAGGACGAGGTCATTGGCATCCTGCAATTGATCAATGCCCATAACCGGCAGCGGAACGCCGATCCGGCAGCCCGGCGTTTCATCGCCTTCGACCAGAACCTCGTGTCCCTGGTCGAAGCCCTGGCGAGCCAGGCCACGATCGCGCTCGAGAATAACCGCCTCATCTGCGAACAACGCGCGCTGTTCGACGCTTTCATCACCATGATGGCCCAGGCGATCGACGCGAAATCACCTTATACCGGCGGCCATTGCCAGCGCGTGCCGGTGCTGACCGAGATGCTGGCCCAGGCGGCCTGCGACGAGACCGAGGGGCTGTTCGCCGATTTCGGTCTCAGCGAGGCGCAATGGTACGAATTGAAGGTGGCGGGCGGACTGCATGATGTCGGCAAGGTGACGACGCCGGTCCATATCCTCGACAAGGCCACCAAACTGGAAAAGATCCACGATCGCATCCACGAAGTGCAGACCCGCATCGAGGTCCTGCGCCGCGACGCCGAGATCGCCTGCCTGCGCGCCCAGCTCGACGGCCGGGACAAGGCGGAAGCTGAAGCGGCGCGCGATGCCCGCTGCGCCGGCCTCGCACGGGTCGCCGATTTCCTCGCCAAGTCCAATATCGGTTGCGAATTCATGGCCGATGCCGATATCGCGGAACTCCGCCGCATCGCCGGCGAGACCTGGTATCAAGGCAATCAACAACGTCCACTGATCGATGCCGAGGAACTGGACAATCTGGCGATCCGGCGCGGCACCCTCAATGCCGAGGACCGCAAGATCGTCAACGACCATATCGTGCTGACGATCCAGATGCTGGAAGCCCTGCCTTTCCCGAAGCATCTGCGCAATGTGTCGGAGATCGCCGGCGGGCATCACGAGAAGATGGATGGTACGGGCTATCCGAAAGGCCTGAAACGCAATCAGATGTCCTGGCTTGCCCGCATGATGGGCATCGCCGATATCTTCGAGGCCCTGACCGCGGCGGACCGGCCTTATAAACAACCGAAGACCCTCTCGGAATCGATCCGCATCATGCAGGCGATGAAGCGGGACAATCACATCGACCCCGATCTCTTCGATCTCTTCCTGCGCTCCGGCATCTACCGCATTTATGCCGACCGCTTCCTCATGCCCGAGCAGATCGACGACGTCGACGTCGCGCAATATCTCGATTGAAACGGCTCTCGGCACGGATCCGGCAGCAGCAGGAGGCGACGGCGGAAGATTGGCCGGCTTCCTGGGGACATCCGGCATCTGATGCTACCGATCTCGCCTCTATCCGGTCGCCTCTCGACCCGTCCCCTGCAATGCAATAACCTAGCGAACCTGTTGATCCGAAAACGGCTGCGCAAAAGGTATCCGGTCCTGTCTGCCCGGTGACATCTCCTACCTTGGGGAAGCCATGAAAATCGGTGTGGGGTTCAAGATCGGGGGCATCGTCGTCGTGCTGGTGATCCTCGTCGGCTCAGCCTCCTGGATCAATGCACGAAGCTCCCATCGCGTTCAGTCGCTGATCGAAGAGGTGCACGGGATTTATGTCCCGGCCTATGTCGCTCTGGCGCGCGCCAATATTCGCCTCATGGAGGAAGGGCTTCTTGAACGACGGCTTCTGCTCGTCCAGCAAATCGCAGCCGGCGATCCCGACGCCGAGGCTCGGTTGAAGCAAGGCGTCGCCGACAAGGCGCGACAAACCGATATCGAGCTGGATGAATCACGTCGGCTGATCCGGCTAGCCGTCAATGACCCTTCCGTTTTCGAGAACGGCCCCACCTTGGCGCGCCTCGACACCAGGCTTGAGTTTCTCCAGAAGCAGCATGTGGCATATCAAGTTGTCGTCGTTGCGCTGGAACGCGCCACCGAGCGGCATGACCAGGCGGAAATCGATTACCAGTTCAGGCAATTGGATCAGCAGCGCGATATTCTCAACGATCAGGCGGAAGTCGCCCGCCAGGAGATGCGGGACCTGCTCGATCACGCCAGTACCACGGCGATCCAGGCCCAGGATATCTCCGTCAGGATCGGCTTGGCGCTCCTGGCCCTCGCCCTTGCACTGGGTGTCGCTGCCGCGATCGTCCTCATCCTGGATCTGGTGCGTCCGCTGCGCCGGCTCTTGCAGGGGACATTGCAGGTTCAGGCAGGGCATCTCGACACTGAGGTTCCCGTGACCTCCCGCGACGAGGTGGGCGACCTCACGGTCGGCTTCAACAACATGGTGCGCGATCTGCGTGCCAAGGCGCGGATCCGCGAGACGTTCGGCCGCTATCTGGATCCGCGCATCGTCGAGGGGCTGATCGATGCACCTGAGCGGCTCGGTGGTACCGGCGACCGGCGCGAGATGACGATCTTCTTCTCCGACATGCAAGGCTTCACCGGTTTGAGCGAGGGCATGACGCCGGTCGGCATGGTGCGCATCGTCAACCGCTATCTGGCGCTGATGTCGCAACCGGTGCGGCGCAATCAGGGCATTGTCGACAAATATATCGGCGATGCCATCATGGCCTTCTGGGGGCCGCCTTTCTGCTTGCCGGAAGATCATGCCGGCCTGGCCTGTATTGCCGGCCTTGAGCAACTCGCCGCGCTCCAGGTCTTCCGAGCCGAACTCCCCGACCTCACGGGCTTTCGCCGCGACATCTTGCGGATCGATGTCCGCATCGGCGTGGCGACCGGTGAAGTGGTCGTCGGCAATATCGGCTCTGATCTGACGATGAACTACACCGTCATGGGCGACACGGTGAACCTCGCCGCGCGCCTGGAGACCGTCAACAAGATCTATGGCACACATTTCCTGGTCAGCGCCCGGACGGCGGCACTGGCGGACGCTGTCTTGGAGTTTCGCGAAATCGACTCGCTGCGGGTCGAAGGCAAGCAGGAACCCGAACGCATCTTCGAGGTATTGGGCCGCAAGAGCGAAGTACCGGCCCCGGTTCAGGAAATGGCACAGCATTTCGCCAAGGGGCTGGCGGCCTATCGCGAGCGGTCCTGGCAGGCGGCCGCAGCCGCCTTCTCGGCAGCGCTCGAAATCGTGCCCGGCGACGGCCCGAGCCGGACCTTTCTGCAACGGATCGCCCAGCTCGAGACTACACCGCCGCCGGATAACTGGGGTGGCGTGTGGATTCTGCACGAGAAATAACAGGCGCAGGAAATGCGGGAGGGTGTTGGCGAAGCGAGTTGAGAAGGGGCCGTGCATCAACACTGCATTCCGCAGTGGCCTCGTCTCCGCGACCTTGTCTCAGCTATTGGCGAAGGCAGGGATGGCTGGGGCGCCAGGGGACGCAGCACCCCGCCTATTAGATCAAACTTATTAATAACTTAGCGTCGCCTTACCACTGTTTGTGTAGCAAAGGCGTGCAGCAGTCAATATGATGTGTTTAAGGGCAAGACGTGCATGTACATTCGGCGCGTCGAAGATTTTTCCCATTTACCATATGGGACGAATCGAGCCCCCGTGTACAAGATCCACAATTATCAAGGCCATTGGATCGGAAAGACCATGCCAGAGCCCCTTCAGAAACTCCGCGATAAGGGATTTGAGATCGTCGGTCAGTCGCATGCTTGGGCGATCCTGACCGTAGATTTCAAAGAAGCGCTTGGCGAGCTTGAAGAGGTCCTGAATGCACTCACGATTCCGATTGAGGAGATCGTCGGATCGGGAGGTGGTGAAACTAAAGGTACTCAGCGTCTTCGAAAGGCGCTCGCAACGAAGAACTGGAAGAAGGCTATCTTCAAGATCGAGAAAACCATCAATGACATCCCGAGAGAGTCAATCAGCCACGAAGTCGACCACGTCCGATCTTTTCCTGATAATAAGCTCATCGCTCTAGAAATTGAGTGGAATAACAAAGACCCGTTCTTTGACCGCGATCTTGAAAACTTCAAGCGGCTGCATGCCGAGGGAGCGATTTCGGTAGGCATCATTGTGACACGGGGCTCTTCCCTTCAGAACAACATGCGCGCGCTCATTGGGCGCTTTGCCGAAGAGAAGCAGATCGCATCATTTGATGATCTAGCAAAGCTATTGGTCGTTCCGACCCCGAAGCAGCGGATAGCAGTGGCGAAACGGGTTGAACGCGGTCTAATCAGCTTCCGTGATGCCTGGGTTGACAACTTTGTCAGCAATAAGTTTGGCGCTGCCACGACACATTGGAAAAAGCTCGAAGACCGAGTTCACCGGGGCGTGGGAAACCCTTGTCCTCTGGTTCTGATCGGCCTTCCAGACAGCATCGTCACCTTCGATCAAACCGAGGAATATATGAAACAGCTGGTAGAAGTTGAGGAGGAAGAAGAGGCTGCCGCTCAGGAAGCGTGACCTCTTATTCCGCCGCTACCCTCTGTGCCTGCGAATGGTGGGCATACGTCTTCCAGGTCGGCTCATAGTTGTCATCGGCTTGATTGCCCCAGATAGTCCAATTGGGCCGCGTCCCACGCGCAAACAGCTCTAGATATGGGCCATGCGAGCACGCCTCGATGAGGTCATATTGCTCATCAGGCTTGCGACTATGTTCCCGCTTACGGGTCCCAAGATAATTGACCTGAGTTCGGCCTGCATCCCTGGTTCGGGCGTTTTTTCCTTTTACTCCGAATAGCAGTAGCTCGGTCACGTTACGGAAATAGAACCCAACCCCACGGCCGTCGCTGCCGCCATCCTTCCGGAGCTTGTGCCAGACAACATTGCTCTTATACGAGAACCCCCATGCCTGCATGACGGCTAACCCTTCAGGCAATAGCGCGTTGGGAACCCATAGATACAGATGGGCTGTCGGCGTCGTGATCTGACCAAGCGGAAGCTGCTTGATGTCATTCAACGTCATCGTCGGATATCGGTTCAAGCGCTTGTGCTCGGGGGCCATTTTCCCGGTGCGGTTTTGGAACTGCCAGGGTGGATCCGCGAGAATTGTCGTGAACTTCTCTTTACCTGCGCATTCAAGCAAGTTCGCTGAAGCGGGAGACATAGGCGATCCCTCAGTTGTGTCTTTAGACGTGAACAATTCGAGACCATATCACCATATCTAGCAAGACCAGTAAAGCCCAAAAAATAACCATTGGAGGAGTATTATAAATATATTTCTCTCTTAGATTGTAAAACTCCTCTTGCCCATGAGGTAACTACCTATCGGGGTAGCGGCGCCTAAGCATAGCCGTTGTCTGCAAGCGACTTGGCCTTGCCACTTGCTTAAATCATCAGTGCCGTTGTGATCAGTTCTTCGCGACAGACATGGCCCAGGCTTGGTGCCAGCTAATATGACTAGGGTCGAGCGTATGTTTTGCCCGAAGTGGAACCAGCTTGTCGTGGATTGGGTCTTTGGGGATGCGAGACGAGAATACTGGTGTGCTGCCTGCCATTCGTAGAGAGAGGACACCCCGATCAAATTGTAGATGGTGGTTCGGACACAGGACGATCATGTTTGCCGCCACATCTGGACCTTTATGGGGGTTCCCAAGTGGCCGAATATGAGCTGCCTCGGCATAGTGTCGCAACGGACTCAATTCAACGATGAGCTGCGCCTTGCATGCCATGCAGGTGTGCTCGTAGAGGTCCTTGAGCTTCGCGGCCAAGACTTGGTCACGTTTCTGAGTGAGGCGCCTCCTATGTTCCCGCTCCACAGCTGCTTGCGACGCTGCATCCGTCAACCACATTAAATCTTCAGGATCGACTGACTTGATTGGCTTTGACGCAGGAAGTGGGGAAGGCGCGCTAGTCGTAGCTGCCGTATGGGCAGTGAGTCGACCGATCCCTGAAGCGGCAATATATTCTGCCGCAATTGGCACCGCCAAATTCTCAAAATCAGCCCAGGCCATGCCCAGCAGCTTATGATCCTCCTCGGTCTTCGATGTGGCAAGTAAGGACCGAGGTGTGATTGCCCCACCTGTAGTTAACACTCGCCGGTCCCAAGCCAGGAACAAAGCAGGTGCCGCCCACGTCACTGCATCACTGTTGATCCAGCGATGTGGCGTAGGAAGATACTGGGCTAGTTCATAAAAGTGTCGATAGTTCATTCGGCATTTGATGCGTCCAGGACCGGCAATGCGCGTACGCAAGAACACATCCATTTTATTGGCATCCAGTGCGCCAGCGTCCCACTTATTGAACTGCCACAACTGCTGGCACACGAACTCTTTGGCCCAAAGTGAAGGGAAGCTCATCCCGTTATTAGCGCCGATGCGATTTCCACCCACACTGAGGTTGAACGCAAACAGCGCAAGGCGATCAAATACGGCTGAATGATCCCTTGTGACTGCTTGGACCACTAACTCATCGATGGGAATGACGTTCTTTCCGGCAATGATCACATTGCACAGGAAAAAGTTCGCCGCGATATAGAACTCTCCAGCATTGAGCCCAGAGTTTTTGCGCCAATCTTCACGCGACACAGCGAGCAACTGATTCTTGAATCCGACTCTGATCGCAGAATGCAGCTTACGAAAGCCCTTGCCGTGCCAGGCGAAATTCTTAGTAAAGCTTCCCGGTTGATACACCATACCCTAGAAGCAAGCATAGTCAGTCGATTCGTTGATAGTCCTAAGATGATCATGCTTACATGAATTCACGCATTGATGCCTAAGCGCAGACAGAATTCCGTACTCATACAAAGCTATGAGCCGCCCCCAAAGAACCTACCTAAGGACCGAGCGCTCTCAGACTGTAAGTCGGAAGAGATGGAGTTCCTGCAGGTGCAGTTCGTCGGGTTCTAAAGCGCCACCACAAGGCTCATACGGCGCTACAAGAATAGGGTCCAACGAGCTGTTCGTGTAACTCTAGTAGCATTAGGGAGGACCTCAGCATGATCAGTAGCTATGGGTGCCGGACGCTATGTTGCCTGATGAGGCGCGGGAATGGCAGCGTGCTTTTAGCCAGATGACGGAGTGGCCAGTTTCCGCCACAACCAAATACGCCTTAGATTTTCATGACGAGGAAGCAGCGCCACCAGCACAGCTATCGATGTGGACTAGTAATATGTACTAGTCGCGACATATCAACCAACTCAGCCTATTGTAAATGTCGAGTTTAAGTCTGTTGGCTGGGGCGCCAGGGATCGAACCTGGGAATGGCGGTACCAAAAACCGCTGCCTTACCGCTTGGCTACGCCCCAATCTGCCGGCGGGAGTCCGCCCGGCGAAACGGGCCGTAACATAGCAAAAGCCCGCCGAACTGCAACCCTGACCAGCGGTCTCGGATGATTGTTTTTTGCCGCTGCCCGGCCTGGGTCCCACGGCCGGCTGCCCGGCCCTCGGGGCTCGATCAGGCGCCGGCGATGGGCGCCGCCACCTGCCACCAATCGCCGTGACGGCGGGCGATTTCCCGGCCGGCGGCCTCGGCGGCTTCGGCATCGGCATAGAGGCCGAAACAGGTGGCGCCACTTCCCGAGAGGCGCGAGAGCAGGCAGGCATCCGTCGCCTCGATCGCCGCCAGGACGTCGCGGATCACCGGGGCGACGCTGATCGCCGCCTCGGTCAGGTCGTTCCGCCGCGCGGCCAGCAGACTGGCCAGCTCCACCGCATCGCGTGGCGGCGTTGTCCAGCGTCCCGCGGGCGAGAAATCGCCCTGCCGCGCCTTGAAGACCTGGGGGGTTGGCGTCGGCACGCGGGGATTGACCAGCAACAACCAGGCCGGCGGCAAGCCGCCCGCCGGCACGATTTCCTCGCCGATCCCGCCGACGAAGCTGGGGCAGCCGTCGAGGCAGACCGGCACATCGGCGCCGAGGGACAAGGCAAGGCGCTGCAGTTCCGCCCTCGGCAGATCGACCTGCCACAGTTTCGCCAGCGCATGCATGGCGGCAGCGGCATCGGCGGAGCCGCCGCCGATGCCCGAGGCGATCGGCAGGTTCTTGGTCAGGCGGATCGCCGCCCCGTCGGCGATGCCGGCCGCCGCCGCGAGATTGCGGGCGGCCCGCAGCACCAGATTATCCGCCTCGCCCGCGAGGCCCGCAGCGAAGGGACCATCGACGTCGAGCGAGATATCCGCCGCCGGCGCGATCGACAGGCGGTCGCCGGTGTCGGCGAAGACGATCAGGCTGTCGAGCAGATGGAACCCATCCGCCCGCTTGCCCGTCACCTGCAGATAGAGATTGATCTTGGCCCGCGCCAGATGCGTCGCGGCCGGTGCCTGTGAAAGAGACACTGATTTCCCACCCTGACTGGATTAAGCGCCGCGCCGCTCAGCCGGCATTCTGGTTGACGGCGGCGCCATTATTGCCGCCGCTGCCGTCTTTGCCGTCGCTTCCGCTCTTTGTTTCGCCGGCGCCGTCCTTGGTCTTATCCGGGGCTGGCAGGCCGTCCCGGATCTTGGCCTCGATCACCTTCACCTGATCGTCCTCGGGCTTGAAGCTCAGGGCCCGGCTCCACTGGAAGCGTGCCTCGTTATGCCGGCCGGCGCGCCAATAGGCATCGCCCAGATGATCGTTCAGGGTCGGATCCTGGGGCGAAAGCGCGACCGCCTTCTCGAGATATTTGACGGCGTCCTGATAATGGCCGAGCTGATAATGCGCCCAGCCTAAGCTGTCGACGATGAAGCCTTCGTCGGGCCGCTGATTGACCGCGCTTTCCAGCATCTTCAGCGCCTGATCGAGATGCTCGCGCCGTTCCACCCAGCTATAGGCGAGATAGTTCAGCACGTAAGGCTGATCCGGCGACAGCTCCAGCGCCTTCTTGAAATCGGCCTCGGCCTTCGGCCATTGCTTGGCCCGTTCGTAGGTCGTGCCGCGGAAATAGAAAATCGACCAGTCGTCGGGCGTCGGCTGGCCGACGCGCTCGATTGCCATCGTATAGGCTGCCGCCGCCGGCTCGAATTTGTTGGCGCCGCGCAGCAGATCGCCAAGCAGGACCGGCGCCTCGACATTCTTCTTGTCACTGGCCGCCATTTCGCGCAGCAGCTTCTCCGCCTCGTCGATCTTGTCCTGGCGCCGCAGGCATTCGGCGACCGACAATTCGGCCGACCAGCGATAGATCGAACCCGTCGGCACCGTGCGGTAGATCGCCAGCGCCTCGTCCAGATGATCGGTGCGGCGGTAGATGTCGCCGATCACCATCCGCGACATATCGAGATCGGGCTTGAGATCGAGGCTGAGCTGACCGAACAGCAGGCCTTCATTGGTGATGTTCTCCTGCAGCAGCAGCAGGGTCATGGCGGCGAGCACTTCGGCGATGCCGTCCCTGGCCGAGGTGATGATCGGCTTCGGTTTGACATCCTGCGTCAGGGTCCTCATCAGCGGCTCGGCGACCGAATCGTTGCGGCCGCTGTTTTCCGAACCGAAACGCTCCAGCAATTGCTGCAGAGTGGTCTTGTCGCCACGACGCTGCAGCAGGTTGCCATACATCTGCACCAGCAGGGTCGGCAGCTCGCTGGCGGCATCCGCCGCGGCTTGATAGCTCTTCTGCGCGTCTTCCGGCTTCTGCAGGAAGTCCTCGATGGCGCCGCGCTGCATGAGAGCGAAAGGCGCGAAGCCGTCGATCGCCTGCAGCGGTTCCAGTTCCTTCACGGCGGGCGCGATCTGCTTCTTGCTGCCCGCGACCAGCCAGGCCCGGAGCATCGGCCCGGCATATTTGCCGACTTGCTGATCGGGGAGCTGGCGCGCGAGATCCAGCGCCTGATCGTATTTGCCGTCCTTGATCTCACCCATGATCAGCAGGATCAGGGCGAGCGGCGCAGCGTTTTTCAGCGCAGGCGTCGTCGCCGTCAATTGCCGCGACAGCTTGATCCCCTCATCAACCCGGCCGGCGCTGATCAGCGCGACCATGGTGGCCTGGACCAGCCCGACATCGCCGGGGCTCGCCTTGAGGGCGATCGGCAGCAGATCCGCCGCCGTCGTCATATCGCCACGCTCCTTGGCATTCATGCCGGCGAGGAAGGCGCCGGACACGGTCCAGCGCGCCACCGATTTGGCATCCGCCGCCGCCGGGGCGGTCAATTCGGGCAGGACCGGCGCGGTGGCCAGAAGGATCGTCAGGAGGCCGGTCGCCAGGCGATGGAACGGACGGTGGCGGCGGGGCAAGGTGGAAAGCGAAAGCCGGGGCTGGGAGGAAGCCATTATCACCAAACAAAAAGTGGGTGTCTCTCGACACCCACTCTTAGCAGGAACCGGCGGCTTTGGATAGCATGCCGCCGGGCGCTCGCAGGACCGTGCGCGGCCCCGTCGGGGGCGCCCAACCGGCTTACATGTTTGGATAATTCGGTCCGCCCGACCCTTCCGGCACGACCCAGTTGATATTCTGGGTCGGGTCCTTGATGTCGCAGGTTTTGCAGTGGACGCAGTTCTGCGCATTGATCTGCAGCCGGGGGTTGCTGCCGTCATTGTCGCGGACAATTTCATAGACCCCGGCCGGGCAATAGCGCTGCTCGGGCGCATCATACAGCGCCAGGTTGACCTGGATCGGCACATCCTTGTTCTTCAAGGTGAGATGCGCCGGCTGGTTTTCCTCATGATTGGTGCCGGACAGGAAGACCGAGGACAGGCGATCGAAACTGACCACGTTGTCAGGCTTCGGATAGACGATCTTCGGCATCTCCGAGGCTTTCTTGAGCTGGAGATTGTCCGCCTTGTGATGGAAGGTCCAGGGGGCGTTGCCCTTAAGGATATAGGTGTCGAAGGCGGAATACAGCAGGCCGAACAGGAAGCCCTTGTGGAAGCTCGGGCGGATATTCCGCACCTTGTAGAGCTCTTCCCACACCCAGCTCTTCTTCAGCTTTTCCGGATAGGCCGTCACTTCGATCGCTTTGTCCGCCGCCGCGCCGGAGACCAGGGCGTCGAACACCGCCTCCGCCGCCGTCATGCCGGATTTCATTGCCGTATGCGTGCCTTTGATCTTCGGCACGTTGAGGAAGCCGGCGGTGCAGCCGATCAGCACGCCGCCCGGGAAGGTCAGCTTGGGGATCGACTGGAAGCCGCCTTCATTGATGGCGCGGGCGCCATAGGCGATGCGCCGGCCGCTCTCGAAATAGGGGCGGATATCCGGATGCTGCTTGAAGCGCTGGAATTCCTCGAAGGGCGAGAGATGCGGATTCTCGTAATCGAGGCCGACCACGAAACCGACCGCCACCTGGTTGTTCTCCAGGTGATAGAGGAAGGAACCGCCATAGGTCTTGCTGTCCATCGGCCAGCCGGTGGTGTGGATGATCTTGCCCGGGCTGTGCTTGGCCGGATCGATTTCCCACAATTCCTTGATGCCGATGCCGAAGGTCTGCGGATCGACGCCATCGCGCAGATTGAATTTCTCGAACAGGGTCTTGGTCAACGAGCCGCGGCAGCCTTCGGCGAAGATGGTCTGCTTACCATGCAGCTCGACGCCACGTGTGTAATTGGCGGTGTGCTCGCCGTCCTTGCCGATACCCATATCGCCGGTGGCGACACCCTTCACGGCGCCGTTCTCGTCATAGACCACCTCGGCGGCGGCAAAGCCCGGATAGATCTCGACGCCCAGCTCTTCCGCCTGGGTGCCAAGCCAGCGGCAGAAATTCCCCAGCGAGACGATGTAATTGCCCTCATTATGCATCTGCGGCGGGGTCGGCAGGCGGAACGACTTCTTCTCCGTCAGATACAGGAAGAAATCCTCCTTGGCCGGCGTGTTGAGCGGCGCATCCTTTTCCCGCCAGTCGGGGATCAACTCGTTCAGCGTGCGCGGCTCCAGTACGGCGCCGGAGAGGATATGCGCGCCGATTTCCGCGCCCTTCTCGATGACGCAGACCGAGACCTCATGATTCTTCTCGGCCGCCAACTGCTTCAGCCGGATCGCCGCGCTGAGCCCCGAGGGCCCGCCGCCGACGATCACGACATCATATTCCATTACCTCGCGGTCCATTCTCTCCCCTCCTGGCAATCTCAGCCCTCAGGCATTTCGCCTGCCTCCGCCTGGCACCCGATCGTCCGACGGAAGTCGTGGCACGGTGTTACAATGAGCCCAGGGTCGCTGACAACTGTGCGTGAGGCCGATTTTTTGCCGCCAAACGCATAGCTGGGCATGCTGGTCTCCCGAGGGACGCCCCTGGGACGCCCCGGGGACACCCCAAAGATCACCCCGGGATTGATCCTGGAGCTTATCCCCGGAGCGGGCGGCCGCGCGACCACCGCAGCCTTTTCGCCCCATACGGCCGATGCTAGGTTGCGCCCATGCATATGCCGGCGCCCGACTCCATCGACCCGTTCACGCTCTTGCAGCTCTATATCGAGTGGGGCGCGGACGAGGCTATTGAAGAGGCGCCGCAAAGCCGCCTCGGGGCGACCCTCGAAACCCTGGCCAGCCGCGACCGGGCCGCGACCACGGCTCAACCCGGCCCCAACGCCCCGGTGGCTTCCGCCGGCCGGCCCAGCCAGCCCCGTGACGCAGCCGCCGGCCCTCGCCAAAACCAGCCCGGTTCCGCCGCCGCCCTGCTTGCCGCCGGCATGGCGCAGGCGCCCGGCGCCGAGCCGGTCGCCGTGCAGAGCGCCCGGGAAGCCGCCAAGGCGGCCCCCGATCTCGCCGCCTTGCGCCAGGCCCTGGCGGAGTTCGATGGCTGCGCGCTGAAGAAGACCGCCACCAATCTGGTTTTCGCCGACGGCAATCCGGCGGCCTCCGTCATGCTGATCGGCGAGGCGCCCGGCGCCGATGAGGATCGCCAGGGCAAGCCTTTCGTCGGCGTCTCGGGTCAGTTGCTCGACCGGATGATGGCGGCGGTCGGCCTCGACCGCACCACCTTCTATATTACCAATGTCTGTTTCTGGCGCCCGCCCGGCAACCGCAAGCCGACCGAGGCAGAACTGGCGGCGCAGCTTCCCTTCGTCACCCGGCATATCGAACTGGTGCAGCCGAAAGTACTGGTCCTGGTCGGCGGTTCCTCGGCGCAGGGGCTGCTCGGCCGCAATGACGGCATCACCCGGCTGCGCGGCCGCTGGTTCGAATATCAGGCGCCACAGCTCGCCGCGCCGATCCCGACCTTGCCGATCTTCCACCCCGCTTATCTGCTGCGACAGCCGGGGCTGAAGCGCGAAGCTTGGCGCGATTTACTGCAGTTGAAAGCCCGTCTGGATGAGATCGTCCCGCCGCCGGCCGGATAAGCGGATTGAAATCTGAAGTTGGGTTTTCAATCCCCCTCACTCAATCTAAAGATTCCTACGTCCTCCCTTGCGTTAACCATGCCAGCTTGCTTGCTCACGTGATAGTTAAGTCCGATCACACGAACTTTTTATCCTTGCGTTACTATATATAGTAGATACCATCGCATCAGACACCATATCTGTTGATCCGGACGGCCGGAAAAGCTGGACTCTCCGGAACCGATCCTCTAAGCCTGACGTTAGAAACGCACGTAGAGATTTTGGTTCAACGTGCCCTGGCCGGGCTGGGGCACATCAAGGGGACGACACCTTGGTACGCAAACATTGGCGACACGGTCGGCCAGCGATGCTGGCGGCGACCGCGCTCTCAGTGCTGGTGCTTAGTGCCGCCGCCCTCTCGGGCAAGGCTTGGTCGCAGGATGCCGGTTGGGTATCACGGACCGCGAATACTGCCAGCAGCAACGGCAAGGCCGTCGACAAGTGGTCGGCGGACGAAACGGCTGCCCTGCCGACAAACGATGTCGACATCAGCGGCCCGCAATTGCCGCGCCCGCTTGATGCGGTCAATGCCGACCGCTATCGGTCGATTTTCCGTGCCCAGGCTTCCGGCGACTTCCAGGGCGCCGATGAGTTGATCGGCCAGTTGAGCGACGATTCCCTGTTGGGCGAGGTCTTCGCCAACCGGTATCTGTCGGCCAAATATACCAGCAAGCCCAAGGAACTGGCCGACTGGCTGAAGCGCTACAACGCTTTGCCGGACGCTTCGGACATCTATGCCCTGGCGCAGCGCAAGGGCGCCGGCAAGGTGACCAAGCCGGCCGCCGCCAGCGTGATCCGCATCGGTTCGCCGGATGAAAGCGTGGTCGACAGCGATTCCCGCTGGCGCAGCGGTCTCGCCGCTTGGCGCAACCGCGATTACGGCCGGGCCGCCACCGAATTCTCCGCCTCCTACGACCAGGGCAGCGATCCGTGGAACCGGGCAGCCGCCGCCTATTGGGCGAGCCGTGCCTATCTGCGCGCCAAGGAACCGGGCAAGGTCAGCCCCTGGCTGATCAAGGCGGCCAAGCAGCCGCGTACCTTCTACGGCCAGCTCGCCATGCATGCGCTGGGCGCCGATAACGATTTCGATTGGCGCGTCCCGACCTTCAATGATCGCCATGCCAGCGCCATCCTCGCCACCCGCGGCGGCAAGCGTGCGCTCGCCCTGCTGCAGGTCGGCCAGGTCAATGCGGCGGAAAAGGAACTGTTGGTGCTGCAGCAGGATGGCGACGACACCATGGCGGAAGCCCTGCTGTCGCTGTCCCAGGCCGCCCGCATGCCGTCCTTGGCCCTGCGGATCGGCGCCACCGTGCGCGTCAAGGAAAACAAGATCATTTCGGCGGCGCTCTATCCGCTGCCCTCCTGGCGGCCGAGCGACGGCTTCGATGTCGACCGGGCTCTGCTCTATGCCATCATGCGCCAGGAATCCGGTTTCAACCCGGCCGCCGTCAATCCCAGTTCGGGGGCGACCGGACTGATGCAGCTCATGCCGGCGACCGCGAAACTGGTGGCGGGCAGCAAGGCGGCGGAAATCCGCGACCCGATCGTGTCGATGGAAATCGGCCAGAGCTATATCAACAATCTGACCTCCGACGGCAATGTCGGGAACGATCTCCTGAAGATGATCGTCGCCTATAACGCCGGGCCGGGTAATCTGGCGAAATGGGTCGATGCCACCAACGCCCATAACGATCCGCTGCTCTTCATCGAAACCCTGCCTTCCGATGAGAGCCGGCTCTTCGTCGAGCGCGTGGTCGCGGCCTATTGGATCTATCGCCAGCGCCTGGGCCAGGAATCGCCCTCACTCGAGGCGATCGCCAGCGGCGACTGGCCCAAATACCAGCGCCAGGATCTGGCCAAGGCCAGCAAGTAACCCACCTTTTCGTCTGAAAAAGTCCGCGCCGGTCGCCTGATCGGCGCGGTTGACGTGTGCCCGCGATCTGCGGGAAGGTGGGGACATGCCGAAGATCGATGAAACGAGGCCGTTCCTGGCCGTCAATATCGCCGTCCTTACCGTCTCCGACACACGTCAGGAAGCGGATGACCGTTCCGGCCAGGCGCTGGCCGAAATGATCGCCCGCGACGGGCACAGCCTGGCAGCCCGCCGGATCGTCAAGGACGACATCGCCGCCATCACCGCGCAATTGCGCGCCTGGGTCGCGGATCCGGCAATCGACGTGGTCATTTCCACCGGCGGCACCGGGGTCACCGGCCGCGATGTCACCCCGGAAGCCTTCGAGCAGGTGATCGAGAAACGCATCGACGGCTTCGGCGAGTTGTTCCGCTGGATCTCCTATCAGAAGGTCGGCACCTCGACGATCCAGTCCCGCGCCGTCGGCGGCGTTGCCGGCGGCACCTATCTCTTTGCTCTGCCCGGTTCGCCCAGCGCCTGCCGCGATGGCTGGGAGGAGATCCTGAAGCCCCAGCTCGACAACCGGCACCGGCCCTGCAATCTGGTCGAGCTGATGCCGCGCCTGCAGGAGCATCTGCGCGCCGGCTGAGCTCGCTTCGATTTTTGTTCTTTATTTGTTCTCTTCATGGTGCGATGATCGCGGACCATGAAGACGCAGCGCAAACCTCTCCGCGGCATGCAGCCCGACGGCGCCCGCCGTGCAGCCGGCTTCCATCCGCTTCCCCTGGAATTCGGGTCTCCTGACGTCGACGCCGCTGATGTCGGCATGATTGGGGGCGTCGATCCCGCCCCGGATGCCGCGCTGCCCGCCATCGCCCGCAAGGGACGCGGTGCCGTCACCAACCGGCCCGGACGCTACGAGCCCGGCGACCGGCCGGCCGAGGATGACGGCTGGCCGCGCGATGCGGACGAGGATGGCCCGGCACCGCTCAGGACCGTGGTGGGGCTGGATACCAGCAAGTCGATCATCGCCCGCAATGACTCGCCCGATATCCCCTTCGACCAGTCGATCAATGCCTATCGCGGCTGCGAGCATGGCTGCATCTATTGCTTCGCCCGGCCGACCCACGCTTATCTCGGCCATTCCCCTGGTCTCGATTTCGAGACCCGGCTCTATCACAAGCCGAATGCGGCGAAGCTGCTGGAAAAGGAATTGCGGCATCCGAAATACAAACCGCGCCTGATCGCCCTTGGCACCAATACCGATCCCTATCAGCCGATCGAGCGGCGCTACCGCATCACCCGCAGCATTCTCCAGGTGCTCTCCGATTTCGATCACCCGGTCGGCATCACCACCAAATCAGCCAATATCCTGCGCGATCTCGATCTGCTGACCAGCCTGGCGCGCCGCCGTCTGGTGCATGTCATGATATCGGTGACGACCCTGGATGCCGAACTCGCGCGCCAGATGGAACCCCGCGCCAGCGCGCCCCATCGCCGCCTGGCGGCGATCAAGGAGCTGACCTCCGCCGGCATTCCCGTCAGCGTTTCGGTAGCCCCCATCATCCCCGCCCTCACCGACCACGAGATCGAGGCAATTATCGAGGCCGCCGCCAAGCGCGGCGCTCGCGGCGTCAACTGGATCCTGTTGCGCCTGCCCCTGGAGATCAAGGACCTGTTCCGCGAATGGCTGGAAGCACATGTCCCCGACCGCGCCGAACATGTGCTGAACCGGATCAAGGATTGCCATGGCGGCCAGATCTATACGAGCCAATTCGGCGACCGCATGCGCGGCAGCGGCCCCTATGCCGAGATGATCCGCCAGCGTGTGGAGCAGGCGGCGAAGCGCCACGGCCTCGGCGGGCGCGACTGGCGCCTCGATCTCGCGCGCTTCCAGGTGCCGCCCGGCTCGGCCACCCAGCCCGATCTCTTCGCCGTTCTGCCGGAGCCGGCCCCCAAGGCGACAAGCCGGTAGCCTGCCGCACATCGCACCGCAACGACAGATAGCCACCGGACAGCAAGCTGTTGCGGCGGACGGTGATTTCGGGCATGGCTGGAGTGGGCCCTACGCCCTCCTGCAACCTGCCGAGAGGCCCGCCCATGTCTTGCCGTCCCGTCATCCGCTCTGCCGTTTACGGCGCCGCCCTGTTGATGGCGGCGGCATCGCCGGCGCTGGCCGCCTCCAAGATGGTTCCCGCTGCCCTGAAAACCGGCAGCGGTGACGGCACCACCTGCATGACAGCCAATCAGAAGAAAGGGCTGAAAGCCTTTCTCGATTGCACCGACAAGTATGTCCAGGCCGCACCCGGCAACGGCACGGAACGCGACAGCTATCTGCTCGGCCTCGATGCCCAATCCTGGGCCATGGTCAATTTGCAGTCGCTGAAGGCATGGGATGCCAGCGCCAAGGGTAACGAGACCGAGAAAGCCGAGGCGATGAAGGCGGCCAATGTCCTGCAGGATGCCGCACACGACTACTTCGTCGAGATGCGCAAGCTGCAGAAGAAACTGGGCGTCACGGATCAGGCGCTCTGCGACGCGCTCGGCTTCCCCTATGAGGTGTTGCAGGAGCATTTCCGCTTCTACGATCAATGGAAATGACCTGCGATCGAGATGCACCCGATAGAGACGATTGGCAGCGGCCATGCCCGATCTCGCCCATGAATTCTCGCATGGCCTCGTTCCCGGCCTGACCGGCGGCAAGCTGGTCTGCGGCATCGACGAGGTCGGACGTGGCCCCCTGGCCGGGCCGGTGGTTGCCTGCGCCGTCATCATCGACCCTGCCCGACTGCCCGCTGATCTCGCCGCCCGGATCGACGATTCCAAGAAGCTGAAAGCATCGCACCGCGCCGAATTGCACGATGCCTTGCGCACCTCTGTCACCTACGGCCTGGGCCAGGCCAGCGTCGCCGAGATCGATGGCATCAACATCCTGCAGGCCACCTTTCTGGCGATGCGCCGGGCGGTCGCGGCCCTGCCCGTCGCGCCCGATATCGCCCTGGTCGATGGCAACCGCCCGCCGAAGCTCGACTGTCCGACCCGCTGCCTGATCGGCGGGGATGGTCTTTCCCTGTCGATTGCCGCTGCATCAATTATCGCAAAAGTAGTACGCGACAAGATCATGTGGGAGCTTTCCCAGCAACACACCGTATATGGGTGGGAACGCAATGCCGGCTATGGAACGGCCGAACACCTGGCCGCCATCCGGCAATATGGGGTCACGCCGGAGCATCGGAAATCATTTAGACCAATATCTCAGAGTCTTAGCATAACAGACTGAGTCATATCATTTTTTACGCTTGACTTGCCGAGTCGCCTGACTCAGGATCAGGCGCATGAAAACGAAGCAGCCGAAATCCGAACTCAAATCACTCCCGCTGGACAGCATCCTGCGCGGCGACTGTATCGCCGCCATGAATGCCCTGCCGGAGAAGTCGGTCGACATGATTTTTGCCGACCCGCCATACAATCTGCAACTCGAGGGAGAGTTGCATCGGCCGAACAATACGAAGGTCGATGCGGTCGATGACGACTGGGACAAGTTCGCCGATTTCGCGACCTACGATGCCTTCACCCAGGCCTGGCTCAAGGCCGCCCGCCGCATCCTCAAGGATGACGGCACGATCTGGGTGATCGGCTCCTACCACAACATCTTCCGGGTCGGCGCCAAGCTGCAGGATCTCGGCTACTGGATGCTGAACGACGTGGTCTGGCGCAAGACCAACCCGATGCCGAATTTCCGCGGCCGGCGCTTCACCAACGCCCATGAGACGATGATCTGGTGCGCCAAGTCGAAGGACAGCCGCCACCAGTTCAACTACGAATCCATGAAGGCGTTGAACGACGATCTGCAGATGCGCAGTGACTGGCTGCTGCCGATCTGCACCGGCAATGAGCGCCTGAAGGACGAGCAAGGCAATAAGGGCCATCCGACGCAAAAGCCGGAATCCCTGTTGCACCGGGTCATCATGGCCTCGACCAAGCCGGGCGACGTGGTGCTCGATCCCTTCTTCGGCAGCGGCACCACCGGCGCCGTCGCCAAGCGCCTGGGCCGCCGCTGGATCGGCCTGGAGCGCGACGAAAATTACATCGCCCTTGCCCAGAAGCGCATCGCCGCCGTCCAGCCGGTCGAGGATCCGAGCCTGCTGCACACGCCCTCCAAGCGCGAGGAGCCGCGCATCCCCTTCGGCTGGCTGATCGAACGCGGCCTGCTGCCGCCGGGCGAGGTGCTGCACAGCATGAATGGCCGCTGGACCGCCAAGGTGCGGGCCGACGGCACGTTGATTTCCGCCGATCATCGCGGCTCGATCCATCAGGTCGGCGCCGCGGTTCAGGGCGCGCCCGCCTGCAACGGCTGGCAGTTCTGGTGCATACAGCGCGAGGGGCAATTGCTGCCGATCGATTACCTGCGGCAGCAGTTGCGCGCGGAGTTGCACTGATCGGCCCCATTTCTTTTCAGTTAGGTGCCTGAACTGCCCGGCCGGTCGTCAGACCAGCCGGGCATCTTTTTTTCAGCGCAAAGTGGATGGCTCGCGGCGGCGGAACCGGTCCTGTCAAAAGGCCTGCCTTCGATCGATGATGCGACCCGAACGAAGAGGAGCAAGGCACAATGTTCACCGGCATCCACTGGGAAGCGTTTCTGGTCGCGGCGATTGTCCTGGCGGCGATCCCCGGTCCCGGCATGCTCTATGTGCTGGCGCGCAGCCTGCAATCGGGCAGCCGCGACGGGCTCCTCTCCTCCGTCGGTACCGGGCTCGGCGGTCTTGTCCATGTAATCGCCGCCGCTTTCGGCCTCTCGGTCATCCTGGCGACCTCGGCTTCCGCCTTCACGGTCCTGAAATGGGTCGGCGCCGGCTATCTCGTCTATCTCGGCATCCGCAACCTGCTGAGCGCCAGGGCGGAAGGCGACGACCTGCTGGCGGCGGCCCTGCCCGGCCGCCCCGCCCACCGCACCTTCCTGCGCGTGCTGCGCGACGGGTTTCTGACCGAGGTCCTCAACCCGAAGACCGCCTTGTTCTTCCTCGCCCTGCTGCCGCAATTCGTCGTGCTGGATGCCGCCCCGCTCGCACCCCGGCTCATTCTGCTCGGCATCATTTCCGTCACGCTGAACACGCTGGCCGACGTCGTCATCGTCGCCGTCTCGGCGCCGCTCGGCCGCTATCTCCGGCGCCATCGCGGTTTCCAGCGGCGGCTGTCGCAGGCCTCCGGCCTCACCATGATCGGCCTCGGCGTCTTCCTCGCCGCCGCCAAACGGCAATCCTGATCGGGGTTCTGCCGATTTAAGACTTCAGGGCGAGATCGACGATCTTGCGCATGACGGTGGGAAGCGCGTAGTCCGAGAGACGATCCAGCGCCACCCAGATCAGATCCGCCCCGGCCTTGAGGCCGGCCGCCTTGTCGAGCCGGGCCCGTCGCACCCCCAGCCGCAATTCGAAATGGGTGAAGACATGCCGCACCTCGCCATCCAGCGCCTGCCAATCGGCGGCGACAGGTATGGCGGCCAGCGCTTCCGCCGGTGCCCAGGTTTCGGCCCGCCAGTCGGTCGAGGGAATTTCCATCATGCCGCCGAGCAGGCCCTTTTCCGGGCGCCGGCGCAGGGCCACCTCGCCCTTGTTGTTGACCATCCAGAAAGCGATGCCGTGGCGTACCGGACGGACCGCCTTCGGCGCCTTGCGCGGATAGGTCTCGGCATCGCCGGCGGCGAAAGCGGCGCAGGCCGGCCGCCAGGGGCAGAGCGCACATTTCGGCCGGGTCGGCGTGCAGATGGTAGCGCCAAGATCCATGATCGCCTGGGCATAGTCGCCGGGACGTGTCCGCGGCGTCAGCGTGGCCGCCAAAGCACGCAGTTCCTCCTTCGCCTTCGGCAGGGGTGTCGCCACCCGGTACATGCGGCTGATCACCCGTTCAACATTGCCGTCGAGGATGGTTGCCGGCTGGTCGAAGGCGATGGCGGCGATGGCGGCGGCAGTATAGGGGCCGATCCCCGGCAGATCGAGCAAGCCGGCCTCGGTCTCGGGAAACCGCCCGCCCCGGGCGGCGACAGCCTGGGCACAGCGGTGCAGGTTTCGCGCCCGGGCGTAATAGCCGAGCCCGGCCCAAGCGGTCAGCACCTGGTCGAGATCGGCCGCCGCCAGATCCTCGATCCGGGGCCAGCGGGCGAGAAAGGCCTCGAAATAGCCTTTGACCGTCGCCACCGTGGTCTGCTGCAGCATGACTTCGGAGAGCCAGACGTGATAGGGATCGGGCCGCTCGCCGGGCAGGCTGCGCCAGGGCATGACCCGGCGATGCCGGTCGTACCAGGCGAGCAACTCCGCCGGCAGGGCGGCTACCGGCAGGTTCGCTGCGGGCCCAGTCGTCTGAGTAGCTGTCATCTGGGATGCTGATTTGGGGCGCCGGGCTGACATGCTGTGACTTGTTTCGATCGCGGGCCGCACCATAGACTTGCCGCAAGATGACGACAAATCCGAAAAACACGCCACCCCGGTCCGCAGAACGGCCCCCGAAACGGCCTTCGCAACAGCCTGGCGAGCCGGCTGACAAAGCTGTCGGTCGACGCACCGACTGGCCGAAGACCGCCCGGCGCGGCGGCTTCGCTGCCCTGGCCGCGGAAATCCCCGCCATCACCAAGGCGGCGTTGGGCAGCCGTGGCTTCGCCGAAGCCGGCCTCCTCACCCATTGGGCCGAAATCGCCGGCCCCGATCTCGCCCGCGGCTGCCAGCCGGACAAATTGCGCTTCCCCAAGGGCGAAAGACGGGACGGTACCCTCACCCTGCGCTGCATTGGCGCCCTGGCGCTCGAGGTGCAGCACCAGACGCCGTATCTCCTGGAACGCATCAACGGCTATTTCGGCTATCGTGCCATCGCCCGGTTGCAGATCGTCCAGGGCACCATCCGGTCACGGCGCCCGCGCCCCAAGCCGGCCCCGCCGCCCTTGACCCAAGCCGAGGAAGCGGCAACCGAGGCAACCCTCGCCAACCTGGCCGATGGCGATCTCAAGGATGTGCTCAGGCGACTCGGCCAAGCCATCCAGCGACGTGGCAAAAGCGGCCCGCCGCGCTGATTCGCCGCGACTCGGCGGAATCCCTAACCCGCCGGAATGACTCGTAAAAACCGGCCCCGCCCGCATAACCGGCCATGCCGGCCCAAGCTTGCACCGCCCCCCGAATCCTGCCAAAACCGGGCAGGGTGGGATTGTGTCCGGCGGGCCGTTTAGGCTGCGAGGCGGGATGACGCATCCATATGGCCGGGCCCCGACGTAACCGCTGGCGATGTAACAAAGGTGTAAAAGTGAGCAAGAAGGTTCTGGTTGCCCTGGCAGTCGTTGTCGCTGTCGTCATCGCCGCGCTGGCGGCCTGGCAGTTCTGGCCGAAGCCCACCGTGGCGCAGGCGATCGACACGACCAAGATCGCCGAAGTGCCGCAGCTCAGCCCCGACGACATCATTGTCGGCGATCCCAAGGCGCCGGTGCAGATGATCGAATATTATTCGCTGAGCTGCCCGCATTGCGCCCATTTCGCCGAAGACATCCTGCCGCAGGTCAAGAAAGCCTATATCGATACCGGCAAGGTGAAGCTGGTGCTGCGCGACTATCCGCTGAACAAGCCGGCACTGCAGGCCTCGCTGCTGGCCCATTGCCTGCCGCAAGACGGTTTCCTCACCATGACCGACATGCTCTTCAAGTCCCAGGAAACCTGGCTGGTCGAGGATTCGATCCCGCCGCTGATGAACATCGCCAAGACCGCCGGTATCGACGAGACGAAGTTCAATCAATGCCTGCAGGATCAAACCATGCAGCAGAAGATCATCAACTCGCGCAAGGATGCCGAGGAGAAGTACCAGATCAATTCCACCCCGACCTTCCTGATCAACGATCAGAAGCTGGAAGGGGCGCGGGATTTCAGCGTGTTTCAGAGCGTGATCGACGCCGAACTGGCGAAGGCCAAGTAAGGACGGCGTATTCGGCGGCGCCGGCATAACCGGCGAGTGCGGACATCGAGACGGGAATAGCGAGCCTTGGTTCATTTCAATAAACTTCGACTGCATGGCTTCAAGTCCTTCGTGGACCATACCGAGCTGCTCATCCAGCCGGGCATGACCGGCATCGTCGGACCCAATGGCTGCGGCAAATCCAATCTGGTGGAAGCGCTTCGCTGGGCCATGGGCGAAACCTCGGCCAAGCGCATGCGCGGCAGCGAAATGGACGACGTCATTTTCGGCGGCAGCGCCAACCGTCCCGCCCGCAACGTCGCCGAAGTGACGATCTGCCTCGACAACAGCGACCGCAAGGTACCGGCGCAGTTCAACGACAGCGATGAGTTGGAAATCTCCCGCCGCATCGATCGCGGCGAGGGCTCAAGCTACAAGGTCAACGGCAAGGATGCCCGCGCCCGCGACGTGCAACTGCTTTTCGCCGATGCCGCGACCGGCGCCCAGTCCACGGCCTTGGTCAGCCAAGGCCGCATCGGCGCCATCATCAATGCCAAGCCGACCGACCGTCGCGGCCTGCTGGAAGAAGCGGCCGGCATCACCGGCCTGCATTCCCGGCGCCATGAGGCCGAATTGCGCTTGAAGGCGGCGGAAGCCAATCTGGCCCGCCTCGACGACGTCATCGTCACCCTGGAAAGCCAGCTCTCGGGTTTGAAGAAACAGGCACGGCAGGCGTCGCGCTATCGCAACCTGAACGACCAGATCCGCCGCGCCGAAGCCGTCCTCTTCCATCTGCAATGGACTGACGCCTCGCAGCGCCGGGCAACCGCCGAACAGGCACTGGCCGCCTCCGAACATGCCGTCGTCTCGCTGACCAGCTCGGCGGTGATCGCCGCCACCCAGCAGAGCGAAGCGGCACTTGCCCTGCCCGATCTGCGCCGGACGGAAGCGGAAGCCGCCGCCGAATTGCAGCGCCTCACCATCGCCCGCGCCCAGCTCGACCAGGAAGAGCAGCGCATCGCCGGCGCCCGCGCCGATGCCGACCGCCAGTTGCGTGACATCGAGAACGACACGGCGCGCGAGAAGGCCCTGGCCGAGGACGCGGTCCAAGCCCAGGAACAGCTCATGCTGGAGCGCGCCGAGCTGGAGGAGATCGCCGCCAGCGAAGCGGCGCTGACCGAGGAATCCGCCCGCGCCGTCACCAGCGCCACGGCCGATGTGGAGGAATGCGAGACCGAGCTCTCGGGCCTGACCCAGGATGTGGCCAGTGGCGAAGCCCGCCAGTCGGCCCTGCAGCGCCGCCTCAGCGACATCTCGGTGCGCCTCGACCGCCTGCGCATGCGCGCCTCCGAAGTGGCCCTGGAAAAGGAACGCCTCGCGGCCGAGATCGACAACGATATCGAGATGCTGGCCGCCCGCGATGCCGCCGGCCAGGCCGAGATGGAGCTGGAACAGGCGCAGCAGGCGGTCGCCGATCTGGAAGGCAGCCGTAGCGCTGCCGCCGAGCGCGAAGCGCAGTTGCGCGGCGAGCTGCAGACCACCGAGGCCTTGCGCGCCCGGCTGCGCGCCGAGATCGATGCGCTGACCAATCTGCTGGCCAATGCCGAATCCGATATGTGGCCGCCGGTCGTCGATTCCCTGCAGGTTGCCAGCGGCTATGAAGCCGCGCTTGGTGCCGCCCTCGGCGACGATCTCCAGGCCTCGCTGACCGAAGGCGCGCCTGTCCACTGGCGCGACCTGCCGGCCGATCCGAATGCCCCGGCTCTGCCCGCCGGCGTCGAGGCGATGGCGCAGCATGTCACCGGCCCCGCCGCCCTGCTGCGGCGCCTCAGCCAGATCGGCGTGGTGGCGGATGAAGCCACTGCCCGGAACCTCATGTCGCAATTGGCCCAGGGCCAGCGCTTGGTGACGCGCGATGGCGCCATGGTGCGCTGGGACGGCCTCAGCGTCGCCACTGGCACGCCGACCGCCGCCGTACAGCGCATGAAGCAGAAGAACCGTCTCGCCGATCTGCAAGTTGAGCTGGAAGACAGCGAGCTGACCTGGCTGATGGCCCAGGAAGCCTATGACGCGGCCAAAACTGCGGTTGCCGAGCTCACCAGCCGCGAACAGGCCAGTCGCCAGACGCTGCAGAATGCCTATAACGTTGCCCGCCAGGCGCGCGAGCAGTTGAGCCGGGCGGAGCAGACCCTGTCGCGCCTCAGCTCGCGCCGCGAAGCCCTGGACCAGCAGGCCCAGTCGGTCGAAGGCGATATCAGCGAAGCCGCCATGGAACAGGCGGCGGCGGAAGACGAAATCCTCAATCTGCCGGATCTGCAGGCGGCGCAGGTGCGGGTCGCCGAATTGCGGCCCCTGCTGGCCGAGCGCCGCAGCAAGCTGGTCGAATACCGCGCCACCGATGAAAGGCTGCGCCGCGAGGCGGACCAGCGCCAGCAGCGCCTGCTCTCGATCGCCCGCGACGTCGATGGCTGGCAGAACCGCGCCGCCAATGCGCAGCGTCAGCTCGACACCTATGGCCAGCGCCGCGAACACATCATCGAGGAAGTCGAACGTTTGGCGATGCTGCCCGAGCAGATCGCCGAGCAGAAGATGAGCCTGCTCGATTTGATCGAGACGGCGACGGTCAACCGCCAGCAGGCGGCCGATACCCTGGCCGAAGCGGAAGCAGCCCTCTCTGCCGCCGACCGCAACCTGAAGGGCGAGGAAGGCAAGCTGGTCGAAGCGCGCGAATTCAAGGTGCGTGCCGAGGCGGCCATCGCCCAGGCGGACGAGGCCTATCAGACCCTGACCGAGCGGATCCGCGAAAAGCTGGAATGTTCGCCCGAGGAAGTGCTGGGCATGGCCGAGTTGGAACCCGGCGAGCCACTGCCCGATCGCGGCGAAACCGAGCAGCGCCTGCACCGCCTGAGCCGCGAACGGGAGAATATCGGGCCGGTCAACTTGCGCGCCGAAGCCGAATCGACCGAGCTCGACCAGCAATTGACCGGCATGCAGACCGAGAAATCGGACCTGATTAACGCCATCTCCCGCCTGCGCCAAGGCATCAACAGCCTGAACCGCGAAGGCCGCGAGCGCCTGCTGGCCGCCTTCGAACTGGTTAACGGCCATTTCGAGAGCCTGTTCACCGACCTCTTCGGCGGCGGCAAGGCCCATCTGAAGCTGACCGAAGCGGAAGATCCGTTGGAAGCCGGCCTGGAAATCCTCGCCAGTCCGCCGGGCAAGCGCCTGCAGGTCATGTCGCTGCTCTCGGGCGGCGAGCAGGCCCTGACCGCCCTCGCCTTGCTTTTCGCCGTGTTCATGGTCAATCCGGCGCCGATCTGCGTGCTGGACGAGGTCGACGCCCCGCTCGACGACGCCAACGTGGAACGCTTCTGCAACTTGGTCCAGACCCTGGCGAAGCGTACCTCGACCCGCTTCCTGACGATCACCCATCACCGCCTGACCATGGCCCGCATGGACCGGCTGTTCGGCGTCACCATGATCGAACGCGGCATCTCCCAGCTCGTTTCCGTCGACCTGCAGCAGGTCGAGGAATTGAAGGCCGCGAGCTAAGACATCCGGCTCTCAGGCCGGAACGATCCCGTTTCGACCTGAGAGCGGAAAAGCCCGCTATCCCCTTGAGATGAGCCGGATCATCCGGCCCGGCGCCCTTAATCCCACCCCTTTTTGGGTGCGACAAAACGCCTTTTTGTTAGCGTTTTCAGATAGTTAGTTTTCCGGGAATCAACTTGACAGGAGTCAGGGCCAACCGTATGTTTCGCGCGCCTGCGCGTTGCTGAGGGGTGGCGTGGGGTGGCGTTTGCCAAGGGGATGTCTCGAGGTTTCGCAGATGACCGAGAACAACCCGGAAAAGCTGGAAGAGCTCGGCGCGCGGCTGAAAGCAGCACGCGAGCGGGTCGACAGCGGTTCCGGTGAACAGGAGCAGCAATCTGCCGGTAACAGCAGAATGACCGCTCTCGGGATGCGAATGAGCCTGGAGCTGGTCATCGGCATCGTTGCCGGCCTGGGTATCGGTTGGTTGATCGACCTGTGGCTCGGTACCAAGCCCTGGTTCATGATCATCCTCATGTTCCTGGGGCTCGGGGCTGGTATCTCGAATGTCATGCGCACCGCCAGGGATCTCCAGCGGCGCCAGGATTGAACGAGTAGGCTTGAAAGAATTCAGCGGCCGGACCGGCCTTGCGCTTGGTCTGGATCGGATAACCGGGGCCGATGGCCCTTGAAAGGGAATGGGGTCGGCATCGTGGCGTCAGAGCATCACAGCCCACTTGAGCAGTTCAAAATCACCCATGTCGGCGGCGACCTTTATATCGGCGGCCACGACGTCTCCTTCAACAATTCTGCTCTCTGGATGTTCATCGCCGTCGCGGCGATCACGCTGTTCATGCTGATCGGCATCCGCAAGCAGGCCGTGGTTCCCGGTCGCTGGCAGGCCCTGGTTGAATTCCTCTACGATTTTATCGCCAACATGCTGAAAGAGAATGTCGGCAACGAGGGGCGGAAGTACTTCCCCTGGGTGTTCTCGATCTTCATGTTCGTGCTGTTCTGTAACCTCTTCGGCATGCTGCCGGGTTCCTTCACCGTCACCAGCCACATCATTGTCACCTTCGCCTTGGCAATGATGGTCTTCATCATCGTGACGATCATCGGCTTCGCCCGCCATGGCCTGCATTTCCTCTCCTTCTTCGTTCCCAAGGGCGCGCCGGTCTGGCTGCTGCCGCTGATGATACCGATCGAGGTCATCTCCTACTTCATCCGCCCGATGTCGCTGTCGGTCCGACTGTTCGCCAATATGGTCGCCGGCCACGTCATGCTGGTGGTGCTCGGCAGCTTCGTCCTGCCGCTGGCCTTCGCTGGTTTCTATGTCGCCGGTCTGGTGCCGGTGGCTGCGATCAGCGCCATCATCGGCCTGGAATTCCTGATCGCCTGCCTGCAGGCCTATGTGTTTGCCATCCTGACTTGCATCTATCTCAACGACGCCGTGCATATGAGTCACTGAGATCGGTCTGGTTCACGAGTTTCAACCTTTAAACTTCGAAAAGAGGAACGTCTAAAATGGATCCACAAGCTGCGAAGTACATCGGCGCCGGTATTGCTGCTCTCGCCCTGGGCGGCGCCGGTATCGGCCTCGGCATCCTGTTCGGCAACTTCATGAACGGCGCGCTGCGTAATCCGGCCGCCTCCGCGAAGCTGTTCGGCAACATGATGCTGACCTTCGCGCTGGTCGAAGCGACCGGTCTGATCGCCTTCGTCGTGGCGATGCTCATTCTGTTCGCCGCCTAAGACCACGTCAGATTGATCTGGCCGCTCGAGCGCGGCCTTTCCAACCGGGAACACCTCCCCAACGGAAAGGCTGCCTCGCGGTGGCGGAGAGGGAGCGATGCCACAGCTCGACCCAACATCCTTTTCGCCACAGCTGTTCTGGCTGGCGATTGCCTTCATTCTGCTCTACCTGCTGATGTCGCGCCTGGTTCTGCCGCGCGTGGCGAAGGTGCTGGGGCAGCGTGAGGAACGCATCCAGGGCAACCTGGAAAAGGCGGAAAAACTGAAGGCCGAGGCCGACGCGGTCCTGGCAGCCTATCAGAAATCCATGGCCGATGCCCGGGCCCAGGCGCATGACGCCCTGGCCCAGGCGGCGCACGACATCGCGGCCTCGACCGCGGCCCGTGAAGCTGACTTCGCCAAGAAGCTGGCCGAGCAGACCGCCGCGGCGGAAAGCCGGATCAAGGCGAGCAAGGCTGAAGCCCTGGCCGATATCCGTACCATCGCCGGCGACATCGCCTCGGCCATGACCAGTAAGCTGACCGGGATTTCGGTCAACTCCGGCGACGCCGCCGGCTCGGTCGATGCCGTGCTGAAGGAGCGCGCGTGATGGGAGAAATGATCCAAGATCCGCATTTTTGGGTCGAAATCGGCCTCGCCATCTTCGTCATCTTCGCCGGCCCGAAGATCTGGCGCGGCTTGACCGGCTTCCTCGATCAGCGTTCGATCAAGATCAAGGCCGATCTCGACGAAGCCCAGAAGCTGAAGGACGAGGCCCAGTCCCTGCTGGCGGAGTATCAGCGCAAGCAGCGTGACGCCCTGCGCGAAGCGGAAGACATCATCGCCAGTGCCAAGGTCCAGGCCCAGCGCGAGATCCAGGAGGCGAAGGCCAATCTGGATGCCAGCCTGGCCCGTCGTGAGACGGCGGCCCTGGAAAAGATCGCCCAGGCCGAGGCGCATGCCTTGGCCGAGGTGCGGCGTGAAGCGGTCGATATCGCCACCGCGGCCACCATCCGTCTGCTCGGCCATACGCTGGACGACGGCAAGGCCAGCGGCCTGATCGACCAGTCGATCGCCGAACTGAATCGCAAGCTGCACTAAGCAGCACGATACCTAGAGTACCTGCAAGAAGAGAAGGTCGGCCTAGTCAGCCGGCCTTTTTCTTTGTCCGCTTTTCCGCGCCGCCCTTCCCTGAGCCGCCCTTCCGGAAGCTTTCCGCCCCCAGCCCATTCTTCACGGCACATTCTTTCGCCACCGCCAGCAAAGCGGCGACACTGCGCCGGGCGGCATCGCCGTGGAGACAGGAGACGGTGTCGATATTGACGGCCGTCACATCGCTGAGCACCAGGGCCTGGACTCGTTCGTCCCAGCCGGATTCCCGGTCGGTGGCGAAGCCGATGCCGAGCCCTTGCGCCACCGCCTCGCGCAGCGCCTCGCGGCTTTCGAGCTGCATGGCCGTGCGCAGGGTGACACCGGCCTCGGCGAGGGCGATCTCCGCCAGGCGCTGGGTGCCCGAGGTTGCCTCGCGCCAGATGACGCGCTCCTGAGCCAGGCGGGTAATCGCAATGCGCTGGTGCCCGGCAAGCGGGTGATCCCGGGGCACCAGGGCCACCAGACGCTGTCGCGCGAAAGGCACCACCGTCACCCGGTCATCGGGCTTGGGATTGGAGACGATGACAGCATCGGCCAGACGCTCCAGCAAGGCCTCCCAGGCCGCCGTTGAATTGCCGAACCGGACCTTCAATTGCACCGCCGGATGGCGTCTTGCGAAGGCGCCGATCACCTCCATGCCAACATAGGGACTGTCGGCCATCAGCCGCAGCTCGCCGGCCTTGACATCTCGCAGGCTGTCGAGGGTGCGCTCGATCCCCGCCTCCAGCTCCGCCAATTGCCGGGTCAGGGCGAACAGGGTGCGGCCGGCATCGGTCAAAGCCGCGCCGTTGCCCGTCCGGCGGATGAGCTGCAGGCCATGGGCCCGTTCCAGGGCCCGAACCTGCAGGCTGAGCGCCGGCTGGGTAAGTCCGATCTGCGCCGCCGCCCGGGAAAAGCTGCCGGCCGTCGCCACAGCATGAAAGGCCCGCAATTGCGCATGATTCATCGGCGTCACCCGGACATTAACAGAATTAATATCTTATCATTGTACTATTAATTTGTCTTGCGACCAAGATTCACCAGACTGGAGCCGCCGGATCGAGCCGACCGGTGACGCCAGAATGGATAGAGACATGAGCGCTAAAATCCCCAGCCAGGCCCGCATCGTCGTCATCGGTGGCGGCGCCATCGGCTGCTCCATCGCCTATCACCTGACCAAGGCCGGCGAACGCGATGTGGTGCTCCTGGAAAAGGCGCAACTGACCCATGGCGCGACCTGGCATGCGGCCGGTCTGGTCGGTCAGTTGCGCTCCACCAGCAATCTCACCCGCATGATGAAATATTCCGCCGAACTCTTCGGCGAGATCGGCGCGGAGACCGAGCAGGATGTCGGCTGGCATGAGGTGGGCAGCATCCGCATTGCCGCATCGCCGGCGCGGATGGAGGAACTGAAGCGCGCGGCGACCGTCGCCAAGGCCCTGCATTTCGATCTCCATCTCCTCACGCCCAGCGAGTTGAAGAAGCTCTATCCCGTCGGCTCCGTCGAGGGCGTGATCGGCGCGGCCTATATCCCGCGTGACGGCTATGTCGATCCCTATGGCCTGACCCAGGCCTATGCCAGAGGTGCCCGGCGTCGGGGCGGCAAAGTGATCGAGGGCGTCACCGTCACCGGCTTCGAACGCGGCCGGGGCAATCAGCGCAAGCGCCTGACCGGTGTCGTCACCGATCACGGCACCATCGCCTGCGAGATCGTCATCAATGCCGGTGGTCTCTGGGGCCGGCAGGTGGGCGAACTGGCCGGTGTCGATCTGCCGATCACCGTGGTCGAGCATCAATATCTCGTCACGGAGAAGACCGATCTCATCCCCGACAACCTGCCAACCATGCGCGACCCCGATGCCGCCTTCTATGCCAAGCCGGAACCGGGCGCCCTTGCCATCGGCGGCTGGGAAGCGAAGACCGACATGGCCTGCGGCACCGGCTATCTGCCGCAGGATTTCGTGCAGCAGCTCTTCGATGCCAATTACACGCGGCTGGAAGAAATCATCGGCCCAGCCTGCCACCGCCTGCCGCATCTCAACGAGGTCGGCATCCGTACCGTCATCAACGGGCCGATCCCGATTTCGCCCGATGGCGAACCGGTCATGGGGCCGGTACCGGGCTATGACAATTTCTATGTTGCCGCCGGCTTCACCTCCGGCATCGCCGCCTCGGGTGGCGCCGGCAAGGCCATGGCGGAATGGATCCTGGAAGGCCGGCCGCAGAACGATCTCTGGCCCTTCGACCTGCGCCGCTTCGGCAAATTGCACACGGGCCCTGCCTATCTGCGTGACGTCTCGGTCGATGCCTATTCCCGCTATTACGTGGTTGCCTGGCCGAATGAGGAACGCAAAGCCGGACGCGGTGCCCGACGCAGCCCGTTCCATGACAAGCTGCTGGCGAAAGGTGCCGTCCATGGCAGCAAGTTCGGCTGGGAGCGGCCCAACTGGTTCCGCCGCGACGGTATCGAGATCGTCAATGAGAAATCCTTCGACCGCGACGACTGGCAGGCCGGCAGCCGGTTCGAGCATCAGGCGATCCGCAGCGGCGCGGCGCTGATCGATCAATCCTCCTTCTCGAAATTCCTGGTGACTGGGCCCAAGGCCTTCGCCGGCCTGCAACGCATGGCTGCCGCCGATCTCGACAAGGCGCCGGGTGCCGCCATCTATACCCAGCTTCTGAACGATCACGGCGGCATCGAGGCCGATCTCACCATCATGCGGCTGGCCGAGGATCAGTTCTATGTCGTGACCGGCAGCGGCTTCGGCACGCGCGATGGCGGCTGGATCCGCGACCATCTGCCGGATGACGGCAGCGCCACCTTGACCGATGTTACCTCGGGCCGTGCCGTCATCAATCTCTGCGGGCCGAAATCGCGCGACGTGCTGGCGCGGGTGACCGAAAGCGATCTCGGCAATGCAGCCTTCCCTTATATGACGGCCAAGGAAATCTTCATCGGCTATGCGCCGGTCCTGGCGATCCGCCTCACTTATGTCGGCGAGCTGGGCTGGGAACTGCATATCCCCACGGAATATGCCGCCTATGTCTATGAGAATCTGTGGGAGGCCGGCGCCGATCTCGGCCTGATCGATGCCGGCTATCACGCTATCGACAGCCTGCGCCTGGAAAAGCGCTATCTCTATTGGGGCGCCGATATCAGTCCGGATACGACGCCGCTCGAGGCGGGCCTGGATTTCGCCGTCGGCTGGCACAAATCCGATTTCATCGGCCGCGATGCCCTGTTGCGGCAGAAGGAAACAGGGCCGCAATGGCGCCTCGTCTGCCTTGCCTTGGAGCAGCCGCTCTCGGTCTATGGCAGCGAAGCGATCCTCCACGACGACCGGGTGGTCGGCATCACCACCAGCGGCAATTACGCCCCGACCATCGGCAAGAGCCTGGTGCTTGGCTATGTGCCGGCCGAGCTGGCAACACGGGATGACGGTTTCGCTGTCGAATCATTCGGCACGCGCAGCCCGGCGACGCGGATCAAGGGCTGCGCCTATGATCCGAAACGCCAGCGCATCCTGCTCTGAGTTTATTTCAGGGCAGCGACCGTCCGGCAGAGCTGATCGATCTCCACCTCGGTGTTGAAATAATGCACCGAGGCGCGGACGATCTGGTCGAGCTGGCGCGCCGTCATGTCCAGATAGGTAGATGAGCGGCCGGAGGTCGAGACATTGATCCTCGCCGCCGTGAGACCGGCCTTGACGGCATCCGCGTCGAGCCCGGCTTTGCTGAAGGTGACGATGCCGCCCTTCTCGGCCCCGATATCGTGCACGGTGACACCGGGCAGTGCCTGCAACTTCTCCCGGAGATGTGCGGCTTTCGCCCGCAACTCGGCCTCGATCTTGTCCATGCCGAGCGCCAGAGCGTAATCCACCGCCACCCCCAGTCCGAGCCGGCCGGCGATCCCGCTTTCCCAGTTCTCGAAGCGCCGGGCATCGGACAGTATCTCGTAGCGATCGGGTGCCACCCAGGTTGCCGCATGCAGATCGAGGAAGGGCGGCTCGAGATGATCGAGCAACGCCCGCCGCACATAAAGAAACCCGGTGCCGCGCGGGCCCCGCAGATATTTGCGCCCCGTCGCCGACAGCATGTCGCAGCCGATCGCCTCGACATCGATACGCAACTGCCCGACCGATTGGCAGGCATCCAGCAGGAAGGGGATCTTGTGCCGCCGCGCGACGGCGCCGATCGCCGCCGCCGGATTGATCAGCCCGCCATTGGTCGGCACATGGGTGACGGCAATCAGCTTCACCCGCGCATCGATCAATTTCTCCAGCGCCTCGACCGAGACCTGGCCATGTTCGTCATTGGGGATGGCGATGATCTCGGCACCCGTGCGCCGCGCCACCTGCAGGAAGGCGATATAGTTGCTGGCATATTCGGCAATGCTGGTGAGGATGCGGTCGCCGGGGCCGAAGCGGAGCGAGTAGAAGGCCATGTCCCAGGCGCGGGTGGCATTCTCGATCAGCGCCACCTCATCGGCCGCGCAATTGATCAGCCGGGCGATCGAGGCATAGACCGCCTCATGGCGCGCCTCAGCCCGGTCCGCCGCCTCATATCCGCCGATCTCGCCTTCCAGGCGCAGATGATCGATCACCGTCTCCAGCACCGGCTGCGGCTGCAGCGAGGCGCCGGCATTATTGAAATGGGCAACGTGACGGCAACCGGGCGTTTCCGCCCGCAGCTTGACGATATCGAGGCTCATCCCATATTTCCCCTGGCTATATTCCCGCTGCCTATATTGCCGCTGGGGAACGGTTTCAGAATTGGATCTCGGCCGCCTTCTTGAGCGTCACCGTCGAGCTGCTGAGAATCCGGTTGTGATGGGTGATGATCTGGGCCGCCGTCAGCCCCGATCCGTCGAAGGTCGAATGCGCATCCTCGGCCAGCACCACGTCATAGCCGAGATTGCACGCCACCCGGCAATTCGTGTCGATGCAGTAATCGGTCTGCAGACCGGCGATCACCAGCCGCTCGATCCCGGCGGCGCGCAACCGCCGGTCCAGTTCGCCGCTGACGAAGGCGCTTGGCGTCACCTTCTCGATGACGGGTTCATCGGCGCCGGGCGCCACCGCCGGATGATGCAGCCAGCCCGCCGTTCCCTGCTCCAGGCTGTCGCCTTTGCCGCCGTCATGGCGCACATGCAGGACCGGCGTTTTGCCGGCCCGGGCCCGGCGCAGCAGATCGGCCGCCCGTGCGACGATCTCGTCGGCGCGATAGATGCCGGGCCCCTCTTCCAGCAAGCCCCGCTGGATATCGATCAGGATCAAGGCCGTCTTGCTCATGCCTGGATCACTCCGCCGCTTTCTTCGTTTCTTCCGGTTTCCATTTCAGGATCGGCTGACGCGCCGCCAGGGTTTCATCAAGGCGTCGGCGCGGCGTGTGATAGGGCGCCCCTTCGAAATAGGCAACATCCCCCGTCTTGGCCCGTTCCGCCAGGCCTTTGACCACCGCGACATACTGATCGAGCCCGTCGCGGCTCTCGGTCTCGGTCGGCTCCATCAGCAGGGCACCATGTACCACCAGCGGGAAATACATGGTCATCGGGTGATAGCCCTCGTCGATCATCGCCTTGGCGAAATCGAGCGTGGTGACGCCGCTCCCCTGCAGGAAGTCGTCATTGAACAGGGCCTCATGCATGCAGGTCCCGGGGAAGGCCGGGGTCAGCGTGTCCCTGAGGCCGGCCAGGATGTAATTGGCGTTGAGCACAGCATCGCCCGAGGCCTGGCGCAGCCCGTCCGAACCGTGGCTCATGATATAAGCCAGCGCCCGGGTGAACATGCCCATCTGGCCGTGGAAGCCCTTCATGCGGCCGAAGGCATGGCCGCCCTTGTCATGCTCCTTGAGATCGAAGCCGTTCGGGCCGTGGGTGACGTAGGGCAAAGGCGCATAAGGCGCCAAGGCCGCCGAAAGCACCACCGGACCGGCGCCGGGGCCGCCGCCGCCATGGGGCGTCGAGAAGGTCTTGTGCAGGTTGATATGCATGGCATCGACGCCGAGATCGCCCGGCCGCACGCGGCCGACGATGGCGTTGAAATTCGCCCCGTCGCAATAGAAGTAGCCGCCGATCCCATGGATCGCATCGGCGATGTCGATGATGTCGTTCTCGAACAGGCCGCAAGTATTGGGATTGGTGATCATGGTACCGGCGACATCGGGCCCCAGCTTCGCCTTGAAGGCGGCGAGATCGACCCGCCCCCGTTCATCCGCCGGCACCGGATCAACCTCGTAGCCGCAAGCGGCGGCCGTTGCCGGATTGGTGCCATGGGCTGATTCCGGCACCAGGATGCGCTTGCGGGCATCGCCCTTGGCCAGCAGCGCCGCGCGGATCGTCATGATGCCGCAGAGCTCGCCATGGGCGCCCGCCGCCGGCGACATGGCGACCGCTGGCATATTCGTGAGCGTCTTCAGCCAATGCGCCAGACGATCAATGAGCGCCAGCGCGCCCTGCACGGTCGAGACCGGCTGCATCGGATGCAGATCGGCGATGCCGGGCAGACGCGCCACCTTCTCGTTGATCCGCGGATTATGCTTCATGGTGCAGGAACCCAGCGGATAGACATTCATGTCGATCGCGAAGTTCTTCTGGCTGAGCTTGGTATAGTGGCGCACCACTTGCGGTTCGGAGAGGCCGGGCAAGCCGACATCCTGCTTGCGCCGCAACCCGCCGAGACGGTCCTTGTGCTGCGGCACCGCCGGCAGATCGACCGCCGTGCGGCCGGGCGCATCCTGTTCGAAGATCAGTGACTCTTCGATCTGCAGCGCCTTGTTGCCGGAGATGGTGCCGCCGGCCGCACCGGCGGCGGAAGTAACGGGCATGTTCATCGCAGCACCTCTTTCAGCGCCGTTTCCAGCGCCGCCATATCGTCATCGCTCACCGTCTCGGTTGCCGCTACCAGCAACAGGTTGGCCAGCGCCGGGTCGTCCGGGCAAAGCCGCGAGACCGGCACGCCGCCGAGGATGCGGCGCTGCGCCAGGGCTTCGACCACTTCGGCCGCCGGCTTCGGCAGCTTCAAGGTGAATTCGTTGAAGAACTGTTCGGTCTGCAGCGTCACACCGGGGATTGCCGCCAGCCGGTCAGCAAGGCGTGAAGCATTGGCGTGATTGAGCTCCGCCAGGCGCCGCAATCCGGCCTCGCCCAGCAGGGTCAGATGGATGGTGAAGGCGAGCGCGCACAAACCGGAATTGGTGCAGATATTGCTGGTCGCCTTCTCGCGCCGGATATGCTGCTCGCGGGTCGAAAGCGTCAGCACCCAGCCGCGCCGGCCTTCCGCATCGACGGTCTGCCCGGCAAGGCGCCCCGGCATCTGCCGCAGATATTTCTCGCGCGTGGTAAAGAGACCGACATAGGGACCGCCGAAGCCCAAGGCATTGCCGAAGGACTGGCCCTCCGCCGTGACGATATCGGCACCCATTTCGCCCGGCGGTGTCAGCAAGCCCAGCGAGACGATCTCGGTCACCGCCACGATCAGCAGCGCGCCCGCCGCATGGGCGGCTTCCGCCAGTTTCGTGTAGTCGCGCACATGGCCGAAGAAATCCGGATACTGCACGACGATGCAGGAGGTGTCCTTGTCGACGAGGGCCATCAGATCCTCGCCGCCTTGCGGCGCCGGCGGCGGCGAAACCACGTCGAAGCCGGTGAACTTCGCCAGTGTTCCGATCACCTCGCGGTAATGCGGATGCAGCCCGCCTGAGATCACCGCCCGCTTGCGCCGCGTGACGCGGTTCGCCATCTGCACCGCCTCGCAGGTCGAGGTGGCGCCGTCATACATGGAGGCATTCGCCACCTCCATGCCGGTCAGCAGGGCGACCTGGGTCTGGAACTCGAAGAGATATTGCAGCGTCCCCTGGGTCACCTCCGGCTGATAGGGCGTGTAGGAGGTGAGGAACTCGCCCCGCTGGATCAGATAATCCACCGTCGCCGGCACGTGATGGCGATATGCACCGGCGCCGAGAAAGCTCGGGCAGGAGGCGGTGCCGAGATTCTGCCCGGCGAAGGCCTGCATCTGGCGTTCGACCTCGATCTCGCCCCAGTGATTGGGCAGCTCGGCGATCGGCGCCGTCAGCAGTGCCTTCTGCGGCACATCGGCATAGAGACTCTCGACCGACGGCGCGCCGATCTTGGCGAGCATCGCCCGCCGGTCGGCCTCGGTCAGCGGCAAGTAGCGCATGGCATGGCTCCGCGGTGATTCCTTTTGGTCTCTTCCCTGTGGTCTTTCCCGGCGCCCTCAGTGCTCGCTGTCACACAACGCCTTATAGGCGGTCTCATCCAGCATGCCGTTCAACTGGCTGGGATCGGCGACCTTGAGCTTCACGAACCAGCCCTTGCCCAAGGCATCCTCATTGACCGTCGCCGGCGCATCGGTGAGCGCGCTGTTGACCTCGACCACCTCGCCGGTCAAGGGCGCATAGACCTCGCTCGCCGCCTTGACCGATTCCACCACAGCCATCTCCTTGCCCTGCTCGACCTTGCGGCCGACTTCCGGCAATTCGACGTAGACGACGTCGCCGAGCTGTTCCTGCGCATAGGGCGTGATGCCGACCGTCACGATATCCCCCTCGGCGCGGACCCATTCATGTTCCTTGGTGTAGCGCAGTTCACTCATCATCGACTCCCTGTGGATATTCAAAGTGTGGATTATTCAAAGCGTGGATATTCAAAGCAATGATCGCCGGCCCGTTCTTCATTGACCCGTGGCTGGTCGGCAGACAACAGAAGCCCAATTACACCGTTTCAGCCACGCCGATAGCGATGCGGCACGAAAGGCAGAGCGACGACCTTGGCGGGCAGCGCTTTGCCGCGCACCAGCAGGTTGAGCTGCGTACCCGGCGCCGCATGGTCGGCCGCCACGTAGCCCATGGCGATCGGATTGTTGATGCTGGGGCCGAAGCCACCCGAGGTCACCTCGCCGATCACCGCGCCGGCGGCATCGGCGATTTCGGTATGGGCTCGTGCCGGCGCCTTGCCTTCCGGCAGAATGCCGACCCGCTTGCGCGCGGGGCCCGATTGCCACTGCCGCTGCAGCACGCCCGATCCCGGGAAGCCGCCCTGCTCGCGCCGCCGCTTGGCGATCGCCCAACTGAGATCGGCCTCAACCGGCGTGGTCGAGGGCGTGATATCATTGCCATAGAGGCAGAGCCCGGCCTCCAGCCGCAGCGAATCGCGGGCGCCGAGACCGATCGGCTTCACCTCTGTTTCCTTCAGCAGACGGCGCGCCAGATCGACGGCGGCACTGTTCGCCACGGAGATCTCGAAGCCGTCTTCTCCCGTATAACCGGAGCGAGTGACGATGCAGTCGATGCCGGCGATGCCAAGACGCCGCGCCGTCATGAAAGTCATGTCAGCACTCTCCGGCGCCAAACGCGCGAGCACGGCGCCGGCCTCCGGTCCCTGCAGCGCCAGCAGAGCGCGGTCGGCCAGTTCCTCGATCTCACTGCGATGATGGAGATTGGCCTTGAGATGGGAGATGTCGTCCACCTTGCAGGCGGCATTGACCACCATGAAGAGATAGTCGCCTCCCTTGCCACCGGCCGAGTTACCGCCGGTCAGGTTATCACCGGTCAGGCGGCTGACCATCAGATCGTCGAGGATGCCGCCCTGGTTGTCGGTGAAGAAGCTGTAGCGCTGGCGGCCGGGCTGCAGGCCGAGGAAATCGCCGGGACAGAGCCGTTCCAGGGCCGCCGCCGTCTGCTCGTAATTCTCGGCGCTGAGCCGCACCTGGCCCATATGCGAGACGTCGAACAGGCCGGCCGCCTGACGGCAGTGAAGATGTTCAGTGAGAATGCCGCTGGGATATTGCACCGGCATCTCATAGCCGGCGAAGGGCACCATCTTGGCCCCCAGCTCGACATGCAGGTCGTGAAGCGGCGTGCGAAGCAGTGATGCGGCGCTGGAATCCAAGATATCCTCCGACAGATATGAACGGGCACGACACAATCCGATTGGATGATGTCGCGTCCCCCCTCTGTCCTTGGAACCTGAGAGATTGGCCACCCTCCCCGTCTCGGGCGATTCGGACCATCGGCCGAATCGTGAAACTGGAAGGGCCCGGTTTACTCCGTCGGTGAGGCGTGCCCAGGTGTGGGGCCGCCCGCTTTCCAGAGTGTTGAACCCGCCGCGGTCCTTTTGCCTGAGAGTTTCCGGGGGCGGTTGCTCCTTCGGCGCCGACCGATGATCACTCTGGTCACCGGGCGGTCTCTCCCATCAGCGGGCTTACCTTCGCGCCAGAGGATGATACCGCCCCCAATATCCGTCAAGCGGCATTTTTTGCACCTATAGCGGCATGTTTTCTGCCGCTATAGGGCTCCTCCGGGACAATGCCTCAGCGCGGATTGCGCTTGTTGTAATCGAGCTGGTCCTTGGTCAGATCGAGCCCGACATAGATGCGGTAGAAGTCGCCGTTTTCCTTGTCCTTCGGGAAGATCTTGATCGGATCGATCTCATCGACCGAGATGTTCCGCACCTTGCCGCCGCTGAGATCGACATCGACATCGAAAATCTGCTTCTGCAGTAGCGAGCCGCCGGGGCCGGTCACCGCAACGAAATATTTGAAGCTCGCTTTGTCGCCGGTGAATTTCGGACCGCGTGCCGCCAGGAACTGCACCTTCATGGCGGTGCGGATATAAGCCGGCTCGGTATCGTGCGAGTATTTGCAGTAGCTGGTGAAGTTGTCGATCTTTGCCTCGAAGGCAATGTCGGAGAGATCCTTCCCGCCCGGCGCGAAATCCGTCGCATAAGCCAGCTCACGCGGCGCGATCACCATCGGGCAAGGCTTCGGTGCTCCCTTGTCGCTGGCGCAACCCGCCAGAGCCGCCGCCGACAGGCCGATGAAGGCAAGATTCCGGAAAACCTTGCCGAAGGAGAAAACAGGACGATCGGTCATCGACGAACCTTGCTCTTTTTTGCGTGAAATCATGTTGGGATGGAGGGCGGCCTAGAGACGGCTATGGGAACCGTCGCAAAGTGGCTTATGGCCGGAATGCTTGCAGCCGCAGAAGAACACCGCCTTGCTTTCTCCGGCCTCGTATTTGACCGGCGAAAACTCGCTGCCCTTGTGCGAGCCGTCGCAGAAGGGTTGATTCTTGCTCTGCCCGCAGGCACACCAGAAGTAGATCTTACCGGCCGTTACCTCAACTTTAAAGGGCGACTTCTGGGCGATATGCGGTTCAGCCATGCTTTTCCCCCTTCGGTCATCCCGCCCCGAAGCCTCGATATCAGGGACCCCGATGGTCCCGGCCCGGAGGGTGACGACAATAAAGTTAACGGCACAAGTTAACGATGCGGCCGACTCTAGAGAAGCGCCAACGGATTAACAAGCGAGTCGGCACGGGGAAACACAGCTTCCGGACATCCCGACCATCGGTTCAGCGCCCCTGGCCCTGCTGCCCCGCCACGTCACGTCATCGCGCCATGGGAGGCCGGATCCGGGGGAACGGCCGGGTTCCCGTCAGCTTATCCTCAGCTTGCCACATGGGAACCCGGCGACGACCGCTAACTGCAAGCCCGGTCAGCGGAATTGGCGGTTGCCCGGCGGGCCGAAACTTCTATATTCCAGGAAAAGCAATACCGGGATCCGAGCATGCAGAAACCAAATCTGACCCTGCTTCTGGCGGCACCGCGCGGGTTTTGCGCCGGCGTCGACCGCGCCATCCAGATCGTGGAGAAGGCCCTGGAGCGCTTCGGCGCGCCGGTCTATGTCCGCCACGAGATCGTCCACAACCGGCATGTGGTTGAGGAACTGGAACGCAAGGGCGCGATCTTCGTCGAGGAGCTGGACGAGATCCCCGGTCAGTTCCCCGTGGTCTTCTCGGCCCATGGCGTGCCCAAGGTGGTGCCGGCCGAAGCCGAGCGCCGCAACCTGCTCTATCTCGACGCCACCTGCCCGCTGGTCAGCAAGGTGCATCGCGAGGCGGAAGGCCATTTCAATGTCGGCCGCCATATCATCCTGATCGGCCATGCCGGCCATCCCGAGGTGATCGGCACGATCGGCCAGTTGCCGCCCGGCGCCGTCACCCTGGTCGAGACGGTCGAGGACGTGGCCAAGGTCGAGCTGCCGCAGACCGAGAATCTCGCTTATATCACCCAGACGACCCTGTCGGTCGACGATACGGTCGATATCATCGAAGCCTTGCGCAAGCGCTTCCCGACTCTGAATGGCCCGCGCAAGGAAGACATCTGCTACGCCACCACCAATCGCCAGATGGCGGTCAAGGCGATCGCCGGCCGCTGCGATCTGGTGCTGGTGATCGGTGCGCCGAATTCCTCCAATTCGCGGCGCCTGGTCGAAGTGGCGCGGGTCGCCGGCTGCGGCAATGCCCATCTGGTGCAGAAGGCCGCCGAGATCGACTGGAGCTGGTTCGAGGGCGTGAAGACGGTCGGCATCACCGCCGGCGCCTCGGCCCCGGAAATTCTGGTGCAGGACGTGCTGGACGCGATCCGGCAGCGTTACACGATCGAGATGGACGAAATCCCGGTCACCACCGAGACCATCCATTTCAAACTGCCGCGCGCCCTGACGGCGTGAGCCGTCATCGTGCAACCGACGGCGCGAGCCGTTTTGGTGCAGTTGACGGCGTGAGCCGTCATCGCTCAGCCCATCGCCGCAGCCGGCGCGACTTCGGTCGCGCCGCTTCGTCCTGACCCATCAGATCGCGCGACAATCCATGGCTGTCTATACGGAAGTCCCGGATGGCGAATTGAACGCCTTCCTCGCCCAATACGATCTCGGCAATGTGGTTGCCTGCAAGGGCATCGCCGAAGGCGTCGAGAACAGCAATTTCCTGCTCCGCACCACCAAGGGCAGCTACATCCTCACCCTTTATGAAAAGCGCGTGGCGCGCCAGGACCTGCCCTTCTTCCTGGGGCTGATGGAGCATCTCGCCGCCAAGGGGCTGAGCTGCCCGACGCCGATCAGGGCGCGTGATGGCGAGGCGCTGCACGAACTTTGCGACCGGCCCGCCGTCATCGTCAGCTTCCTCGAGGGCATGTGGCCGCGCCGGCCGAATGAGCGCCATTGCCAATTGCTCGGCACGGCGCTCGCCGACCTGCATCTCAAGGGCCGGGACTTCACCATGGCCCGGGCCAATGCCCTGTCGCTGGCCGGCTGGCACAAGCTGGTGGAAGCGACCAAGGACCGCGCCGACGAGGTCGAGCCCGGCCTCGGCAAGACCATCGCCCAGGAACTCGCCTTCCTCGAAGCCAATTGGCCGAAGGATATGGAGATCGGCGTCATCCATGCCGATCTCTTTCCGGACAATGTCTTCTTCCTCGGGGACCGTCTTTCCGGGCTGATCGATTTCTATTTCGCCTGCACCGATTTCCTCGCCTATGACCTGGCGATCTGCCTCAATGCCTGGTGCTTCGAGCCGGATCACAGCCTGAACGTCACCAAGACCCGGCTGATGGTGCAAAGCTACAACGCGCTGCGGCCGATACCGGCGGCCGAGATGGCGGCCCTGCCGATCCTCGCACGCGGCAGCGCGCTCCGCTTCCTGCTGACCCGTCTTTATGACTGGCTCAATCATCCGCCGGGCGCTTTCGTGAAGCCGAAAGACCCCAAGGAATATCTCCGCAAGCTGCGCTTCCATCAAGGCGCCGCGACCGCTGCCGCCTATGGCATCGGCTGAACAGTATCGGCTGATTGAGCGATGAGCGAAGCGGTCAAGAGCATCGAGATCTTCACCGACGGGGCCTGCAGTGGCAATCCCGGCCCGGGCGGTTGGGGCGCCATCCTGCGCTATGGCACGGTGGAAAAAGAACTGTCCGGCGGCGAGACTCCGACCACCAACAACCGGATGGAAATGATGGCCGCCATCGTCGCTCTGGAGACGCTGAAGCGGCCGAGCGAGGTCAACCTCTATACCGACAGTCAGTATGTGAAGAAGGGCGTCACCGAATGGATGCCCGGCTGGAAGCGCAACGGCTGGCGGACCGCCGACAAGAAGCCGGTGAAGAATTCCGATCTGTGGCAGCGCCTCGATCATGCCGCCAAGCCGCACCGCGTCTCCTGGCATTGGGTAAAGGGCCATGCCGGCCATCCGGAAAACGAGCGTGCCGATGCCCTGGCCCGTGCCGCCATCCAGAACATGAAGGCCGTTGAAGTCCTGTAGCGCCGCCCTCTAGCGCAGCAGAACGAGCGCCGGCGCCTCGCCCCGCATGATGAAGACGATGGCGTTCTGCCGGAACTGCCGGCCGATCTCCTGTGCTTCGTCCAGGCCGATCCCCAGCACATAGCAGCTTGTTTCGGCAATCCAGACACCTGCTGGATCCCGCCCCTCGGCCGGCAGGCTGTGGAAGCCTCGTACCTGCAGGAACGCCAGCAAATTGGCGTGACGCTGGGCGTTCGCCTCGGCCGGAAAGACGATGCTTTCCGGATTGCAGGCCGTGACAATCGCTGCGGTCGCGGCGCCGTGGCGCGCGAGCAGATCATCCAGCGCAGCATCAGGCCGCCCAATCCGCAGGATCAGCTCGGTATCGCCATCCCGCACGGCATAATCCGTCGCCTCGTAAGCGGCGATCAGGGCCGGCACGATCGCGGAAGATCCGTGTTTCGCCATCACGTATAGCGCGCCAGCACTTCCAGGAAATCGTCACCGTAGCGCGCAAGCTTGCGCTCGCCGATGCCGGGGATCTCCAGGAACTCATCGAGCGTCTGCGGCTTGCGATGGGCGATTTCGATCAGCGTATTGTCGTGGAAGATGACATAAGGCGGCACGTTCTGCGCCGCCGCCAGATCGCGGCGGCAGGTGCGCAAGGCCTCCCACAACACCGGATCGACGCCGCCCGGCCCCAGATTGGCGGTGAAGCTGCGCCGGCCGCGTTTGCCGGTCTTGCCGCCGATTTTGATGGTCGGCTTGCGCAGCATCAATTGCTGCTGGCCCTTGAGTAAGGGCCGCGCCGTCTCGCTGACGGCCAGCGTGTTGAAGCCCTCGCCATCGACCGTCAGAAAGCCCAGCGACACCAGTTGCCGGGCGAGCGATTTCCAGTCATTGACGCCGAGATCGCGGCCGATGCCGAAAGTCGGCAGGCGGTCGTGGCCGTATTGCGTCACCTTCTCCGTCATCTCGCCCCGCAGCACATCGGTGAGATGGGCGACGCCGAAACGCTGGCCCGTGCGCCAGGCGGCGGAGAGCAGTTTCTGCGCGGCGACGGTGGCATCCCAGGTCTCTCCGGGATCGAGGCAGATATCGCAATTACCGCAAGGCTGCGCCGCCTCGCCGAAATAGCCGAGCAGAGCCTGGCGGCGGCATTGCGTCGCCTCGCAGAAAGCCAGCAGAGCATCGAGCTTGCGCCGCTCCACCCGCTTGCGTTCCTCAGGCGCGCCTGAGTCAGCGATGCGCTTGCGCAGCATCACCACATCGGCGAGGCCGAAAGCGAGCCAGGCTTCCGCCGGTGCGCCGTCGCGGCCGGCGCGGCCGGTCTCCTGGTAATAGGCCTCGATACTGCCCGGCAGGTCGAGATGGGCGACGAAACGGACATCGGGCTTGTCGATCCCCATGCCGAAGGCGACCGTCGCCACCATGACGATCGCCTCCTCGCGCAAGAAGCGTTCCTGATTGCGCCGCCGCTCCTCGGGCGTCATGCCGGCATGATACGGCAAGGCGTTGACGCCGCGTTGCTCCAGCCAGGCGGCGATCTCCTCGACCTTCTTGCGCGACTGGCAATAGACGATGCCGGCATTGCCGGTCTGCTCGCTTTCGAGGATCTGCAGCAATTGCCGCTTGCCGTCGCTCTTCTCCGTCACCCGGTAGCGGATATTCGGCCGGTCGAAACTGCTGAGATAGATCTCAGCCTCGTCCAATGCCAGGCGCGTGCGGATCTCAGCCTGTGTCTCCCGGTCCGCCGTCGCTGTCAGCGCAATGCGTGGTATCTCGGGGAACTGCTCATGCAGCACCGAGAGCTGGATATATTCCGGCCGGAAATCATGCCCCCATTGCGACACGCAATGGGCCTCGTCGATGGCGAAGAGGGCGATGCGGATCTCGCGCAGAAGGTCGAGGAAGCGCGGCGTCATCAGCCGCTCTGGCGCGACATAAAGAAGCTGCAGCGAGCCTCGGCGCAATTGCCGCTCGATCTCGCGTACCTCGTCGAGCGTCAGGGTCGAATTCAGAAAAGCGGCAGCCACGCCCATCTGCTGCAGCGCCGCGACCTGATCCTGCATCAAGGCGATCAGCGGCGAGACGACGATGCCGACGCCGTCGCGCAGCAGAGCCGGGATCTGGTAGCAGACCGATTTGCCGCCGCCGGTCGGCATCAGGACCAGAGCATCGCCGCCTTGCGCCACATGCTCGATGATCGCCGCCTGCTGGCCGCGAAAGGCCTGATGGCCGTAAATCTTGTGCAGCAGATCGAGCGCCTGCTGGCGGGTCGGTGAGGATGAGGCCGTCATGCGCCGAACTGGAAAGGGACATGAAAATGGGGCGGCAGCCCAGGTTCCTGCCCTGGCTGCCGCCCCATCCGCATCGGATCGAGCTTAGATCAACTTCAGGATGGCTTCGGCGCTCGACACCTCGAAGGCGCCCGGCGCCTCGACATTCAGCGCCTTCACGACGCCATTATCGATCACCATGGCGTAACGGCTGGCGCGCAACCCCATGCCATAGGCGGTGCCGTCCATGGTCAGGCCGACGGCCTTGGAGAAATCGGCATTGCCGTCGGCCAGCATCAGCACCTTGCCTTCGGTATTCTGCTGCTTGCCCCAGGCATCCATGACGAAAGCGTCGTTCACCGACACGCAGGCGATGGTATCGACGCCCTTGCCCTTGATCGCCGCCGCCTGAGTGACGAAGCCCGGCAGATGCTTCGCCGAGCAGGTCGGTGTGAAGGCGCCCGGCAGCGCGAACAGCACCACCTTCTTGCCTTTGAAGAGCTCGTCCGTGGTGATGGTCTGCATGCCATCCTTGTCCATGTGCTTCAGCGAAACGTTTGGAATGCTGTCGCCAACCTTGATGCTCATCGCATGGTCCTTTCTGCGAACGGTCTTGGATGATGCAAGATAGGCAAGCGGCCAGCCAAAGCCAAGGGACAAAGCCAGGTCCGCAAAGCCATTGCTGGCGTTAGGGATTATGACCGTTCAGGATGCGCCGGCCTGTTTGAGGGCGGCGAGAACGGCGTCGCTGCTCAGCAATTCGGGCAGCACGATGCCGCCCGGCGCACCGGGCCCATAGACGATGTTGAAGGGAATGCCATAGCGGCCATGGGCGGCGAGATAGCCGGCGATCATATCGCTCGGCTTGGTCCAGTCGGCCAGCATGGCGACCACTTTGTCGCCCTGTAACTGATCGGCGACCGGCGCGCGGTCGATCACCAGGCGCTTATTGGCCTGACAGGTCACGCACCAAGCCGCCGTGACATCGACGAAGACGACCTTGCCCTGCCGGACCAGCGGGGCGATGCGGCTTTCGTCGAAAGGCTGCCAGGCGATCTGCGCGCTGTCCTTCTCCGCCGCCGCCGATCCCGGCAGAAGGCCGAGCTGCGCCGCCAGGACGGAGCCCAGCCACAGCGCCGAGCCGATCAGTGCCAGCGCGAGGACACGCTTCAGCCAGATCATCCAGCGCCCCGGACGGGGCAGCCAAGCGATCGTTCCCGGCAAGGCGGCGACGGCGATATAAGGCAGCGCCAGGCCAAGGCCGAGGGTCAGGAAGATGATGAGGATTTCCTGGGCCCCCCGGGCCAGAGCGAAACCGATCGCCGTGCCGACGAAGGGTGCCGAGCAGGGCGTCGCCATCAGGGTGGCCAGCATGCCGGTCAGGAAAGGTTTGCCGTAAGTGCCGATGCCCACGGATTTTTCAGCGGTTGCGCCGGCCCCTCCATCCACTTTCTGCTGCGCTGTGCCGATGAAGGCCGGCAGCGGAATCTCGAACCAGCCGGCGAGATTGGCCGCGAAGGTCAGGCAGACCAGGATGAGGAAGCCGAGGAAAAGCGGCTGCTGGAACTGGATGCCCCAGCCGATGGTCGCCCCCACCGCCTTCAGGCCGATCAAGGCCAAGGCCAGGATCAGGAAGGCGCTGAGCACGCCCGCGGCGGTCGCCAGGAAGCTCAGGCGGACGATCCGGCGCGACGTGCCCGCATGATCGGCGACACCCGCCAGCTTCAGGGCCAGCACCGGCAGCACGCAGGGCATGATGTTGAGGATGAGCCCGCCCAGCAGCGCCACCGCCAGGATCGGCAGGAGATGCATCCAGCGCTTCCAGCCATGCGCGCCGAGATCGGCGATAAGGCCGGTGATTGCGGGCCGCGCCTTCTGCTCCAGCGACCGGTCGCCATCCACCACGGTCAATGTCAGGTCGCTGTCCGTCAGTTTCGGCGCCGTCTTGTCGGCCTTGACCGGTACCACCAGCCGGGCCTGCAGGCCATCGGTGGAAATCTCGGTCTTCGGCACGCCGAATTCGAACCCGGCCGGCCCCTCTACGATCAGGTCGAGGGTCGTCTGAACGGACGCCGTCAGAGGCAGTGTGTCTGAGGCGATGTCCGCCACCAGCCTGCCGTCGGTCGAGATGCCGAACTGGGTCAGGCGCAAGCCGCTGCGGGCGCCATTGCCCGGCACCAGCGCCCGGTAGCGGTTGATCAGCGGCGCATCGTCGGTGAGATCGGCCGGCGCCGCCGGAACGCTCAGCACCAGATCGGCGGTATAGGGGATGCAGACCGTCTCGCAGACCAGATAGCGCACTGCCGCCCGCACCGTCATCGGCTGGCCCGGCACCTGGGGATGGGCGCTGATCGGGAAGACCACCTCGTCGCTATAGCCGAAAGTCTGCAGGCCGAAGAGCTGGAAGCGATGCGGCGCCGGCCAGGAGAGATCCGCCGTGGCCAGATTGCGCGACCCGGCGTAATCGATGGTCAGGGGATAGCCGGCATCGCCGGGGCTGCGCCAATAGGTCTTCCAGCCCGGTTTCAGGCTCATCTGCAGGCCAAGGGGCACCGCCGACAGATTGCCGACACCGGCAACGGCGGAGACCAGCCTGACGGCCGTCTGGTCGGTGGTGACGGTGGCGCTGGCGACGGTTTCGGAATCGGCGGCAGCCGGCTGCAGCAGGACAGCCAGCAACAGGCCGATCCCCGTCAGTATTTGGGCCAGTATTCGGGTCCGTATTCCGGCCGGGGGCCGGGCAGTCGCCAGGGTAGCCTGCTGCATCCGCGCGGCCAGGTCGTGCCCGATCGCCCGTTTTATCCACAGCCGGTTCATCCCGGGTTCACCATTTACCAATCAATCGGCCTCATTCTGTTGCTGCGCAGGCTTATACGTTAATTCGGCCGCCGATGCTCACGCGAATATTAGGGGCGTGCCATCTTGTCGCCGCGCCTGGCTGGACTTAGATTAAGGATTATGGTGAGAGGTCTTTTACATCAAGGTTTTATGACCGGCCAACTGCTGGTCGCCATGCCCACCATGCGGGATGCAAGGTTCACCCGGACGGTGATTTTCGTCTGCGCCCATACCAGCGACGGTGCCATGGGCCTGGTGATCAACCGGCTGGTCGGCTCCCTCACCTTCCCGGATCTCCTGGAACAGCTCGGTATCGATACACCGGTCGACAGCGACCATATCCGCATCCGCAGCGGCGGGCCGGTGGAAACCGGGCGCGGCTTCGTCCTCCACAGCGCCGACTACCAGGAAGACGCCACCCTGCGGGTCGGCGAGAGTGTCGGCCTGACCGCCACCATCGATATCCTGCGCGACATCGCCGCCGGCGATGGGCCGAAACGCAGCCTGCTGGCCTTGGGCTATGCCGGCTGGGGGCCGGGCCAGCTCGATGCCGAGATCCAGGCCAATGCCTGGCTCTGCGTGCCGGCCGATGACGATCTCATTTTCGACGACCAGCTCACCGACAAATGGGAACGCTGCATCGGCAAGCTCGGCGTCGATTACAAATGGCTCTCCACCGATGCGGGCCGCGCCTGATCGATCAGGCGCGTGAGACCGGCAATCCGCCTGACCTCTCTACTTCTCTCTAGGACTTCACCAGGACGCCGCCCGAGGCCGCCATCATGCCGCGCGAGCCGAGAAGATCGGGCTCGATCAGATCGAACAGCATGTGGTCCTGCCAGCGGCCGTTGATCTTCAGGCAGCTATGGGCGATGCCGATCTGGCGGAAGCCGAATTTGCGCAGCAGGGTCTGGCTGGCCTCGTTGCCGCCGAGACAGGCCGCCTCCAGCCGGTGCAAATGCAGCTCGCGGAAGGCGAAGGGCAACAGCAATTGCAGGGCCGCCGACATCAGGCCGCGCCGGGCATGTTCCTGGCCCAGCCAATAGCCGATGCTGGCGGTCTGGGCGACGCCGCGCCGGACGCTGTTGAGGTTGACGCCCCCGACCAGCCGGTCGCCCCCTTTGTCGCCACCTTTGTGATTACTGGGCCGCTCGAAGACATGGAAGCTGTAGGCGGTATCGGCGCGCCAGTCGCGCGCCATGCGGGTCGTGCGGTCGCGATAGGTGGCGCGGCTCAACGGCTCGTCGCCCCAGCTCGGTTCCCAGGGTTCCAGGAAGGCCCGGCTCTCGCCGCGCAGCCGACTCCATTGGCGGAAATCGCGGAAGCGCGGCGGCTGCAGATAGACCCGGTCGCCCTTTAACGGAGGTGGCGGCGGTGAGAAGAATGGTCCGTTTCCGAACATGCCGCCAGCCCGCACCCCATCAGGACAACCGCGTCCGCAATTGCTCGTAGGACATCACCTGTCCCACCGGTCCAAGACTGACCAAGGTCGGCGCGGATTTCAAGAACTGCCGCGCGACCCGCCGGATATCGTCCGGCGTCACCGCATTGATCTTGGCGACCACTTCGCCGACCGTAATCTCGCGACCGAAGACCAGGACCTGGTTGGCGAGCTGTTCGCAGCGCGCACTGGTCTTTTCCCGCGACATCAGCGTGCCGGCGCGCAATTGCGCCACCGCCCGCACGACTTCCTCATCCTCGAGATCGCCCGGCAGGCGCGCCAGCTCATCGCAAATGACCGGCATCATCTCGGCCACTTCCGCTTCGCCCGTGCCGGCATAGATGCCGAACAGGCCGGTATCGTTGAACGAGGTCGAGAAGCTGTTGATGCTGTAGACGAGACCGCGCTTCTCCCGCACCTCCAGGAACAGGCGGGACGACATGCCGCCACCGAAGAGCTGCGACAGCACCGAGGCGACATAGTAATCGGGATGGTCATGGGCGACGCCGTCGAAGCCCAGCACCACATGGACCTGTTCGAGATCGCGCTCGAGACGCAGATCGCCGCCGCGATAGGCCGCCGGTTCGGCGAAGGGTGCCGCACCGGTCGGCAGGCGGTTGAAGGCCTTCTCGGCCAGGGCGACCAGGGCATCGTGATCCACTTTGCCGGCGGCGCAAAGCACCATCTGGTCGGCGCGATAGCGGCTGCGCAGATAGCCGGCGACCACGTCGCGCGGCAGATCGCGGACGATCTCGGCGCGGCCGAGTACCGGCCGGCCCATCGCCTGGTCGGGATAGGCGATCTCCTGGAAATGATCGAAGATGATATCGTCCGGCGTGTCCTCGGCCTGACCGATCTCCTGCAGGACCACGGCGCGTTCGCGCACCAGCTCCGCATCCTCGTAGATCGATTCCTGGATGATATCGGCGATGATATCGACCGCCAGCGGCACATCCTCGGCCAGCACCCGAGCGTAGTAGGCGGTCTGTTCGCGGCCGGTATAGGCATTGAGATAGCCACCCACCGCCTCGATCTCGACGACGATGTCGCGCGCCGTGCGCCGCGTCGTGCCCTTGAAGGCCATATGTTCCAGCAGATGCGCGACGCCGTTATGTTCGGCCGGCTCGTGACGCGTCCCGACCGCCGCCCAGACACCGATCGCCGCCGTCTCGACGGAATCCATCCGGTCGGTCGCCACCCGGAAGCCGTTCGGCAGGGTGGTGATGCGGACAGTCGATGCAGGATCTGCAGTTGAAATTTGGGCGCGCGCCATTCCAGTTGCCTTTGTCAGTTTTCAAGTCCTCGTCAAATAGCGCCGTCCATCGCCACGATGGGCGGCGCAGTTGAACTCAGTCCCGCCTTTCGGCCAGGACGAATTCCTTCACCCGGTTCAGGTCATTGGGCAGAACCGTGACCCGCTCCGGCCGATCGTAAAGGTCGGCGAGGTGGTCCGGCAAGGCCGGGCGACGACCGGTCGCCCGTTCCACCGCGTCGGGGAACTTGGCCGGATGCGCCGTCGCCAAAGCGATGATCGGGGTTTCCGGGTCGCGCCGCTTCGCCTCGGCAGCCGCCAGGCCGATGGCGCTGTGGGGATCGATCTGCTCGCCGGTGCGGCGATAGAGATCGCGCATCGCGTCGATGGTCTGGTCGTCGTCCAGCGCCGCGGCGCCGAACAGCTTCTCGACCTGGCCCCAGCTCTGGCGCGGCGCCGTCAGTTTGCCGGTCTTGCGGAAGTCGTTCATCGCAGCGGCCAGGGCGGCACCGTCACGGCCGTAAAGATCGAACAGCAGGCGCTCCAGGTTGCTGGAGACCTGGATATCCATGCTGGGGCTGAGGCTCGGCTCGACCCCGGTGATCTGCATCGCCGCGTTGTTGAAGAAACGGGCGAGGATGTCGTTGCGGTTGGATCCGATGATCAGCGGGGCGATATCGAGGCCCATCTGCCGCGCGCCATAGCCGGCATAGACATTGCCGAAATTGCCGCTGGGCACCGAGAAGCCGATGCGGCGGTCCGGTGCGCCGAGCGCCACGGCGCCGGCCACGTAATAGACGATCTGCGCCATCACCCGTGCCCAGTTGATGGAATTGACCGCCGACATGTTCACGCGGTCGCGGAAGGCATGATCGTTGAACATCGCCTTCACCATGTCCTGGCAATCGTCGAAGGTGCCTTCGATGGCGATGTTGAAGACATTGGCCGAGGGGATCGTCGTCATCTGCCGGCGCTGCACCTCGGAGACGCGGCCCTTGGGATGCAGAATGAAAATGTCAATCGCGTCGCGGTCGCGGCAGGCTTCCAGCGCCGCCGAGCCGGTATCGCCGGAGGTCGCACCGACGATGGTGACGCGCTGCTTGCGGGCCTTCAGCACATGATCATAGAGGCGGCCGACCAGTTGCAGCGCCACGTCCTTGAAAGCGAGCGTCGGGCCATGGAACAGTTCCATCAGCCACAGGGAATGATCGATCTGCTTCAGCGGCACCACGGCCTGATGACGGAAGCTGCCATAGGCGTCCTTCACCATGGCGGCGAAATCGGCGGCGGCGATCTTGCCGCCCAGGAAAGGCAGCATCACCTCGGTGGCGATCTCGACATAGGATTTGCCGCGCAGCTTGCGGATCGCCTCCGGGGTCAGGCTGGGCCAGGCGTCCGGCACATAGAGGCCGCCGTCGCGGCCGAGACCGGCCAGCAGGACATCGTCAAATTCCAGCGCGGGGGCCGCGCCACGGGTGCTGATATAGCGCACAGATCATTCCTTTGTCAGAACGAGGCAAAACCTAAAGGCCGGCCATGTTCGGTGCAAGTCGCGGTCAAGGCCAATGAGAATTTGGCGCCGGGCCGATGCGGCCCGGAAATGACCGGGAGACGGCCGGACGACCGGTCGCCGCGCGAATGTTCCTCAGGCGTTCCGAAATCTCTGTCAGCTTCCTAACCGGCCAGGTAGCGCCGCCGCAGATGGTCCTTGAAGACAGTGATATCCAGCGGACGACCCGTCGCCTTGGTGACGATCTCGGGGGTCGAGAGGCTGGAGCCGAGGCCATGGACATGGGCCGCCAGCCAAGTCCGGAGCGGCGCGAAATCGCCCCGCCCGATCGCCGCCGGGATCTCCGGCTTCGCCGCCACCGCGGCCCGGAAGATCTGCGCCGCCGTCATCGCCCCCAGGCTGTAGCAGGGGAAATAGCCGAAGGCGCCGTCGAACCAGTGGATATCCTGCAGGCAGCCCTCGCGGTCGCTCGGTACATCTAGGCCCAGCAGCTTCTTGAAGCCGTCGTTCCAGGCTCCCGGCAGATCGGCCAGGGTGAGATCGCCCGCGATCAGCGCCTGTTCCAGCCGGTAGCGCAGGATGACATGGGCGGGATAGGTCACCTCGTCGGCATCGACCCGGATGAAGCCCGGCGTCACCCGGGTATAGATCCGCCGCAGATTCTCGGGCGCGAAGGCGGCGTCCTGGCCGGGGAAGGTTTCCGCCAGGAGCGGCGAGAGATAGGCGCAGAACTCGGCGCTGCGGCAGGCCTGCATTTCCATCAGCAGCGACTGGCTCTCATGCACCGTCATGCCGCGTGCCTGGCCGACCGGCTGCAGCCGCCAATCGGCCGGCAACTGGCGTTCATAGAGCGCATGGCCGGTCTCGTGGATGATGCCCATCAGCGCGAAGACGAATTGGTTCTCGTCATAACGCGTGGTGATGCGCACATCGTCCGGCGTGCCGCCGCAGAAGGGATGCAGGCTGGTATCGAGCCGGCCGTGATTGAAATCGAAGCCGAGCGTCGTCATGATGCGCTGGCCCAATGCCTTCTGCTGCTCGATGGCGAAGGGCCCTTTGGGCTCGACCGGCGCCGGGCGGCTCGCCTGATGCGCCAGCACCTCGGCCAGGAAATCCGGCAGGAAGGCGGCGTAATCGGCGAAGACGGGATCGATATCAGCGACCCGAGCGCCCGGCTCGTACTGATCCATCAGCGCTTCATAGGGCGAGCAGTTGAGCTGCGCCGCCTTGGCCTGGGCCGCTTGGCGGGTCAGGGAGAGCACGGTCTCGAGATGCGGCTTCACCTGGGCGAAATCGGCCGCCGGCCGCGCCTGGCGCCACACACCTTCACAGGCGGCGCAGGCCTTGGTCAGGGCCTCGACCAGATCGGTGTCCAGGGCCGTCGCATGCACATGCAGCCGTCGCATCTCGTGGAGATTGGCCTGCTGCCAGGGGGTAAGATCGCGGGCGTCCTGGGCAGCGCTCAGCAGGTCGCCGGTTTCTCCGTCGGTCAGCAATTCATGGCTGACGACATCGAGCGCCGCAAGCTGTTCGGCCCGGGCGCCATGGCCGCCTTCCGGCATCACCGCCGACATGTCCCAATGCAGCATGCCGGCCGCTTCGCGCAATGCCGACCAGCGGCGGAACCGATTTTCCAGCTTGCCGTAGGCGCCCGTCGCGGTCATTTGCGCTCTCGCTCCCGTTGCACGTGGAAAGCAATATAGATGACCACCAGGGCCACGGCCAACAAGCCCCAAGTGATGGCATATTGCAGATGGTCGTTCGGCAGATAGATATAGGTCTGGCCACCGACCGGATAGCCGCCCGGGACCGGAGCCTTGCCGGCTTCGACGAAGAGATCGGTGCGCGCCGGCACCGCCGCCTTCTGCACCATGGCCGGCAGGTCCATGAAGAACCAGACATTGTGCTCCGGCTCGTTGGTCGGCTGCATCCAGGCCTTGATCTGCGACAGGCGCACGACGCCGTCCAATGTCACCGTGCCGCCGATCTGTCCGTCGGGACGCGAATCCGGCAGCTTCTTTTCCACCGGTACCCAACCGCGATCGACGAGAATGGCGCCGCCGCTCTCCAGCACGAAGGGCGTCACGATGTGATAGCCGACATCCTCGTTCATCTGCCGGCCGGCCAGATAGAGTTCCTTGTCGTTCAGGAAATGGCCGGTGACGGTGACGCGGCGATATTCCAGCGCGGCGGGATCGCCGGTCGCCGGCAATTCGATCGGCGTGGCCGAAATGCGGCTCTCGCGCTCGGCGATCAGCGCCTCCTTCCAATGCAGGCGCTGGACCTGCCAGACGCTGAGGCCGATCAGCACGATCAGCATCGGCACGGCGGTTACCGTCGGCCAGAAGGTGGGGCGGAATTTGAGGCGAGATAACAACATGATCGGAAACTCGATATCTGCCGGATCCGGCGGCACGTCACGGCATCTGGCCGGGCGGCGTCGGACGGTGGCGGTATTGCAGAGCGACGAGGATGGCCTTGGCCGGCCGCAGGAGGCCGAGCGATCCGCCCAGCACCAGGATGGATGTTAGCAGCATGACCAGCCAGACCGGCCAATCGAACCAGGCCCAGATCGCGAAAGCGAAAGGCACGGCGACGGCCAGGACGATGAAAATGACGAAGACCGCCGGTCCATCGCCGCTATCGGCGGAGCGCAGGTCCAGATTGCAGACCTCGCAGTGATCGGCCAGCGTCAGGAAGCCAGCAAAAAGCCTGCCGCGCCCGCAGCGCGGGCAACGGCAGGCTAATCCGGTACTTACCGGTGACGGTCTGGACACGCCGCCGGCCAACTATCGGGCGATCCCGGCGCCGATGGCGCCGGGAGCCGGAATGGGAAGCTTAGTGGCTGGCATAGGGACCCGAGCCACCGCCCCAGATGTAGACGAAGATGAACAGGAACAGCCACACCACGTCGACGAAGTGCCAGTACCAGGCCGCCGCCTCGAAGCCGAAATGATGATCCGGCTTGAAATGGCCGCGCAGCGAGCGGAACAGGCAGACCGCCAGGAAGGTGGTGCCGACGATCACGTGGAAACCGTGGAAACCGGTCGCCATGAAGAAGGTCGAGGCGAAAACCGTGTCCTTGAAGCCGAAAGCCGCATGGGCATATTCGTAAGCTTGGCAGGCGGTGAAGGCCATGCCGAGCAGAACGGTCAGCGTCAGGCCCTGGATCAGGCCCTTGCGGTCGCCTTCACGCAGCGCATGGTGCGCCCAGGTGACGGTGCAGCCCGAGGTCAGCAGGATCAGCGTGTTCAGGAGCGGCAGCTCGAACGGGTTGAACGGCATGATCTCCTTCGGCGGCCAGACCTTGCCAATCCCCGCCTTCGGGAACAGCGAGGCGTCGAAGAAGGCCCAGAAGAAAGCGGCGAAGAACATCACTTCCGAGGCGATGAACAGCGCCATGCCGTAGCGCAGGCCAATCTGCACCACACCGGTATGATGGCCCTGATGCTCACCCTCGTCGACGATGTCGCTGAACCAGAAATACATCGTGCCGAGGATGAAGACGATGCCGGGGACGATCCACCAGATCGGCGCCAAGCCGCCCAGCGGCTTATCATGCATGAACTGAATCATGCCGATGGCGAACAGCAGGCCGCCCAGCGAACCGGTCAGCGGCCACGGGCTCGGATTGACCAGGTGATACGGATGATTTGGCTTATGGGCCTCGTCAGCAGCACTCATTTTCATTTCCCTTCTCTCACCGCCGCATGATCCGGCGGCTACATCCCCATACTCATCATCAGACGCCGCAATGACTCGGCGTTAATGTTTCGGCGTTAATTTAACGAACTCTTCTGGCCGTTGCCAGTTGTGGTCTTGCCGTCGCTCCCGGTCGCAGCGCCCACGGTGGTCGGCGCCAAGGTGACCGTCCCATTCGGATCCTGATCCGCCGCCCGGAAGAACGTATAGGACAAGGTCACGTCATCCATCTTCGACAGCGTCGAATCGCTCGCCATGGCGGCGTCGATATAGAAGCTGACCGGCATCACCACTTTCTGGCCCGGCTTCAAGGTCTGCTCGTTGAAGCAGAAGCAGGCGGTCTTGGTGAAATACTGGCCGAACGGATCGGGCGAGACATTGAAGGTGGCCCGCCCGGTGACCGGCTTGCTCTCGAGATTCTCGGCCTCGTAGAAGGCGAGATAGGACTTGCCGACCTGGACCCGCATTTCCCGCTGCTGCGCCTGGAAGCGCCAGCCGAGACCGGCCGCGACATCGGCGGTGAAGCGGACGGTGACATAGCGGTCCGCCACTTTCGAGGAATCGGTCGCGGCGATGCGGGGCGTGCCCTGATAGCCGGTGACGGCGCAAAACAGGCGATAGAGCGGCACCGAGGCATAAGCAAGACCGATCATCATCGCCACGACGCCGGTCAGGACCAGCATCAGTTTGCGATTGCGCCGGTCGCGCTCCTGCAGCCTCGAGTTCCCCACGGCCATCCTCTTCAGCCGCCCTTCAGCTTCACCATGGTGATCGCATAGACCACCACGCAGAAAGCGACGAGGGCCGCCAGAACCGCCCAGTTGCGCATGCGCTGGCGCCGACGCCGCTCGGCATCGATCGCCGCCGCATTGGGCGTCGCACCGTTCCGCGCGGCCGCTCCGGCCTTATCGTTCGATCGCTTGGCGCTTTGCGACATCGACATCATCCCACCATCCCGATCCGCTGCAGCCAGGCGAGATCGACAATGCCGGACAAGAGGCCCGGCGCCCGGTCGATCATCAGCACGGTGAAATGCAGGGCGAGATAGAGCAGCGAATATTTGAACATGGCCTTGGCCGGGCCGAAGGAACTGCTGCGCAGCACCCGGACCGCATGGGCGATGAAGCCGAGATTGAGCACCACCGCCGTCGCCGCATAGAGCGGACCGGCAACGCCGAGGAAAGCCGGCACCAGGGCGATCGGGAACAGCACCAGGGTATAGATCAGCATCTGCACCTTGGTCGCATGCGCGCCGGCCACCACCGGCATCATCGGCACCCCGGCCTTGGCGTAATCGCCTTCCCGGTAGAGCGACAGCGCCCAGAAATGCGGCGGCGTCCACATGAAGATCAGCAGGAAGAGCGAGATCGAGGCGAGGCTGACATCGCCGGTCACCGCAGCCCAGCCGATCATCGGCGGGAAGGCGCCGGCGGCACCGCCGATCACGATATTCTGCGGCGTACGGCGCTTCAGCCAGACCGTGTAGATGATGACATAGAAGAAGATAGTGAAGGCGAGCAACGAGCCCGCCACCCAATTGACCGCCATCCCCATCAGCAGGACGGAGAACAGCGACAGGACCAGGCCGAAGCCCAGGGCTTCGTTGGGGTCCATGTTGCCGCGCGGGATCGGCCGGTTTCGGGTCCGGGTCATCACCGCGTCGATATCGCGGTCATACCACATGTTGATGGCGCCCGAGGCACCGGCACCGACCGCGATGCAGAGGATCGCCACGGCGGCCAGCAGCGGATGGATGTGGCCCGGCGCCACGACCAGGCCGGCCAGACCGGAAAACACCACCAGCGACATGACGCGCGGCTTCAGCAGGGCAATGAAATCGCTGACGCGCGCGCCGGCGACCGCACCCGACAATTCAGTCAGGTGACGATTGCTGTCTGCGGCGATGTCGAGGCTCTCGTCGGCCACAAGAATCCCCAAATTTACAGTTACACGAACGGTTGGTCAGAGCGGCGACGGCGGGAAATCCCGCCGTCGCCTGCTGTTTTAGTGCCCAGCGGACGCTTCGATCCGCGGCAGTTCCTCGAAGGTGTGGAACGGCGGCGGCGAGCTCACCGACCATTCCAGCGTCGTGGCGCCAACGCCCCACTGATTGTTCACATTGATCTTGCGGGCGAAGAATACCGTATAGATCGCCACGAAGACGAAGAAGATGGTCGCCGCGAAGGAGATGAACGAACCGATGGAGGAGATTTCGTTCCAGAAGGCGAAGGCCACCGGATAGTCCGGATAACGGCGCGGCATACCGGCGAGGCCGAGGAAATGCTGCGGGAAGAAGGTCAGGTTGACGCCGATGAAGGTCAGCCAGAAGTGCAGCTTGCCCGCCCATTCCGGATACTGCCGGCCCGACATCTTGCCGATCCAGTAGTAGAAACCGGCGAAGATCGAGAACACGGCGCCCAGCGACAGCACGTAGTGGAAATGCGCCACCACGTAATAGGTGCCATGGACCGCGACGTCGATCGGAGCGTTCGACAGCACCACGCCCGTCACACCGCCGACGGTGAACAGGAAGATGAAGCCGACGGCCCAGAGCATCGGGGTCTTGAAGCTGATCGAGCCGTTCCACATCGTGGCGATCCAACTGAAGACCTTAATGCCGGTCGGCACCGCGATCACCATCGTCGCCGCCATGAAGTAGGCGCGGGTGTTGACGTCGAGGCCGGTCACGAACATGTGGTGCGCCCAGACCGCGAAGCCGACGACGCCGATCGCGACCATGGCATAGGCCATGCCGAGATAACCGAAGACCGGCTTCTTGGAGAAGGTCGAGATCACCTGGCTGATGATGCCGAAGCCCGGGAGAATCAGAATGTAGACTTCCGGATGGCCGAAGAACCAGAACAGGTGCTGGAACAGCAGCGGGTCGCCGCCGCCATCCGGCTTGAAGAAGTGCGAGCCGAAGTTACGGTCGGTCAGCAGCATGGTGATGGCGCCGCCGAAAACCGGCAGGGACAGCAGCAGCAGGAAGGCCGTGACCAGCACCGACCAGACGAAGAGCGGCATCTTGTGCAGCGTCATGCCCGGGGCGCGCATGTTGAAGATGGTGGTGATGAAGTTGATGGCGCCCAGGATCGACGAGGCACCGGCGAGGTGCATCGAGAAGATCGCCATGTCGACCGCCCGGCCCGGCTGACCGTCGCTGGAGAGCGGCGGATAGAGGGTCCAGCCGGTGCCCGCGCCACCATCGACGAAGGGCGAGGACATCATCAGGACGAAGGACGCGCAGAGCAGCCAGAAGCTGATGTTGTTCATGCGCGGGAACGCCATATCCGGCGCCCCGATCATCAGCGGCACGAACCAGTTGCCGAAGCCGCCGATCATGGCCGGCATGACGGTGAAGAAGATCATGATCAGGGCGTGGGCCGAGATCACGACGTTCCACAACTGGCCGTCCGGATTGGCATCGGTACCGAAATACTGGATACCGGGATGCATCAGCTCGGCACGCATATAGACCGAGAAGGCGCCGCCGATCAGACCCGCCATGACGGCGAAGATCAGATAGAGCGTGCCGATATCCTTGTGGTTCGTGGAGAAGAACCAGCGATGGATGAAGCCGGGCTTGTGATCTCCGTGATCGTGGGCGTCGGCGTGATGGGTGCTAACCGGGCTCATGTGTCGTCCCTCTGTCCTATAATCTCAATCAGTTCGCGCTGCTGACCGGCGCGGCGACAGCCGGCGTCACGGTCTGGGCGATATCGGTGGTCGGCGGCGTGCCATCGACCTTGGCGAACTTCTTCTGCGCCTCGGCCACCCACTTCTTGAAGTCCTCCTGGCTGACCGCGCGGATCGCGATCGGCATATAGCCATGGCGAACGCCGCAGAGCTCGGTGCACTGGCCGTAATAAATGCCCGGGCGCTCGATGTTGAACCAGCTTTCGTTGGTGCGGCCCGGCACGGCGTCGTGCTTCACACCGAAGGCGGGCACGAACCAGGAATGGATGACGTCGGCGCCGGTGATCTGAACGCGGATGTTCTGGCCGACCGGCAGGACGACTTCATTATCCGTCTGCAGCAGATAGAGATCCTTCTGCTCGGCCGGCAGCTTGTCCTTTTCCACCAGATTGGCGTCGAAGGTGAAGTTGCCGTTATCCGGATATTCGTAGGACCAGTACCACTGATGGCCGATCGCGCGGATCGTCAGGTCGGGCTTCGGAATGTCGAGCTGCTTGTAGAGCAGCGGGAAGGAGAAGATGGCGATGAAGACCAGGATCAGCGCCGGGATGACGGTCCACAGCACCTCGATCATGGTGTTGTGCGTGGTCTTGGAAGGAACCGGGTTGCGCTTCTCGTTGAAGCGGAAGATGCACCACAGCAGCAACGCCAGCACGAACAACGTGATGACGGTGATGATCGGCATCAGGATGTCGTTGTGAATGAACTCCAACTGATCCATCAGGCCCGTGGCCGGCGCCTGCAACCCCAATTGCTTCGGCTTCGGCGCCCCCAAGACCTCATCGGCCAGGGCAGCACCGCTACCCAGCATCGTCGCGGCGATCGGGGCGAACAGCCTGACCAGTCCTTGCTTAAAGCTCATTTCGACTCATCCCATCCCTAGTTTAGGCCGACCCGGCAACCGGCCTCTCGGCCCGCCTTAGATTCCCGGATCGAAGCTCCGATTGCCGCTTTCCCCGCTCCCCTGGGCGATCGGCCCAGAAAATGCCGGAGCAAGGCGGCACCCGGATGAAATTCCACATATTTTTCCGGCCGGAATGGTGATTCCGTAGCGGCATGCAAGAAGGCGAACGAAGCCCCACCCGGCCCGAATTACCGGGGAACCTACACCTGACCTTAAGATATCTCAAGCATTTCGCCGCCTTGTCGCACCCCCTTGCCGCCGCATTGATCCAACCCAAGGGCACAATGCGACGATCCGTCGCATAAGGCGCACCGGAATGAGGCGAGGCCCCCTCGGGGATCGCCCCTTCCGACGGCCTCGCCGATCATGCCGCCCGATCGTATCCGCAACCAAGCCAGAGCTGTAAGCCTGAGTCGACGGCAAGCCGCGAGCAGGTTGATTTGTCACCGATTGAGTGCTGACACGGGCGCCGGACGACCTATATTTGTTAGATATGTTCCGTCCGTATCCCGGTCATCCCCCTGATCGCGACGACGGACCCAGTCACCGCCGCCCGACCGGGCGGCCAACCCCGCAGGAGCCGGCCATGTCCTCTCTCGCCACCACCGATACCTTGTTCTTCGAGCGGGCCGGCCTCGACCTCGCGCGCACCCAGCGTCAGGTTGCCGATGCCTTGCGCGGAGCCGCCGATGGCGAACTGTTCCTGGAATACAGCCAGTCGGAGAGCCTCAGCTATGACGACGGCAAGCTGAAGAGCGCGGCCTTCGACACCACCCAGGGCTTCGGCTTGCGGGCGGTGGCCGGTGAGGCGCATGGCTATGCCCATGCCAGCGATCTCAGCGAGCAGGCGATCGAACGCGCCGCCCGGACGGTGAAGGCGGTCAGCAGCGGCTATGGCGGCACGCTCGCGCTGCCGCCGATCGGCACCAACCGCACGCTCTATGCCGACGACAATCCGCTGGCGGCGCTGGAATTCGGCCGCAAGGTCTCACTGCTCGGCGAGATCGATGCCTATGCCCGCGCCAAGGATCCCCGGGTGAAACAGGTCATGGCCTCGATCTCCGGCGTCTGGCAGGCGGTGCAGATCATCCGCGGCGACGGCCATCGGGTGGGCGATATCCGCCCGCTGGTGCGGCTCAACGTCTCGATCATGGTCGAGGAAAACGGCCGCATGGAAACCGGCAGCCACGGTTCGGGCGGTCGCTTCACCTATGACCGGCTGATCGATCCCGCCCATTGGCAGGCCAGCGTCGATGAGGCGCTGCGCCAGGCCCTGGTCAATCTCACCTCGATTCCCGCTCCGGCCGGCGAGATGCCGGTGGTGCTGGGCTCGGGCTGGCCCGGCATCCTGCTGCATGAGGCGATCGGCCATGGGCTGGAAGGCGATTTCAACCGCAAGCAGACTTCGGCTTTCTCC
>CAYOQR010000013.1:0-96580 GCA_964406155.1 uncultured Rhodospirillaceae bacterium | reverse complement strand
CAAAACTACTTCATAGCCGCCGGATATGGACCCACATGAAAGTCCGACGCTCTAGAAAAGCGGTGGGATGGTTGAGGCTGCCGTACTTAGCCTCCAGCTCATTTCTCCGCTTCTTCCATATATCGTCCGCCTTCTTCTCACGACCAGCATTCACCTGTTGAGCAACTGCCTCAACAGAGTATGTCGCATCATCACGGATGATCATAGTGTGGAATTTGGCGTAGTTCATTAACAACATCGATTCCAACGAAATACTCTAAGATAAAGAAGTCATGCTCCTTTCCTGAGTGAGACACGAGGAGAGTAGCTTCGCGGAGGTGCTGTGCAAAATTCCAGACTTGGTCTCGGACAAATGGCCGTCTCTGTTGCGACATTAAATTGACGGTCATCGCACAATCGAACCGGTGATCGGAAACGTTCTTGAAGTATTGCCTCTTCTCATCCGGAGTGCGTTCCCCGTTGAAGCAGGCGCTACTTTCTGTATCGAAGCAGAGAATCTTTGGCGAGATCTTCATATCATTTATTCCGATCTTGTGCCGGTGAAGCCACCGCTTCCAGCATCAATCGGGTAGCAGACCTTTCGAATGAACTCGATGTCGAGACCAGTCCGGGTTGCGACTTCACTGTACTTGTATATCCGAGATTTCTCCGGTTGCTCAGCAACCATCTTGTTCAGCGCCGTTTCAAGCTTCTCAACACGACGATTCCAGTCTGTGACCCGCCACTGTGCGCCAATTGGTTGGGAGTGATTATAGCGCTCCCGCTCCAATGTAATTGGAAATATGGCCACGTTAAAACCTACCTCAAACAGAGCCCGTTGATCATGCAGATGTCGCGCCTATGTCAAGCGAAGCATCCAGGTCAATCGTGATCGAGATTGCTGCTTGTATAGGAGCGCTACGGCGATACAGCAGATACTGCAAGTTTGGATCTTGCGCACCGTCAAACAATTTTCCCTCTCTGCACCTCATAACTTCGTCTGCGATGAAGTCCTCAAGGCGCCATTTGATGTCATCTGTGCTCACTGATAATTGCTGAAAGGTTGGCGCTTCATACGGCTCCAGAGTGCTTAAAACAGAATGCACAGCACTGGATCGCATGACGCGAATACCAAGGTCATTTCGAATAGCCGTGACGTCATCCACACCAGCGCCTAGCATGCGGGAGAATGGCATTTTAGGAGGATGGTAAAGGCCGTAATATACGGGGATCGAGCGCGCCTGTTCGTATGCTGCAATACGACCGACCTGTTCTGAGGCCTTCCGAAGCGCCCCGTAGATAGATTCTGCCGTGAACTGCGTGTGATATCGCGCGCTAAACGGGATGGTCCGTTCTTGAACATCGGCCAACCGTCCAATCCCGATTGCGAAATCGTCGAATTCCAATTCTCTACTTGGATATCCGTCAGCATAAAGTCGCTTGGTCTGGAGTAGTGCGACCTTTCTAGATTCAAGATGTCCAGCGCGTCGTACAGTGATGAAGAACGCTATATCGGCGATTTCCCAGCGATCGTACATATGGCGGCCGCCGAGCCAATGCGACTCTATCAGGACACCGGCTCTTTCCTCCGCAAAGAACCGTGGGGCTGTCGCTTGCAACTCGGTGACCAATGCCTGGTCTAGGGTCTCCTCGTGAGTGAAAGGCTGTGAGGCTACCTGACGAGTTACTTTGTCATTTGCTCTGGCGAATACCTCTCGAAGATACTCAATGATGATCGTAGGTATACCTTCGAACGCAGTCATATTTCACTTCCCCAACGCTCGTTTCTTGCAAGTCACCGTGGTCCAATCTGGAAACTTGATTTGGACCTTTGACGATGACAACTTCAGCCCCTGGCTACCCTGAATACACTGCTCTGATCGCTTCGAACGCTAGACTCGAAACGAAAATCAATCTCGTTCTCCAGCGGCTCGACATTCAAGACGCCGATATTCAACAGATCCGAACACGTGTCGAAGACCTTGAGAAAAGCCGAGCGCACTCAGAAGGCGCGCTGGCCGCCATCGGCGCACTCGGCGGCCTGATCGGCGCCATGGCAACTGCAGCTCTCAAAAATTTTCTCCCCCACTAAGTCACCGCGGATTCTACCGTTGTCCACGTTTTGCAGCCAGTGGTTGAAAATAATGTTTGCATTCAATGATTTAGGTTCCTGCCTCAAAAATACACCCCATCCGTTGTGGGTGCAAAATTGAGGATAGACACCATGGCTAAGGCCAGAACATCGGCGCGCGCGGCCGACAACAGCGCAGGCATATCATCCAGTTCCCGTAAATAGTCCCGTGAAGAAGCCCTTTATCAGACGTATGTATCAGGCTCTTCAATCCGCGCCGCCGCCGCCCAGTCGGGCATCCCCAAAAGTTCTGCCGCGCCCATCATCAAGAAGATGGCCGCCGCCGATCACGGCAAGATCCAGGCGCCCAAAGCCGCACCGGCACCTGAGCCGGTCGTTGAGTCGGCACCGTTCGTCACGAAGACGGTTCCGGGATCTCATCATCAGTACCCGGATTTGTATCCGCAGGGGTTCGAAGAGTGCGCGAGAAATGTTGAGCTGGCGCCTGTGTCATCTGATGTCATTCGCGTGTTGGCGATAGGGGATAGCCACGATCACCCGGGGATCAAGGACAAGAGAAGGTTTGCTGCTATCGGCCGATTGGCGGCCAGGGAACGATACGATTTCCTCGTGCACCTCGGCGACAGCACGGACATGAATAGCCTGTGCCATCACGTTCGAAACGACACCTACCGGGCGCGCATGAAGCCGGTCTTCCAGCAGGATATCGACAGCCTGGCGGAGGCCTGGGCTGCAATCTCCGACGAGATGCCGAAGTCGTATAGGCCGAGAAAGCATATCGTTCTTGGCAACCACGAAAACTGGACATGGATTTTCGAAGACAAGGTGCCTGAGCTGCGAAACACCTTAGTCGGTCCGTTGACTACGGTATATGAATCTCACGACTGGTCATGGACGCCTTTCGGGCAATTCGCCAGCGTTGGAGGTGTCGACTTCACGCACGCGCCGCTCGGTATTATGGGCAAACCCTATGGCGGCAAAAATGCGGAAGCGACGTTGGCGAATGAAGCGCTTCGCGACATCGTATTTGGCCATACCCATCGCTACAACGACATTATGCGACCGAAACTGGGAGCAAAACGTGGCGTCCGGCTCATCAATGCGGGTAGCTCAATGCTGCCGGGATATGTCGGCGAGCATGCGGCATTTACACTGAATTTTATGTCGTATGGTCTGGTAGAGTTGATGATCGCGGACGGCCAGATAAAAGAGAGCCGGTTCTTGCAACTGGACCGGCTCTATAAAGACCTTGGGCTGGGAGACGTACTTAAAGCTGCATGATTTCTTAAGGTGAAACGTTGGCCTGATTACTCAGTATAAGTAGCGAATCAATTTGCGTTATCCGGTTCTGCAATTGGTTTTGTTGGGATTTTTTTGCGCTATTAATCTCATCAAGAGTCTTGATCTGACCTTTATCGCCATTGGATGATCGAAGACCAGCAATTGTGGCTTCTCTAATTTCTACGTCTTTGGTCAACTCGTCTAACTCAGCTTTCACGGTGCTTCTTTCTGCCGTCAGTGAATCTTTAGTTTGGCCCTTGGGTAAGGCGGCAGTAGATGACAGAGTGTTAAGGGCAGATATGAATGAGCAGGCATAGTCATAACTCGATATGACGTCCGAAATACCTTGGTCGACAGAGTATTCTGGGAGAGGCGTCGGGCCATTTCCAGTCATCCGCTTTGTATATAAATCTGCACGTGCTTTGTCGCGGGTTGTCTTAATCGTTGAGTTAACGATGGTAACGATCTGATGCTGAAGAGCGACGTTGTCTGATATTGCATCTGTGCCGGTGGAGACAGACGATATTCCCGCTAGTATTTGGCTAGCTATACCTCCACCGATTAGTGCTGAACTAGCTGATGTTGCAAGTGAGGTAAACTGATACAGACCCTTTCTGGCCGCAACGCGAATATAAAGGGAGTCCATGTACACTTTGCAGTTCTGATCTGACTGATTCATCAGAGCTAAGAGCAAACGGTTTCTCGCCAATCCAGTAGCATCTTGTAGTGCTAAATTATAAGCGGAACCGGTGGGCTGCTCTGGAAATCGAAACGTTTCGAGGATAATTGGCGTGCGATAATCGCGATCTTTCTCAAGTTGATTTTTTGCTGTTGCCTCATCGGATGCTATTAAATCTGGTGGACTAACCCAGGATTGACATCCGGACACGCCGACCGCGCACGGTATCGCGAAGATAGTAAGAACTCTGTTTCTCATGTGATCCCCCAACTTAATTTGCTTCTGCACGTAAAAGGGGATCACATGTGCTAATTAAATAAAAGAGATGCAATTCTTCTAGGCATTGCATTGTTCCTTACATGTCCTGCAGCCAAACTATTGGTATGCAAAGCTTTATGAATTCAAACCCAGCGAAACTCACCGCCGCCGACCTCTCCTCGACGGCCTCCCTCTATGGCCTGCTCCCTGCTCACCTTGCCGCCATCGCTGCTGTCGAGGGAGCAGGCGTCGGATACCTTCCCGACGGGCGGCCAAAAATATTGCTGGAAGCCCATATTTTCAGCCGCTTGACCGGCCGCAAATTCGACGAATCGCATCCCCAAATTTCATCAACAGTATGGAACCGCGCTCTATACCGTGGCGGCGCCAATGAATACCCGCGCTTAGCTGAAGCCGCTGGACTGGATGAGACGGCGGTGCTGCAGAGTTGTTCATGGGGTCTGTTTCAGGTCATGGGCAGCAATTTCGCAGTGTGCGGATATGGCAGCGCGCAGGCGTTCGTTGCTGATCATGTGAATGGTGGAGAGGGGGGGCATCTGAGGGCGCTGATGAGGTTCCTGCAGGCCAACAGGCTGATCGATGCGTTGAAGCGGGGCGATTGGACCGCTTTCGCGCGCGGGTACAACGGGCCCGGCTATGCAGCCAACAGCTACGATCAGCGACTGGCTGCCGCATTCGCGAAAGCCGGAGGCCGATGATGTCCGGCCGCCAGACGTTCAAACCGAACCGCACGTTCAGCAAGAGAATGCTGGTGATCAATAACGGCGCGGCCTGGATCGCGATCTTTCTTTCAATCTGGCTCGGCCAAGGTGTTGCCGGAATCGTGGTACCGGCAATGGCCGGGTTCCTGTTTGCCGCGTTTGGCGCATACATCGACGTTGGCCATCTGGATATGCGCGCCGCCACTGGCACCATTTCTAATCAACCTGCCGACGTGATGAAACCGGATGTCATGCCGCCGGGAGGCCAATAAAATGTTCGCCTTCATTGCTCCGGTTTTGGCATCGCGAGCCACGAAAATGATCGGCATCATCCTACTGATCGCTGCGATCACATGCACATATTTCCATATCTGGCAGCTACGTGCGGAAAACGCCCGGCTCACGCAATCGGAGCAGATTGCTCGCGAAGCGGCCGATGCGAATCTAGCTGCTTACAACGATCTGCAAGCGAAATCGAAACAATTGGCGGCTGTGATCAGCGCATTGGAAGCTGAGAAATCGGCGCGGAATGCGACGTTGAAATCAGCGTGGGATGACGTTTCCAGGATCGCCGCACAGCCAGGCGGGGACGGGCCCGTGGCGCCCGCATTGCGGTCGGCGCTGGATTCATTGAGGTCGGCGCCATGAGGATCGGGTTGGTGATCGCGGTAATACTGATCGTGGCGGCTTGCGGTGATCAGCAGCCGGTCGTGAAACTCGTGCCAGCGGCGGGACCGACTATTCCGGACTCATTGCTCACTTGTCCGGATAGTCCGACGGTGCCAGATGAGGAGGCGACACAAGCTGATGTCGGCAGGTATGTTTTAGATCTCTATGAAGTAGGGGCGGAATGTCGGGGAAAGTTAGGGGCTGTGCGATCAATCTTGGAATCACACTAACCCCCTGCTCACAAGTCTCACTCAGGCAGATAGATCGTACGGTCTGCAAATCGCGCGATAAGCTTGTTGTAATACGTCAGTATTAATTGAGGTACGACGCATCCGGCGATGAGCATAATGATAATGCTGGGCCACGCCTTTCCAAGACCGTCGATATGGTAAGCGAAGACGATAAGTCCAAAGAATGAAAAGATCCCCAGCGCTAACCAGAGCTTGCATATTGTGAACACTAAACCGCGAAATGCCATCAATGTGCTGTAAACAACTGTCTTCATCGTATCGACTCGCTCAATCTGACTCTTATTAAAACAGACGTGACATTGAGCGACTTAAGAATGGTTTAACGCATAAAATGCTATCTTCTCAATTTTGCGCGAAATTGGACTGAGATTTCTGTGGCTGACCACTTCACAGACCGATCAGACGATCTCATCAAGCTGATGTTCGGCTCTACGAGTTCTTGAGCGTGTCACATTTGCCGAGAACTTGACTGTCAGAGCTACCGCCAAAGCGCGTATCTCTCGCCTTAACGATGTCTTTCATCCGATCTAAGTTCGTGCGGCTCTTTGCAATCGAATTCAGTTCAGAAATCTCAGATGCGGAGAAAGTGTTCAGCGTTTCATTTATGATGCAGTCAAAATATTTTGGATGCTCAGATCTCGGATGCCCTTCAGCAGTCCATTTCAAAGCCATAGCATTCTCCAGCATCGCTCTATACGTATCGCCATCCGGATAGGGCCCTACCTTTCCTTCGCAAACTGCGCCAGCATATGAGATGACTTCCATCCCTCGCTTGCTTTTGAAATCATTTCCGAAGGATTTAATCTCACCAACTAATGGGTAGTAGTCCCTGTAGAGGCCGCTTTGAATGAACTTCTCTACCCCTACCGTGACGGCTGGAGGCGCCAGCTCGACCATTTGATCGGCAACACACTCCCGATACGCCGTCGGGAGGGTCGTGACATCAAATTTTTCGGCTTTGCCAATGATCTCTATCTGCCGAACCCAGAAATCGTGTTGCGTATGGACACCACCAAAACCATCCACGTAAGTATTGTCCGGAAGCATGCTTGGCGGGACCATGCACGCCGATAGCGGTAGGGCCATCAACAACGCGACGATGACGTACAGATTTCCGCGCATCTTTCCCCCGAAATTTGCGGTCAGCCAATTTTCTTGAATATACCATCTGTAATTGTGTTTAATTGGGTTAGCAATTTATACTATTCGAGTAAATGGGGGATTAATTCAGTGAACGCCTTAAAGCTCTTGGGCCTATCGCTCATTCTTGCTGGTTGCACTCAGCAAAGTGCACAGGACTCTCGGTCGAAGGTGCTGACCTGGCATTTCGACGGGGAATCGCTTTACCGAGATGAAGCTGCGAAGAAAGTGGTTCCAGCATTGGCCCGAATCGGCATGCCCGATGCTGTTCAGGAAGATTTCATCGACTGCTTTTGGCAGACGTTTTCTCACGGCCTGACTCCGGATCAAAAAGCCGCCTTCGATGCTGCAGCGAGAAATGAAGGCGACATAACGCCTGCTATGGAGAATGAGATCGTCGACAAAATGCAGACCAGCTTCCATACAAAGGGCGATTTTTCGGCAATGGAGCCGTACTGCCACGATAAAATTCTCGAGTTCAAGAAGTACGTGCAACAGTAGTTAGCGAGCACGGGCGGCAGTCGAAATTCGCTTACTAAGCTTTCGCCAGAATCTCATCGATCTCACTTGGCATCGCCATTGCCAAAAACTCGGCCGCGCTTCTTCTGCTATCTGGCCCAGCGCGATGTGGGTGCGGGTATCGACTGTGAATTCGCGCGAGGATTGCTTGAGCGTCCGGTTGCGTGAGGCTGGATAAACCGGCGGCGACACCGGCTGCGTGAACCGCGTCGAGGAGTTCGAATTCTTGTTCGATGCCGGTATCGAAATAGAGCTGCCGCAACCAGGCTGCGTCGAATTCAGGATTGTCGGACAGAACGATTTTTCCGGCCGTCGCCGCATTCAACCAGTTCGCGACATCATGCACGTCACGACCGCATTGTTGAAGCGTGTTCCACCCGATGCCGTGCACGCGCTCGCTGCTCAGCGACCATTCATAGATAGTCCAGCGGCCTGGAATAGGTTTGATTAGAAAACTCACCGGAATGAGATCGACGGAGCACCAACCGACTTCAATCGGAAACGAATCCGCGTGCAGACCACTGCTCTCGACGTCGATCCAGATGAGGTATTTATAGTCTCTCTTAGAGATCATTTGCTCCACTAAAAACTCTCGGATTCCACGCGCCCATTGCGCCATTTCTTCTTTTGAGGGCGTCAATTCGCGCTCGACCGCTTCAACGAACGCGGCAAGCTCGGCATCGGTCTTCTCTACTTCTTCAGTCACTCTATCACCTGAAAAATGGGGACAGAGTGTGTAAACGCGATCTAGTTAGCAGGCAGTTTCAAATTTGAATGGCATCTCCTCAATTTTGCGACGGTCGGCGATTTGTTGTTTGTGGGCCGACGACATAACTCTTCTTGTGTCACCGATAAAATAGAGGACACAACTATGCTTCAAAACATCATGACACTCATCAGAAACGCGATCATTGCTGCAATCAATGTGTCGCGCAAGGCCGCCGGACTGGCGCTTCTTCCGCTGGAGATGGTCGGCAACATCTTCGGCGGCGGGGGCTCCGATGCTCCCCAGCTTCCAAAGCCGCCCGCACCGAAGCCTGAAACCGAATTCGAAAAACTGAAGCAGCGTACTGAAGAGCTGCTCAAGCACACGCACGTGCCGCACTTTTCGGAAGAATGCGCATATCGCTATGCCTGCGCATCTCGCGAAGAGCGTAAAACGATGGATCTCTCCGATCTCGAAAGCCATCATAAGCGCTGGTTGATGGAACTCAACGAAACCGAGCTGGACGACGTCAAACGTGTTGGCCTGCGCGCTCTGATCGGACATCTCAGCTACAAAAAGTTCATCTCCGGCGTCCCGGCGCCTTACGCAATGAACGCTGAAGAGAGCGCCAAGTTGAGATCCGACGTCGAAGTGGTCCTACGGGAATCGCATGCTGGAAAGAAGGGCTTCCTCGAAAAGCCGGTTTTCGATGACGAGATCGTAACACCCAGCATGCGTTTCGCGTAGTCAGCGATTGCGATGAATTTCCAGCTCCGCTTGGCACTCCTGTAGCGCCAAGCGGAGCATCGCAATCTCATGCACAAGCCGCACCTGTTCCCGCTGAGATTCGATCCTGGCGTCACGCTCGCGCTGGAGAGCACGCGACCAGTCATTCACCGTCGCCAGGTCCCGACGATGTTGCGCGGTGGCGCGAACAGCCTGGCCGGTGGCCATGGCTAAGGTCACCATGCCGCCCGCGAAAGCGCCTGTGAGATTTCCAATGTCCCTGCCGTGCATGTCGAATCCTCATCGTTCTGGTTGGGTGGTACCAGGTTGAGTCGATGGCATCGGTTTTCAAGAGTCGGTCCACATTTTGATCAGCATGTGATGTCAATGCAATTTGTGCTAAAATGGGCATCATTTGTACTTTTGGGGGATTTCATGCTTTCGCATTTAAACCGGCTAATGATGGCCGCTGCATTGGTGGCTGCCTTAGCTTCATGGACTGCATTTGCAAAGGCCGATGAAGCTGACGATGCGGCACTTCGCACGGCATGCTTCAATCTGGATATTGGCGCCGTCAAAGCGGCATTAAATAGTGGCGCTGATCCCAATGGCATTTCAAGCGATAAGAATCCTGCTACCCCAATCAATCAGACCCTGATGGGATTGCTGACATCAAAGGGACCTGATGTCGAAGCGCGTGGATTGGAGATTCTAAAAACGCTCACAACCCGTGGCGCGAAGGTAGGGCCCTTCGATAGAGACAATGTCTTCTTCGCTATTTCACGGGGGTACAATCAGGTGATCCAATTCATGTTGGGTCGCGGTACATCACCAACTAAAAAGCTAGAAGGATATACGCCTGCTGAGCTGGCGATCAAATACGGACAACCTGCGACGTACCAACTTCTGATAAAGAATGGCGCATCTAAGGTCGGTGATCAGGGAATCAAGCAACTGACTTTGCTCCGAGCAATAGATGACATAAAGCCGGATCAAGTTATCGCCGCAGTTAAAGACGGAGCGATTGTAAACGGACAAGATCCCAGCGGCCTCACCCCACTAGTAGCCGCCCTGAGTGTTCCGATTTATTGGCCTGAACAGGTGCAAATCGTGGAGTGGCTTATCGACAGAGGCGCTGACGTCAATCAAGAGAGTCGCCAGCAGAGAGATAGATATGTCGAGAATGAGACACCCTTGAATGAGTTTGTCAGAGCGAATTCATATACGATGAATTCGGAAAAACAAGATGTGCGAGACCTTTCTTTAGAGGTCATGCGCTATCTGCTTAAGGCAGGGGCAAAAGTATCAGGCAAAGATGCTTATGGCTCCACTCCTCTTCACGAAGCCGCGCGCGCAAATAATCTTGCGGCAGCAAAAATTCTGATCGACGAGGGAGCGAAGATCAGGGTGAAGGATATGGATGGGAAGTCGCCGCTCGACTATGCAGAAAACGGGGCAATGATCAAGTTTTTGAAGTCTCAAGGGGCAACGGAATAGCGCGGAATCACTGAGCCAAATAACCGGGGGATGCATTATGCAATTGGGGTCGGTAGCCGACTGGGCCAGTGTCTTGGTAAACGCTGTACTGGCCGGACTCGTGATATATGGCTTTGGTGCCTGGAAAGCTGAATTCAGAACCCAGAAGCGATATGAAGTGGCGGCTCGTATAATCGAGGCATTTACTACAGCGGAAGAAGATCTCGCTTATTGCCGAGCTCGTTTCATACAAGGCAATACTGGTGAAGTGCTGCTGACAAGAACACTAAAGACCTATGACGACGGTAACATCTCGCTGTCGCCACCGGATGAAGTGCGCATGCAGATGCTTGCGCCAGCGGCTATTCTTGAGAGAATTCAAAATCAGCGCGTTCATGATGATTTCGCGAAACTCGAAGAGCTGCGGCACCAGGTTGGGATGACCTTCGGGCTAGAGGCCAAGAAAGCTATAGAGACACTCTTGCGCCAGAAGTACGAGGTGGCCACAACTGCTGAGATCTACCTGCATCAGTTGATCCAGGACTTCGACATTGACGTGCATGAGGGCGAGAATGGGATCGCGTACTTCAAGTCCGTCCTGTTTGCTTCGCCTGATGGCGATGACACGGTCGCGAAGGAAATAAAGGCTGCGAAGCAGGTGCTTGAAGAACTCACGGAGCCGATATTAAAGATTGCTCGCGCATAAGAATATCGGCTGGCGGCATTATCGTTCTCGCCGCCAATCCCAGGGCATCTCGAAGCTCGATCCCCAGATCCCGAAATGCTTCGCCTTGGCCTGGTTCTCCTCGGGGACGTAGCGATCAGAGTACTTCGGATAAGCCACCGCCCAGCCGCTGCGCACCATCCAGGCCCCGACATCCTTGCCACCAACGCTGCAAGCCGCCAACAACCTCTGATACCGATCCCGCTGATCCCCTCGGTGGGGCGCCAGGTGACGTGCAATGAAGCCCGCCAACTGCCTTGCCGCTTCCCGCCTGCATGACCACGCGCTGCCGTCCGGCCGAGTGCATGATTGATGCATCTCAGGCGCGTCGATGCCGAGCAATCTGATCCTGGCGCCAGCCAGGCGTAGCGTGTCGCCATCCGTGATCCCGGCCTGGCCAACAATCTTAACAGGCTCCGCTGGCGCCTCGACTGGTGAGAGCGCCAACAGGAGCAATGCGCACAGAAGAAGGCATTGGTGCACTTTTGGGATACCGATCTTCTACCGGGAATAAAGTTGACAAATCTCTAAGTTGTTGTTTAATAGTAAAAAATTTAGACGATACTTGTTTTTAACGTCAACTTTTTGCGCTACCGTGAGTTAACAACTGCACGGAGCGCGAAATGGATTTTACTGATATTCCAACTCAAATGACCGACGACGAATGTCGAGCGGCCTATCTGAAAATTCGAGAAGATGTGTTCGGGGCGCCTGTAGATTGTCTCGTGCCAGGATTCATCTGGTGCGTACGACAGGGCTGGGCTGGAAACGGCAGGGCAGGGGGCAACTCTAAGGACGTTACCCTAACTAAGATTCTTTTTAAGCTCATTCGGTCGAGCACCATGTTTGATCTGCCGGTGTTAACCGACCGTGGGATTACGCAAGTGTTTAATTTTTTGCCAGTCGATTGGCAGAAAGAACTGTCGGCCGCTCTTGCCGAGCGTGGATTAGATGAACGTATGGCATCATGAATAAAGCCGGGCCATCGCCCGGCTTTATCTTTTAAGCCTCTAATCGCCTTTGGAATACTTCTTTGCGGCCTTTTCCAGATAGTCACTCCAGATCTTCAACACATCCGACTTCTCTGGCATCATCAGATAGGCATTATAGTGGGTTTCCGAGGTGCCCTCATCGTCACGCCCCTCGCTGTGCTCAGTGATCAGCGTGTAAAGTTTCTTCGGCACCTTACGCGTTTCAGACATGTACGTGACAAAGGTATGCCTCAGGTCGTGCGGCGAGAAGATGTCGTCTGAATGTAGCGGCTTGCCTTCAGCCTGGAGGCTTTTGAATGACTCATTGAGCGATTTGACCGAAATATGCCGGTCTCCGGCATCACCCTTCCGGCGCAGCCTCAACTGAGGGAAAAGCCACGGAAGATCTTCACGCGAACAGACCTCAAGCGCTTGTTTAACTGCTTTCTCAGCCGCCGGAGGGAGGGGGATAGCGTGGGGCCGCTTCGGTTTACTGCCCCTGTTTTTATTTCTACTCCGTACCGTGCCGGTTTTTCGAGAACCCGGATGGATAATCCAGCAAAATCCATACTCTGGGTGCTGGACAAACGCCCGCTTTAGCGCGGACGCCACCGTCAGTCGGCGCTGTGCCGTATAGAGCGCAAGGATCGTCATCAGGCGATCCTCGATTTTCATTGATCGCGTTTCGCGCTGAAGGATGCCGATCTCTCGCTCTGATAGTCGGCGGTTAAAGCTATTTTCCAGCTCGGGGTCGAATTCCTGTTCAGCGATGGCTTCTTCGATACTAACAGATTTGGTCTTCACGAATGTTTTGACGCCCGCTGCCACGCTTATAGAGATGCCGGATTCCTTTTCGTGTTCGCAGGCCCAGGCCATGCATGCTCGCACTTGCTGCATTGTCGAGGCAAGCTGTCGATTCTTGCCGAGGGCTGCTAGGGTATCACGACACTTGCGGATATCTGTGGCGGTGATCTGACTCAACAACATGCTCTTGAGCGGAGCAAATGTCTCATGCTGTAGAGCGGAGCTATACGTGCGATGGGTATCCGGTCGATTGTATTTCTCGACAACTTCTAGGTACTTTTCGCAACACTCAGACCATGTCCATTCCTGACCTTTAGAGCTGCGCTCAATGGCCTCAGCATGCTCGACGGTCTGGGCTTCGATGGCCGCCTCGAACATCGCCTTTGGATTCTCACCTGCCTTGGCTCGGGCTTTCCCTCGCTCGGCGAGCTGGCGAACGAGATCGGGATCGCGGAGAGCGGTAACCGGACCGATAGCAATGGTCGTCAAGGTGCCCTTTGTGCCACCAATCCGGGTTCGCAAGGTCCACACGGCTGACCGGGCGCGCACCCGGATTGAAAGACCGCCACATCCCTTATCCCGAACCTCATATTGGTACTTCCGCTTGGTATCCGCCGCGTCTCGCAAGAGCCGGTTAACGGTGGTTTGGGTAATATTTTCGGTGCCCACAGTGATGTCCCAAGTGATGATGTCCCAAAGGCCTATGATTTGAATATCGGGACATCATTGGGACATCAACCAAAAAAATTGACGGCGTTATCCACAGCTTCGGATTTCGTGCTAAAATCCCTTTATGCTACGGAAAAAATTGAAAAAAATATTGACAACGATAGGTAGGGTAGGGATGCTAAAATACTAGACCCGCTGACTCTTAATCAGCGGCTCCAAGGTTCGAGTCCTTGTGCGCCCACCATTTTCTCCCCGGAATATCAATCACTTCGTTGATCGAGCTGGAACCGCCGAAAGGCGGTTTTACATTTTGGTCGGAAGAGGTTTTACACATCGACCTATTTTCGCTCCACGCGGGCTTGGTCGAGACGTGATCTCCAGCTTAGCGGGTCGGTGATATCTCCGGCTCATGCTTGCCGGGCAAGCGTCCGCATGGGATCGGATTCGAGCAACACAGCGAGAGATGTTCGGAACGCGTTCCGAGGCAGCGTTGGCAATGCGATGCGGAGCATGTCGATGGCATCCTCGCTTGAAATGCCGGGTGCTGAAAATGTGTCGATGCATAAATCGAGCTGCCAGGAAAGATAATCCACCAGCGGCCTGAGCTCCGGTGGGACCGCCGATGCGAGGGCGACCAGGGGCGAGATTGTCGCCGCCATCGATGGCGGGGTGCGGTCGGATAGACCGACCCATGTCGTGTCGGGCATCTGAGATGACTGTAGTTCCGCCACTTCCGGCAAGAGTTCGGTCACAATTCTGACCATCGGCAGATCATGATCCTGGGGATGGATCGTCGGCAGTTGAAACATGGAGAATCCGACACCGATTGCCCGCGCCCGGTCTCCGAGCTTCGCTAAGGTCCGATCAAAGAAACCGCCGCCATAGCCGAGACGGTAATGATTCTCGTCATAGCCCACAAAGGGAGCGATCAGGACCGTCGGCTCGATCTCCTCAGAGGTTGCCGGGATCGGGATATTCCATAAGCCACGTTCCATCGGCATACCCGGGCGCCATGGGCGGAACGTCATCGGCTCTCCAAGACGGATCGCGACTGGCAAGGCAACGGTAATGCCCGAGGCGGAGAGCGCCCGCATGAAGGGACGCAGATCCGGTTCAGCCTTCATGGGCCAGTAGAAGCTGACGGGGCCGGCTGTATTCTCCAGGACATCCCCCAATTCGATCACGAGCCGCTGCGTCCAACTATCCCGGACCGCTTTAGGAATGGCGACCCTTGCGGCAATCTGTTTTGCCCGCGCTTGCTTCCGCCAGGGCTTCACTTTCTCCCAATCCATTTCGTCACCTATGAGGTAAGTGGTGCAAGAGCTTGATCAAGGTCGCCCAATAGATCCGCTTCAGCTTCCAAACCGACGGAGAGCCTGAGGAGGTTGTCGTTGATGCCGGCCGTTTTCCGTGCCTCGGCTCCCATGCTGACATGGGTCATCGTCGCCGGATGGGCGACCAGGCTTTCGACGCCACCTAACGATTCCGCCAATGTGAATACCCGCAATGCCTCGACAAACCTGCGCACTGCGTCTGTGTCGCCGGCAAGTTCGAAACTGAGCATTGCACCGAAGCCGCTCTGCTGCGCACGGGCAATGTCGTGTCCCGGATGGGAGGTCAGCCCGGGATAATGCACCTTGGTGACGCAACGATGCCCTTGTAGAAACGTTGCGATCGCCGCAGCCGTTTGCTGCTGACGCTCGATCCTGGGAAAGAGCGTCCGCAACCCACGCAGGGTGAGATAGCTGTCGAAGGGGGCTCCGGCCGTACCGACGATATTCGCCCAATCGCGCAACGGTTTCAGATCGGATTCACGGGCTGCGATGACGGCCCCGCCGACCACATCGGAATGCCCGTTCAGGTATTTCGTGGTGGAATGGACGACAAAGTCGGCGCCGTGCTCAATCGGGCGCTGCAAGGCGGGGGACAGAAATGTATTGTCGACAGCCACTTTCGCATGAGCGCTCCTGGCCAGAGCGCTGATTGCCTGGATATCGACCAACCGCATCAGCGGATTGCTCGGCGTTTCAATCCAGACCAAGGCTGGATGGCGGTCAAACGCAGCGGCGGCGGCATTCTTGTCCGTCAGATCGACAAAGAGGACGTGGAAGTGTCCCTTGGCGCGGCGGGCGGCAAGCAGGCGATAGGTGCCGCCATAACAATCATGCGGCGCGACGATAAGGGCATTCGGTTCGAGCGTCGACAGGACGAGATCGACAGCCGACATCCCGCTGCCGGTGACGACAGCACCTTCGCCGCTCTCCAATTTGGCCAGCGTATCGGCCAGCAGATCGCGCGTTGGATTGCCTGCCCGGCTGTAATCGTAGTCGCGGGCCTTCTCGAAGCCGGCGAAGGCAAAGGTGCTGGTAAGATAAATCGGGGGACTGACGGCGCCGAAGGCACGGTCGGTGGCTATGCCGTTAGCCGCAGCGATGGTTTGCCTGGATTTGGCCCGCAGGTCGGAAAGCTTGAAGTTTGCAGCGGCATCGTCAGCGCCCATGTGTCCTTACTCCTGCAATAGAACCAGCCGAAGATACGGCTTCTGTTCCGTCCAGCCATGCGGGAAGAGCGTCTTGGCATCACTATTGGAGAGGCTCGGTGCGATAATGACCGCTTCCCCTGGTTCCCAATTCACGGGTGTCGCCACCTTCACCCGATCGGTCAATTGAAGGCTGTCAATTGCCCTGAGTATCTCCTGAAAGTTACGGCCGGTGCTGGGCGGATAGGTCAAGATGAGGCGGATCTTTTTCTGTGGATCGATGACGAAGACTGCGCGGACAGTCACCGCGGGATCCGTATCCGGATGAATCATGCCATAAAGGGTTGAGACTTTGCGGTCCGCATCGGCCAGCAGCGGAAAGTTCAGGGCTTTCCCCTGTGTTTCCTCAATATCCTTGTCCCATTTTTGATGCGCGTCGATCGCGTCGACGGAGAGGCCCAGCGGCTTGACACCGCGGGCCTTCCACTCTTCCTGAAGATGGGCAACCTCACCGAGTTCGGTCGTGCAGACAGGGGTGAAGTTCTTTGGATGACTGAACAGGATGGCCCAGGAACCGCCCAGCCATTCATGGAAACGGATGGGCCCCTGCGTGCTCTGCTGTTCGAAATCCGGTGCGATTTGGCCCAGTTGCAATGACATGATGTGACCTCTTTCTGCCCGTCCTCGGGCTACCTAATCATTGAAGTATCGCCCTTCCTTGACCTCCGCCACGTAGCCGGTACGGATGACGTAGTCGCCGAAGCTCTCGCCGCCATGCCGGTTCGCTGCAAATGAGCCGAGGGTCTCTTCAAGAGCGCCGAGGATCGCTTCCTCACCGGCATTTCTCAGATACATTTTATTGAGGCGCTGCCCGTGAAAGCCGCCGCCAAGATAGAGATTGTATTTCCCGGGTGCGCAGCCGGTGAGGCCGATCTCGGCGATATATGGCCGGGAGCAGCCATTCGGGCAGCCGCTCATGCGAATGGTGATCGGCTCATGCGTCAGGCCAGTGCGCGCAAGGATGTCCTCAATTTTGGTGATGAGGGTCGGCAGATAGCGTTCGCTTTCGGCCATGGCCAGGCCACAGGTTGGCAGTGCCACGCAGGCGATGGAGTTCAATCTCAGGGCGCTGACCTGATCGACGTGGGAGAGATGATGGCGCTCGAGCAAGGCTTCAATCCCTGGCCGGTCTTCAGCCGCGATATCGGCGATGATCACATTCTGATTGGGGGTGACACGAAATGTACCGCGATGGATCCGGGCGATCTCTCGCAACCCATCCAGAAGGGGAAGGTCCGGTCGGTTGATCAGGCGTCCATTCTCGATGAAAAGCGTGACATGGTGGCGGCCATCGTCACCGGTCGTCCAGCCGAACCGATCTCCATTTGAGGTGAATCGGTAGGGCCTCGGCGGCACGAATGCGAAACCGAGATGCTCTTCGATCCGGTCCTTGATCCAATCGAGCCCCTTATCGTCGATGGTATATTTGAAACGGGCCCTGGCGCGGTCCCGCCGATCGCCATAATCGCGCTGCACAGCCATCACGGCATCTGCAACGGCGAAGATTTTGGTGGCGTCGACATAGCCGATGACATCTGCCAGGCGAGGATATGTCGTGGGAGACTGGTCGGAACGACCCATGCCGCCGCCGATCGCGACATTGAACCCTTCCAGCCCCTGCGGGCCCGCGATCGCGATGAAGCCGAGATCCTGGGCATAAACATCGATATCGTTATGCGGCGGGACGACGAAGCCGATCTTGAATTTTCGCGGCAGGTATGTGCGCCCATAGAACGGTTCTTCCGGTTCGGAACTCACCAGGCGTTCTTCTCCATACCAGATTTCGTGATAGGCCCGCATTCTGGGAATAGCGTGATCGCTGGTACGCTTGGCCAGGTCATAGACGTCGGCATGCAGTTGCGAGAGGGCCGGGTTGACGGAACACATGACGCCTCGGCAGTCATCGCCGCAGGCCGCGACGGAATCGAGCAGCTCCTCATGCAGGCCCTGTATGGTTGCCTTGAGGTCGCGCTTCAGGACCCAGTGAAACTGAAAAGTCTGTCGTGTCGTCAGGCGCAGGCTTTCCCGACCATAGCGGCGTGCCAGATCATCCAGCTTCAACCACTGAGCCGGCGTGCAGATGCCGCCGGCCAGGCGGACCCGCACCATGAACTGGTAGGCCGGTTCCAATTTCTGCCGCCGCCGTTCATCGCGCAGGTCGCGATCATCCTGCTGATAGATGCCGTGAAACTTCAGCAGTTTCGTATCGTCGCCAGGAATGGCATTGGTCAGGCGGTCAAGCAAGCCGGTCTCGATATGGCCGCGCAGTTGATCGCTGCCGGCCTTGATCCTTTCATCCGGACTGAGCTTGTCCAGCGCTTGGGACAGGTCCCGGCTGCGATCGACGGTGGCGGATGCAGGCGTAGGCATATGCGTTCCTCAATACACGTCGCGTTGATAGCGGCTGGCGCGCTGCAGGCCACGCATATAGTCTTCCGCCGCGGAGCGGCTGAGCGCGCCCTGTTGCTCGACAATCGTGACCAATGCGTTATGGACATCCGGCGCCATATGGGCTGCATCGCCGCAAACATAGAGATGAGCCCCTTCCTCCAACCAGGCATATACGTCCCGGGCGCGATCAAGCAGGCGATGCTGGACATAATCTTTGGCGGCGGTATCGCGGGAGAAGGCGACATCCATGCGGGTCAGGACGCCATCCTTCATGAAGGACTGCCACTCCGTTTGATAAAGGAAATCGGTTCGGAAATTACGTTCGCCGAAGAAGAGCCAGGAACGTCCTTGTGCTCCTTGAGCTTCCCGTTCCTGGAGGAAGGCCCGGTAAGGTGCCACCCCGGTGCCGGCACCGATCATCAGGATGGAGCGGTCAGATTCGGGGAGGCGGAAATGGGGATTCGATTGCACATAGACCGGAACGGTTTGCTCGGGTTTACCGCTATCGGCGAGATAACCCGAAGCAACGCCTGATCGCGCCATCCCACGGAGAAGGTAGCGTACCGTGGCGACGGTCAAATGTACCTCATCGGGGGTAGCTGCCGCGCTCGAGGCAATCGAATAGAGACGCGGCTGGAGCGGACGCAGTCCCGCAAGGAAGTGTTGCGGATCCAGGATCCGCGACGGGTATTTCCGCAGGATATCGATGATGTGATGTTCGTGCAGGAAGACGGCCCGCTGCCCTGAATAAGCGCTGTTCTGCAACAGCTCGAGATCGGGAGCCCGCGTGAGCGTTGTCCAATGATCGAGAAAACGTGGCGTCGCGGTCGTAATCTCGAGATGTTGGGTGAGGGCCTCCGCGATTGTCATCTCGCTACCCGACACCGCCACCTTCTGATCCCTGTTGATCGAGAGTTCGGCCAGAATGGCGTCAACCACCGACGGATCGTTCTTGGGCATGACGCCGAGGGCATCGCCCGGTTCGAAGGCGAGATCGGCGCTGTCGATCGACAGCTCGATATGCCGGATCTCCTTGCTGGAGCCTCGGCCGGTCAGCACCAGATTTTCGATGATTGTCGCCGGGAAGGGGTTTCGCTTGGAATATTGTGGCTGGGGCGATGCGGCAGGCGGCAACGACCGGGCTTCCGGTTGAGCCGGTTGCGGGAAAGCCTCGTCGCCGGAAGACGCGGGAAGCGTATCGTCTGGCACAATTGCCGCCAGTACCGCAGTGCTCCAGGCCAGAGCCGGCTCATCGTAGTCGATATCGCAGTCAACTCGAGCGTGCAGCCGCTGGGCGCCGAGCTCGTCGAACCGGCGGTCCAGGCGCTTGCCCGCTTCGCAGAAATGCTCATAGGCGGAATCGCCGAGCGCCAGAACGGCATATCGCAGGTCGGGCAGGGAGGGAGCCTTCCGGCCTTCAATAAAGTCGAAGAAACCGGCGGCCTGTTGCGGTGGATCGCCTTCACCATAGGTGCTGGTGATAACCAGGAGATCCTGCTCATTCCGCAGGTTGCGCGGTTTGTACTCTCCCATGTCGACGACATTGGGGGAGAGACCGGCCCCACGAGCCCGGTCTGCCAGCGTATGGGCCAGCGCCCGGCTGTTCCCGGTTTCGCTGCCGTAGAGGATTGTCAGCGTGCGGAATGTCGCGGCGGTGTCGGCTGCAATACCCGGATGACCGTCATCCACGATCAGGTCGAGTGGGGATCTGGCAAAGCCGGCGAGATAGCCGCTCGTCCACAGAATTTGTGCCGGACTGAGCGTGTCGAGCAGATCGCGCAGTCGTCGCATCTGATCGGTGGTCAGCAGGCTTTGTTGTGCGTCAGCTTGATCACGCCTGGGGTGGCCGGTATCGGTATTTCCAATCTCTCGTCGATGCTGAACAATGGAATTCATGAGGTCAATTCCCACCACATTTATGTGGTTTAAAAACATTTCACGCTTTAGATTGTCGCTAGAAATAAGATGCGGCAAGAGAATGTTATTGTGATTTTCCAGCAAATATTTTTATATTAACCCCATGGATATCGGTCTTGCCCGGACATTCCTGGAAGTTGTCGCGAGCGGCAGTTTTGTGACCGCGGCTGAGCGTCTGCACCTCACCCAGACTGCCGTCAGTGCCCGGATCCGGACGCTTGAAGACCAACTGGGGCGCCGGCTCTTCGTGCGGAACAAAGCCGGGGCGCGGCTGACACCGGCCGGGCAGCAATTCGTGCGATATGCGACCGGCCTCATTCAGATGTGGGAGCGGGCCCGTCAGCAGGTGGCCCTGCCGCCCGGCCGCGCCGATGTCATGAGCATCGGTGCGGAATTGAGTTTATGGAGCCCGCTGCTTTCGGACTGGCTGATCTGGATGCATCGGGAAAGTCCGGAGATCGCGTTGCGGGCCGAAGTAGATACGCCGCGCCGGCTGTTGGACCGCGTTCAAGATGGCTCGCTCGATCTCGCCTTGCTTTACAGCCCGGAACAGCGGCCGGAACTCGTCATCGAACTGCTGATCGACGAGAAGCTGGTGATGGTCACCACATCGACGGATGGGCAATTAAATCCGGACAATTATGTCTATGTCGACTGGGGGCCGACTTTCGGCGCCAATCATCAGGTCGCCTTCCCGGAACTTGTCAGCCCGGCCGTCTTTGTAACGCTGGGGCCTCTCGCACTCGCATATCTGCTTGCGGTCGGGGGAACCGGCTATTTCCGGATGAGTGCCGTGCAGGAACACCTCAGGACCGGCCGGCTACACCAGGTTGCCCGGGCGCCGGAATTTTCCCATTCGGTCTATATCGTCTATTCGACGCGTGGCGAAAATCAACTCGTGGATCGGATGCGCAATGGCCTTAAGGCATGTTCCGTGAACCCGGAGGCCTAGAGAATACCATTGGGAAGAAATGCGATTAAAGCTGCTCGTCCGCGTCGCTCCGATCCCCACGATCAACCGGCTCGTGACGGTGGCCGATAGCATCGACGGCCCAAATCGCCATTGTGGCTGAGAAGACCGCTATAACGCGAGAGATCGACAGGAACCCTTCCTCGATAGCCCCGGCCTCGGTCAGCATCCTCGTCAGGGGCCAGATGACGAGAAGGGCAACGGCGAATGCCGTCAATCTCCGTGCCGGGCGCCTTTGCATGCCCTGCGCGCGGGATGTCGCGGCTCCGGAAAAGTGCCTGTCCACGGTCGCACGTCTCATATTGTTCCTTCCCATGAATTCCGGGCGCAGCCATGCGCTTTCAGCAAGCCACGGAAATGAGAGCGGCATCTCTTCCATTCGCCCGGCATGGGCGAGTACTCGAAAGAGATGCGTCCTGGCGCCATGATCAATAGGAAGGCCGGGACTCACAATCGAATAGTCTTGTGAGTTATCTGCGAAATTATTGCTGTAAATGATCCGGCCGTGCTGAATGTCTTGGAGGCCGGTATCCGTTCCGGAAACGAAACAGAGAGTTAATGTCTGGCCGTCCTTAAATCGACTCTCTCGTCATTGTCCGGAACGTTCAGGCATTGCCGCGCGGAATGTCGATCGAGAGGATGCTGCCGGCGCCCTGTTCGCCGAGGAAACTGACACGCCCTTGCACTTGTTCGATCAGGATCGGTGAAATGCCGAGTTCGAGCGCACCGGCGTCGGATGCGCTGTCCGGCCGATCCTGGCGAGCGGCCGATTGCAGGATTTCCTTGCGCAGTTGTTCACTGATGCCGGGATTGGCGTCACTGACCGAGAGACGCCACTGATCCGCCCCAGGCGCAGTCTCCAAGGTCAGGGTGATGGTAGCGCCTGAACGGCTTCGCTTGATGGCATCCGAACAGAAGTTCAAAAGAATCAGGAACAGGCTGGTCCGATCCGTTTGAATGACGGTATTGCGCTGTGCCGGCAGGATCGTCGTGAAATCGAGGCCGCGCTGGATCGCGATCGGCTCCAGGATGGCGGCTATTTCCTGAATCAGTTCGCCGGCATCGACCGCGTCGATGGAGGCGGGGCGATGCAGCGGCTCGGCCCTGGACAGGGTCAGCGCATCGCCGAACAGCCGGAGGTAGTCCTCGCCGTTCTGGACAATCTGTTGCAGCAGGCGCCGCTGCCGCTCGGAGACCTGGGTCCCGTCGCGCAGAAGCGTTCCGGCGAAGCGGCTGACCGCCTGCATCGGCAAACGCAGATCATGATGCATATTACCCAGGAAGCCGGAGCTCTGCCGGTAGGTTCGGTCGCCGGCCTGCAGCAGCTCCTGCGCTCGCTGGCGGCTGCTTTCAATCTCCGACAGCATCTCGTTGAAGGCAACGGCGAGCTGGCCGATTTCATCGGGCGCCTGCGGCAGGACCCGCTGGCTGTAATTCCCGGTCGCCCGTACCAGATTGGCGGAGCGGGCGAGGTCGCGGATTCGGGTGATGATGGAGCGGGCGGTGAGGAAGGCGAGCGCTGCGCTGACGGCGGAAAGGAGAATGTTACCGGCGAGGCTGCCCCACAGCTCGATCTTCATGACGTCGGCTCGGTCTTCCAGCAGGCGATGCAATTGGTCATTCGCGGTTTTCCAGGCTTCCAGCGTATCGGAAACGGCGGTCTGATAGCCACGGTCGATGGCCGATGCGTCGATCGTCTGATCGGCCCTGGCAAGAATGCTATCGCTGGCCAAAGCCTCGAAGGAATCGAGGCTGCTCATCATGCGTTCCGCCGCGGCATTGAAGGCCAGTTTCAATTCGCCGTCATCATTGCCGTTATAGGCACCGAAGGTTTCGCTCTGGATGGCGGCCTGATTGGCATTGTATATCCCGGACAGCTTCAGGGCCTGGGAGGATCTGTCCGTCAAGACGGGGCCGCGTTCCACGGCATCCTTCGACAACCGGCGCATATTGGCGAGCGAGACCAGCATGGCCGGAATTTTGTCAACCGTCAGATCCTGCATGTAATAGCTGTCGATGCTGGTATCCAAGGTCAGATTGGAACCGTCGCCGATGCGGGAGGCCAATTGACGGATCTTCTGCAATGTATTCGCCAATTCCGGCCCATCTCCACGGCCGCTGCGTTTCGCAGCAAGCTGGTCATTGATGGCGCTGAGGACGGCATCCAGATCGGCCCGGCTGGAGAAATTATTGCCGATCGTCTGATACAGTTTCTTGAGGGCGACGATGCTGCGATGGCCGGAGATGACCTCCTGGTCGAATTCATTTTTCGGCGGCAGGGAAAGAGTGTCGATCCGAAAAATCTCCGCTGTCAGCTCGCGGAGCGATGTCAGATATCCACTGCCATGAATTTCCTTTTCGATCAGATTGATCGCGTTCCGCTTCTCGACGATCAAGTTATAGGTCGTGAAGATGATCGGGATCAAAAACAGACCGCAGATGAGAACGATCTTCGTCCCAACGCTCAGTCCTTTAAAGGAGGTCATGTCAGTCAATCCTTCAACACGATGGTCCCAACCGGTCACTACGCAGCTTGCCGCTCCCCACATCCGTGGCGTCAGGAGCGGCCTGTCGGAGGCGGAGACAGGATATGCATGCGCCGGAACTCCAGGGGAGTTGTGCCGGTCCAGCGCTTGAAAGCACGGATGAAGTTACCAGGATCCGTATAGCCGAGGAACCGGCCGATATCGGCAACCTGCAGGACATTGTCGCGGAGCAGGAGGATGGCTTCCTCGAAGCGGATCCGGTCCGTCAGGGAGAAATACGTGTATCCGGCCTCGGTCAATCGACGCTGAAGCGTACGCCGGCTGACGCCGGCGAGATCGGCAGCCAGATCGACATTGTCGCTACCGTCATTGATGTACATCATCAGGGCTTGCCGCAGCGAGCCGATGAAATCGTGCCGGATAGAGGATTGCTGCAGGCGTTGCAGGGCAACTGTCTGAATCTCACTGCTTCTGTCGCTGAGATTCCGGAGCGGCAGGCTCAGCAGGGAATCGTCGAAATAAATGGACGTGCTTTCGCTGCCGAAACTCAGGATTGTGCCGGGGAGGCCGGGAATCTCCGTTATGTCGGCCGGCCCCTGGCTTTGGATCGTCGCGCGTCGCGGCAGCCAATCCGGGCCGGTAGCCAACCGCACCATATGGATCAGCAGGGCCAGCACGTAAAGATCGATATTCGGCTGGTCTCCCGCCTCCGAGAGGTGGTGGAGAGAAGCAGTGCCGCCTTTGCGGATAAGTTGCGTCTTGCAGCAATTGTTGGAGAGGCGTTCATAGGTGATGGCGTTATGAATCGCATCGTAGAGCGTCAAGGAATTGCTGATGATGCGGCCGTAGTCGCCAAGGGCGCCGAGATCGGTCCGCAAGCCGGCCATGAGGCCGAGATGCGGCAGGGATTCGAGCTGCGCGGCGGCCTCGACGAAAGCGCCGCCGCAGAACAGCGAAATCTTTTCATCCGGGCGCTCCTGCATCGCGCGCGGAAGATTCGCCTTGCGTATCAGCTTCTCGACGGGAGAACCGATTGTGCCCAGGAAGCTGAAGAAAGGAGCCAGTGCGCCTGCCCGCACCAAGGGGATATTGTTCATCTCCCCCTACATACCGCGAGGGCGGGAGTTTCCTGGCACGCTGCTCACTCGTTCCCCCATCGTGATCGGCAACCGCTTGTACCGTCGATCGCGCCTGCCGTGCGCGCAAGGCCATGACACTGTCCCGATCGGGCATGTCCCGCCGCGAAACCTAACGGCTTGGTCCGGCCATGTCACGCCCTTGGCATCAAATGATAATTCCATAAAGTAGTATATCTTATCATGTGGACAACTTTATCTAGCAGCCGACCGGCGGTGATAGATTCCTATCATCATCGCGGGTGACGGATTCGTGGCCCTCCACAGGCCGATATCGGCCATTCGGCCAGTACAAGTTGTCATTTGGCGTCAAGTTGCCGCGCTGAGGTTGTCATTTGATGTCGCCGGGGCCGGCTGCGCGCCGGCTGTGATTATGGTCGCCCGCATTCGACGCAGGAAATGACATTTGCGGGCCGCGCAATCGCGTGGCCTGACACGAAGAGGTCATGCCTGCATCGCCGATGAATCCAATCAGGAGATCGCGAGATGGCGACCGATAGCACGCAAGTTAACCAAGCTGGGACGATCCGGGACGAAGCCTCTGCCAACGGCTCTGCCGACGGAAATCCGGAGATCGTTCAGCTTGCACAGGCGGGCAATAGCCCGACCGGCGGCACGACCGTGCATGTCGACCTCCCTGTCGGCCAGACACTGGTCCGCGTGCCAGTGACGCCGGGCGAGGTGATTGATCTGCCCTTCGATGGCGATCTCTCGGCGCGCCTCGGCGAGCAGGGAAACCTGGCGATCAAATTGGGTGACCGCACGATCATCCTGGAGAACTATGCCGGCGCCAACCAGCAGGAAGGGGTTGTGCTGAAGGATAGCGCGGGACATGAGATCGACGTTGCCAGCGTCATCGCGCAGACGGATCCCAGCCTGGATATCCAAACGGCCGCGGGCCCGGCGGCGGCGGCCGGCACACCGGGTTCCGGCTTCTTCTCGCCGTTCGGTGATGCCAGCGGTTTGGGTGGCCTCGGCGAGCTGGATGTTCTCGCCGGCACTGAGTTGCAATACGGGCTGATCAACCCGGATGAGCGTGACTTTCTCACGTTCAATCGCGGCAATGATGGCACCGGCAATACCGGCACCGGTGGCCCTGGCACCGTCAATCCCGGCACTGATGTTCCTGTGTTGCCGGAGATGACCACATTGGTGGTCAATGAGCGAAATTTGCCAGACGGAACCTGCCCGAATGAGGGGGCCTTGACGGTCAGCGGCGAGTTCAAGCTGCCGGACGGCTACACCTTGTCGCCGGGGATGGAGGGAATCCATGAGCTGCCGAACGGCACCCTGACGATCAGCGTCAAGGATGGCGTCGTCACCTATACCTATCATCTGGACTCCGCCTATCACAACGATCCCGCGAATGACGGCAGGCAGACCATCGAGGATGCCAATCACTTCGACATCGGGCTTGATGGACCTGCCGGCGGTCACATGACGGTGCCGGTGCGAGTGGACATCATCGATGACGTTCCGGTTGCGGCTGATGATCATTTCGAAGCGGGGACAGCGCAAGTCGAGCCCGGTTTGGCTATCGGCAACGTCCTGGAGAACGACAAGGCAGGTGCTGACGGTTACGGCAAGCAAAAGATCGTCGATGTCGAGGGCGGCACGAAGCAGGCCGACGGTAGCTGGGTGATCGAGACCGAAAACGGCACGATCCACATTTCGGCGGATGGTCAGGTGACCTTCGACGCCAAGGGTGGTGTCAATTATGGCTCTGGCACCGAGTTCCACTTCAACTACACGATCGCGGATTCCGATGGCGACCAGTCTTCGGCATCCGTGGATTTCACGGTGAAGAACCCGGCGGGTCCGGGCCAGGTGGAGATTTCGCCGCTGGTGGTGAACGAGGCCAACCTGACGGAGGGAACCGCACCGGACGCGGATGCCCTGACGACCAGCGGCAGCTTCAAGCTGCCCGATGGCTACACCTTGGCGCCGGGGATGGAGGGCGAGCACCAACTCGATAACGGCACCTTGACGATCAGCGTCGAGAACGGCGTCGTCACCTATACCTATCACCTGGACTCCGCTTTCAAGAATGACCCCGCGAATGATGGTGCGCAGACCATCGAGAATGCCAATCACTTCGACATTTCTCTGGAAGGTCCGTTCGGCGGCCAGATGACGGTGCCGGTGCGGGTCGATATCGTCGATGATCGGCCGATCGCGTCGGACGATCATTTCGAGACGGTGGCGGCGCAAGCCGAGCCCGGTCTGGTGATCGGCAATGTCCTGGAGAATGACAAGGCCGGTGCTGATGGCTACGGCACGCAGAAGATCGTCGATGTCGAGGGCGGCACGAAGCAGGCCGACGGTAGCTGGGTGATCGAGACCGAAAACGGCACGATCCACATCTCGGCCGATGGCCAAGTGACCTTCGACGCCAAGGACGGCGTCAATTACGGCGCCGGCACCGAGTTCCACTTCACCTACACGATCGCGGATGCCGATGGCGATCAGTCTTCGGCGACGGCGGACTTCACGGTGAAGAATCCGGCGGGTCCGGGTCAGGTGGAGACCTCACCGCTGGTGGTGAACGAAGCCAATCTGACGGAGGGAACTTCGCCGGACGCGGACGCCCTGACGACCAGCGGCAGCTTCAAGCTGCCCGATGGCTACACCTTGGCACCGGGGATGGAAGGTGAGCACCAACTCGACAACGGCACTCTGACGATCAGCGTTGAGAATGGCGTCGTCACTTATACCTATCACCTGGATTCCGCCTTCAAGAACGATCCGAAGAATGACGGCGTGCAGACCATCGAGGACGCCAATCACTTCGATATCTCCCTGGAGGGTCCGTTTGGTGGTCAGATAACGGTGCCGGTGCGGGTCGACATCATCGATGACCGGCCGATCGCGTCGGACGATCATTTCGGTCAGAAGACCGCGGGGACGGCGCAGGGTCAGGATATCGGCAACATCCTGGCGAACGACAAGGCCGGTGCCGACGGCTATGGCAGCCAGAAGATCGTCGATGTCGAAAACGGCACGAAACAGGCCGACGGTAGCTGGGTGATCGAAACGCCGAAGGGCACGATCCATATCTCGGCCGACGGCCAGGTGACCTTCGACGCCAAGGCCGGCGTCAATTACGGCAAGGGCACCGAGTTCCACTTCACCTATACGATTGCCGATGGCGATGGCGACCAGTCCTCGGCGACGGCGGATTTCACGGTGAAGAACCCGGCGACGCCGGGAGTACCGGAAACGACGCCGCTCACGGTGAACGAAGCCAATCTCGCGGATGGAACCAGCCCGAATCCAGGTGCCCTGGAGGTTAAGGGTCAGTTTGCCCTGCCGGAAGGTTATACGCTGGCGACGGGGATGCTCGGGACCCATGCTCTGGACAACGGTACCCTGACGATCAGCGTCAAGGACGGCGTCGTCACCTATACCTATCATCTGGACTCCGCCTATCACAACGATCCGAAGAATGACGGTGCACAGACCATTCACGATGCGAATCATTTCGAGATCGGTCTGGATGGCCCGTTCGGTGGCCATATCACTGTCCCAGTCCGTGTGGATATCATCGACGATAAGCCGGTCGCGGTGGACGATCATTTTGGCACCAAGACAGCGCAGCTTGGCGACGGTCAGGTGATTGGCAATGTCCTGGCCAATGACAAAGCCGGTGCCGACGGCTATGGCAGCCAGAAGATCGTCGATGTCGAAGGTGGCACGAAGCAGGCCGACGGTAGCTGGGTGATCGAAACGCCAAAGGGCACGATCCATGTCTCGGCCAATGGCGACGTTACTTTCGATGCCAAGCCGGGATACAGCTATGGCAGCGGCACGGCCTTCGATTTTACCTATACGATCGAGGACGGGGACGGCGATCGCGCCTCGGCCAAAGCCGATTTCACGGTGCAGAATCCGGGGGCGCCGGAGGTGCCGAGCGTGCCGCATCTCGTGGTGGATGAAGGGAATCTGGCGACCGGCACCCATCCGAATAGCGGCGCCTTGACCACCGGCGGCAGCTTCACTCTGCCGGCGGGTTGCTCGCTGGCACCGGGGATGGCAGGTGTGCATCAGCTCGATAACGGCACCCTGACGATCAGCGTCAAGGATGGCGTTGTCAGCTATACCTATCATTTGACATCCGCCTATCACAACACGCCGAAGGATGATGGTGTCCAAACCATCGAGAACGCCAATCATTTCGATATCGCGCTGAAGGGGCCGCAGGGCCAGGACCTCAAGGTTCCGGTCGCAATCGACATCAAGGACGACGCGCCGCAGGCCAAGGATGACAATGTCAGTGTCAATACGAACAGCCCGGCCTACAACCTGCTGTTCGTGATCGATACATCCGGCAGCATGAAGGACCCGTCCGGCGTCGGAAATCTGACCAGATTGCAGCTTGAGCAGCAGGCCCTGGTGCAGATGCTGCAGAGTTTCGCCGCGTCGGGTGTTCCGATCCGGATCCAGATCGTCGATTTCAATACGTCGGCGACGACCTCGAAGGTGTTCACCAGCATCAGCGACGCGGAAAATTATATCAATGGCCTGAAAGCCGGTGGCAATACCAACTACGATGCGGCTGTCGCCAAGGCCGAAGCCTCGACGGTTTTCAACAATGCGGTGCCCGGCTCGACCAATCTGGTCTATTTCGTGTCGGACGGAAAGCCCAACGAGCCGAAGGGATCGGTTGGATTGAATGCGTCCGAACTTAGCGATTGGCGGGACTTCCTCAATACCCATGACGCGACCGCGATATCGGTGGGTATCGGCAAGGGAGATATCGATTACAGCCAGTTGAATGGCATCGCGACCAATGGCAAGGCCATTCATGCCGAGGACCCCAATACGCTGGTGACGGATCTGACCAGTGTTCTGCCGGGTTCGGTGTCGGGCAATGTGTTGGCGAATGATCTCTTCGGCGCGGATGGTGGCGCCGGGGTCTATCAGTTGAAACTGACCTATAACGGCACGGTGGTGACGTTCGATCAGGATTCCGCTGTTGCCGGCCATGTCCTGGCGAAGACCGGCCATACGCTGACCATCGGCACGGCCGAAGGTGGCAAGCTGGTCTTCAACTTCGATACCGGCGACTACACCTATATTCCCCCGGTTTCATCGACGCATAAGAGCGAGGATATCACTTATGTGATCAAGGACGGTGACGGCGATACCAGCTCGGCGCATCTGCATATCGATGTGAATGCGACCACGCATGTCACCGTTCCCTATACGCCGGATTATCATCACGCAACCTCGCAGTCCGGTGCGCATGTGATCGACGGCGTGATCTATAACGATGTCATCGGCAAGGACAATAAAGCCGATAAGCTGTCTGGATCGGATAGCAGCCATAACTGGATCGATGGCAAGGGCGGTGACGATACGCTGACCGCCGGTAAAAATGGCGACGTGCTGATCGGCGGGGCCGGCCATGACAAGTTCATCGGCGGCGCCGGCAACGACACGATCGTCATCGACAAGGATGACCTCTACAATAACAACAAGCTGATCGCCGGCTCGATCGTCGACGGCAAGGGCGGCTACAACCGCCTGGTCTTCGATTTCGACTTGGATACAACCAAGCTGAACAACAACAAGGGGGACGGCAAGAATACGCTGAACCACCTCGATATCCTGGATATGAATGACGGCAATCACCAGGAGCTGGTCCTGAGCAAGGAATCGGTGAGCGCCATGCTCAACCATGACAAGACCTTGTTCGTCCAGGCCGATAGCCAGGATACGGTCAAGCTCCTGGCCAGCGACAATTGGCAGAACAGCGGAACCGCCGTGGGCAATGATGGACATACCTATATCCATTTCACGAGCGGCACCGGCAGCAATGCCATTCATCTCTATGTCGATCATGAGGCGTCCGTCGTGCTCGGCTGATCGGCAAAACGGGACTGCCGAGGGTTTCACACAACCCGGAGCGGTCGGAAGCGGGATCCCATCAGCCCCGTCTTCTGAGTGACCATCACAGGTGAACCTGCGACAACTTGAAAGGCCCTGACCGGAAACGGCCAGGGCCTTCTCTTGTCTGGACAGCTCATCGAACGACCGGCTCGCATCGGTTGCTGAATGGCTATGACTGCGGATTTAAGTTAATTAATTGATATGGCTTGATAATTTTAAGAGCACTGTTCGGCTGGCCTGATCCCGGAAGAGAGATGAGCACTTCAGTGCATCGGCTGTCATTTCGCGGCCGGATCGCGGCTATCTCACGGGAGGCGCGAGAAGGCATGCCAATCGGCAGATCCGCGATTTCCTTCTGGCCTCCGCCGTCGCCAGCTTTTAAAACCGTGCCGGCCGTGATGCGCCAAACCAGCCACGGCAGCCGACAATTTGAGGTAGCACGATGTCCCGTCCGATCGCCCTGCATGACCTGAGCCGTTTGAGCGCCACCGAGCGCGGCACCCTGCTGGTGCGCGCCGAGGAAGATCTCTCCCTCTATATCGAGCGGGTGAAGCCGATCCTGGAGGCGGTGCGTCTCGAGGGCGATGCGGCATTGGTGCGCTTCGCCCGGCAGTTCGACAAGGCGCCGGAGAGCTTCACGGCAGCCTCGCTGCGGGTGACCTCGGCCGATATCGACGAGGCTTATAAAACCGTCTCGCCGGAGGTCGTGAAGGCGATCGAATTCGCGGCTGACAATATCCGCCGCTATCACGAAGCGCAGATGCCGGAAGACATGTGGATGAAGGAGATCCAACCCGGCGTCCTGACCGGCGAGCGCTGGAACGCCATCGATTCCTGTGCCTGCTATGTGCCGCGCGGCAAGGGCTCCTTCCCCAGCATGGTCACCATGTCCCTGATCCCGGCCGTGGTGGCGAAAGTGCCGCGCCTGATTATGCTGACCCCGCCGGGCCCGGACGGGAAGGCCGATGCCGCAACCCTGGTGGCGGCGCGCATCTCGGGGATCGAAGAGGTCTATCTGGCCGGTGGTTCCCAGGCCATCGCCGCCGTCGCCTATGGCACGGCCACGGTGCCGAAGGTGCATAAGATCGTCGGCCCCAGCAATTCCTATGGTGTCGCGGCGAAGCGGCTGCTCAGCGACATCATCGACCCCGGCTTCCTGGCCGGCCCCTCGGAATCGATTGTCCTCGCCGACGAGACCGCCGATGGCAGCCTGGCAGCACTCGATCTCCTGATCGAAGCCGAACATGGTCCGGATTCATCGGCCTTCCTCGTCACCAATTCCCGCGCCGTGGCCGAAGCAGCGATCGCCGCCATCCCGCAATTCTTCGCCGAGATGTCGCAGACCCGCGTCGATTACTGCACCGAGGTCCTCTCGGGCAAGCGGGGCGGCGTTGTGCTCGCGGCCGATCTCCAGGGCGCCTATGATTTCGTCAACGATTACGCGCCGGAACATATGCTGATCCATGCTGCAGAGCCGTTCGAGCATCTGGGCCAGATCCGCAATGCGGGCGAGATTCTCCTCGGCGCCCATACGCCCAACACGCTCGGCAATTATGTGCTCGGGCCGAACGCCATCCTGCCGACCTCAGGCGCGGCCCGCACCGCTTCGCCGCTCTCGGTCTTCGATTACCTGAAGCGCACCTCGCTCGCTTATGTGACGCCGAAGGGCTATCCCGTCATGGCCGGCCCGGCCAAGGCGCTGGCGGATTACGAGGGCTTCGATGCCCATGCCAATGCGGTTTCCGAGATCCGCCAACGGCTGATGCGAAAGAACGCCTGACCCTCTTCCGGGCGGGCGATACGGCACACGGCGTTAAACCGGATGTTGTATCGCCCGTTTTCCCTGCGCCGTCTGCTCCGCATCGAAGCGCTCGCGGGCGGCATCCAGATCGTAGGCATGTCGTTCGGCCCAGCGGTCCAGAGTGATCAGCGCCTCGCTGAGCGAGCGGCCGAGGGGGCTCAGGCGATATTCGACATGGGGCGGCACGGTCTGCAGGTCTTCGCGGATGATCAGACCGTTGCGCTCCAGATCCTTCAAGGTCTGCGTCAGCATCTTCTGTGAGATCCCGCCGATCTTGCGCAACAGGGCATTGTTGCGCATCGGCCCCTCCGCCAAAGCCGGCAGGATCAGCAGCGCCCATTTGCTGGCGATCAGTTCCAGCGCATGACGCGCGGAACAGGTGGGGTCGAAGACATTGGGCGTGCTGGCTGCCGGAGAAGCGGCTGTCGGGGAGATAGCCGTCGCTGCCTCGGCCGTTTTGCCTGCTGCAACTTCTTTCATGGTTACCCAAAGGTGCGTAATTGAAGATGGGTGCCTATAGACTGATATCATCATCCCAACGAGATCAAGAGGGATGACAATGGCATGGGTTCTGTTGCTGATGGCGAGTGCCGTCGAAATTCTGATGGCGCTATCGTTGAAATATGCAGAAGGTTGGACGCGGCTCTGGCCGAGCCTGGGCGGCGTGGTGGCGGCCCTGGCGAGTGTGTTTCTGTTGACCCTGGCGATGAAGGAGCTGCCGGCCGGCACGGCCTATGCCATCTGGACCGGGATCGGTTCGGTCGGCATCACGGTGCTCGGCATGATTCTGTTCGGTGATACCGCCTCGCTTCTGCGGCTGGTCTATATTGGCATGATCATCGTCGCGGTGGCCGGTTTGAGGTTGATGGAAGCATGAGGTTGCCCGATTTTGCTTCGGGCTGGCGGCCGCGACTGATTGACCTGTAAGCCGGCGGCGGATTGCTTTTTCCCATATACTGGGCGACAAGGTGCCATGGACGGCGTGACAACCTCCACAACCAGACGAGAAACAGCATCATGTCGGAAGATGAGACCTTCAAGGTCAAGGACAGTAACGGTAACGTTCTTAAGGACGGAGATTCAGTCCTGCTCATTAAGGATCTGAAAGTGAAGGGTACCTCGGTGACGCTTAAACGGGGAACGCTCGCAAAAAATATACGGCTGACCTCGAATGAAGAAGAAATCGAGTGCAACGTCGATAAAGTTAAAGGTCTGGTGCTCAAGACCATGTTTGTGAAGAAAGCCTAGAGCGCGATCGGCTCTAGCCGCAATGCTGCGTTCCTGAGTCCAGCGATTCCGGCAGGGAAGGGCTTACGGCGTCCCGGCGCCACATTTGCCGATATCCAATCCCTGGGGACCCGCCAGGGTACAGGGGCAGTCGAAGTTATCCCAATGCAGGTCATGGGGAATCCAGGACGGCCGGCGGCCGCAGACCAGGACTGGCGGTGAGCAAGTCGGGCAATCGAAACCGCCGAAATTGTTCAGCACGATATCCCTTGTAGCGCCAGCCGGTGTGATGATGGCGCTGAAATCGCCATTCTCGTAAAGCAGGGCACGCATCCGGCCGTTGCCCTGGCGGCCGGTCCAGCCGAAGACCGCGTGCGGGCTGTCGCCGCTGCGGACGATCTCGAGGATCTGACCACGGGCGCCGGCAGCTTGCTGCAGGTGCCGGAAGTCGCGGATATCCCGTTGGGCCGAGGCCCAGATTGTGTCGAAAGCGACGGTCGCCACCGGCTCGGCCGGATCGGGTGGCGGCCAGTCTCCCGCCTGCGCCGCGAATGACGCGAGCGCGGTGAAGAGAACCGCAATGATCCAGCGGCAAATGGCTAAGCAGGCGGACAACCAGCGGGCTCGCAAGGGCATGGGCTTTTCCCCGGATGAGCGGTCGTGCAGCAGGTCAGCTTGGCACGGCTCGGCGGCCAGGGACAAGCTGGCCCAGGATAAGCCAGCACAAGGCAAGTCTCGGTGAAGGAGCAACGGGAGAAATGAGACGCCCCGCGATCGGTACCGCCAAACATGGGCGGCCGGATCGCGGGGCGGTAAAGCGCCGAATCGCCGCTGTTACAGCGGGGTCGGATCGATGAAGCGCCGGACCACGTTCTCGGTGATGCGGCTGACATTGTTGTCGTAGCTGTTATGCGCCAGGCTGCCGGCCCAGGAGATCGAGCTGGTGGAGAAGACGGCGCCGCCCTTGGGCGTTTCGAAGAAGGTCATGTCACAGCGGACCATCGGGCAGTTCTCGCCATTGATGGCCGAATGGGTGTGGTTGAACTCTTCCTTCACCCAGTGATAGCTCGCGGGGAATTCCGAGGCGACGGCGACGGTCAGGGTATGAGGCGGTGTGCCGAGCAGGGGATCGGCGCGGTCGATTTCCCAGCCGGCGGCGCCACCGCCGATCAGGCCGAAATCGCCGATTTTCTCATCCTTGCCAATGCCCTCGAAGATGAAGGCGGCACGGGGATCGAAACTGTCGGCGGTGCGATCGTACCAGCTCGAGATATCGAAGCCCTGGGCGGTGAAGCCGGTACCGACCAGGCCCTGCGGCGGCTGGCCGTTGCGGCGCCACAGGCCGGAGAGCTCGCCGGTGAAGCTCATATGATATTCGCCATCTTCGGAGATCCAGCCGCGCATGCCGTCTTCGGCGCGGCGATGTTCCATGACACCGGGCAAGGTGGGGTGATAGGCGATGCGCCAATAGAAGCCATTGGCGCCGAGATAGATCAGGCGCCCACCCTGCTGGGTGAAGTCGCGGACCGCCCCCATCATCTTCAGGGTGTAATATTCCGGATGGGTTCCGGTCATGACACAGCGATAGCGGTTCAGGAGCTCGGCACCCTCCGCTTCCATGTCGTCATCGGTGATGATGTCGTAGGCGATGCCCCGGGCTTCCAGCCAGTCGGTGATATGGGTATCGGCATTGAACTGCCACAATTCGGCGCGGGGCCGCATATTGATGACGGGCCGCAGGCGCGAGGAATAGCAGACGCCGCTGCCGTCATTATGGCTGTCATAGGTCGACAGACCGAAGCTGTGATTTTCCTCGAGATACCGGTCGCCGGCGCTCAGGGTGACGAATTTCGTGGTCGACAATTCATCGAAGCTCCAGCTCGTCGCCATCTGGTGGTTGGAATAGGCGAGATAGCTGGCGGTCGGGATCAGCAATGCCAGGGGTGCCGTTGCCTTGCCGCGCGGCGGACGGACATAGAAGGGGATCATGTCGTCGATCACGCCGTCCGGTCCCTGCTGCTTCAGCTCGGCGCAATAGATGCCGCTTTTGAGATCGGCCGGAACGGTCAGCGTGAAATCCGTCTGCCAGTTGCAGTCATAGAGATCGTCGTCATGGAAATGGATGGCGCCGTAATGGCTGGGCTTGTGCTGCCAGTTCATCTCGCTGGCATCCCAGTTCCAGCCCTTCATGGCGCGGGTCGGCAGATTGACCAGCTTGCCGTGTCGGCCATGGCCGGAGACGTCGCGGATGGTGATGCCGGAGATATCCTGCGAGAAATCCCAGGCCGCGATGGCCGGCGCCTTCGGTGCGGTACCGGGGCGCAGGCCCGCCAAAGCGGCGCTGTCCAAGGCCGCGGACAGGACACGCGGGCTGTCGATCTTGCCGTTGTAATGAGCCGCGGCGGTATTGTCGTCCATCCAGGCGGCGATCAGGAAACGGCCGCCGCGCCCGGCGGTCCGGCCGGTTGCCACGGCGATTTTCGCTTCCGCCGTCTCGATGCGCTGCCGTTTTGCGTAATCGATCTGGCGCTCCTGCCGCAGCACGACCTGGCCGGTTTCACCATTGAGGCTGACGGCGACATGATACCAATGGCGTGACAACAAGGGCGTCGCGATCCGCACCGGAGTCGCGTCATCGACCCGGAAGGCGAGATGGCCGGCGGCATCGACATAAAGTGCATAGCCGCGATGGGTATCGGCGTCGAAATTGCCGAGCAGGGCCTGTTCCTTGCCATTGCCGGGCAGGGTCGGCCAGATCATGGCTTCCAGGGTGATGGAAGGGCTGGCAAAGGCGGCGGCATCGTCGATCACCGCATAGGACCCGCAAGGCATGTCCTGCCAGCGGGCGGCATAGCTGCCCTCGATCGCGGTCTTGACCGGCTCAGTCTTGAGGCCGGGCCCATCCTCACTGTCGTCGCCGCAGATGAGCCGCACGATACGGGCATCATATCTGCCGGGCAGGGGGGAACTGATCTTGAAGTCGATCTGATCGCCGGGGGCGACGCTGACTTTGTCGGTATAGCCGAGGATGCGCTTGGATAGCTTGCTCATGGAACTTGGCTCTGCTTCAGGTGATCGGTTGAAAGACGCGAATGATGGCAGGGATGGTCCCGCTCACTCGACCGGGCAGTCTTCCCCGGCAACTTCACGCCAGCGGGCGCGGAAACAGGCCCAGAGCGCGTCTTCATAGCGATGGAAGGCCTGCTCTTCCATGGTCACCGGCAATCCGCGCCGTTCGCCCAACTTGCCGAGATGCCATTCCTTTTCCGGCACGGTGCAGATGATAATGGCGCGGCTGCGGACATTGCCCCAGCGCAGGCGCTGCAACAGTTTCTGCAGATCGGCACTGGGATAGGGATCCAGCGGATTTTTCTTATAGGCCGCCGCCAAATCGGCGCGGCTGCGGTCGATCTTGAACACGGAATTCTCCCCACTTGTTCTGTGAATTATGTTCCGGCGCGGAGCGCATCATAAAGAGCGAGCAGGCCCTCTGTCGATCCGTCCCGTCGTGCGCCGGCGCCGTTCAGAATATCGCCTGCCAGTTGCTTGCCGAGTTCGACGCCCCACTGATCGAAGGAATAGACCTCCCAGAGGATGCCCTGCACGAAGATCTTATGCTCATAGAGCGCGATCAGCATGCCGAGATGATAGGGATCGAGCCGGCGCAGCAGGATCGTGTTGCTGGGACGGTTGCCCGGGAACGTGCGGAAGGGCAGGAGCTGGCGGATCTTCGCCTCGTCCAGGCCGGCAGCCGACATTTCGTGCCGCACTTCGTCCGCCGTTTTGCCCAGCATCAGCGCCTGTGTCTGGGCCAGGCAATTGGCCATCAGCAGGCGATGATGGTCGGCGAAGGTACCATCATCCTGGGCGGCCAGGATGAAATCGCAGGGGATGAGATGGGTACCCTGGTGAATGAGCTGATAGAACGCGTGCTGCCCATTGGTGCCAGCCTCGCCCCACAGGATCGGCCCGGTCAAGGTCTCGGCCGGTTTGCCGTCGCGGGTCGTGCCCTTGCCGTTGCTCTCCATATCCGCCTGCTGCAGATAGGCCGGCAGTCGGGCGAGGTCCTGGGCATAGGGCAGGACGGCGACGCTTTCGGCCTGCCAGAAATTGACATACCAGAGGCCGATCAGGGCCAGGATCACCGGCAGATTGCCTTCCAGCGGTGCTTCTGCGAAATGCCGGTCCATGGCATGGGCGCCGGCCAGCAACTGCTCGAACCTGTCCCAGCCGATTGACAGCAGAATGGGGAGGCCGATCGCCGACCAGAGTGAGTAGCGGCCGCCGACCCAGTCCCAGAACTCGAACATATTGGCGCCATCGATGCCGAATTCGGCGACACCCTTGGCATTGGTGGAGACGGCGACGAAATGTTTGGCCACGGCATCGGGCGCGGTAACGCGCTGGGTCAGCCAGGCGCGGGCACTGCGGGCATTGGTCATCGTCTCCTGGGTGGTGAAAGTCTTGGAGGAGACGATAAAAAGAGTTTCCTCCGCCGCAACCTGATCGAGCACGGCTTCGAGATGGGCGCCGTCGATATTGGAGACGAAGTGGAAAGCCATCTCCGGATGGCGGAAACGGCGCAGGGCCTGGGTCACCATGGCCGGGCCGAGATCGGACCCGCCGATGCCGATATTGACGACATGACGGATACGCTCGCCGGTGGCGCCACGCCAGATACCGTTGCGGACCCGTTCGGCGAAATCGCGCAATTTACCCAGTACGGCATTGACGCCCGGCATGACATCGGCGCCATCGACCAGGACCGGCCGGTTGGAGCGATTGCGCAGCGCCACATGCAGGACGGCGCGGTTCTCCGTGCCGTTGATCTTCTCGCCGGCGAAGAGACGCCGGCGCCAGCCCTCGAGATCCGCCGCGCGGGCAAGATCGAAAAGCATCGGCAGCGTTTCGTCGGTCAGCCGGTTCTTCGAGAAGTCGAGCACCAGTTCGCCGCTGGAGTCGCCAAGCCCCGTGGCGAGACGGGCATGGAATTTCTGGAAACGTTGCGGATCGGCGGCGAAGAGGTCGCGCAGATGCAACTTGGCGATCTCGCGCTGATGCTGCTCCAGGGCGATCCAGTCGGGGGTATGGCAGAGTTCCGTCATGTCACCACATCGGGTTGCTGGCGGCCGGATTGCCGCTTGATGCCGATCACGTTCTCGGAGATCTCGATCAGGTCGGCCAAGGCCACCTGCGGATCGAGGTCGTGTTTCGCCGCATCGGGTTGATAGCTTTCGAGATAGAGGCGCAAGGTTGCACCTTCGGTGCCGGTGCCGGAGAGCCGCACGACGATGCGGGCGCCATCGGCGAACATCAGGCGCAGGCCCTGCTTGGCACTGGTCGAGCCGTCGATCGGATCGTGATAGGTGAAATCGTCGGCAGCCTGCAAGGTGCGACCGCCGAATTGCCGGCCTGCCAGCTTGGCGGTCTCGCCGCGCAAGGTCTCGACGATCCGGTTGGCGACGTCGCTGTCGAGCGCCTCGTAATCGTGGCGCGAATAATAATGCCGGCCGAATTGCCGCCAGTGATCGCGCATGATCTCGCTGACCGATTGGCCGCGCGCGGCGATCAGGTTCAGCCAGAACAGAACCGCCCAGAGCCCGTCCTTCTCGCGTACATGGTTGGAACTGGTGCCGTAGCTCTCCTCGCCGCAGAGCGTGGCGCGGTCGGCATCCAGCAGGTTGCCGAAGAACTTCCAGCCGGTCGGCGTCTCGAAGCAGGGAATGTTCAGCGCCTTGGCGACGGCATCGGCGGCCTGACTGGTCGGCATCGACCGGGCGATACCGCTGAGGCCCTGGCGATAGCCGGGCACCAGCTTGGCATTGGCGGCCAGCACCGCCAGGCTGTCGCTGGGCGAGACGGCGAGCCGGCGCCCGAGGATCATGTTGCGGTCGCCATCGCCATCGGACGCGGCGCCGAAGACCGGTCCGTTCTCCTGCCAGAGCAGTGCCATCAGCTCTTCGGCGTGAGCCGGATTGGGGTCGGGATGATGGCCGCCGAAATCTTCCTTAGGTGTCGCATTCAGCAGCCAGGTGGATTTGACACCCAGCATGTCGCCAAGAATGCGCTTGGCATAGGGACCGGTGATCGCATGCATGGCATCGAAGCGCAGGTCGAAGCCGGATTTGACGAGATCCTTGATCCGGTCGAAATCGAATAGCTGCTGCATCAATTCGGCGTAATCGGCGACGGAATCGATAACCTCCACCGTCATCTCGCCTAGCGTCTGCCGGCCGAGGCGTGTGGGGTCGATGGCCGGCCCTTCCATCAGCTTGTAGCGGGTGATTTCCTTCGAGCGCGCGAAGATGGCCTCGGTCAGCTTCTCCGGTGCCGGTCCGCCGTTACCGATATTGTATTTGATGCCGAAATCGCCATCGGGACCGCCGGGATTGTGGCTGGCCGAGAGCACGATGCCGCCATGCGCCTTGTGCTTGCGGATGATGCAACTGACCGCCGGGGTCGAGAGCAGGCCGCCCTGGCCGAGCAGGATGTGGCCAACGCCGTTGGCGGCGGCGATGCGCAGGATGAGATCGACGGCCTCGCGGTTGAAATAGCGTCCATCGCCGCCGAGCACCAATGTCTTGCCGGCATTGCCACCGGCGGCATCCTGTTCCAGGACGTCAAAGATCGACTGGACGAAGGCCGCCAGGTAATGCGGCTGCTGGAAGACCTTGACCTTCTTGCGCAGGCCCGATGTCCCGGGGCGCTGGTCGGCGAACGGCTGGCAGTCGATGGTTCGGATCATGCGGTTTCCCGTGCTGGATTACTGACTGGAAGCGACAAGCGCGCGTTTGCGGCCGTCGAACACGCCCTGCTCGCTGAGATGGAGATTGGCCAGCGTGCGGTCGGCATGGCGCATGCGCCAGCTCAGCATCTTCTGAGCATAACGCAGAACCGTGGCCGCATGTTCCGGGCGGTCGGCGAGATTGTTCATTTCGGCCGGGTCGCGCTCCATGTCGAAGAGCAGCGGCGGCAAGGCGGCGAAATGGACATATTTGTAGTGCCTGTCGCGAATCGCCGTCAGATAGCACTCATCCGGCTTCAGGCCGAGGCTGGTTTCGGCATCGAGGCGCGGCAGATTGGGCGTGTAGCGGAAATCGATCTCGTAATGCACCTCCTGGCGCCAATCGGCCGGGCTGGCGCCTTCGAGGAAGGGCAGCAGCGACTGGCCGTCGCATTGCGCCGGGATATCGCGGCCCAGCCAGTCGAGGATGGTCGGTACGATATCGACCGATTCGGTGAAGAGATCGACCTGGCTGCCGCGCGCCCGGTCGGCGGCGCGGCGCGGATCATGGATGATCAGGGGAATGTGGAAGCTCTGTTCGAAATAGGTTTCCTTGCCCCAGGTGTAATGATCGCCGCCCATTTCCGCGTGATCGCAGGTGAAGACGATCAGCGTGTTGTCGTATTCGCCGGTCTCTTTCAGATGGGCGATCAGGCGGCCGATCTGATCGTCGACCTGAGTGATCATGGCGTAATAGGTCGCCCGCATCTGCCGCAGATTGAGCTCATCCATGTGCACGAGATTGTTCGGATTGTGCTCGTCATAGCCGGAGCGCCCGGCCAGGGCGTCGATCCACAATTTGAGATGCGGATGCTGCGCCGCTTCCTCGGCCGGCGTCGCCTTGCGCTGCGGCAAGGAGATATCGGCCGGATCGTATATCGCGTTATAGGGCTCGGGCGCGATGACCGGCGGATGCGGCCGCAGGAAGACGCAATGCACGAACCAATCCTGATCCTGCCGCACCGACAGCCATTTCAGCACGGTATCGGCCATGAAGGTGGTTTCGCTGTCAGCGGCGGTGAAGATGGTCGGCAGGTAATTGTGCCCACGCCCGGCCGGCAGGGGCACATCCTGGCGCGGCTTGTAGACATCAGTGCGGCCATGGAAGCGATAGCCCTTGGCCTTCAGATCGGCGATCCACGGCGCCATGTGGTCGGGCAGTTGCATGCCGACAGTGAAGCCGGGCATCACGCCTTCATACGTGCGCAAGGCCGGATCGCCCGGCACCCTGGTGCGCGGATCCTGGCTGGTGTCGGTATAGCCGAACAGGGTCGGATCAAAGCCGGCCTTGCGGGCCTCCAGCGCCAGATTGGTATGGCGGGCGTCGAGCGGCGTGCCGTTGCGGCCCGAGCGATGGTTCATCAGATACATGCCGGTCAGCAGGCTGGTGCGCGACGGGCCGCAGGGCGCGCAGACGGTGTAATGCCGCTTGAACAGCACGCTTTCCGCCGCCAGCGCATCCAGATTGGGCGTCTTGATCATGGGGTGTCCGACCGCCGAGAGGCATTCGCCGCGCCATTGATCGGCGGAAATCAGCAGGACCTTGCGGGGATGGTCAGGCATCGGGCAACTCTATGATCCGGGGTGAGTGTTAACGGTCCCAATTTGGTAGCCGGTTGCGCCCCGCTTGTCGATCCATTCCCGCCTGCCGGACCTACACGACTGCGTCAGATCTCCGCGCCAGATTTCCGGGTCATGCCTCCGCGTCAGATCTCTTCGGGCGCCAGGGCGAGCGTGCTGTCTCCCCCCTCGATCACGGCGATCTCCTGGGCCAGGGCCTGGGGCAGCAGATTGGCCATATAGAAAGTGGCGACAGCCCGCTTTGCCGGCAGCAATCGGTCCTTGGCCTCGGCCGCGGCAAGCGCCGATTTCGCCAGCAGCCAACCGCCCAGGGTCAGGCCAAACAGGTCGAGATAGGGTGTCGCACCGGCCAAGGCGCGCGGCATATCGCTCGCGCCGAGCTTCAAGAGGTGATCCGTCGCCCGGCCAAGGCCGGCGATGGCGGTCTTGAGGTTGCCGGCCAGATTGCGGATCGCTACATCCTCGCTCGCTTCCAGGCTTTTCAATGTCGTCGTCATCGTCCCGATCAGGCCATGGGCGGTCCGCCCGCCGTCGCGCAACACCTTGCGGCCGAGCAGGTCGATGGCCTGGATGCCGTTGGTGCCTTCATAGATCGGCGCGATGCGGGCATCGCGATAGAATTGCGCGACACCGGTTTCCTCGATGAAGCCGGCGCCGCCATGCACCTGGATGCCGAGCGAGGCGACAGTAACGCCGCGATCGGTCGACCAGGCCTTGGCGATGGGAATCAGCAGATCGACCAGGGCCTGATAGCTCGCGCGCTCGGCGGCATCCGGATGGCGCTTGGCGCGGTCCAGCATGCCGGCGGCGAAATAGATCAGGCAGCGCGCCGCCTCGGTCCAGGCCCGCATGGTGAGCAGATTGCGCCGGATATCGGGATGGTGACGGATCGGCGGCCGTGCCCCGGGCGTTGCGCCAGACTTGGGATCGGCGCCGGGCGAGGTGCCTTGGACGCGTTCCCCGGCATATGCCCGCGCGGCCTGCAAGGCGCGGTCGGCGATGGCGAGGCCCTGGACGCCAACGGCAAGACGGGCATTGTTCATCATGACGAACATGTATTCCAGGCCGCGATTGGCCTCGCCCACCAGATAGCCGGTGGCACCGCCCTGATCGCCATAGGCCATCACGCAGGTCGGGCTCGCATGGATGCCGAGCTTATGTTCCAGGGCGACGGCGCGCAGGTCGTTGCGCGCACCCAGGCTGCCATCCTTGTTCACCAGGTATTTCGGCACGATGAAGAGCGAGATGCCCTTCGAGCCGGCCGGCGCATCCGGCAGGCGGGCGAGCACGAAATGGATGACATTCTCCGCCATGTCGTGATCGCCATAGGTGATGAAGATCTTCTGCCCGGTGATGCGGTAGTGGTCGCCCTGGTCGGCGGACCAGGCCGGCTCGGCTTTGGTCTTCAAGGCGCCGAGATCGGACCCCGCCTGCGGTTCGGTCAGATTCATCGTGCCGGTCCAGTGCCCGGCGATCAGCGGTGCGAGATAGGTCGCCTTCTGCGCGGCGCTGCCATGAATCTGCAGGGCTTCGACCGCGCCTTGCGTCAGCAGCGGGCAGAGCGAAAAGGCCATATTGGCGGCGTTCCAGATTTCCTGCAGGGCGGTAGTCAGGGCCCAGGGCATGCCCTGGCCGCCGAAATCGGGATCGAAGGCGACGGAGTTCCATCCGGCTTCGACATATTGGCGATAGGCATCGGCGAAGCCTGCCGGCATCACAACCTTGTCGCCGCTCAGCGTGACACGCTCCATATCGCCGGAGCGATTGAGCGGTGCGAGAACCGATTGCGCGAATTTTCCCGCCTCTTCGAGAATGGCATCGCAGGTATCTGGGCTGGCTTCCTGATAGCACGGCAATTGCGCGATGGCCTCCAGACCGGCGATATGCCGCAAGGTGAAGCGAATATCGTCGAGCGGCGGTTGGTAATCCGGCATGTCGCGCATCCTTCGATCGTCAGGTCGGCGCATGATGCGCTGCCGGATCGCGGATGCAAAGCCCGTTATTATCGCTGTGTGATGTCGCCGGAGGATGTCGGATCAGCGACGCAATTCGATCTCGCCGATGCCGCCGGCGATATTGAGGCCGGTATTGCCTTCCAGGCTGAGGGGCTGCAGCGAGATCGTCTTGCTGCTGCCGCCGATCAGGGCATTGGCGCCGAGACCGACGCCGGCCGTCACATTGGCGCTGCCGCCGACATAGGTGCCGACGAGTGAGCCCGGTGCAATGTTGCCGCTGGGGGCAAAGACACCCCAGACGATCTCCGCCGACCGGACATAGCCGATATCGATGCCGTAGCGCTTGATCTCGCCGCGATAGCTTTCCTTCTGGCCATCGGGGCGCGAGAAGACGCAATTCATGTCGCGGGAGGAACCGAAGATGAAGCTGACGCCGGAAGCAACATGGCAGGTCAGGGCGCCCACATTGACGCCGCCGCTGCCGGCCCGAGCGGCATCTATCTGAGCAGCGCCGATGCCGATGGACAGAATTGCCGCGCTCGCCACGAGAAATCTCTTGCGCATGCCGGGCCTCCGATCTGCCGCAGAGTGACCTGACAGAGTGACCCGCCTGGCGGCCATCCTGACTGAAGAAGTCGCCGATGGGTGATCGTCGTCAAACGATCAGGCTATTCCCGCCCAGGATAGCCGCCAAGCAGAATGCCCCGCCGAGAGGAGGCGGAAGCATCACTTTCGCGTGTGCTGCATGGAGCCGAACGCTAAAAGGACGTGTGGGTGCCGGCGTATTACTACTGGGCGTGTTTCAGCGTGATGCCGGCGATGCCCGCCGCCACGTTCAGGCCGGTATTGCCTTCGATGCTCACCGGCTGCAGCGAGATGGTCTTGTTGCTGCCACCGATCAGGACATTGGCGCCGATGCCGACACCCGCCGTCGCACCGGCGGTCGGGCCGCCGTAATTGCCGGCGAGCGAGCCGGCGGCAATATCGCCGCTGGGTGCCAGCACAGTCCAGATGATTGAGGCCGCATTGGTGAAGCCGATATCGACGCCGAAGCGCGAGATATCGCCGCTATACCGTTCCGCCGTGCCGTCGGGACGGGTGAAGACGCAGGACAGGCTGCGTGACGAGCCGAAGATGAAGCCGATGCCGGAGGAGACATTGCAGTTCAGCGAGCCGACATTGACGCCGTCGCTGGCCGACGCGGGGCTGGTGACGGTCACACCGGCGAGAGCGGCCAGGGTCGCGGCGACGGTGAGAAGTCCCTTTTTCATAAAATACCTCTAACAAATGGGAACAAGGTGGCGCTGGCCACCGGGCCCATCTAGGCAGAACCGCCAAGGGATCAAAGGTTTAATGCCTGAGGTGGTGATTTGCGTCACGCTCTCGCGTCATGAGTGTGACGGAGTTATCTCAATGACGCGGCCGGGCTACTGGCCGACTACCGGCACGGCTACTGGCGTGGCGCAGCGGCGCGGCGTAACCGGTCGTTGATGGCGATACCGAGGCCGGTTTCGGGAATCGGCATGACGGCGATGCCGCGATGCTCCGGCCGGTCGGCGGCGCGCAAGGCGGCAAAGAGATTGGCGGCCGCTTCGGTGAGATCGCCGCTGGGGCTGAGATTGGTGCTGCCGGCAGGCGCCCCGGGACCGAAGCCCAGCAGGATTTCGCCCTCGGCCGCCGTTACGGCATTGAGGCGCACCGGCAGATGCGGCGCATAGTGGCTGGTGAGCTGGCCGGGGCTCTTATGGCCGCCAGCCGCCGCCTGACTATCCACGGTCGGTGCCGGTTGTTGCTGCGGCACGTCATGGCCGAGTACCTTGGCGATGGCTTCCGCCAGCACGGCGCCAGGGCGCAGGATGCGCGGGCGGCCGTCGCTGAGATCGAGGACGGTCGATTCGATGCCGACTTTGCAGGGCCCGCCATCGAGCACGATCTCGACCTTGCCGCCGAGGCCTTCGACGACATGTTCCGGCCGGGTCGGACTGATGCGGCCGGAGGGATTGGCGCTGGGGCCGGCCAGCGGCAGGCCGCAATCCGCGAGCAGGGCTCGCGCCACCGGATGTTGCGGCACACGGATCGCCACCGTCTCCAATCCGGCGCTCAGCAGCAGCGACAGTTTGCAGTCCTGGCGGCGCGGCAGGATCAGCGTCAGCGGTCCCGGCCACAGGCGTTGCGCCAGCAGGGCAGCCTCATCACTGAGGTGCACATACTGCGCGGCGGCATCGAGGTTCGCGACATGCACGATCAGGGGATTGAAGTCGGGGCGGTTCTTCGCCGCGTAGATCGCCGCCACGGCACGGTCATTGAGCGCATTGCCGCCCAGGCCATAGACCGTCTCGGTGGGAAAAGCGACGAGCCGGCCCGCCGCCAAGGCGCGACCGGCTTCGGCGATATTGCTGGCATCCGCTGGAAGCAGGCGGGTCATGCCTTGGCTTTGGCCGCATCTGACCGGTCGAGGCCGCGCGCCAGGAAATGCGGATTGAGAAAGCCCGACTTGCCATAGGGCAGGTGCGTGCCGTCGAGCTGCCGCACCGATCCGCCGGCGGCGGCCAGCACGGCATGGCCGGCGGCGGTATCCCATTCCATGGTGGGGCCGAGGCGCGGATAGAGATCAGCAATGCCTTCCGCCAGGCGGCAGAATTTCAGCGAGCTGCCGGCCACCATGGTGCTGGCGATCGGCTCGCCCATTTCCTCGGCCTTCACCAGTTCCTTGGCGGCATGGGAGCGGCTGATCACCATGACCGCGCCGTCGGCCGGCACGGCTCTGCTGCGGATGATTTCGCGCGGCCCGCCTTTGAGGCGCCGCCAGGCGGTCTTGCCGTCGGTGCTGTAGGTCTGTTGCAGGACCGGGACGTGGACGACGCCCAGGGTCGGTCGACCCGCTTCGATCAGGGCGATATTGACGGTGAACTCGCCGTTGCGGGCGATGAATTCCTTGGTTCCGTCCAGGGGGTCGACCAGCCAGAAACGCTCCGCCGCCGAAGCCGGCAGGCCGCCGGCCGCCGCCGCTTCCTCGGCAACGACCGGAATATCCGGCGTCAGGCGCTGCAGCTCGGCGGTGATCACCTGTTCGGCCGCCACATCGGCCTCGGTGACAGGCGAATGATCGGATTTCCGCTGGGTCGCGAAATCGCTTTCGTAAATGCGCAAGATCACCTCGCCGGCGGCGATGGCAATGCGTTCCAATTCCAGCGCCAGCTTGTCGGCCGGCTGGTCTGTCGAGGTCATCCGTGGTTTCCGTTCTCCGACAATCGGCCGGATTTTTGGCTATCGGCCGCCGCGTCGGGACAGGTCCCTGACGCCTGGCCCTCACACCTGGGCAGCCCGGTCGGGATTGTCTATAGGCCGGCAAGGCGGGGCTGGCAAGCGAGGCAGGTGGCGAATTTGCGGCGATCAGGCCCGTTTCGCCAGATAGGCATCCACCAGTTGAACCAGCCGCTCGCGGCCGAAGCTGGGATCGTGGCCGGCATGGACGATCCGGACCGGCAGGTCCCGCAGCCGTTTCATGGTGCGGATATAGGTCGGGATATGGGCGCCGCCGATTTCGTCCAGCAGCGGGCCGTCATAGATCGCATCGCCGGAAAAGAGCGTGCCGGTCTCGGCTTCCCAGAGGCCGATGCTGCCGGGGGAATGCCCCGGCAGATGCAGCACCTCGAAATGCCGGTCGCCGAGATCGATCACATCGCCTTCCTCGACGATCTCCGTCACCTTGGCGGGGCGGAGGAAATAGCGCGCCATGTCGTAATCGGCCGAGGGCAGGGCGGTGATCAGATCGCCCTCGATCGGATAGCCGTAGCGGGCATAGGTGCGGATTTCCTCCTCGCCCATGACGGCGGCGAGCAGGGTGCCGGGCTCCGGCGGCGCGGCCAGGTGATCCGCCTCCAGCCGGTGCACAAGCGTGTGATCGAATTCGTGATGCCCGCCGACATGATCGTTATGGGTATGGGTGGCGACCGCCGTCACCTTCTTGTCGAGAAGATGCCGGGCGGCGGTTCGCAGGCTGGCGATGCCCATGCCGGTATCGATCATCAGATCGCGATCCCGGCCGCGCACATGCCAGATATTGCAGCGCATCAGCGGCACGACATGCGGCTCTTGGAGCAAGGTGATGTCGTCGCTGATGCGACGGATATCGAACCAGCGGTCGGCGATCGGCAGCATCCGACTGTCTCCGTCAGCGGCCGATGAAACGCGCCGCGCGTTTGCCGAGGAAAGCCTGGACGCCTTCCTGGAAGTCCTCGGTCTCGGCGGCGATCGGCTGCAGCTCGGCTTCGGTCGCGAGCTGTTGTTCCAGCGAATGATGGCCGCTGGCATTCAGCGCCTGCTTGATGAGGGCGAGAGCCGCCGTCGGCATCTCCGCAAGGCGCTTGGCCAGGGCATCGATCGTGGTGGCGAAATCGGCATCCGGCACGGCCTGCCAGATCAGGCCCCAATCGGCCGCCTTCTTCGCATCGATGGTATCGCCAAGCAGAGCAAGGCCGAGGGCGCGGGCATGGCCTACCAGGCGCGGCAGGAAATAGGTGCCGCCGGCATCGGGGATCAGGCCGATGCGGCAGAAGGCCTGGGTGAAGGTGGCGCTTTCGGCGGCCACCACGATATCGCAGGCCAAAGCGAGATTGGCGCCGGCACCGGCGGCGACACCGTTGACTGCCGCGACCACCGGCAAGGACAGGCTGCGGATCTGCCGGACAATCGGGTTGTAATGGCGCTCGATGACATTGCGCACGCTGCGGGCACCGGCAATCGCTTCCGCTTCCCGCAGATCCTGGCCGGCGCAGAAGCCGCGTCCGGCACCGGTAATGACCAGAGCGCGTGCTTCGTCGTCGCCGGCGATATCGGACAGCGCGTCGCTGAGATCGCTCAGCATGGTGCTGGTCAGGCTGTTCAGCTTGTCGGGGCGGTTCAGCGTCAGGTGATAAATCTGGCCGCGGCGTTCCAGGAGGATGGTTGACTCGGTCATTGTGTCACAGGTCCGTCATTAGGTCGGCTGAAACGATGACATGGACGCGGCCGATCTGCGATACTCGCGGCCGGATCATCATGTTGTCGGGCGATAATGCCATAGCGCGATTGCCACGGTAGCACTTTTTCCGCACGGCAGTTTCACCTGCCAGCTTCATGAAACGGTTTTCACAAGCGTGTTTCACACTGGCGGTCGGGGAGAACGGAATGCGTCATTGGCTGATCGGGGCTGGGGTAAGCGGGATGATGGGCATCGGCTTTGGCGCCTTTGCGGCGCATGGCCTGAGCCAATTGGGCGATCCGCAAATTGTCGACTGGGTGAAAACCGGCGCCGGCTATCAGCTCTGGCATGCGGCGGCGCTGGTGGCTTTGGCACTCGGCGGCGATCGGCTGGCCTCGCGCTGGGCGATCGTCGCGGCGCATGGGTTTTTCTGGGGTGCATTGATTTTTGCCGGCAGCCTCTATCTGATGGCCTTGTTGCAGATGCGCTGGCTGGGTGCCGTGACGCCGATCGGCGGTGTGATGATGATCCTGGGCTGGCTGGCGCTCTGCATTGCCGGATTGCAGCGGGAGCGCAACGCATGACGACCGCACGCACGAGGACCGCCCTGATTACCCATCCGGCCTGCCTCACCCATGATACGGGAGCGGGCCATCCCGAATGCATCGACCGGCTGCGGGCCGTTCTGGCCGCCTTGCAGGCGCCGGAATTTTCCGGCTTGCAGCGGATGGTGGCGCCGCTCGCCGAGCGCACCGCCATCGCCCGGGTGCATTCCGCCGATTACGTCGATGCCGTCCTGGCGGCGATCCCGGCCAGCGGCCATGACATGCTGGATGGTGACACCATCGTCTCGCCGGGTTCGGGGGAAGCCGCCTTGCGGGCGGCCGGCGCGATGATCGCCGGGATCGATGCCGTCGCCGCCGGGCAGGTGGCCAATGCGTTTTGCGCCGTGCGGCCGCCGGGACACCACGCGGAAGCGGCGCGGGCGATGGGTTTTTGCCTCTTCAACAATATTGCCGTCGGCGCGGCCCATGCCCGGGCGGTGCATGGCTGGCGGCGTGTGGCTGTGGTCGATTTCGACGTGCATCACGGCAACGGCACGCAGCACATGTTCGAGGCCGATCCGGATTTCTTCTTCGCCTCGACCCATCAGATGCCGCTTTATCCCGGCACCGGCGCCATGCGCGAGAAGGGCTGCGGCAATATCTGCAACGCGCCGCTGCCGCCGGGCGCGGGATCGGCGGCTTTCCGCGCGGCGATGCGCGATATCGTGCTGCCGGCGGTGGATGCTTTCGGGCCCGATCTCCTGCTGGTTTCGGCGGGCTTCGATGCCCACCGGGCCGATCCGTTGGCGAATCTGGAATTCGAAACCGAGGATTTCGCCTGGGCCACCCGCGAATTGATGGATCTGGCCGGCCGCCGATGCCAGGGGCGGTTGGTCTCGACTCTGGAGGGCGGATACGACCTGGAGGCACTGGCGGAAAGTGCCGCCGCCCATGTGGCCGCGCTGATGGCCGCTGGAGAAGCAGCAGCATCCTGACTATAGCTTTCAGCTATGTCTTTGTGATCGTGCCAGAAAATTGCCTGGGACCGGCTACTTGCTGCCCGGCGCAAGGGCCAGTAAGATGCGGCCCTTGTTGCGATGCCGCCGCATTTCCCCGCCAGGCCCGCATGGCGTCCGGCGCGGGGAGGTTCGGGCGGCTGATTTGTTTTGGGGTAAGGTATGGCCGAGGAAGGGAAATCGGGCGGCAAGCTGCCGGGCGATATCACCGCACTCAGTTTCGAGGAAGCGCTGGCCGAGTTGCAGGACCTGGTCAAGCGCTTGGAACGTGGGGACAACAAACTGGACGACGCGATCAAATCCTATGAGCGCGGCGCCTTGTTGAAGCGTCATTGCGAAGCCAAGCTCCGCGAGGCGCAACTGAAAGTGGACAAAATCGTGCTGGGACCGGATGGCGCCGTCGCCACCGAACCCGCCAATCTGGACTGAGGTTTTCCGTGTCGATTGAACTTGCTCTGAATGAAGCCGCTGGTGCGGTCAACCGTCTGTTGAGCGATCTGCTGCCGCCGGTGGACGGCGCGGAGAATCGCGTGGTCGAAGCGATGCGCTATGCCACGATGGGGGGCGGCAAGCGGATCCGCCCCTATCTGCTGATCAACAGCGCCGCCTTGTTCGATGTCTATGGCGAGTATGCCGTCCGGGCCGCCGCGGCCATCGAGATGCTGCATTGCTACAGCCTGGTGCATGACGATCTGCCGGCGATGGATAACAGCGATCTGCGTCGCGGCCGTCCGACCGCGCATAAGGCCTTCGACGAAGCGACGGCGATCCTGGCCGGCGACGGGCTGCTGACCATGGCCTTCGAGATCCTGGCGGATCCCAAGACCCATCCCGATGGCCAGGTGCGGGCCGATCTGGTGCTGGCTTTGGCCAAGGCCGGCGGTGCCGCCGGCATGGTCGGCGGTCAGATGATCGATCTCTGGGCCGAGAAGAACGACCTGGATATCGGCGCCATCACCCGCTTGCAGCGGCTGAAGACGGGCGCGATCATCGCGTTCTCCTGCGAGGCCGGCGGTATTCTCGGCCATGCCTCGATGGCGCAGCGCCATGCGCTGATCTCCTATGCCCATGATCTCGGTCTTGCCTTCCAGATCGTCGACGATCTGCTCGATGCCGAAGGCGATGCCGCGACCACGGGCAAGCCGGTCGGAGCCGATGCCAAGGCCGGCAAGGCGACCTTCGTCTCGATTCTCGGCATCGACCGGGCGCGGGCGCAGGCAAAGCTGCTCGGTGAGCAGGCGAATGCCCATCTCGACATGTTCGGCGCCAAGGCCGATCCCTTGCGTTGGATGACTGAGTTCGTTCTGACGCGTAAAAGCTGATACGAGGATTCCATGGCCAGCGCGGCCGAGCCAAACCGGGATCCCGCAGATCGCCGGTTTGGCCGGTGGCGCGGGACCTCCCGGAGAATTTGGACCCAAGAAGCACTTGCGACGCTGAAGCTCTCGGCGCCCATCGCGGCCGGTCTGCTGGCCGAGATGGCGATGAGCGTTGCCGACTATGCCATGGCCGGCCGGCTGGGCGCCGAGGAATTGGCCGCCGCCGGGCTCGGTGTGCAGATGCTGTTCATGTTCCAGCTTCTGCCCATGGGTGCCATCGGCAGTGTCAGCGCGCTCGGCGCCCATGCCCATGGCGAGGGCAATGCTGAGTTGGTCAGCCGGGTGGTGCGCCAGGGTCTGCGCTTCGCCACCTGCCTCGCCGTGCCAGCCTGCCTGATCATCCTGGCCGTCGGCCCGGTGCTGCGTTATTGGGGCCATTACGACACGGCGATCATCGACCGCATCGAGAAGCTGCTGCTCTGGGGCATGTGGTCGATCCCGGCGGTGCTGTGGTTCACGGTGCTGCGCAATTACGTGACGGTGCTCGGCCGACCGGTCGTCGTCACCAGCATCATTCTCTGCGCCCTGCCGCTGACCGTGCTCGGCAATTACGTGACCATGTATGGCCGTTTCGGTTTCCCGGCCATGGGGGTCGCCGGCATCGGCCTCACCATGACCGTCGTGCAGTGGTTCCAGCTCTTGCTGATGGTGCTCTATATCAACCGCGATTACGCGCTGAGCGCCTATCGCGTGTTCAGCGACCTGCTGCGTCATGACCGCGCCATCTTCGCCGATCTCTGGCGGGTCGGCTGGCCGATTGCCGCCGGCTATACTTTCGAATCCGGATTGTTCATGGCCTCGACAGTGCTCATCGGTGAATTCGGCGTCGCCACCCTGGCGGCCCATAATGCCGTGATCAACCTGTCATCGATCAGCTTCATGATCCCTTATTCGATCAGCCAGGCGGCGACGGTCCGTGTCGGCTATGCGATTGGGCGCGGGACACCCGAGGCGGCGAGGCGGGCCGGCTATACGGCGATCTGTCTTGGTATGACCTGGATGGTGTTCACGGCGGCGGCGCTTAACTTCCTGCCGCATCGTCTGCTGTCCTTCTACATGGATACCAACGACCCGGCGAATGCGGCGGCGGTGGCCGTGGGCCTGACGCTGATGCCGATCGCGGCGCTGTTCCAACTGGTCGACGGCTTGCAGGTGGCGACGATCGGCTCCCTGCGCGGCCTCAAGGACACCAAGGTGCCGATGATCCTCTGCGGCTTCGGCTATTGGGTGGCGGGGCTCGGCAGCGGCTATCTGCTGGCCTTCAATTTCGGTTTCGCCGGGCCCGGCCTGTGGTGGGGTCTGGCGGTCGGGCTGGTGGCCTCGGCAACCTTGCTGTTCCTGCGCTGGAAGCAGATGTCCGACCGCCTCATCGTACCGGTCGAGACGGCTGTGGCATCGGGTTGAGGGCGATGGAGCGATGAGCAAGGAACGGGTCGACAAGCTGCTGGTGGATCGCGGCCTGGTGGAAAGCCGGGCGAAGGCGCAGGCGCTGATCATGGCTGGGCTGGTTTATGCCGGCACCCAGCGGATCGATAAGCCGGGCCAGACCCTCGCCGATGATGCGACCCTGACCGTCAAGGGGCAGGATCATCCCTGGGTCTCACGCGGCGGCCAGAAACTGGCCCATGCGCTGGATCATTTCGCCATCGATCCCAGCGGCTTCATCGCCGCTGATATCGGTGCCTCGACCGGCGGCTTCACCGATGTGCTGCTGACCAAAGGGGCTGCCAAGGTCTATGCGGTCGATGTCGGCCATGGCCAACTGGCCTGGAAGCTGCGCAACGATTCCCGCGTGGTGGTTCTGGAAAAGACCAATGCCCGGCATCTCGATCGCGCGCAGATTCCCGATCCGCTGGATATCGTTGTCTGCGATGCCAGTTTCATCGGCCTGGAGACGGTGTTGCCGGCGGCACTGGCCTTGACCAAGCCGGATGCGCTCGCTGTTGCTTTGATCAAGCCGCAATTCGAAGTCGGGCCGGGTCAGGTCGGCAAGGGCGGCGTGGTGCGCGATCCGGCCTTGCACCAGACGGTCATCGACCGGATCACCGCCTGGTTCGGCGCCCTGCCGGGCTGGTCGGTGCTCGGCGTCACCGACAGCCCGATCCTGGGGCCTGAGGGCAATAAAGAATTCCTTATCGCAGCTCGCCGTTCACGCTGATCGGCGGCAACAGCACTTCCGGCAAGCGCTGCTGGGTGCTGTCCGAGGTCATGAGCGATGTGATGCCGAGCCGGGTTGCCCAGCGATCCAGCATTTGCGCGGCGACGCTGCCGGTGGCGCCGCTCTCCAGCAATTGCGAGACGAGCTTCGTCGCTTCCTGTTTCTCCGAGGGATAGGTCACCAGCTTGACGGCGGTGTCGGGCTGGAAGCCGGCTTCCTTCTTGGCGAGGTCGATGGCGACGGACCAGCCGCCGAGGGCATCGACCAGGCCGCGATCCAGGGCGTCCTTGCCGGTCCATATCTGGCCCTGCGCCACGGCTTCGGCCTTGTTGGGATCGAGGCGGCGTCCGGTCGCGACCTTGCCGACGAAGTCGGCATAGATGGCATCCAGGCTGTGCTGCAGATTGTTCCATTCATCGGTCGTGAAGGGCCGGATCGCGCTGTCCATATCGGCCTGCGTCCCGGCGGAGATGTCGTCGATGCCGACCGAGAGATTCTTCAGCAGCCCGTCGACCACGATCTTGCCGCCGAAGACGCCGATCGATCCGGTGATGGTGCCGGGTTCGGCGACGATCTTGCTGGCCGGCGCGGCGACGAAATAGCCGCCGGAGGCGGCGAGGCCGCTCATCGAGACGATGACGGGAATATTGGCGGCGCGGGCCCGGCTGACGGCACGCCAGATCGTATCCGCCGCAACGTAGGAACCGCCGGGCGAATCGATACGCAGGATGATGGCCGAGACGTGATCGTCGATGGCGCTGTCAATCGCCGCGCGCAGCGTATCGGCCCCCATGGTCTGGCTGCCACGGAACGGACCGCCGTCGCTGGCCGCCAGGACCACGGGGCCGAGGCCATAGATGGTGGCGATGGTCGGACTGTCGCTGGCCGGTGCCGGCAATTGCTTCGCATAGGCGGAAATGCTGATGCGCTGGTCCTTGTCGGGCTCGACTTCGAGCGGCTGATCGATGGCGTCGCGATAGGCGAGATCGTCGATCAGGCCCAGGGATTTGCCGTCGGCAGCCAATAGCGGCGCCCGGTCGATCGCGGCGCGCACGGCTTTCGGCTCCAGCTTGCGGTCGCGGGCAATGTCGGTGACCACCTGGTCGAGCCAGGAATCGGCGAGCTGCTGCATGTTCTGGCGCTGCGGCTCGGGCATTGAACTTTGGGTGAAGGTATTGACGGCGCCCTTGAATTCCTTGCGCTGCCCCATCTGGGCGGTGATGCCCAGGCGATCGAAGGCGCCTTTCAGGAACGGCGTCTCCAGATGGAAGCCGGTCAGGCGCAGATCGCCGGAGGGCTGCAAGGTGATCTTGTCGGCGGCGCTGGCGAGATAGTAATGCAGCGTGCCGTCACCGCCTTCGCCGAAGGATTCGGCAAAGGCCTGCACTTTCTTGCCGCTCTTGCGGAAAGCCAGAATGGCATCGCGGATTTCCTGCACCTGGGCGATATTCACCCGGCCCCGGCCGAGATAGAGGACGACGCCCTCGATTCTGGAATCCTTGGCGGCGGCGTCCAGGCCGCGAACGATATCCGTGATCGCGACGCTCTTGCCGAAATTGAAGGGCAGGGCGGAAGGTTGTTCGGCGACGCCCTTGGCGAGATCGATCGTCAGGGTCGCATGGGCTGGAATCGGTTTCGGATTTTCGACAAAATGGTTGACGATCAGGCCGCCGGCGAGCAGCGCGATGACAAGAAGACCACCGATTCCGGCACAGAGCCACAGAACAAGCTTGCCCAGAAACCGTATGACTGACATATCCCAATTGCTCCTTGTTACCCGGCCTCGAGACGCATGATAGCCCATCCCTCCCTGCCTGTCGTCTGTCCGCCCGTCGCTGCTCTACCTGTCGAGCTCTCGTCGCCGAACGGGAAACCACGCCGATGAGCCGTTCCCGACGCCCCGCGAAACGACCCGCGACGCCAGTCCTGCCGCCGGTCAGCGCCGAGTTGGCCATTACCGAGCTGGGCCAGCAGGGCGACGGTCTGGCGCAGCATGACGGCCGGCCGGTTTTCGTGCCCTTCGCCCTGCCGGGCGAACGGATGCGCGTGCGCCTCGGCCAGATGCGGGGCGAGGGCCGCATGGGGGAGATCGAGACGATCTTGTCAGCCTCGGCGGATCGCGTATCACCGGCCTGCCGGCATTTCGGTATCTGCGGCGGCTGCGCGCTCCAACATCTGGCGGAAGGCCCCTATCAGTCCTGGAAACGCGACGGTGTGATCCGCACCCTGGCACAGCGGGGGATTGCCGTGCCGGACACCTTTCAGATGATCTTTCTGCCGGCCGGCTTGCGACGGCGGGCGGTACTTGCCGTGATCGGTGAAAAAGGCGGTTGCCGGATCGGCTTCCATCGCGGCTCCAGCCACGAGATTGTCGATGTCATGCAATGCCCGCTGCTGACACCCGGTCTCTTCGCTCTGATCGGGAAATTACGGCAGGCCTTGCGCGATGCCCTGGCGCCGCGCGAGAGCTGGGACCTGCTGGCAACCGAAAGCATGACCGGTATCGACTTGCTGATCACGGCGAAGGCGCCGCCCACCAATCCGCAGCGTTTCGCTTTGGCGGATCTCTGCCAGGATGAGGGCATCGCCCGCATTTCCTGGGTGGTCGCCACGGGAAAGCGCGATACCGAAGTGGAGCCGATTGCCCAGATTCGCCTGCCGCAGATCCGGTTCGGCGAGGTGGCCGTCGATCTGCCGGCGCAATCCTTCCTGCAGCCGAGCGCCATGGGCGAAGCCGCCTTGCGGGATGCGGTCCTGGCGGCGGCCTCGCCGGCGAAATCGGTGGCCGATCTCTTTGCCGGTTGCGGCACCTTCACCTTTCCCTTAGCGCGGCAGGCGAAAGTCCTGGCGGTCGAAGGATCGAAGCCGTCGATCCAGGCCCTGGCGGCTGCGGTCCGCCGGGCGCAGCTCGGCGATCGTATCGCCTCGATGCAGCGCGATCTCGACCACGCGCCGCTGATGGCCGAGGAGATGAAGAAACTAGAAGCCGTCATCTTCGATCCGCCGCGCGCCGGCGCGAAGGGGCAGGCCGAGCAGATCGCCCGCTCGGGACTGTCGCTGGCCGTCGGCGTCTCCTGCAATCCGGCGACCTTTGCCCGGGATGCCCGCATCCTGCTCGATGCCGGGTTCCGGCTGACGGACCTGACCCTGGTGGATCAGTTCATCTGGTCGCCGCATGTGGAACTGGTCGGCAAATTCGACCGTTGAATCCAGCCTTTCACGCCGCTGTCGGATAGAGGCGGGATGCTTGGCAGGACTCGCGCTTTCCTTTAGCGTGGCGGCCACCGCCGGTTGGCGGATGTGCTGATTTTCTGATGTGCGCCGCGCTGCCGTGGCGCGCGGGGGAAGAAAGATGAGATTGAGAGTATTGAGATTATTTGCCGTGCTCCTGCTGCTGGGAGCGCCTGTCTTCGCCGCGATGCCGGCTTTCGCCCATGCCATCCTGGTGGAAAGCCAGCCGGCCCATGATATGGCGGTGCCGTCCGGCAAGGTCGCCTTTTCCCTGCGTTATAACAGCCGCATCGATCAGGGCCGGTCGCGCCTGACACTGATCCTGCCGGACAAATCGAAGACGGTCCTGACTCTGGCGCCGGATGCCGCACCGGATACGTTGGCCGCCACCGCCGATCTGACGCCGGGCAGCTACAGCCTGCATTGGCAGGTCCTGTCGGTGGACGGTCATATCACCCGTGGCGAAGTGCCCTTCACCGTGCAGGGCAACTGATCGTGTCGCTGCTCGTCGATCTCTTCGGTTATCTCTCCATCGTCATTCACGGCCTGACCATCGTCTCCCAGTCGATGACATTGGGTGGCGTCCTGTTCCTGTTCTTCCTCGCGCGGCCCAAGGCCGCGATGATCGGGCCGGCGGGCGGGATGATCCTGCACCGCACGGCGCGGATCACGGCTTGGTCCGCCATCGCGTTGATCATTTGCGAAGCGGCGACGGTCTTCCTGGGGTCCTCGGTGCTGGTCAGCACGGTCGATCTCTCCATCGCGAATGTGCTGGAAGCCAATTTCGCCGTTGCGGGCCTGATCAAGATCGCGACGGCGATCGTGATTGCCGTCTTGCTGTTTACACGGGGACCGAAAGCGCCGGCGCCACTGCTGCTGGTGGCGGGATTGATCGAACTGGCGGCCGCGACGCTGACCACTCATGCGGCGGCGCGGCTGGAGGACAGCCCGCTGCTGCTGGCTGTCACCGGCCTGCATCAATTGGGCGCGGCCATCTGGATCGGCGGTATCCCGGCCTTCATCACCGCCCTGGCCATGGTCCATGACGGAGCCAGTTGGCGCATCATCGGTGCCCGCTTCTCCCGCATGTCGATGGTGGGCGTGGGCTGCATTATCGTGTCGGGTACCGTCATGAGCGTGCTCTATATCGGCTCCTGGGATGGTTTCTACGGCACCGCCTATGGCGTGATGGTCGGGGTGAAGATCGCCTTGTTCGCCGCTTTGCTGTTGCTGGGCCTCGGCAATTTCCGCACCGTGGAAAGGCTGCGCAGCGATCCGGCGACATCGGTGATCCGCATGAAGCGCTTTGCCGAGGTGGAGATCGGCGTCGGTTTCACTTTGTTTTTTGCCGCCGCCTCATTGACCTCGGTGCCGCCGGCCGTCGATCTCACCCAGGACCGCGTCACCTTCCAGCAGATCGTCGAGCGCAACATGCCGGTCTGGCCGCGTTTGACCTCGCCGGACCACGACACCCTGACCCTGCCGGCCTTGCAGGCGAAACTGGATGCCGAGGCAGAGGCCGCCAAGACCAAACCCGCGCCGGCTTTCGTGCCGGGATCGGGCGAAATCCCCAGCCGCAACGCGGCGGATATCGCCTGGTCGGAATACAATCATCATTGGGCCGGCATCTTCATGCTGCTGATCGGGCTGACATCCCTGCTCAATCAGGCGGGGTTGCGGATCGCGCGGCACTGGCCGCTGCTCTTCCTCGGCATGGCGGCCTTCCTCTTCATCCGCTCCGATCCCGAGGTTTGGCCCCTGGGGCAGATCGGTCTGATCGACAGCCTACGCGATGTCGAGGTGCTGCAGCATCGATTCTTCGTATTGCTGATCGTCATCTTCGGCCTGTTCGAATGGCGGGTCAGGGCCTTCGATTGGGGCAAGACGCGGGCGGCCCTGGTCTTTCCCCTGGCCTGTGCCATCGGCGGCGCGGCTCTGCTGACGCATAGTCACGCCATCGCCAATGTGAAGGAGCAGTTGCTGATCGAGCTGACCCATACGCCGCTGGCCCTGGCGGGGGTCGGGGCCGGCTGGGCGCGCTGGCTGGAACTGCGTCTGCCGCCGCCCGGCAACCGGATCGCCGGCTGGGTCTGGCCGATCTGCTTCGTTCTGGTGGGACTGATCCTGCTGTCCTATCGCGAAGCCTGAACTGGCTGTTTAAGAGAGGCGGGATCGCAGAGCGGTCCCGCCTCTTGTCATTTGGGGAATGTGCCGGTTAGCGCGGCGGGAGGCCGAAGCCCTCTTGCAGAATCCGCTGCAGGGCCGGTGCGGCGGCGGCAGCTTCCTCGGGGCCGGCGATATTGAGCTCCGTGATGGCGGCCCCGGCCAAACGGAAGCGCTGGCGCAAGGTCCGCAGGAGATGGCAGAGATGGGCGAGGCTGAGGCCCTGAGCGGCGGGAACGCCGATATAGGGAAAGACCGCCGGATCGAGCACATCGAGATCGAGATGCAGATAGACCCGGCCGAGGCCGCGCCGGGCGATTTTATCGGCTAGGCTGTCAACCGCGCGGGCATCGGCGAGGCGATACAAGGATTGCCGCACGATGGTTTCGGTCTCCGCCGGATCGCAATCCCGGGCCGAGACATAGAAGACCTGATCCGGCCGATAGGGGCGGGTGACGTGACGCGTCAGCGCGGCGGGTCCGTCGCCCATCAGGCTGCGTACCACCATGCCATGGAAATGGCCGCTGGGCGAGACCGACGGATTGTTAAGGTCGGCATGGCCGTCGATCCAGATCAGGGCCGTGCCGCCATCCGTCTCGCGATTGGCGGCAGCGGCGCTCACCAGATCGGCCGCGCAGTCGCCGCCGATGGTCAGAACCGGTTCCGAGAGAGGCTGGCGGATCGCCGCCGCCAGATCGGCCTGCCGGGCCAGCACCGAGAGTCCCTTGACGCCATCCTCCATCGGGAGAGGCACGGCGCTATCCTCGCAGATCACCCGATGGCGCAGCAGATCGGCGGGCAGCAGATCGCCGAGACAGGTGGTGCCGGCGGCATAGCCGATGCGCCGGGCGGCACCCTGCCATTGCGGGAAGAGCAGGGCCGCCGCGAAGCCGGACATGAAAACCTCAGATGCAGTTGATATGCGAACTATCCGGCGGTCACAGCCCGCATTGCGCGCGATGGCGCAGCAGGTGATCGGCCAGGACCAGCGCCATCATGGCTTCGCCCACCGGCACGGCACGGATGCCGACACAAGGGTCATGGCGCCCGGTGGTCGAGACATCGACTTCGTCGCCATGGCTGTCGACGCTCTTGCGCGGTGTCAGGATCGACGAGGTCGGTTTGACCGCGAAACGCACCACGACATCCTGGCCGCTTGAAATACCGCCGAGAATGCCGCCGGCCTTGTTCGAGAGGAACTGCACCGCATCGCTCTTCGCGTCATTGGCGCCGCTTCCGCCATGGGACATGCGCATCTCATCGGCATTCTCTTCGCCGCTCAGGGCGGCGGCGGCGAAGCCGGCACCGATCTCGACACCCTTCACCGCATTGATGCTCATCATGGCGCTGGCGAGATCGGCATCGAGCTTGCCATAGATCGGCGCGCCGAGGCCTGCGGGAACGCCGCTCGCCACCACTTCGACGATGGCGCCGGTCGATGAGCCGGCCTTGCGCACCTGGTCGAGATAGCCTTCCCATTGCCCCGCCATGGCGGCATCCGGGCACCAGAAGGGGTTCTGCTCGGTCTGTGTCCAGTCCCAGTTGTCGCGATTGACCGCATGGGGGCCGATCTGCACCAGGGCGCCGCGAATCTGCACGCCACCGGCGATCAGATGGTCGAGCACTAGACGGGCGACGCCCCCGGCCGCAACCCGCGCCGCCGTCTCGCGGGCCGAGGAGCGGCCGCCGCCGCGATAGTCGCGGATACCGTATTTGGTCCAATAGGTGTAGTCGGCATGACCGGGGCGGAACTGGTCCTTGATCTTGCCGTAATCCTTGCTGCGCTGATCCTCGTTGCGGATCAGCAGCGAGATCGGCGTGCCGGTGGTCTTGCCCTCGAACACGCCGGAGAGGATCTCCACCTGGTCCGGCTCGCGCCGCTGGGTGACGAAGCGGGACTGGCCGGGCTTGCGCTTGTCGAGCCAGACCTGCAGGCCGGCCGCGTCGATCACGATGCCGGGCGGCGTTCCGTCCACCACGCAGCCCAAGGCCGGGCCGTGGCTTTCGCCCCAGGTGGTGAAACGGAACAGATGACCGAATGTATTATGCGACATCTCGGTGACGCGGCTCAGCCGCGCTCGTTGAAGTTCTTCAGCATCTCGGCCAGGTCGCCGGCGGCATCGGTGCGCATCATGCCGACCACATTGTAGCCGCTGTCGACGTGATGCAGCTCGCCGGTGACGCCGCGCGACAGGTCCGAGATCAGATAGAGGCCGGCGCCGCCGACATCCTCGATCGAGACATTGCGTTTCAGCGGCGAATTCAACTCGTTCCAGCGCAGGATATGGCGGAAATCGCCGATGCCGGAGGCGGCCAGGGTCTTGATCGGGCCGGCCGAGATGGCGTTGACGCGGATATTCTGCTCGCCGAGATCGGCCGCCAGATAGCGCACGCTGCATTCCAGCGCCGCCTTGGCGACGCCCATGACGTTGTAATGCGGCATGACGCGCTCGGCGCCGAAATAGGAGAGGGTCAGCAGGCTGCCGCCATTGGGCATCATCCGGCTGGCGCGCTCGCAGATGGCGGTGAAGGAGAAGCAGGAAATGTCCATGGTCAGCGTGAAGTTCTTACGCGACGTGGAGACATATTTGCCCTTCAGCTCGTCCTTGTCGGAAAAGGCGATGGCGTGCACCACGAAATCGAGGCTGCCCCATTTCTGCTTGATGGCATCGAAAGTGGCATCGACGCTGGCATCGTCGGTGACGTCGCAGGGCAGCACGAGATCGGCGCCGACCGATTGGGCCAGTGGCGCCACGCGCTTCTGCAGCGCCTCGCCCTGATAGGTGAAGGCGAGCTCGGCTCCGGCGTCATGCGCCGCCTTGGCGATGCCCCAGGCGATCGATCGGTCGTTGGCGACGCCCATGATCAAGCCACGCTTGCCGGCCATCAGGCCGCTTTTTCCAGTCATCCGGTTCCCCACTCAAAACTACGTAAGCGGCGCGGCAATTGGCCGCGCTATCTCGAAAAGTGCTCGGCATCCTACACCATTAACCGCAAGGGTCAACGCAGGGCGCCGGCCGAATCGGGTGAAAGTATCATGAAATATCTTTTTTCGATCAAAGGCTTATGAGTTCAGCCATTTGCCGCGGACATCATAGGCATGGGTTTTTGCCCAACGTTCGACAGCATCCCGCAAGTCGCTGTCGACTTGGTCGGGAAGAACGACGGTGAAGCGGACATACTGATCCCCGCGCTGGCCGGTCTTGGGGTCGAGAATGCCTTTGCCCTTGAGGCGGAGCTGGGTACCGCTGTTGCTGTCGCGCGGTACCTTGAGGGCGACCTTGCCGTCGATCGTCGGAACCGTGATGGTGCCGCCGAGCATGGCCTCGTAAAGGGTGATGGGGGCGTCGAGCGAGATATTGAAGCCGTCGCGCTTGAAGAAGGGGTGATCGGCCACCAGGACCTCGACATAGGCATCGCCGGCTGCCGCGCCGCCGGCGCCGGGCAGGCCCTGGCCCTTCAGCCGCAGGGTCTGGCCGCTTTGCGTGCCGGGCGGAATGGCGACTTCCAGGGTCTTGCCGTCGGTCAGATTGAGGCGCTTCTTGGCACCCAGCGCGGCTTCGAGGAAACTGACTTCCGCCTGATAGGAGACATCGGCGCCCCGCATGCGCATGCCGGCCCGCTGGCGATTGCCGAAGCCGAAGAAATCGCGCAGGACGTCTTCCGCCCCGCCGCCTTCCTCATCCAGGCCGAAATCACGGGGGCGCCTCGCACCGCCCGCACCACCGGGCCCGCGACGGAAGCCGCCGAATCCGCGTGCCTGGCCGTGTTCGTCGATTTCGCCCCGGTCATACCGCTGGCGCTTGTCCGGATCGCTCAGCAGATCATAGGCGGCGGTCGCGTCCTTGAACTGGTTTTCGACCTTCTTGTCGCCCGGATTCAGGTCGGGATGCAGCTTCTTGGCGAGCTTCCGATAGGCTTTCTTGATTTCATCGTCACTCGCGCCGCGCGCGACGCCCAATACTTGATACGGATCAGCCATCTATTCACCCCATGCGCCCGAATTAGTTAATCACACTCCCGATTTCCCGCAAGAGCAGCTTCTTGCCCGCCGCCCGTCGCCTGCGGGCCGGTTCGCCGGTCCGTTCATCGGCGGCGTCACGGTGATGTCGCGGTTTTCGGGCTATTCCGGCGCCAGTGAGCCGTCCGGCGGGTGGAATTGTCGCCATACAAGTCACGGCGGAACTGCGCTGATTTCATCGATTTCAGTCCGGAATCAATGCTATAGATCGGCGGCAAGGCTAGTGAGCGTGATGTGATCATGAACCAGAAGACACTGCACCCTGCCACGGAACCGTTCGAGCTGTTCGACCGCTGGTTGGCCGAGGCGGGTGAAAAGGAGCCGAACGATCCCAATGCGATGGCGCTGGCGACCGTCGGCGCCGATGGCCAACCGTCAGTGCGCATGGTGCTGCTGAAGGATGTCGATTCGCGCGGCTTCGTTTTCTATACCAATTTCGAAAGCCGCAAGGGCGTGCAACTGTTGGAGACAAGCAAGTCGGCACTCCTGTTCCATTGGAAATCGCTGAAGCGCCAGGTGCGGGTCGAAGGCGCGGTCGAGCAGGTCAGCGACGACGAGGCCGATACCTATTATCATAGCCGGGCGCGCGCCAGTCAGATCGGTGCCTGGGCCTCGCAGCAGTCGCGTCCTCTGGAAAGCCGCTTCGAACTGGAAAAGCGGGTGGCGCAGTTCACCGCGAAATATCCGATCGGCACGATCCCGCGCCCGCCTTATTGGTCCGGCTTCCGGGTGGTGCCGCAGCGGATCGAGTTCTGGGAAGATCGTGCCTTCCGCCTGCATGACCGCCTCGTCTATCACCGGGCCGGCGAGGGCTGGTGGACGGAGAAGCTCTATCCCTGAGGATAGCCGTGTGATGACGGATCGAACCGGCGACACCGACCTGACGGGAGCACCAAAGCTCTCCATCGACGAGGCTGGCCGCCTGATGCGTCAGGCGACGCTGGCCTCTGTCCTGGCGGCGGCGCTGCTGATCGGCATCAAGCTCTATGCCTTCCTGGCGACCGGATCGGTGGCCCTGCTCTCGACTCTGCTCGATTCCGGGCTCGATCTGGGGGCATCGCTGATCAATCTCCTGGCGGTGCGCCATGCCTTGACGCCGGCCGATTCGGAACACCGCTTCGGCCATGGCAAGGCGGAGCCGCTGGCCGGGTTGGTGCAGGTTGCCTTCATTCTCGGTTCCTCGGTCCTGCTGCTGGTCGAGGTCGGCCAGCATTTCGCCGATCCGCATCCGGTGGCGGAGGTCGGCATCGGCGTTGCCGTCATGCTGGCCTCGATCATCGTCACCGCGTTGCTGATGCTGTTCCAGCGTCATGTCATCCGGCGCACCCGGTCGCTGGCCGTGCGGGCCGATGCCGCGCATTACCTCAGCGATTTCATGGTCAATGTCGCCGTCATCGCCGCCTTGCTGCTCAGCGTCTGGTTCGGCTGGTGGTGGATCGATCCGGCCTTCGGTCTGGCGGTGGCGCTCTTCATCGCCTATACCGCGATCGGCATCGGCCGCGATGCTTTCGACATGCTGATGGACCGCGAGATGGACGATACCGAGCGCGATCTGATCAAGACCATCGTGCGTCGTCACCCGCAGGTACTCAATCTGCATGAATTGCGCACCCGGATCGCGGGTCAGTTCCGTTTCATCCAGTTCCATCTGGAACTGGATGGCGATATGACCCTGCGCGAAGCGCATCGCATTTCCGATGCCGTGGAAGAGGAACTGCACGAGGCCTTTCCCGGTGCCGAGATCATCATTCACCAAGACCCCTATGGCGTGGCCGAACGCAAGCGGGTGTTCAACTGACGACCCGAGCGAGGCAACATGACTGAGACCACCAAGAAGACCGTGATCCTGACCGGCGCCAGCCGGGGCATCGGCCATGCGACCGTGAAGCGCTTCAGCCAGGAAGGCTGGAATATCATCACCTGCAGCCGTGACGTGGTGCCGGAGGAATGCAAGCGCGATCCCAACTGGACCCATCACATCACCGTCGATCTCGCCCATGCCGACGATGCCGCGCGCTTCGTCGACCAGGCCCTGGAGGTGCTGGACGGGAAGGCGGTGCATGCGCTGGTGAACAATGCGGCGATCAGCCCGAAGACGCCGTTCAAGGAACGGCTCGGTATTCTTAACGGCGATGTCGCCGCCTGGCGCGAAGTGTTCGAGCTCAATTTCTTCACGCCACTTACTTTGGCGCGCGGCTTCGCCCGGCCGCTGCATCAGGGCAAGGGCACGGTCGTCAACATCACCTCGATCGCCGGCCACGCGATCCATCCCTTCGCCAGCTCGGCCTATTCGACCTCGAAGGCGGCCCTGTCGGCCCTGACGCGGGAGATGGCGGTGGAATTTGCCGCGCTTGGCGTGCGCGTCAATGCCGTGGCGCCCGGTGAGATCGAGACGGCGATGATCGGCGCGGAATACGAGGCGCTGATCCCCCGCATCCCCATGGGCCGCATGGGTACGCCGGAGGAGGTGGCCGGTGTCGTCTTCCGCCTCTGCGGCGAGGATTTCGGCTATGTCACCGGCACGGAAATCTTCCTGACCGGTGGCCAGCACCTGTTCTGAACCAGCACCTGTTCTGGGCCAGTGCCTGTTCCGGGATCTTCAGGCGGAACGCGGATCGACGATCGACAGCGGATGTCGCAAGTTGATGATGTCGCAAGCTGGCCAGTCCATGCCAGTCTGAGGATGTTGAGTGATCCGCCGGTGTTGCTATGGATAACGGAAACGGCGCTGTTGCCCATCCTGATGATGCCATGAGCCAATCGACCAATCACATCCTGCTGTCACGCGTTGCCCAATTGGCGGCCGATTTCCTCGACCGGCTGCCGGAGCGGCCGGTGGGCGTTACGGCAGCCCAGGCGGCTCTGGCGGCGCGGCTGGGCGGGGCGCTGCCGCGTGACGGCGCCGATCCCCTGGCGGTTCTGGAACGGCTGTCGATGGCGGCGGATCCCGGCGTCATCGCCTCGGCGGGGCCGCGCTATTTCGGTCACGTGATCAGCGGCGCCCATCCCGCCGCCCTGGCCGCCGACTGGCTGACCGCCACCTGGGATCAGAATGCCGTGCTCTATGCCACCGCGCCGGCCAATGCCGTGGTGGAGGAGGTGGTCGGCGACTGGCTGGCCGATCTCTTCGGCCTGCGTGTGGCTGGGCGCGAGATCAGCGTCGGCTATGTCAGCGGCTGCCAGATGGCACATGTGACGGCGCTCCTGGCTGCCCGGCATGAGATGCTGGCGAAATGCGGCTGGGATGTCGAGCGTCAGGGACTGATCGGGGCGCCGGAGATCCGTGTCTTCTGCGGTGCCGAGGCACATGGCTCGGTGGCGACCGCCTTGCAATATATCGGCCTCGGCCGGGACCGCGCGATCATCATTCCCAGCGATACGCAGGGGCGCCTGATCGCTGCCGAGCTGCGGACAGCCATGGCGGCTGGCGCGGGGCCGGCGATCATCTGCGCCCAGGCAGGTGGGGTGAATACCGGTGCCTTCGATCCCTTCATGGAGATCGCCGCGATTGCCCGGGTGCAGGATGCCTGGCTGCATGTCGACGGCGCCTTCGGGCTCTGGGCGGCGGCATCGCCCGCGTTGCGTCACCTGACGGCGGGGATCGAGCTAGCGGATTCCTGGGCGACCGACGGGCATAAATGGCTCAACGTGCCGCATGATTCAGGCATCGTGCTGACCGCCCATCCGGCGGCCCACCGCGCCGCCATGTCGGTGCCGGGCGAGGCCTATCTGCAGAAGACCGGCCCAGCGCATCGCGATCCCTATCAATGGGTCCCGGAGATGTCGCGCCGCGCCCGGGCCTTCGCGATCTATGCCGCCCTGCTGGCCTTCGGCCGCACGGGCATCGCCGACCTCGTCGATACCTGCTGCGCGCTTGCGCGGCGGATGCGGAACCGTCTGGCCGATGCGCCCGGTGTTACCATCCTGAATGACGTCGTGCTCAATCAGGTGCTGGTGCGGGTGGAGCCCGCTGCCGACCTGCCGGCAGATGCGGGTGATGCCTTCACCCAGGACCTCATTGCCGCGATCCAGGCCGAGGGCACCTGCTGGCTGGGCGGCACGCGCTGGCGCGGGCGTCAGGCTTTGCGCATTTCGGTCTGCAACTATCGCACCACCGAAGCGGATATCGACCGCTCGGCGGAGGTCATCTTGCGATTGATCGGGGAGATGCGCCGCAACCGGCGCTGAAGACGGATTAGAGCTTTTCGCGCAGCCGGCGGAACCAGCCGCGCCGCGCTTCCACCTCGTCGATCTCATGATCGAGCCAGGGGATGAGCGAGGTGGCTTCCTCGCTGTGATGGCCGCGCAGGTCGCTGAGCCGGGCCAGTTCCCGGTCGCAGGTCTCTTCCAGCATTTCAAGCTGCGCCTGCTGCTCGTCGCGGCTGAGCAGGTCGAGGAAATGCATTTTCAGGGCGACGATCAGCTTGTTGACCTCGCCCATCGGGCCGCGCAGCTTGGCGGTCATCAGATGCTTGAATTCCTGACGGCCCTCGGCGGTCAGATGCATGATCTGCTGATCCGGCGCCGCCTTGGCATTGGCGGCCTCGATCAGGCCTTCGACCTTGAAGAGCTCCAGGGACGGTCCCAGCAGATCGAGCGAGGGTCCGACGATGCGGGCGGTGAAGTGACGGATGTCGCGGGCCAGATCGGCATAGGCACGTGGCTGCCGCGCCAGCAGGCCCAGGGCCGCCAGCCGGATCGCTTCGCTCGGAACGAGACTGTTGTCCTTGTACATTCTCACCTCAGAATGAGAGGCATTCTAAAGTGACCACATCCGGCTTGTCCAGCGGGGCGGAAAAGCTTTCGCCCCAATCAACCTGTCTCCGTCAGCTCGCCAGCGGCAGGGCATGTTCCTGCCAGCAGGCGCGCAAGGCCTCGACCGCCGCCTCGATCATCGCATCGTTGTGATCGGGGCTCGGGGTGAAGCGCAGCCGCTCGGTACCGCGCGGCACCGTCGGATAGTTGATCGGCTGGACATAGATATCGTGCTGGCGCAGCAGGCGGTCGCTGATCGCCTTGCAGGCGACCGGATTGCCGACCTTGACGGGTACGATATGGCTCTCGCTCAGCATCACCGGCAGGCCGGCGTCGAGCAGGCGCTGACGCAATTGCTGGGCGCGCGCCTGATGGTTCCGGCGCAGCTCGCTGGCATCGCGCAGAACTGCGAGGCTGGCGCGCGCACCGGCGACCAGGACCGGCGGCAAGGCGGTGGTGAAGATGAAGCCCGGCGCGAAGCTGCGGATGAAATCGATCATCGCCGTCGATCCGGCGATATAGCCGCCCATCAGGCCGAAGGCCTTGCCGAGCGTGCCTTCGATGATGGTCAGGCGATGGCTCAGCCCGTCGCGTTCGGCGATGCCGGCGCCGTGCTTGCCATACATGCCGACGGCATGGACCTCGTCCAGATAGGTCAGGGCGCCGAATTCGTCGGCGACGTCGCAGATGTCGGCGATCGGACCGATATCGCCATCCATCGAATAGACGGATTCGAAGGCGACGATCTTCGGGCGGGCCGGATCGGCCTGGCTCATCAGCTCACGCAGATGCGCGACATCGTTGTGGCGGAAGATATGGTACTCGACCCGGCTGTGACGGATGCCGGCGATCATCGAGGCATGGTTCTGCGCATCGGAATAGACGATGGCATTCGGCAATTGCCGCGCCAGGGTGCCGAGCGTTGCCTCGTTGGAAATGAAGCCCGAGGTGAAGAGCAGGGCCGCTTCCTTGCTATGCCAATCCGCCAAGGCCTGTTCCAGCATGACGTGCTGATGCGTGGTGCCGGAGATGTTGCGGGTGCCGCCGGCGCCGGCGCCGTAATGCTGCAAGGCTTCTTGCATGGCCTGCAGGACGGCAGGGTGCTGGCCCATGCCGAGATAGTCGTTGGAGCACCAGACGGTGATTTCGCGGGCCGGGCTCTCCGGGCGCTCCCGCCAGAAGGCGCGGGGGAAACGGCCGGCCTGCCGTTCCAGATCGGCGAAAACGCGATAGCGGCCTTCGGCGCGCAGGTCGCCCAGCCGGTCCCGGAAAAATTGCTCAAAATCCATGGTCATCGTCCACTCGACATCGCGGCAGGTGGTTTTCGTCCCGAACTTATATCCCTCTCCCGGCCATAGGGGGAGGGGGACGGGGGCATGGCGCCTGCGTCAAATCCGCTCGTATCCATTGCGCGAGCGGCCGGCGGACCGAGCCTAAGTCGAGTGATTTCCAAGGCTTAGGCTCGATCCGGTAGGAACGGTCGTTAGGCCGCCCAGTCCATTGGGCTGCCCATTAGGCCGCCTGGGCCACGTGTCCCTCGCGCTTCAGCCAGGAGACGGTGTCGGCCAGGGCCTTCTCGAAGCGCTTGAACATGTCGACCAGCTCGGTCTCGGTAATGATCATCGGCGGGCAGAAGGCGATGGAATCACCAACCGCGCGCAGGATCAGGCCATGATCATGGGCGATCCGGACCAGGGTCGGACCGACCGCCAGCGACGTATCGAAGCTCTGGCGCGTCGCTTTATCCTTCACCAGCTCGATCGCGCCGACCAGGCCGACGCCGCGGGTCTCGCCGACCAGCGGATGATCGGCGAAGCGCCGAAGCTCGCGCAGGAAGGCCGGTTCCAGCGAGCGGACATGATCGACGATCTTGCGATCCTCATAGATCTTCAGCGTTTCCAGGGCGACGGCGGCGCAAATCGGATGGCCCGAATAGGTGAAGCCATGGCCGAAGGTCGTGTTCTTGGCGCTGTTGTCACGGATCGCCTCATAGACCCGCTGATTGATCAGCACGGCGGCGATCGGCAGGACGCTGGCCGAGAGCTGCTTCGCCATGGTCATGATGTCGGGCTGCACGCCGATCGTCTGGCTGCCCCAGAAATTGCCGGTACGGCCGAAACCACAGATCACTTCGTCGGCCACCAGCAGGATGTCGTATTTGCGCAGCACCGCCTGGATCTTGTCGAAATAGGTCTTCGGCGGAATGATGACGCCACCGGCGCCCATGACCGGCTCGGCGAACATCGCGGCGATCGTGTCCGGGCCTTCGCTCAGGATCAGCTTTTCCAGGTTCTCGGCGCAGCGCGTGGCGAAGGCTTCCTCGGATTCGCCCGGATTGCCGAAGCGATAATGATGCGGACAGTCGGTGCGCAGGATGCCGGCGATCGGCAGGTCGAAATCGATATGCAGGCCGGGCAGGCCGGTCAGCGAGGCGGCCGCCACGGTGACGCCGTGATAGGCCTTGGTGCGGGCGATGATCTTCTTCTTCTGCGGCCGGCCGAGGGCGTTATTCATGTACCAGACCATCTTGACGACGGAATCGTTGGCTTCCGATCCGCTGTTGCAGAAATAGGCCTTCGACATCGGCACCGGCGCCAGCTTGACCAGCTTCTCCGCCAGTTCCACCGTCACCGACGGCACCTTCTGGGTGAAGGTGTGATAGAAGGGCAGTTCGCGCATCTGCTTGACGACCACCTCGGTCAGGCGCGGCTCCTCACCGAAACCGAGGCCCGAGCACCAGAGCGCCGCCATGCCGTCGAGATATTCCTTGCCGTTCTCGTCATAGACATAGATGCCCTTGCCGCGCGTAATAACGAAACCGCCTTCGTTCTCGTTCTTGAGGGCATTGGTGTAACCATGCAGGTGGAAAGCGGCATCGCGCGCCGCGAAGGAATTCGGCCGTGGGCTCATGATGTGGATCTTCCGTCGTTGCTGAAGCGGTGGCCCGAGCGGGCCGAGTTACAAAATTCTACCCGGTGGTTAATATCTCCTCCCGGACGCTTGCTGTCAAAGCTGGCATTGTCTTGGGACAATCTCGATTAACTGTCTGAACTAAAGGGGAATTCTATGCCGTTGCGGATCTGTGTTGGTGGTGTCACGGGATGGACGGGCTCGGCGCTGGCCGCCGGCGTGCTGGCGGCGGCGGATCTTGAGCTTGCCGGCGCGGTGGCGCGCAAGGCGGCAGGGCAGGATGTCGGCGCGGTGCTGAACCGCAAATCGACCGGCGTCGTCATCAGCGCCGATGTCCGTTCGGCGCTCACCGCCAATCCGACCGATGTCTATATCGACTACACCCATCCCAGCGCGGTGAAGCAGAATGTGCTGACGGCGCTGGAACTCGGCGTGCCTGCCATCATCGGCACGTCGGGCCTCGGTGCCGAGGATTATGCCGATATCGCCGCCAAGGCCGACCGGCAGGGCCTCGGCGTGGTCGCCAGCGGCAATTTCTCGCTGACCGCCAGTTTGCTGCAGCGCTTCGCCCTGCTGGCGGCGCAGCATGTGCCGGATTACGAGATCATCGATTATGCCAAGCACAGCAAGCCGGATGCGCCGAGCGGCACGGCACGCGAATTGGCGGAACGCCTGGGCCAGGTCAGGCGCAGCATTCCCGGCGTGCCGATCGACCAGGTCATCGGCCCCAAGGAGACGCGGGGTGCCGATATCGGCGGCGGCCGCGTGCATTCGGTGCGCCTGCCGAGCTTCGTCCTTTCGGCGGAGGTGATCTTCGGCATGAACGGCGAGCGGCTTTCGATCCGCCACGATGCCGGCACCAGCGCCGAACCTTATGTCGGCGGCACCTTGCTGGCGGCCCGCCGTGTCGTCGCGCTGAAGGGGCTGGTGCGCGGTCTCGACAACCTGCTGTTCGGCGCCTTATAGGCGCCGGCTCGGGATAGGCATCGTGAGATAGGCGCCAGTGCGGGACAAACACTGGCGCCTGTTCGAATTTTCTATCGCTGAATGATGAGGCGATTTGACCTGTGCCGCCCGCCTTTCGCGGAGTAGCACAAGTCGACATGACTTGATTGAGGGGATACGTGGCATGAGCGGCAAGGCATCACCGGAAAAGCAATTCACCCTGGACTGGATCGACGCCCGGATGGGCGATCTGTCGGACTGGAACCAGACCATCTGGCATTTCGCCGAGCCGGCCTTGCGCGAATACAAATCCGCCGCTTGGTATGTCGATCTGCTGCGCCGCGAGGGCTTCGAAGTCGAGGCCGGCAGCGGCGGCATGCCGACGGCCTTTGCTGCCACCTGGTCGAATGGGGCGAAAGCGGGCGATCCGGTGATCGGCGCCTATGCCGAATACGACGCGGTGCCCGGCAACTGCCAGGCGGCCAGCACCCGCAAGGAGCCGCGCCAGGGATTAAGTCGGCATGCGGCGGGCCATACCGATCCGCATTCCGCCCTCGGAATCTCGTCGCTGGGCGGCGTGCTGGCGGCCAAGGCCGCGATGGAGAAATTCGGTATCCGCGGCACCATCCGCTATTTCGGCGAGCCGGCGGAGAAGCTGCGCCTCTCCAAGCCCGTCCACGCCGCCAAGGGCTATTACGACGGCATCGACGCCTTTCTCAGCTTTCACCCCACCTACATGCTGCCGCTGGTCAATACCGCGCGCTGGGATACCCATTGCGGCCTCGGCTATGCCTGCATCTATACCTTCGATTGCGTCGAGCCGGAGAACTGGCTCTCGGCCGATCCCGACAGCCCGATTCCGGCGAGCCATGTCTCGGCCCGCGCACCCGGCGCCAATGATGCGCTCTTTCATATGTTCGGCATGACCAAGCAGGCGCAGTCGAACATGCTGCCCTTCACCGGCGGCTGGTCGATCAGCGAGGCGATCCTCAGCGCCGGCCAGGCGACGGCCGACAACCTGCCGGCCCAGACCGCGCAGATCCAGTATCTCTGGCGCGCGCCGACCCTGGAGATGGCGGAAACCATCGCCCGCGTGCTCGACAACAATGCCGAGGCGGCGGCCAAGGCGGCGCATTGCCGTTGGACCAAGACCTGGGTGACGAAGTCGCGGCCCGGGCTGCCCAACCACGTCATGGCGCGGGCGACCTATGACAATCTGCAACTGGCCGGCGCACCGCAATGGGGCGCCGAGGCCATCGCGGCGGCGCAAGCGATGCAGCGCGAGCTGGGCGCCGAGCCGATGGCGAAGCCCTTCCTGCCGGCGATCGAACAATTGATCGAACCCGAAGAGGCAGAGCGCCGGCTGCGCCAGACCCTGCCGCCCTGGCAGCTCAATTCAACCTCGGACGATTACACGGAATATTGCTGGTATGCGCCGACGGTGCGCTTCTATATCGGCCGGCCGATGCTGAAGTCGGCGCGCGGCGTCAATTATCCCGACTGGGTGATGAATGCGCTGGGCGGTATCGCGAGCTGCATCGATCCGATGATCCGCACCGCGTCGAAGACCATCGGCGCCACCATCATCGATCTGATGACCCGGCCGGATCTCCTGAAAGCGGCGCAGGACGAATGGCGCGACCGCACCGGCGGCGGGGTCGGCGGCAGCAAATGGATGGGGCCGCTCCTGCCCCAGGATTTCCGGGCGCCGATCGATTTCCGCTGGCCGGAATATGTCACCACCGCACGCGGCGAAGAATGGTGGATTCCGGCACGCGAAGGGGAATAATCTCCTCGCGCTGACCATTCACGGAAAGGCCGGTCATGATGCAGCTCTATTATTCGCCGCGCTCGCGGTCCTTCTCGACCCTGTGGCTCATGGAGGAAACCGGGCAGCCCTATGAGCGGGTCCTGACCGACATCACCACGGGGGCGCAGAAGCGGCCGGAATACCTCGCCATCAACGCCATGGGGAAGGTGCCGGCGCTGCGGGACGGTGACGTGACCTTGGCGGAAGCGGCGGCGATCTGCGCTTATGTGGCGGAGCGCTATCCGGATTCGCGGCTGGCGCCGCCGCTCGGCGATCCGCGCCGCGCCAAGTATCTCTATTGGCTGTTCTTCGGGCCGAGCTGCATCGAGCCGGCAATCATCCAGATCTTCACCAAGATCGAGGTGCCGACCAGTTCAGCCGGCTGGGGCAGCGCGACCCAGGTCTTCGATGTATTGGATCAGGCACTGGAAACGGGCCCCTGGCTTCTGGGGGACGATTTCTCGGCAGCCGATGTGATCGTTGGTTCGGGCCTCCACTTCGCCATCCGGGTGTTCAAGATGGTGCCGCCGCGCCCGTCCTTCGACCGCTATCTCGACCGCTGCGCAGCGCGGCCGGCCTTCCAACGAGCCACCGAGCTCGCCGCGTGATGGTCAATTGGTGATGGCGGTTGTCGTACCCTTGAGATAGCGACCAATATTTCGGCCATTAGCAATTTATCAAACACCAAATCGCAATACTTCGATGTTCATTGGGTAAGGGGGAACAATGAAGTATCCGTGGATTGCGGCAGTCTGTTTGGCTGTCTTGACTGGTTGTGTCAGCAAATATCGAATTGACAGTTATGATGCCCCGTCCAACCATTTGAGCCGACAGGCCAGTTTTTATGTTGTGTTGCCCACCAATGGCCAATACGGCGAAACGGTCTATGAAAACTCAGGTAGGGAGGCAGCGCAGGCCGTTTCGGCCGCGCTTCAGGCCCATGTGGACAAAGTAGTTACCGGCGCAACACCGGGACAGGAACTCGAAGCAGCTCTGGGAGAGGCAAAGCAGCGAGGCCTGACACATGTTTTCCGTACCACGATCCTCAATTGGGAGGACAGGGCGACGGAATGGTCTGGCATTCCTGACAAGATCACCTTGAAGATGGCGGTCTACGAGGTCGAAACCGGGAGGGTCCTGTCCTCAACGGTCTCTAGTGCGAGCAGTAAATGGGGTACGTTTGGCGGGGACCATCCACAGGATCTGCTGCCAGAGCCAACTAAAAGGTTTATCGATCCCCTGTTCTAGGCGCGGCTCGGAGGACAGATAACCCCGGATCGGAGCCGGTGCTGCCTTCTATCTAACTGGCGATCTCGGCAATGAAGGTGGCTGCAGTCTCAAGATAGCGATCGATATCGGCGGGGACATGGGCGAAGGAGGCCTGCGGCCCGGCCGAGGCGACGGCGTCCCAGATGCCGCGATTGGCCATATAGACCCGCCGCGTGTCGATCAGCGCGGTATCGAGGGACAAGACGGCTTCGTCACCATTGCGCGGGAGCTCGGGCCTCAGGCAATAGCCTGAGCGCGGCCCCAGGCGGAAGGCACGCCAATCCAGGCCTTGCTTCGCAAAGATGCCATCGAGCCCGTTCGCCAGTCGCGTACCCAGTTGTGCGACACGGTCGTAGTTGTCCGGTGTCATGACCTGTTGCAAGGCGGCCTTGGCGACGGCAAGTGCCAGGGCGCTGCCATAAGTGGTGCCGCCGGTCGCCAATCCCTTCGGGCCGATATCGATATCGTGATAGCGTGTCATATGTTCGGCAATAGTGGCGCTCATGCCATAGAGGGCGAAGCTGATGCCGGTACCAAGCCCCTTGCCAAGCACCAGGAAATCGCTGGTCAGCCGCCAAGCATTGGTTAGCCCGCCATAGGCGAACTGGAAGCTATGCGCCTCATCCAGGCAGAGCAACGTGCCGTATTGCAGCGTCAATTGCCGCAAGCCCTGATGAAAGCCAGGTGCGGGGAGGACGATGTTGCAATTGGTCAGAGCCGGTTCGGTCAGGACCAAAGCAATGTCGCGGCCGGCCAGGACCCGCTCGAGGGCATCGAGGTCATTGAAAGGCACGATGACGGTCTGTGCCGCTGCTTCCTTCGGCAGGCCCAATAGTTCGGGTACGCTGCCGCCGTCCTCAACGCTGACCAGCGTCTCGTCGATATGGCCGTGATAATGACCGCCGAAGACGACGATCTTCTGCCGTCCCGTCATGTGTCGGGCGATGCGTAGCACCTCGGTATTGGCGGAGGAGGCGGAGACGGTGAACTGCCAGAAGGGCAGGTCGGTGCGCGCCGCGAGATCTTCCGAAACGGTGAGAGCGTCCTCGGTCGGCAGCAGGAAATGCGCGCCACGGCGCATCTGGCTTGCTGCCGCCTCGGCGATCGGCGCCGGGCCATAGCCCATGGTCATGGCGAGATCGCAGACATTGAAGTCGAGATAGGCATGCCCATCGACGTCGCGAAAGACGGGGCCTTCGCCGTCGGCGATGAAGATGGTGGGGAAGCGATAGAGATTCGCCATCCAGGCCATCGGCACGCCCTGGGGCATATGCTGCTGTGCACGGGCCAGCAGAGTGGCGGATTTCGGCCTGTTCCGGACGAAATCCGCTTCTTCACGGGCGCGAAGGGCGGCGAGCTTCTTTCGGTCGATCTGTCGGCTGGTTGCTTCCATCTCTCCCTCCGCTCGCCACTGCTTGTTGCTTAGAGAATTTCCTTCAAGGCGACGATCAGGCGATCGACATCCTGATCGTCGTTGTAATGGGCAAGGCCGATACGGATGACGCCTTCATCGGCGGTCATGCCCAGGGCCTTCACAACGCGCGCCGCCCAGAAATCGCCATGGCCGATGGCGATCTGCCGCTTGTTGAGTTCGCGCACGATCTCGGCGGAAGACCTGCCGGCGACGCTGAAACCGATCACCGGGGCGAGGCGACCATCGCTGGAGGGCACCCGGCCGATATAGGTGAGGCCGGGGACGGTGCCGAGATAGGCGGTCAGCCGGTCCGCCAGACGCTGCTCATGGGTGGCGATCAGGCCATAGACCTTGGTGAGGCGGGCATGGAAGCTGTTTTCCCGCGTCTTGAAGTGATGGTCGTAGAGCGCGTCGAAGTAATCGACGACGCCGACCGAGCCGGCGGCGAATTCGTGATTCACGCCGCCCGGCAGCAGCTTGTAGTTGAAGTTGCCGTTGTCGATGAAATGGTGGTTCTGGTTCACCGTCTTCAGCAGCAGGTCGCGCTTGCCGTAGAGGATCGATTGATGCGGCCCGCAGATCTTGTAGAGGCTGCAGACATAGAAATCGGCATCCAGCGCCTTCACATCCACCGGGAAATGCGGCGCATAGGCGGTGCCGTCGATGAAGGCGAGGGCACCCGCCGCATGGATCTTCTTCACCAGGGCCGGCACGTCATGGACGATCGAGCAGACATTGGAGCAATGGGTGAAGGCGACCAGGCGCGTCTTGTCGCTGAGCAGTTCGTCCAGCGCCTCATAGTGCAGGGCACCGGTGGCGCGATCGACCGGCCATTCCTTGATGACGAAGCCGAATTCGGCGAGACGGCGCCAGGCGCCGACATTGGCCTCGTGGTCCTGTTCGGTGACGATGATCTCGTCGCCCGGCTGGAACCAGGGGCGGATCGCCTGGGCCAGCATATAGACGTTCATGGTGGTGGAGGGGCCGAGAATGATCTCATCCGGCTCGGCATTGATGAATTCCGCCATCAGCCGCTTGCCGCGCTGGATCCGCTCGGTGGCGCGCTCCGACGAGGCGAAGCCCCAGTTCGGCTGCACCTGGGTCTGGCTCATATATTCCTGCACCCGGTCCAGCACCTGTCGGGGCACGTAGGTGCCGCCGGCATTCTCGACGAAGACCCAACCATCGGACAAAGGCGGAAACTGCGCCCGCACGAAAGCCGTATCGAGCTGAAGCTCGCTCATGATGTTCTCCCCACGGATTGTTGCTTGATGACCGGCTGATCTTTTCCTTGGTGTTCTCGCGACGGTGTTCTCGCGACGGTCTTCTTGCGATCAACCTTCGCTTTTGGCCGGTTCCTTGCCGCCATGGGCATTGGACCAGCCTTCCGGATCTTCCAGGAAGGCGCGAACGGCGGCCTGGTCGGCGGCATTGAGCCGGCCTGTTTCCCTGGCGGCGGCCAGCACGTCCCACCAGGTGGCGAGGCCATGCAGGCGCACGCCGAGCGCCGCGAGGCCCTCGGTCGATTGCTTGAAGATGCCGTAATGGAACACCACCAGCGCGTCGCTCACCTTGCCCTCGGCGGCGCGGATCGCATTGATGAAATTGACCTTGCTGCCGCCATCGGTGGCGAGGTCCTCGACCAGCAGGGTGCGGCAGCCGACCGGCATGTCGCCTTCGATCTGGGCGCCGCGGCCGAAGCCCTTCGGCTTCTTGCGGATATAGAGCATCGGCAGGCTCAGCTTTTCGGAGAGCCAGGCGGCGTAAGGAATGCCGGCAGTCTCGCCACCCGCCACGGCGTCCAGGCTCTCGAAACCGATTTCGCGTTCCACCAGATCGGCGGCGAGGTCGATCACCTTCCGGCGGGCGCGGGGGAAGGAAATGATCTTGCGGCAGTCGATATAGACGGGGCTGGCGCGGCCGGAGGTCAGGATGAAGGGATCGCTCGGGCGGAAATGGACGGCGGCGATTTCCAGCAGGATACGGGCGACGATCGGGCCGGATAGGCCGGCGCTGGCTTCAGTCGAGGCGGCAGCAGTCATGGAGGCGACTCCCAGGAAGATAAGAGAAGGCGGATGGATCGGTCGCTCTTTTAGCCGCTGGCGGGACGCGGGGCAATGGAGCGCGGTGGCGGCGCGGGCGTCACGTAAATTTTAACTATTTCGGGGCGCGATTCCGCTATGTTAAATTGACTTATTGAACTGGGTAGAACCTCGATTTCGTTGGTAAATCCGGCATGGCTCCTGGTCCTTGGCGGGGACTTTGCCGGGCGCTCGGGGCGGATCCTGGTGGATGTCGTCGCGGAGGCATCGTGACAGCGCCTTTCTCCTTTGCCCGCCGGTTCTTCTTCGGCCGCCGCGCCGAACGGCCGTCCCCCGCCGTCATGGCGCCGGTAGAAACCACGACACTTACCTCGACGCCCCAGATCAAGCGACCGTTCCGCCTGCTGGCGATCGATGGCGGCGGCATTCGCGGTCTGTTGCCGGCGATGCTGCTGGCCGACCTCGAGCGCCGCACCAACCGGCCGATCGTCGATCTCTTCGACATGATCGTCGGCACCTCGACCGGCGGTCTGTTGGCGCTGGCGCTGGCAACTCCGGACGAACAGGGGCGGCCACGTCACAGCGCGAAGGATATTGTCCGCCTCTATGAACAGGAGGGCCGGCGGGTCTTCTCGCGCTCGGTCTGGCACAAGATCCGGGCGGTCGGCAACCTGGCCGATGGCAAGTATCCCGTGACCGGGCTCGAAAGCGTTTTGCAGGATTATTTCGGCGAGGCGCGGCTGAAGCATGCTTTGGCCGATATCGTCATTCCGGCCTATGAGATCGAACGGCGCTTTCCCTTCTTCTTCAAGACAAGCAATGCCAAGGCCAAGGCCTATTACGACTATCCGATGACCCAGGTCATCCGCGCGGCGACGGCGGCGCCGACCTTCTTCGAGCCGATGCAGATCGAGATCGATGGGCCGAACGATTACTACGCCTTGGTGGACGGGGCGCTGTTCGCCTACAACCCGGCAATGTGCGCCTATGTCGAAAAGCTCAATCGCTATCCCGAATACGAGAACATCATGCTGGTGTCGCTCGGGACCGGCGAGCTGACACAGCGTCTGCCCTATCATGAGGTCAAGGATTGGGGGGCTGCCCGCTGGGCGCTGCCGACCTTCGCCATGATGTGCGACGGCATCTGCGACGTGGTGGATTATCAGCTCCAGCAATTGCTGCCCGATCTGCCGGATGGCCGCCGGCAGTATTACCGGTTCCAGGCACGGCTCGATGTCGGCAATGACGATATGGACGATGCCAGCACGTCCAATATCCGCGTCCTGAAACTGCTGGCCGAGGACATGCTCCAGGCGAACCGCATGGTGCTGCGGAGCCTCTCCGAACAGCTCCTGGCCTGGGCGCCGCCAAGGCCGGAAGCGACGGCGCCGGATGCCGTGCCGGAGGCACTACCCGCCGAGGAGACGGCCGGACCCGGTTCAAAGTCTTCGTCCCAAAAGCTTTCGCCTCAAAAGCTCTCGACAGAGGCGGCGGCCGATCCGCATGAGGCCGTCAATATCGGTGAGGACTGAACGCCTCGGCGATCGTTGTGGCGGATGCTTGCCGAATCGAAGATGGTGGCTATTCTGACTTTTTCAGTCTGGGCGGAATTCTTCGATGTCGGAACCTGTGCTTCTCACCCTCGCGGATGATATCGCGACGCTTACCCTCAACCGGCCGGACAAGATGAACGCCTTGAATGCCGGAATGTGGCGCGCGTTGCGGCGGGCCGTTGCCGAGCTCGAGGAAAATCAGGCCGTGCGCTGCGTGATCGTGCGGGGCGCCGGCGGCAATTTCGCCGCCGGCGCCGATCTTGCCGAATTCCGCGAGCTGCGCTGGACCACCGATCAGGCGGCGTCCTATGGCGCGATGATGGTCGAAGCGCTACATGCCCTGCGCGACTGCCGGCATCCGACGGTCGCCGCCATCGACGGCAATTGCATCGGTGCCGGGCTGGAGGTGGCGGCGATGTGCGATCTGCGCCTGGCCGCGCAAACGGCCAAGTTCGGGATCCCGATCCAGAAGATCGGCGTCACCATGCCTTATCCGGAAATCGCCGATCTGGTCGCCTTGCTGGGGCGGGCGACCATGCTGGAACTGCTGCTGGAAGGCGGCATCCACGATGCCGGCTGGGCGCTGGCCAAGGGACTGGTCACGCGCGTTTGCGACCCATCCGAACTCGATCAGGCGGTGGCCAGCCTCGCCCGCCGGATCGCCATCGGTTCGCCCTTCAGCCATCGCCGGCACAAGGAGATGACGCGGCGGTGCCAGGGAGCTGGCGAAATCACGCCGGAAGAGTTGCGCACCGCCTATGCCGCCTGCGAGGCCGCCGATTACCGCGAGGGGATTACCGCTTTCCTGGAAAAGCGGAAGCCGAATTTCACCGGTTTATGAAGCGCTTGGCCGCCAAGATGTGTTGACATCCGGCGACAGGAGGTGCCTGCTGTCAGGAATGGGATTAACGGCCCAGCCCGTGGAGGCGCCTGAGTGTGAACGTATCCGGAGATGTGCGGGTATGGGGCGGGGCCGGTGGATCGGAAAAAAGGGCGAAAGGGACGGGCCGATGGCGACATTGCGTGAGGGGTTTCGTATGCCGTTCAAGGACTTTTGGCGGCTGTATCTCGACGCGCATCGCCAACCTGGAACCCGAGCCTGCCATTATGTCGCGACGCTGCTTGGTTTGACGGCCAGTGTGGCGGCGGCTCTGGTCGGCAATGTCTTCGTGGCTGCCGGCGGCATCGCCTGTGCGGTCGCCCTGGCGGTCGGGTCGCACCGGGTGATCGAGCACAACAAGCCGCTGATCCGGGTCAATCCCTTCTATGGCGCAATCGCCGATGTCAGGATGTGCTGGCTGGCGATCACCGGCGGGCTGCAGCGCGAATACCTGCGTCTCGGTCTCGCCCCGGTCAATCAGGCGACGGATCAGGCGCCGCAGGCCCGGCCGTCGGAAACGCTGGCCAAGCAGCCGACCCTGTAACGCACAGCAAGTAAATGGTTAGTGCTGGTGACGAGCGCCGGGCCGATCAGGGCCCGCCGCCATTCCCGGCCTTGCGCTCGTTGAGATAGCGATAGACGGCATCACCCCGGGCGACCACGCGGCCATCCTCGGTTTTCACCTCGGCCGTGGCATAGGCGATGGTCTTGCCGCCGCCGATATGCCGGCCGGTCGCGATCAACCGGTCGCCGATACCGGTCTGACCCAGGAACTGGGTATTCAGCGACAGGGTGACGGCCGGCTTCATCTGGGTGGGGGATACCACGAAGGCGACCGCATAGCCGGTCGCTGAATCGAGCAGGGTGGTGAGGACGCCCCCATGCAGGACACCCAGCCGGTTGAGATGTTGCGGGCCGACCGTCAGCGTGACCTCGGCATAACCGCGATCGGCGCGATGCAGGTGATACTGCATCAACTGGCTGTAGCCGCTGAGGCTGTCCGGAACGGTGTCCTCCTGGCTGGATGGCTGGTTCGTCGAAAGCATATCTGTCGGTTCCGTCATATTCTGATAAAAAATCCGGTTCTGGCGCTGGCCGGGATGATGTGAGGTGGTCCTTGCCAGCACAAGCGAAATCGCCAAGACTGCGGCATCACCGGAAGGGCAATCCCGCAGTTATAATAGGGATATAATGATCGACCTTTACACCTGGGGTACGCCGAACGGCCATAAGATTCACATCATGGTCGAGGAAACCGGTCTGCCGGTGCGGCTGCATAAAGTGGATATCAGCGCCGGACAGCAATTCGATCCGGCCTTTCTGCGCATCAATCCCAACAACAAGATTCCCGCCATCATCGACAGCGACGGCCCGGACGGCCAGCCGATCACCATCTTTGAATCCGGCGCGATCCTGATCTATCTGGCGGAGAAGACCGGCCAGCTTCTCTCGGCCGATCCGCGCCAGCGGCATACCACGCTGCAATGGCTGATGTTCCAGATGGGCGGCATCGGGCCGATGTTTGGGCAATGCTATCATTTCCGCAGCGCCGCGCCGGAACGCATTCCCTATGCGATCGACCGCTACACCAAGGAAGTCGGGCGTCTCGCGGGGGTCATGGAAAAGCGCCTGAACGAGGTGCCCTATCTCGCCGGTGAATATTCGATTGCCGATGTCGCCTGCTGGCCCTGGGTCAAGGGGCTCGGCAATTTCGGCTACGACTTCGCCGACTTCCCGGCGCTGCTGCAGTGGAAGAAGGCAATCGGCGCCCGCCCCGCCGTGCAGCGGGCATTGAAGCTGCTGGATCAGGACTGAACAGACAGCCGGGTGGAGGCCGCGATGACGGGATATGGAGCGCGCAATGGCTGAGCCGATCGACCTCTATTCCTGGCCGACGCCGAACGGTCACAAAATTCACATCATCCTGGAAGAATTGGGCATGCCCTACCGGGCCCATGGCGTCGATATCGGCACCGGCGCGCAATTCGATCCGGAGTTTCTGAAGATCAGCCCGAACAACAAGGTGCCGGCCATCGTCGATCCCGACGGCCCCGGCGGCCAGCCCATCGCCTTGTTCGAATCCGGTGAGATCCTGATCTATCTCGCGGAGAAAGGCGGCCGGTTCCTGCCGGCGAAAGGTGCACAGCGTTACGCCGTGCTGCAATGGCTGATGTTCCAGATGGGCAGCATTGGCCCGATGCTGGGCCAGGCGCATCATTTCCGCGTCTATGCACCGGAGAAGATTCCCTATGCCATCGACCGCTATACCAATGAGGCGAAGCGTCTCTATGGCGTGATGGACAAGCGTCTCGCCGATGCGCGCTACCTGGCCGGCGACGAGTACAGCATCGCTGATATGGCGACCTGGCCCTGGATCCGCTCCTGGGAGCGCCAGGGTGTCGATCTGAACGCGCTGCCACAGGTGAAGCGCTGGTTCGAGGAGATCGAGGCGCGCCCGGCGGTGCAGCGCGGCATCGCCGTGCTGGCACAGCATACCAGCACCCAGCCCTTCACGGCGGAGCAGCGCCGGATCCTGTTCGGCGACGAGCAATACAAACGCCGCTGACGACGCATCGGCAACGACGCACGCGACATGCAGGGCAGACAATGTCGTCGAGATAATTGATTGATTTTCTTGAAATTTTGGCGGAGGGAGGGGGATTCGAACCCCCGATAGGGATTTAGGTCCCTATAACGGTTTAGCAAACCGCCGCCTTCAGCCGCTCGGCCACCCCTCCGCACGTGAGCAGCTTGCCACACGGCGTATGTGGGCCCTTTCCTAATGGCCGCTGACGCAAAAGTCAAATGTCTGGTCGCATGACCTGGCGGGTATTTCGCGGCGCTGCCAAGCACTCGTGGGAGATGAGACTTTAGGACGTCCGGCCCGGCGCGAATCCTGGAAGCCGGCGACCGCCGTTGTTACCGCCAGATGTTGTAAACCGTGCAGACGATCGCCCAGGCCAGGGAGACGAGGCAGGTGGCGCAGAGAATGCCCCAGAGCGAGGGGCGCGGGCGGTTGGCCTGTGCGTGATTGCGATAGACCAGCAGGGTCAGGGAGCCGGTGACGACGGCGATGACCAGGGCGGTGGCCGCCGTCTGCAACGTGGCCAGCTCGCCGGTCGGCATGACGAGGAGGATGCCGGCGGCAAGCGCCGTCAGAATCAGGACGACGGAAAAGGCGGCGAGGACGGTGATGCCGATGCCCAGCCCCAGCAGGATGCTGATGAGGGAAAAGGGCCGGGTCTTCTTCATCTGATCGGTCAACATCCGTGCATCGCTACGCCAGGGTGTCCCGTCACAGCAACGGGACTTCTATCGGATATGAAGATGAGGCTCTCATAACCTTTGAGGAAGTCAAGCAACACAGGAAGTTAACAACCGCTACGGGCTCTCGGCACGCCGCATGGGCCCAATGATGGAAATGCATAGGTTGTCGGGGGTGACGACGGAACCGGCCGGTGCGCTGGGCGGGTATCCTGTTACGCTGCGCGAAAAGATCGGGCATTCAAAGGCCTATGATGATCTCTTGCGGTCAGCTTCGGCATTGATGTCGTGAAGCTGTCAGTCATACATGGTGTACTCGGCGGCCCGGCGGCCAGGCGCCCCTTGCTTCTTATTCGACCGAAAGATGAGGTTATCGATGTCCGCTTCCGACCATCCCCACCATGCGTCCCGGCCGGTCGTGATCCGGCAGGTTCTCGCGCGGCCGCGGCTGTTCAGTTCGATCCTGGTCGGTATCCTCATCACGTTCCTCCTGCCGCATGATGTCGCGCAGCATTGGATCAGCCGGACGATCATCGGCTGGAATGCCGGCGTCTGTCTCTACCTGCTGCTGGCGCTGCGGATGATGTTCTGGTCGGATACGGAACGCATGCGCAGGCGGGCACGGATGCAGGATGAGGGGCGTATCGTGATCCTGGTCCTGGTCGTACTGGCGGCTGTGGCAAGCCTGGGCGCCATCGTTGCCGAGCTGGCTGTCGTGAAGGATATGCACGGTGCGCTTCGCTATGCGCATATCGCGCTGGCGGCGCTGACCATCGTCACCTCCTGGGCCTTCACGCATCTGATGTTCGCGCTGCATTATGCCCACGATTATTATACGGCGCTGTCCCGGAACAAATCCGGCGGGTTGGAATTCCCGGGCAACGCACAGCCTGATTATGGCGATTTCCTCTATTTCTCCTGTATCATCGGCACGTCGGCGCAAACGGCCGATGTCAGTTTCACCTCGCCAGCCATGCGCCGCGTGGGATTGATGCATTGCGTTCTGGCCTTCTTCTTCAACACGACCCTGCTCGCCCTGACGATCAACATCGCCTCGGGCCTGTTCTAGAGGGCGTTTCCCCTTGCGCGCATCCGGCTCCAAGGGATGGGACAAGGGGGCCGGGTGGCGGACGATCTCAGGGGGCGGGAAAGCGGATGGTCACGATCAGGCCTGGATTGCCATCCGACAGGGCGATCCTCGCCGCATGCAGATCGGCGATCGCCTTGACCATGGTCAGGCCGAGGCCGCTTCCCTGGGTTGAGCGGCTGGAATCGAGGCGATAGAAGCGTTGAAAGACCTGGTCGTGTTCTCCGGCCGGGATACCGGGTCCGTTGTCGCCGACGATCAGGACCGGCCCGTCGGCGGCTTCCGCGACCGTCAGATCGATGCGGGTTCCAGCCGGTGTATGACGGATGGCGTTTTCGATGAGATTGGCGATGAGCTGCATCAGGAGATGCGGGTCACCGCGCAGGACCGGCTGTGCGCGGATATCGAGGTGAAGCTCCTGTCCATTGTCTTCAGCGACGCTGCCATATATGTCGTAGATCGAGCGGGTAATCGCCGCGAGCTCCACCGCCTTGAAACGGGCCGCCCGTGCACCCGCATCCAGCTCGGCGATCTGCAGCAGGGCGTCGAAGGTGGCGATGATTCCTTCGATGTCCTCCAAGGCCTGATCAAGCTGCTGCTCATTGCCGATGCCCTGTTGTGTCTTGGCCCGGGCATCCCAGAGACGTTGGCGCAGGCGGCCAAGGGGCGTACGCAGATCGTGGGCGATATCGCTGGTGACCTGCTTCAGCGCGCTGAACAGCTTTTCGATCCGCTGCAGAACGCTGTTGATGTCGGTGGCGAGGCGGTCGATCTCGTCTTTCTGGCCGGAAACGGGGACACGCTGCGCCAGGTCGCCCTGGGCAAAATGCTGCATGACGCGATTGATGGCATCCACGCGGCGGAAGGTGCTGCGTGCCAGGGCAAAGCCGCCGAGGAGAATGATGGGGATCACCAGGCAGAGGGCCCAGGCAAAGGATTGCAGCAATGTTTCCTGAGCGACCCAGATGCTATGTGTCCGGCGGCCGACCAGCAGTATCAGATCACCGATATGGGTTCCGGAAACATAGTATTTTGCATGCCGGTTCGGTCCGAGCTCGACGGAGACGCTCTGCCATCCGTCGAAGGGCTGGATGGCCGGCAGATTGCCGATGACTAACTGCCCGCCCTTCGTCTCGAGCAGGTACAGGGCTCGCCTTCTTTCGACATTGCTGATCAGCAGCCGGATATTCGTCTCCAAAGCCTGCTGCCCCTGCTCTTCGTAGATCTTGGCGAGGGTCCGTGCATCCTGCTCCACATCTTCCCGGTTCTGCACTCTCGTTTCGTGGACGGCCGAGAGCAGCAGAACGACGAGAAGGACAATGACGGAGAGGACATAGAGGCCGGAATATAAGGCGGCAATCCGCAGCATGGCGCTCCGGCGGAAGACGACCTCACGCATGCAGTGAATATCCGGACCGGTGGACTGTATGGATCAGCGGTCTGTCGAAGGGCTTGTCGATCTTGACGCGCAGGCGGCTGATATGCGTTTCGACCACGCTCGTCTTGGGATCGAAGTGAAAATCCCAGACATGTTCCAGGAGCATGGTTCGGGTGACAACCCGGTCGGCGTTCTTCATCAGGTAATGCAGCAGGGTAAATTCCCGCGGCAGCAGCTCGATCTCCACGCCGCCGCGTGTGACCTTGTGCTGTAGGAGATTCAACTCCAGATCGGCCACACGGAGCACGGCCTGCTCCGTGTTGATGGGGGGGCGCCGGACCAGAGCATTGGCGCGGGCGAGGAGCTCCGAGAAATGGAACGGCTTGACGAGGTAATCGTCGCCGCCGGCTTCGAGACCGGCGACACGGTCATCGACCCCGGCGACGGTGGTGAGGAAGAGGACAGGCACCTTGATCTCTGCGGCGCGGATCGCCTTGACCAGAGAGAGCCCATCCAGGCCAGGCAAGCGGCGATCGACGATGATCAGGTCGTAAGTACCGCCGGTGGATAGAAACAGCCCCTGGGGCCCGTCGGAGGCGACCTCGACGACATGACCATGATCGTTGAAGCCGTTTATGACAACCGTTGCCGTATGCGGGTCGTCTTCAATGAGGAGCAGTTTCATATGCGATGTCGTGCCGCTAATACGCTCAACTTTGGGGCGGGCGGTCGAAGCGCCGGAGGCCGCTGACGTGACCGGATTTCTCCTCGCCGGGAGATGGCGCGATCGTCAATGGCGGCCCCAGCTTCTCGAGATGTGCCCGAGTGGACTGTCATCTACCTTGCCGGAATTCGAGCGCCTTGAGTAGGCCCGATATTCCGAGTTTGGCCCCGCCGGGCGCGTACCTGCCACAATTGCCCCTGAAGACTATACAGATTTGTAAAATCTCCGACAGGCCGGCTGGGCCGCGCCGCTTCTAGACTGCGCACCAATACCGTCAGGATGGCGGGAATCAATCAACTGCCTGTCGCAAGATGCCGGCCATATCCGGTCGTCCAAGCGCGGCCGGCGGGTCTTTCCAGATAAGGTGTAGCAACGTGTTCTTGACGACGGCCTATCAACGGTTCCTGCGTTATCCGATCTGGCGCCTGATTTCACCCACGGCGCCCTATGAACAATTCTATGCCGATATCGTCAAGAAGCGCCTGGCCCGTCAGCAGGATCACGCTGCGATCGGCAGGAATGCCCGGCCGATCCGCAGTTCGACCGAATTGCTGGATGTCATGACCAGGCACGGCATGCAGCCTCATCATCGGTTCATCGATTATGGTTGCGGCAGCCTGCGTCTCGGCAAGGCGATCGTGGAATTCCTCGATGCGCGAAAGTTTCGCGGGATGGATGTCGATCAGGCGTTTCTGAATCTGGCCGCGGATTTCGTCGGGCCTGAGCTGATGACCGAGAAGAGGCCCTTTCTCGATGTCATCGGCGATGGAACGCTGGTTTCCGCGCGCGAGGGGAAGCCCGACTACATCGGATCATGGCATGTCTGCTCCAAGATCCCGGATCGGCATCTCAAGCGATATTTTGGCAGCCTGATCGGCCTGATGTGGTCCGGCAGCCAGACCTTCATCCAGTTTCCGGCAACTGACCAGCGGCGGCGGCTGAACAACCTGAACTGGACGCTTTCGACGGCGCAATTGGCTGAGATCGTCCGGTCGATATCTCCGGAGATCGCCGTCGATTTCATCGAGATCGTGCCGCGCAACGATGCCGGCGTGACAGAGACCTATGCCCATCTTCACTTCGCCAAGGCCTGACGCAAGGCCGCTACCGCCATTCCGTCGGGACAACCAGACGGCCTACCCGTGACGGCTTGCAGCCACCGAGAGCGGTGTGGCCCGGAACAATCTCCCATGTCGGCAGCGAGTGGCAGCCTGTCTTCTTATGCAGGGCAAGTTGCTGTCGACATGTGCTCCCGGTACCGGAATTCCGCCATCCGCGTTTCGGCGCAATAAGCCGGGGCGAAACTGCCGCTTCCCGCAGTTCCCGGTAGGGGAGCTATGCCGCTGAAAAGCATCATATTTCCGCCGATGGCCTAAGCTTGGCCAGGACCATGGGAAGGCTGGCTGGTGAAGCCGGCTTGAGCGGCTTTCAGTATTTTTCCAGATCACATGATTCTTTCTTGATCGTGGGCGCCCAGGGGCCCCGCCATAAGGAGGAGTCTTTTTTCCTGACAGCTTTGACATCGATGGGTGGGACGTGCTGTATCCAGCAGCGCGACCGTGACGCCCAATGCAGGCGATGGTTGTGTGTTCGATGATGGAAAGACGGCCTCGACGGGCCGAATGATGCGGAGCCTCCGGTGCAGAAGACCACAGACAGCGTCAACTGGCGAAACCTCGTCGCGGCTTGCGCGGCGGTCTGCGTGTTTTCCTTCTCGCTGGGCGAGATGTTCCCCTTGCTGTCGTTGAACATGGAAAGCCATGGTGTCAGTCCGCAGGTCATCGGCCTGAATTCCGCAATGGCGCCGGTCGGCATTCTGCTCGCCGGGCTCATCATTCCGAAGCTCTCCCATAGTTTCGGCGCCAAGCGGGTCGCCGTCTTCATGGCTATCGCCACGGGCCTCGTCTTTCTGGCTTATCCGACCTGGCCGTCGCTTTGGGCCTGGTTCCCGCTGCGCCTCCTGCAAGGCGTCTTCGTCGCGACCTTGTTCGCGCTCAGCGAGGCCTGGGTGCTGGACAGTGCGAAAGGATCGTCGCGGGCCTTGATCGTGGGTGTCTATGCGACCTGCATTTCCGCCACCTTCGGGATCGGGCCGGCAGTGGTTGGATGGGCAGGGATTCATGGATACCTGCCCTTTGCGATCGGCGCGGTTGTTCTTTTCCTCGCGACCTTGCCGATCTCCCGGGTCTCGGACGATGCCGGCGGCGAGGAGCAGGAACATGTTTCGATCCTGCGTTTCGCCCCCAAAGCGCCGATGTTGCTGATCGCCATCTGCGTGCATGCGATTTTCGACGGTGGGATGTTGAGCTTCCTCTCGGTCTATGGCGTGCGCATGGGAATGACGGTCGAGGACGCGGCCTTGGCGATCACGGCCTTGGCGCTGGGCAATGTCTTCTTCCAGATCCCCATCGGCACCATCGCCGACCGGACATCGAAGCCGGCGACGATGATCGGTTGCTTCCTGGTTGCCGCGACATGCCTTGTTCTCCTGCCCTTCGCCATCGCGACCTTGTGGTTGTGGCCGCTGGCGGTGGTGATGGGGGCTGCTGGTTTCGGCATCTATACGGTTGGTCTCGCGGAGCTGGGCGATCGTTTCCAGGGAGCGGATCTCGTGGCCGGCACATCGGCCTTCTCCACCATGTGGGGGCTCGGTGCCCTGATCGGTTCGGTGATTTGCGGCCTGGCGATGGATCTGTTCGGGCCGCACGGTTTTCCGGGTGTTCTGCTGGCGATCTTCCTGGCCTATCTGATCGCGCGCATGATTCGAAGCCGGCGCGCACAGGCGTTACGGGTCGGATGACGCGAGAGACTCTTCTCGTCGTGCAACGCCGGGTTACAGCACTTCAATGCAAGAATGCTGCAACGACTGCGCGAATCTTGTGACCGAGAGAATCCATATCACGGTCATGTGATCCGCATCGATCGCTTGTTTTGCAGGAAAAATCGGCGTTTGCCGCCGTGCATCCGACGACATCGGGGATTGAAGGTTGCGCCATGCGACTGACTGCCCTAGACCAGAACGGATGACGTCTTGGATATCATCCCACCTTCCACCTGAGCCGTCAGCAGATCTCGCGCTGTTCCTCGATCTGGACGGCACGCTGATCGATATTGCCGACGCTCCCGATCGCGTGATCGTGCCGGAGACTCTGCCGCCACTTCTGACCATGGTGCAGGCCGCGCTGCGCGGCGCGCTGGCGATCGTGAGCGGCCGGTCGATCGGCAGCCTGATGCGGCTGCTCACACCGGCGGATCTGATCCTGGCCGGCGAGCATGGTGCAATCATTCATTGGCGCGATACGAGAGAGGCACCGCGACAACCGATCTGGCCGTCGCATTGGAAGACACGCCTCACGGATTTCGCCTGTGCCTGGCCGGGTGTGGAGATCGAGGAAAAGATCGGTGGCGTCGGTATTCATTACCGCCGCGCACCCGCTGCCGGCGAAGCGGCGCGGCGGATCGCTGATGAGTTGATGCAAGAGAGCGACGGCTGTTTCACGGTTCTGCCGGCGAAAATGGCTTATGAGCTACGCATGCCGACGGCTGACAAGGGGACGGCCGTCGATCAGTTGATGCAGGCATTGCCGTTCAAGGGGCGTCGGCCGGTCTTCATCGGTGACGATGTCACCGACCAGGACGGCTTTGCCGCTGTCGAGAAACTGGGCGGTATCGCCTTGCATGTCGAAACAAGTTTTGGCGGTCAACCGGCCCATGTGCGCGATTGGCTGCAGGGATTCCAGGCCGTGCGGGAGGGCAGAGCAGGATGAAGCAGATGGATTTCGCGGCGATCGGCAACTGCACCATCGCAAGCTTGATCGATCGCATGGCACGACATATCTGGTTCTGCTTCCCGCGCCTGGACGGCGATCCCTTCTTCAATGCGCTGGTCAACGATCCGGACCCGGATCATGGCTTCATGGACATCGTCCTGGATCGCTTCGCCGGATCGGAGCAGCGTTATCTGCGCAATACGGCGGTGGTCGAAACCATCATGACGACGGAAGACGGCGCCAGCTTGCGGGTGGTTGATTTCGCACCGCGGTTCAAACGCTTCGGCCGGCAATTCAGGCCACCCATGATCATCCGCCGTATCGAGCCGGTGAGCGGCCGCTGCCGGGTGACCATTCGCCTCCGGCCGAGTTTCGGCTACGGCACGGGAAAGCCGGAGAAGACCTTCGGCAGCAATCACATGCGCTTCGTGTCCGGCGCCGATGTCTTGCGGCTGACGACGGATATGCCGGTTTCCTATGTGGCTCAGGAGGTGCCCTTCATCCTGCATCGTCCGGTCAATCTGCTGATCGGCAGCGATGAAAGCGTGCCGGAGAAGCCGGATATGCTGACCCGGGAGTTTCTCGAGGAGACGACCGCCTATTGGCAGGACTGGGTGCGCGATCTGGCGGTTCCCTTCGAGTGGCAGGAAGCGGTGATCCGTGCCGCCATCACCCTGAAGCTCTGCAGTTACGAGGATACCGGCGCCATCGTCGCCGCGCTCACGACCTCGCTGCCGGAACATGCCCATAGCGGGCGCAACTGGGATTACCGCTATTGCTGGATGCGCGACGCTTTCTTCACCGTGCATTCGCTCAACCGTCTGGGTGCGACCCTGACGATGGAGAATTATCTGACCTATGTGCTGAATGCCGTGCTCTCCACCGATCTCGGCAAGCTGGCGCCGCTTTATCCGATCGTTCCGGGTTCCTCCACCGAGGAAATCAGCGCCAGCGGCTTGCGGGGTTTCCACGGCATGGGGCCGGTGCGGGTCGGCAATGCGGCCGCAGCGCAGCGCCAGAACGATATCTATGGTTCCGTCATCCTGGCGGCAGCGCAGATGTTCTGGGACGAACGCCTGCCCCGGCCCGGCGATCTCAGCCTTTATCAGCAATTGCGCCCCATCGCTCTGGTGGCGGAAGCGGTTGCTTTGGAGCCGGATGCCGGCATCTGGGAATATCGCGGCCGCAGCCGGCCGCATACCTTTTCGGCGATGATGTGCTGGGCCGCCATACATCGTCTGGGCCTCGTCGCCGGCAAGGTCGGCGAGACGGAGGATTCCGCGCAATGGATGGCGCGTGCGGCGGCCTTGCGTGCCAAGATCGTCGCCGGCGCCTGGAATGAGGAGGGACAGTATTTCGCCGGCAGCATCGGCGGCACCGAGGTCGATGCGGCTTTGCTGCTGATGCCGGAGATCGGCATCGTCTCATATGACGATCCGCGCTTTCTCTCGACATTGCGGGTCATGGAGGAGCGGCTGCTGCGCGACGGGTTGATGATGCGCTACACCGACGCCGATGATTTCGGTGCCCCCGAGACAGCCTTTCTCGTTTGCTCGTTCTGGTACATCGACACGCTGGTCGCCTGCGGTCGGCGGCAAGAAGCACGCAATCTGTTCCAGCGTATTCTGGATCTGCGCAACCATGTCGGCCTGCTGAGTGAGGATGTCGCCTTGGGGAGCGGCGAGCTCTGGGGCAACTTCCCGCAAACCTATTCCATGGTCGGCCTGATTCATTCCGCCTTGCGCTTGAGCCGAAGCTGGGAGGAGGGCGTATGGCGCGTCTCGTAATCGTCTCAAACCGTGTGGCGCCGCCGAGCGAGCGCCAACAGAAGGCGGGCGGTCTGGCGGTGGCGCTCCAGGAGGCCCTCAAGGGCGAGGTGCTGTGGTTCGGCTGGAGCGGCCAGACGGCCGCCGCCACCAGCGAGGCGCCGACCTTGGTCGAGCGGAAGAAAGTGACTTACGCGACGATCGATCTCGGCGAGAAGGATTACAAGCAGTTCTATGTGGGATTTTCCAACAGCACGTTATGGCCGCTGCTGCATTTCCGCCTCGGCCTGGTGGATTTCCTGCGCGAGGACTACCAGGGATATCTGAAGACCAATGAGGATTTCGCCTCGGCGCTGATCCCGCTGCTGCGGCCGGACGATATGATCTGGGTCCATGACTATCACCTGATTCCGCTGGCGGCGGCCTTGCGGCGGCACAATCAGGGTCAGCGCATCGGATTCTTCCTGCATATCCCTTTTGCGCCACCCGTCATCATGGACGCCCTGCCTTGTGCGAAAGAGATGCTGTCTCATCTCTGCGACTATGATGTGGTCGGATTCCAGACCGAGGCGGACCGGCAGAATTTCGAAGCCTGCGCGGCACAGTATCTAAACGCGCGGACCAATGCCCAGGGGCTGATCGATGCGGGCACGCGCCATGTCCGGGCCATCGCAACGCCGGTCGGCATAGACGCCGATGCCTTCGCCAAGGCAGCGGTCAATGCCGGCCGGAGTCCGGAGACGCGGCGCATGCATGAAAGCCTGGTCGGGCGGAAGCTGATCATCGGTGTCGACCGCCTGGACTACTCGAAGGGCCTCGCCAATCGGTTCGAAGCCTATTCGCGGCTTCTGACGCGCTTTCCGCAGCATCGAAGTAAGGTCAGCTATCTGCAGATCGCGGCCCGGTCGCGCGAGGATGTCATCCGCTATCAGAGCCTGAAGCGGGACCTTGATCGTCTTTGCGGCAAGGTGAACGGCAAATTTGCCGAGTTTGACTGGGTGCCCTTGCGCTACATCACGCGCGGCGTGCCCCGCCGGCTGCTGGCAGGGTTCTACCGCGCGGCTCAGGTCGGTCTCGTCACGCCGCTGCGTGACGGGATGAATCTGGTGGCGAAGGAATATGTGGCGGCGCAGGACGAAGCCGATCCTGGGGTCCTGATCCTCTCGAAATTTGCGGGTGCGGCTGAAAGCATGGATCAGGCGATCATCGTCAATCCCTACGATCCTGATGAGATCGCGGAGGCCGTGCATCAGGCCGTCACCATGCCGCTCGGGGAACGCCAGGACCGCATGCGGATCCTGCAGGAAACCGTGCGCTCTCAATCCGCCGGTGATTGGTGCCGGCATTTCCTGGCGCAGTTGCGCTCGGATTAGGTCGCTGCCGGCCCTGCCTCAGACCGGCAATCCCAATTGCCTCAGGGCGGCCACCACTGACGTTCCATCAGTATAGTGCACGCCATGGATACCGAGCGCGCGGGCCGCTTCCACATTGCGGAGGCTGTCATCCAGGAAGACGCAGCGTTCGGCGGTCAGATTGCAGCGCCGCAGCAGGTGCAGATAGATTTCGGGATCCGGCTTCACCATTTTCAGCCGGCCGGAAACCGCGACATGATGGAAATCGTTCAGGATGGGGAACATCCGCGCCCCGATATCGAAGGTCTCGGCTGACCAGTTGGTGAGGCCGTAGAGCGGGATCTGCGCCGCTTTCAGCCGGCGATGCAGGTCGACGCCTTCGGCCAGGGTGCCGGCGCACATTTCCGGCCATCTCTCGCGATAGGCCCGGATCAGCGGCGCATGCTGCGGATGTTCCGCGACTTTGAGGGCAATGGCTTCGCTCCACTCGCGCCCGCGATCCTGTTCATAATTCCAGGCCGGCGAACAGACCTCGGTCAGGAACCAGTGGCGCTGCACCGGATCGGAAATCAGCTTGCGATAGAGATGTTCCGGATTCCAGTCGACCAGCACGCCGCCGAAATCGAAAATCACCGCTTCGATCAAGATCATCACCACTCATTGCGATTGATTGCCAATTGGCGGGGGCAGCGGGATAGCGTGCCCCTTTCTTCGCGCCAGGACCGCCAGCCTAGAGGGCCGGCGGAGCAACATCAATAGTCCCACTGCATGTTCACGCCGACTTTGCTGCCGGCATCGGCGCCGACATCGGTTTCGACTTTGATATGCGGTGTGACGTCGATCTCGACCGTCGCCGCACTGCTATTGGGTTGCGCGCCCTGCTTGACGCCGACATAGACGCCTTCGCTGACATAGCGGCCGGCGCTGAGGCTGGGGCCGCTGCTCTTGCCTGAGCTGTCGGATTGGCCGGTATCGACGCTGAGGCGGTCGAGGCCGGTCGCCTGGCGCAGCTTGTCGAGGATACCGGGACCGGTCTCGACGCCGGCCAGCGACGCTGCCGCCTGGGCAAGCTGCAGGGCTTCGAGCGGGCTCAGCGAGCCTGCCGCCTTGCCGAAGAGCATGCGGGCCAGGATTTCGTCCTGAGGCAGGTCCGGGTTGGAGCTGAGAGCGAATTTAGGCGCGCTGGCACTGCCGCTGACGGTGACGATGATGTCATAGGTTTCAGCCTTGGTCTTGGCTTCGAAATCCAGCAGGGGATCGATCACTTCGCCGCCATCGAAGATCACCTGGCCGCGATCGAAATCCAGATGCCGGCCGAGCAGGTCGAGGGTGCCGCGCCGCATCGCCAGGGTGCCGGTGATGATCGGCTTGTTCGCCGATCCGGTGATCTTCAACTTGCCGCCCATTTCCGCATCCAATCCGCGGCCGCGGATCGAAACCTGTTGCGGGGCGTCGATGGTAAGATCGAGAGCGATGCCAAGCGACTTGGCCGGCTGTTGCTGGCTGGCTTCGATGCGGGCCTTGCGCGCCGGCGAGGCATTGGCTTCGACCACCGGAATGGTCTGTACGCTGGGCGGCAGGCTGTCGGGGATGCGGATCTCCGCCTTGCGGATCTTGACCGTGCCGGTCAGGGCGATGCGATGCTCGAGGTCACCATTGATGCCAAGATCGGCATCCGTCACGACGGAAGCCATCTGGGTATCGACCAATTGCGCCTGATTGGCCTTCAGAGAAAGGGTGATCGGCCGGTTGCCGTCGAGCGCGATCTTGCCGGAGCCGGAGAGGCTGCCGCCCCCAGGGGTCCTGGCCGTCAAGGAGACGAGATCGATCTGCGGCCCGT